>NZ_JAMQOS010000005.1:0-395107 GCF_031624605.1 Haloarcula onubensis | reverse complement strand
GCAATCCACCAGCTGGCATAGTAGCCAACGTCGTTGTGACTCGCTAAACTGAACGAGTCCAGTGGACGCCTGGATCGCACGTACACACGGTTTCATACTCGCCCCCAAGGTGGTAGATGGTGGGCGAGTCGACCCTTCCCACCCTCGGTTTGACCCGGGATGGTGCATCTGTCGTCGTACCAGATTCGAACGCCGTCCCACACTTAAGGGGCACGGTTCGAACCCGGCACGAAGTACGGACCCGTCGGGAGTTGCACCCGACGCCCCCGTGAGGGGGTCCGACTCGGAGAGGTCATGTGAGCCCAGCGGGCCCATGCAGTGTCGGCGCTTACCGACTCGCGGTGACTTGTGGTCACCAGTCAATGCCAATGGTGATTGTAGCATTACGAACGTCGTCGTCCTCTGGACGACATCGTTCGAGCCTACAATCACCAGTGAAGGTGGGTTGGGGCAAAGCCCCAATCCCGGTCAGTAGGAGGTGATCCAGCCGCAGATTCCTCTACGGCTACCTTGTTACGACTTAAGCCCCCTTGCGGAGCCCAGATTCGACCACCGCTTGGTGGCCTCATCCGGACCCCACTCGGGTGCTTTGACGGGCGGTGTGTGCAAGGAGCAGGGACGTATTCACCGCGCGCTTCTGACACGCGATTACTACCGAATCCAGCTTCATGCGGGCGAGTTTCAGCCCGCAATCCGAACTACGACTCCGTTTAGAGATTAGCTTCGCCTCTCGGCGTCGCGTCCCTCTGTCAGAGCCATTGTAGCCCGCGTGTTGCCCGGTCCATTCGGGGCATACTGACCTACCGTTGCCCGTTCCTTCCTCCATTTTAGCAATGGCAGTCCTCCTAGTGTACCCGACTACCGCAGGGGTATCGCTGGCAACTAGAAGTGCGGGTCTCGCTCGTTGCCTGACTTAACAGGACGCCTCACGGTACGAGCTGACGGCGGCCATGCACCTCCTCTCAACAGCTCGGGTAAGTTCGTCAAACTGACCGTCGTTACTGTTGTCGGGACCGGTGAGATGTCCGGCGTTGAGTCCAATTAAACCGCAGGCTCCTCCGGTTGTGGTGCTCCCCCGCCAATTCCTTTAAGTTTCATCCTTGCGGACGTACTTCCCAGGCGGCTCGCTTATCGTCTTCACTACGGCACATCACGTGCTCATGGCGCGTGACATACCTAGCGAGCATCGTTTACAGCCAGGACTACCCGGGTATCTAATCCGGTTCGAGACCCTGGCTTTCGTCCCTCACTGTCGGGTCCGGTCTCTCGACGTGGTTTCCCCATTGGTGGTCCGTCCAGGATTACGGGATTTCACTCCTACCCCGGACGTACCCGTCGAGTCTCTCGGCCCCAAGCCGTGCAGTTTCCACCGGACGCCCACGCGTTGAGCGCGTGGATTTCCCAATGGACTTACACAGCAAGCTACGGACGCTTTAGGCCCAATAATATCGGCCATCACTCGTGCTGCCGGTATTACCGCGGCGGCTGGCACCGGTCTTGCCCAGCACTTGTTCCTGAACCACCTTACGGTTCAGAAAAGCGAGGACTATATGCCCTCGCACTCGGAGTCCCCCTATCGCACTCTCGTGCAGTGTAAAGGTTTCGCGCCTGCTGCGCCCCGTAGGGCCCGGTATCTTGTCTCAGATACCGTCTCCAGGCTCTTGCTGTCACAACCTGTACCGATTATGGGCATGGTGGGCCGTTACCCCACCATCTACCTAATCGGCCGCAGCCACATCCTACAGCGCCGGAACGTTTCTCACTCTCGGCACTCCAGCGTGAGAGTGATATCCGCTATTGGCCTCAGTTTCCCGAGGTTATCGCGGTCTGTAGGGTAGTTTGGCCACGTGTTACTGAGCTATATGCCGCGGGTCTAACCCGCGCGACTAGCATGGCTAAATCGGACTCCGATAGCAATGGCCTCCGGCAGGATCAACCGGAATGTGCTGATATACATCAGCGGCGGAAGTGGTTGCACTCCGTCGGAAGCTAAACACATCGGTTCCTACACCGATGTTGACTACTGCATGGGTCCGTGGGCTCACATCAGATTCCATCTTGACGGCGGACCGCAGGGGTGGAATCCTCATGGTGCGAGCGCAAGCCCGCTGGCCTGACGCTCTGAGCGAACACCCGACCACCCAGGTGGGTCGTCGAGCCGTCGTCCCGGGGGCGTTCCCCGGTGCGACCTTCGCATCATATCCGATGGGAGGGGGATACATAAATGACTCGTCTCGACGGCGCCCTGTGCCGGCCCCACACGGCACACACGTGACGTGAGTCCGTCACACACCTAATCGCAAGACAGCGCCGTTGTAACACGAATAATAGTAATTTATCGAATGTGTCCGGAACGCGGCGTGGTCACAGCGTGTCGGCGTCGGTCGCTATTGAGCGACAATAGCGCTCCGTACTCCGCCCCGCGAGCACGGACTCGCGGACGTTTCGGATAGGCAACTCGCTCGTGAGACCACTCGCTCGGCGTGTCGTCGGCGTACTACCGCAGAAGGGGTAAATCAGGCGGTCAGCGTGTCGAGGTGGCCCTCGGCACGGAGCTGGTCGGCGTCCTGGCCGTCGTAGCGCCACTCGACGTTGGCCTTCTCGTCTTGCCAGTCCCACGGCTCCGCGAGGACGATGTCTTCCTCGTTGATCCACGTCCGGAACTTCATCCGGCCCGGGATGCGCCCCATCCGGGTCTCGCCGTCCTCGCACTGGAGGCGGACGTGGTTCCCGCCGAGGTGTTCTGTTACGACCGCAAACATTTCGTCGTTTGTAGGCATGCGGAGGTTCCGCCGCCCTGTATCTTCGCTCACACCGGTACTAGGCGCCCGCTGTGTATAAGTGATTTGAGAGTTGCGATAGCGCGTACCACACGGCCACGAAAAGACGCGAAAGAGAAGCCAGAAGCTGTCGAGCGTGGTGTCACGGCCGGAGCCGGGAGAAGTTCAGTCGGCGGCGAGGGTCAGCGGTTCCTCGCTCTCGGCGACCATCTCGTCGGTGAGACCGTCGGCGAGCGCGAACACGGCGGCCTTGTGGTCCGTCTTCGACTTGTGAATCGATGTCGGCTTGACCCCGAGGTCGGCGTACTCGTCGTGGTCGACATCGGTCCCCGTGTCGGCCTCGTAGTGGTGCTGTACCTGTGCGAGAAGGCTGTGAAGATGAATGAGCTCTTGCTTCTTCATGATGGTTCCGCCTAGTAGACGAAGGGTTATAGTATTATCTTGCCACTTGTTACCAATATATATCGACGTAGCAGCGACACTGTCACGTCGAGAGTGGCGAGAATGGACAGTACTACCGGCCGAGCGGTGAGAACTGGACACCACCCGTGAGTGACGCCGCCGAAACGGCGCGGGCGCTGTGGCTCGCCTCGCGTCCGAGTCAGGTCGCGCTCGTCGCGCTGGTCTACGCCCTCGGGGTCGGCATGGCACGGGCGCTTATCGGCGCCGCGGTGTCGTGGGACGCCGTCGGCGTCGGCGCCGCCGCCCTGCTCGGCGTGGCGCTGGGCGTCCACTACGCGAACGAGTACGCCGACGTCGAGACCGACCGCCTGACCGAGCGAACGCCGTTCTCCGGCGGGAGCGGCGCCGTCGAGCGGACCGGCATCGGTCGGACGGTACTGGCGCGGGCCGCTACAGTCGCGACGCTGCTCGGCCTCGGCGGCGCCGTCGTCGGCTGGTCGACCGGCCGGCTGTCGGTGACCGCGCTCGCCCTGCTCGCCAGTATCGCCGTCGCGGGACTTGCGTACTCGCTGCCGCCCGCGGCGCTGGTCCGTCGCGGCGTCGGCGAACTGACGAACGCCGTCCTCGGAGGGACGCTGCTCCCGCTGTACGGCGTCGCCGTCGTCGGACGCGTCTCCGCGACGGCGGTACTCGCGGTGCTGCCGTTCACGCTCCTGGTCGGCTGTAACCTGCTGGCGACCCACTGGCCCGACCGCGAGGCCGACGCCGCCGTCGGCAAGCGGACCCTCGCCGTGCGGTGGTCACTCGCGGGCCTCAGACGAGCGTACTGGCTGCTCGCGACCGGCGCAGTGGCGCTGACGGTCGGTCTCACGGGTCGCGTCCTGCCGGTGCCCGTCGTCGCGGCCCAGGCGCTCGCGCTCCCGGCGCTGCTGTGGGGCGGTGCCGTCCTCACCCGCCAGCGCTCGCCGTTCCCCGCGGTGAGTGCGATGGTCGTCCACGCGGGCGCGAGCGCGTTCGCCTGGTGGTGGCTCGCGCCCGGCTAATCCTCGATAGCGTGGTGCACGCCGACGCGGTCAGCCATCTACCGTGTCGTGCACGCCGACGCGGTCAGCCATTACCGTGTCGTGCACGCCGACGCGGTCAGCCATCTACCGTGTCGTGCACGCCGACGCGGTCAGTCTGCTACCGCGTCGTGCGGGCCGACCGGCCCGTGATTCGGGCACGCGCCCGCGATAGGGGTGTCGTTGAGACAGCAGTGGCGCCGCTGGGTGGCGACGAGCCCGGTGAGCAGCGGTTCGCCACAGCGCCGGCAGCGAAGGGTCATACCCACACTTCGTGGCGAAGCCTGTTACGGCTACCGGGCTTTTTGTCCGCGCGGGCCGACGCCGGAGGTATGAACGACAGCGACCGCCACGCGGGGTTCGAGGAGTTTACCCGGACGGCGGCGGCCAGAGAGCGGTTGCTCGCGGCGGTGACACCGACGGAGCGCACCGAGCGCGTGGCCCTTCGTGCGGCCGACGACAGGGTCGTGGCCACCACCGTGGACGCCGACCGGCCGGTCCCCCACTACGAGCGGGCGGCCATGGACGGCTACGCGGTCCGGGCGAGCGACACCTTCGGCGCGACCGAGCGGTCACCGGCCTCGCTGCGGGTCGCCGAGACCGTGCGAGCCGGAACGGCGACCCGGGTCCACACAGGGAGCGAACTTCCCGAGGGCGCCGACGCCGTCGTGATGGTCGAGGCGACCGACCGGACCGGCGACGAGTTGACCGTGTTCGAGGCCGTCCCGGAAGGGGGCAACGTCGGCCCGGTCGGCGAGGACGTGGCCGCGGGCCAGGAGCTGTTCGAACCCGGCCACGTGTTGCGACCCTCGGACCTCGGCCTGCTGAAGGCCGTCGGACTGGAGAGCGTCGACGTGTACGGGCGCCCGCGAGTGAGCGTCGTCCCGACCGGCGAGGAACTGGTCCAGTCCGACCCGGAACCGGGCGAGATTATCGAGACGAACGGCCAGACCGTCACACAGTACGTAGAGCGGTGGGGCGGCGAGGCGACGTACCGCGATATCGTCACGGACGACGCCGACGCGCTCCGGGCGGCCATCGAACGGGACCTCGACCACGATATCGTCGTGACGACCGGTGGCTCCTCGGTCGGGGAGCGCGACATCGTCCCCGAGGTGGTGGGAGAACTCGGCGAAGTGTTCGTCCACGGCGTCGCGCTGAAGCCCGGCCACCCCGTCGCACTCGGTGTAGTCGAGGAGACACCCGTGTTGATGCTCCCGGGCTACCCCGTCGCCTGTATCGTCAACGCCGTCCAGTTCCTCAGACCGGCCCTGGCCGCGGCCGGTCGGCGCGAGGCGCGCGCGCTGCCGACGACCGAGGCGCGCCTGGCGCGGAAGATAGCGAGCGAGCCCGGCGTGCGGACGTTCGCCCGGGTAGCCCTGGAAACCGGCGACGAGCCGACGGCCACGCCGACCCGCACGAAGGGTGCGGGTGTCCTCTCAAGCGTGGCGCTGTCTGACGGCTGGGTCGTCGTCCCGGAGGAGCGTGAGGGGTACGCCGAGGGCGCGACAGTCGCGGTCGAGGAGTGGGAGGCGAGTCGATGACCGACCGACGGGAGTTCCGCGACCTCGCCTCGCCCGAGGAGGCCCGGGCGGTCGTCGACTCGCTCGACGTCGACCCGGGGACGGAGACGGTCGCGCTGGCCGACGCCCGGGACCGCGTGCTGGCCGAACGCGTCGACGCGGCCCTCGACGTCCCCGGGTTCGACCGCGCGAGCATGGACGGCTACGCGGTGCGGGCCAGGGACACCTTCGGCGCCGGCGAGGCGACGCCCGAGACGCTCGAACTCGCCGGGACGGTCCACGCGGGCGAGGAACCCGACGTGACCGTCGAGTCCGGCGCAGCCGCCGAGATATCCACCGGGGCGGTGATGCCGGCGGGCGCGGACGCCGTCGTGATGGTCGAACGGACCACGGAGACCGACGACGGCGTCGAGATACGCACCGCGGTGACGCCGGGCGAGAACGTCATGCTGGCGGGCGCGGACATCGCCGCCGGCGCGCGCGCACTGGGCCCGGGCACGCGCGTGACACCCCGAGAAATCGGGCTGCTGGCCGCGCTGGGTGTCGACGAGGTGCGTGTTCGTTCGCGCCCGCGCGTGGGTATCGTCTCGACGGGCGACGAACTCGTCCGACCCGGCGAGCCCATCGACAGCGCGGCGGGCGAGATATACGACGTCAACAGCGACACCGTTGCCGCGGGCGTCGAGGACGCGGGCGGCGAGCCCGTCCTCTACCCCCACGCGGGCGACGACTTCGACGCGATGGAGCGGTTGCTCCACGAGGCCGCCGACGAGTGTGACCTCGTCCTCTCGTCGGGGTCGACCAGCGCCAGCGCCGTCGACGTCATCTACCGCGTCATCGAGGAGCGGGGCGATTTGCGACTGCACGGCGTCGCGGTCAAGCCGGGCAAACCGATGCTCGTCGGCACCGTCGGCGAGTCGGCCTACGTCGGCCTCCCGGGCTATCCGGTGTCGGCGCTGACCATCTTCCGGACCTTCGTCGCGCCCGTGATTCGAGAGGCGGCGGGCCTGCCAGAACCCAGAACGGCGACGGTCACCGGCGAGATGGCCGTCGACGAGCGCTACACCGAGGGGCGACTGCGCTACATGCCCGTGGGGCTGGTCGAGGACGGCGCGGGGACGACGCTGGTCTACCCGGTCGACAAGGGCAGCGGGGCGACCACCAGTCTCGTCGACGCCGACGGCACCGTCGCCGTCGGGGCCGACACCGAACGGCTGCCCGCCGGCCGGCGCGTCGAGGTGACGCTGTTCTCGCCGGACGTGCACGTGCCGACGCTGTTCGGCGTCGGCGAGGACGACCCGCTCTGGAACCGCCTGCTCGACCGAGTCGAGACGCCGCGCTACCTGCCGACGGGGACCGCCGACGGTCGGCGTCGCCTCCGCGAGGGCGTGCCGGACGTGGCGGTCGTCTCGGGTCCCTCGACGGACGACGAGCCGGGCGAACGGCTGGGCGACTGGGACCGCGAGTGGGGCCTCGCGGTCGCGCCCGACAGCGACGTGACCGACCTGGCCGCGCTGGTCGACGGGGAGTATCGGTTCGTCAACCGCGACGCCGGGTCGGGGCTGCGACGGAGCTTCGACGCCGCAGTCGACGCGCTGGCCGACGAGCGCGGCGTCGCCCCCGGCGAACTGACCGATGCCATCGACGGCTACGGATTGACGACGGGCGCCACGGAGAGGCCGGCCCGCAAGGTCGCCGCGGGCGAGGCCGACGCCGGGCTGGCGCTGCGGGCGACGGCCGCGACGCTCGGCCTCGAGTTCGTCCCGCTGGGCACCGAGCGCGTCCGGGTGCTTGCGAATCCCGACCGCACCGGGAAAGAGAGCGTCGAGCGACTGCGGACGCTGCTGGGTGACCTCGACGACCTCGTCGCGTCGCTGGACGGCTTCGAGGGGTAGCGGGCAGAAAGCCACACAAGTGACGGTCACCTACGGGGGACGATGCCAACTGAACCGTCTCCATCCCACGTCGCCGAGACCGCCGCGGAGGCCTGAGCGATGGCCGACTCGCTCGCCGAGCCGTTCCGCTTCGAGTACGACCCCGCGACGATTCGATACGGCCCGAACTGCGTCTCACAGCTGGCCAGCGAGGTGACCGCGCTGGGCTGTGAGCGCGCACTCGTCGTCACGGGGCGGACCGTCGGGGAGACCACAGCGGTGATGGACCCCGTCCGGGCGGGCCTGGACGACCGCCTCGCCGGCGTCTTCGCCGGGACCACGCCACAGAAGCGGCTCGGGACGGCCTACGAGGCACTGTCCGCGTATCGCGACACCGGCGCGGACTGCGTCGTGGCCGTCGGGGGCGGCAGCAGCGTCGACGTGGCGACGGTACTCGCGGTGCTGGCCGGGACCGACCGCGACCCCGACGCGGTCGGCGCGGAGCTCGTCGAGCGCGGGACCCTCTCCGTGCCCGACTCGGGCGTCCCGCCGGTCATTACGGTACCGACGACGCTGGCCGGCGCCGACCTCTCGCAGGTGGCCGGCGTCACCGCCGACCCGGCGACCTGCCCCGTCGCGGACCCGGCGAGCGGCGGTATCGGCGACGCCGAACTGATGCCCGCGGCGGCCTGCTACGACCCGGTGCTGGTGGCGACCACCCCGAGAGGAGTGCTCGCGGGGTCGGCGATGAACGGCTTCGACAAGGGCGTCGAGACGCTGTACGCCCGGAACCGGACGCCCGTCACCGACGCGACCGCGATGCGCGGGCTGGGGATACTGGCCGACGGGCTGGAAGCCCTCGGCGCGGGCGAGACCGACGAGACCACCCACCAGCGACTCACGCGGGGTCTCCTCCTCGTCCAGTACGGCATCTCCCGGCCCGACGGCACCACGCTCTCGCTGATTCACGCCTTCGGCCACGGCCTGACACGGACCGACGACGTCCAGCAGGGCGCGGCCCACGCTATCGTCGCGCCCCACGCGCTCGACTACCTCTTCGACGCTGTCGACGGTCGGCGCGACCTGCTGGCCGAGGCCCTGGGTGTCGCGGCGGCTGAGGACCCCGCGAGCGCGGTGGTCGAGCGCGTCGCGGACCTCGTCGCGGGTCTGGGCCTCCCGACCCGACTCCGGGACGTCGACGGGCCGGACCGCGAGGCGTTCCCCGCCGTGGCCGACGCCGTCCTCGCGGACTCGTTCATGGCGAACGCGCCGCCGGGGCTGGACCCCACGCGCGAGGACATCGTCGGCGTGCTGGAGGCGGCGTGGTGAGACGCGCCGCGACGGGACGGTACGGTTGAAGTCGGGCGGAACGTATCTACGTACTGATGGGAGACGCCGTCGGTACGGAGGGGACACGCACCGCCAGCGCGGTCGCTGACGGACGCTGGCGGACGCTGGTGGTCGTCGCGCTCGCGGAACTGCTGACGATGTCGCTGTGGTTCAGCGCGTCTGCCGTCGCACCTGAACTGACCGTCCAGTGGGGACTCACGCCGACGGAGGCGGGGCTGTTGACCAGCGCCGTCCAGGTCGGGTTCGTCGTCGGCGCGGTCGCCTCGGCCGCGCTCACGCTGTCAGACATCGTCCCGACCCGGTATCTGTTCGCCGCCTCGGCGCTCGCGGGCGCGGCCATCACTGCGACGCTGGGGCTCGTCGTCGACAGCGCCGGGGCGGCCATCGCGCTCCGGTTCCTCACCGGGGTCACGCTGGCCGGCGTCTACCCGCCGGGTATGAAGCTGGTGGCGGGGTGGTTCCGCCGGCGCCGCGGGTTCGCCATCGGGACGCTCGTCGGCGCGCTCACCCTCGGGACCGCGCTCCCGCACCTCGTCCGCGCCGTGGGCGGCGTCGGTCGCCCGCGGTTCGTCCTGCTGGTGGCGGCCGGCCTGGCGACGGCGGGGGGGCTGCTGGTGCTCCGTGTCCGACCCGGTCCCTACCAGTCACCCGCAGCGCCCTTCGACCCTCGCGCGGTGGGGCGCATCCTTGGCGACCGCGCGACCATGCTCGCGAACCTCGGGTACTTCGGCCACATGTGGGAGCTCTACGGCGTCTGGACGTGGATTCCGGTCTTCCTCGCCGTGAGTTTCGCCGGCCGCGAGTCGGCGCTCGCGACGCCGACCGTCGCCGCCCTGTTCGCGTTCGGGACCATCGCCGTCGGCGGCGTCGGAGCCGTAGCGGCCGGCCGGGTGGCCGACCGGGTCGGCCGGACCACCGTGACGGCGGCCAGTATGGTGGTCAGTGGGAGCTGTTGCCTGCTCGCCGGGTTCGCGTTCGCGGCCCCGCTGGCCGTCCTCGCCGCGTTCCTCGCCGTCTGGGGGTTCACCGTCGTCGCCGATTCGGCGCAGTTCTCCGCCGCCATCTCCGAACTCGCCGAGTCGAGCTACGTCGGGACCGCGCTCACGCTCCAGACCGCCATCGGCTTCCTGCTCACCATCGGCTCCATCCAGTTGCTCCCGGTGGTCGCGACGCGTTTCGGCTGGCGGTGGGCCTTCCTGCCACTGGCTGTCGGCCCGGTGGTGGGGACGCTCGCGATGTGGCGGCTCCGTCGGCGCCCCGAAGCGACCGCCCTGGCCGACGGCAACCGCTAGCCCGCCAGTTCGCCCCGCAACACCTTCGCCGCGACGAGTACCGGGTCCCACACGGGGCTGAACGGTGGCGCGTACGCCAGGTCGAGCCGTTCCAGTTCGGCGACGGTGAGGTCCGACGCTAGGGCCGTCGCCAGCGTGTCGATGCGGATGGCCGCGCGGTCCTTGCCGACGATTGACCCGCCGATGAGACGGCCGCTCTCCCGGTCGGCGGTCAGACTCACGGTCGTCGGTTCGTTGCCGGGGTAGTAGCCCGACCGCGAGCCTGCGGTGACACTCTCTGTCACCGGGTCGAAGCCGGCCTCGCGCGCGTCGCCGTGGTCGACGAACCCCACCCGGCCGGCCTCCAGGTCGAACGCCTTGACCACGGCGGTGCCGGCCACCTCGCCGACCGGTTCCGGGTCGCCGGCGACCGTCTGGCCGATGGCCCGGCCCGCGCGGTTGGCCGTGAGTCCGAGCGGGACCCACACCGGTTCGCCGGTGACGGTGTGGTCGTCCTCGGCGCAGTCACCGGCGGCGTAGACGTTCTCGACGGTCGTCCGGCCGTAGCCGTCGACCGCGACAGCGCCCGACTCGCCGAGTTCGACCGGCGTGGCAGCGAGGAGGTCGGTGTTGGGCGCGACGCCGATACCCACGAGGGCGAGTTCCACGTCGACGCGGCCGTTCTCGTGGACCACCGCCTCGACGCGGTCGCCGCCGGCCAGTTCCGTGACGCTACAGCCCATGTGCAACTCGACACCGCGCTCGCGGAGGTGGTCGGCGACGCGCTCACAGACCGACTCGCCGAAGGGCGAGAGGAGGTGGTCGCCACGCTGGAAGACGTGGGTCTCCACCCCGTGGGCGCGGAAGGCTTCGGCCATCTCGACGCCGACGTAGCCGCCGCCGACGATGGCCACGCGCTCGGGCGGGTCCATCGCGGCGTAGCGCTCGACGAGGTCGGCGTCGACGTAGTCGATGCTCGTGTCGACGGCCGGGTCGTCGGGGTCGGCCAGCGCGGCCCTGACGGCCGCGGCCGAGTCCAACCCGTGCATGGTGAAGGCCATGTCGCGCTCGAAGCCGTCGATGGGGGCCGTGACGGCGTGGGCGCCGGTCGCCACCAGCAGGTCGCTGTAGGGCTGTTCGAAGCGCTCGCCGTCGCCCTCGACGGTCACCGTCTCCGCGTCGGTGTCGACGGCGACCACCTCGTGTTCCCGCCGGAGGTCGATGCCGCGGTCGGCCGCCGCCTCGGGCGAGAGCGAGAGCAGGTCGGTCAGCCGGTCGACCTCGCCCTTGACGTAGTAGGGCGTCCCGCAGTGGGCGTAGGAGACCCACCGACCTCTCTCGAAGACCACGACGTCGCCGTCTGGGTTCTCTCGCGTGTACTTACTCGCGGCGCTGAGGCCGGCGGCGTCGCCGCCGACGACCACGAACGGGTCGCTCATACCGGGAGGTGGGGCGCCCGTCACCTAACTGTTGAGTTACCTACGGGTTACGACCGTCCCGCGGCCACGGCGGGGCCGTCGGGCGCGAGGCGGGTAGTAACACTCCGTAACGTAGCTACGAGACGTACCTATTAGTGGCTCGCCGACCGACGATTCGGTATGACCGAGGGCGCGAGCGAACCGCTGGCGGTGTGGTGTGCGGGCGAGGAGTGGTGTCCAATCACGACCACGGCGACGCTCATCGGGAAGAAGTGGCACCCCGTCATCGTCCACCGCCTGCTCGATAACGGCCCCTCGGGGTTCAACGAACTCAAGGAGAACGTCGACGGCATCTCCTCGAAGGTGCTCTCCGAGAGCCTGGAGGACCTCCAGGAACACGGGCTCGTCGAGCGGGACGTGGTCAACGAGCAGCCGTTCCGGGTGTCGTACTCGCTGACCGAGCGCGGCGCCTCCCTGGAGCCGGTCATTACGGAGATGGCGGCGTGGGGCAAAGAGCACCTCCGTCCGGCGGAGTCCGAGGCCTGAGTGAGGGGGTCGGCGGCGGGAGACGGCGCACGGTTTCAAGACGCTGGCTCCGAATGAGCCCGTATGTACCTCGCCGACGAGGCCTGGCCCGACCTCGAGTCGTACTTCGAGTCGGAGTCGCTCGCCCTGGTTCCGCTGGGCTCGACCGAACAGCACGGCCCCCACCTCCCCGAGGGCACGGACCACATCATCGCGGAGGCCTTTGCCCGCGCCGCGGCCGCGGAGACCGGCTATCTCTGCACCCCGACGATAACCGTCGGCGTCAGCCCGCACCACCGGCAGTTCCACGGGACGATGTGGGCGGACGCCCCGGCGTTCCGGGACTACGTCGAGAGCATCACTCGCAACCTCGCGTACCACGGTATCGACCGCGTCGTCTACGTCAACGCCCACGGCGGCAACGTCGAACACCTCCGTGAGGTCGGCCGCCGGGTGCGCGACGACGGCACGATGTACGCCATCGAGTGGATGTGGGACGAGTCCATCACGGAGCGAATCGAGGCGGTGTTCGAGACGCCCGGCCCCCACGGCGGCCCCAAGGAGACCTCGCTCATCCAGCATCTGGCGGACGAACTGGTCCACGAGGACCGCATCGAATCGGCCCGGGACGGCGGGCTCGTCGAGTTCGACGACGACACCATCCGCAAGTACGGCGCGACCACGTTCTACGACGCCATCGACAACACCGACAACGGCGTGCTGGGCGACCAGACCGACGCCTCCGCGGCCGTCGGCGAGGACCTGTTCGAGGCCGCCCTCGCGAACCTCTGTAAGCTCTGTGAGTGGCTCGCCGACCAGCCCTTCGAGGACCTCACACCGAAGCCACACGTGTAGGCTTAAGACGCTCCCGACACGATGTAGAACTATCATGTACGACCAAGCAGAGCCGAAGGAGGGGGACCGATGAACACCCTCGACGAAATCGAACGTGCCGTAAAGGACACCGCCCACTACGTCAGTGGCAACCTCGCGAACTACGCCCATCGCTCCGCGGGCGAGAACCCGAGCGGTGAGGCACAGGTCGGCGGCGACGTCTGGGCCGACGACCTCTTCTTCGATTCCCTCTCGGGCGTCGAGGGCGTCGGCGGCTACGCGAGCGAGGAACGCGAGGAGATAGCGCAACTGGGCGACGGCTACACCATCGCCATCGACCCGCTCGACGGCTCCTCGAATCTGGCCTCGAACAACTCCGTGGGGACCATCGTCGGCGTCTACGACAGCGACCTGCCCGCGACCGGGCGTACGCTCGTCGCGTCGATGATGGTGCTGTACGGCCCCTACACCACGCTGACGGTCGCCCGCCAGGACCGCGACATCGTCCAGGAGTACCTCCTCCGGGACGGCCACAGCGAGCGGTGGGGCACGTTCACCCAGCCCGAGGACCCGACGGTACTCGGGATGGCCGGCAAGTGGAGTCAGCGCAGCGACGCGATGAACGAACTGGCCCAGGAGTTCTCCCGCGAGTTGAAACCCCGATACGGCGGCGCCACGGTCGCGGACCTGGCCCAGGTGCTCGAGTACGGTGGCCTCTTTGGCTACCCCGCGACCGAGAAGTACCCGGACGGGAAGCTCCGTATCCACTTCGAGGCCGCCCCGCTCGCGTATCTGGTCGAGGCCGCCGGGGGCGCCTCCTCGGACGGCGCCCAGTCGCTGCTCGACGTCGACCCCGACGAGGTCCACGGCCGCACCCCGACCTTCCTCGGGAACGAGTCGCTCATCCAGCGCCTCGAAGAGGGACTGGCCGAGTAACAGCGGAGCGGCCGCGATTTTTCCTCTCAGACGTCCCGGTAGTCGCCCAACCGCGTCCCGTCGAGGAGGAACGCCTCCGCGTCGGCGAGCGCCGCGGGCAGAAACGGCGCGAGGAACTCCTGGCCGCGGACGTTGACCCACGTCCCGCCCGAGCGGTCGTTGAACGCCGGGAAGACGACGAGGTCCCCCGCGACGTCGAGCGGCCGGTCGTAGCGCTCCTCGAACGTATTACCCACGAGGGAACCGCGCAGCCAGGCCCGCTCTTTCCGGTTCCCGCCAACCTCGTCTTCCAGCCTGACGACGGGGTGTTCGTGGCCCACACAGACCACGGCCGATTCGAGGACCCGCGGGGCGGGCCAGGTGTGGCCGTGGGCGAACCCGACCTCGCCGATGGTCACCCCGTGGCCCGGCGTCACCGTCACCTCGGCGTCGACAGCGTCGAGGACCGGCTCCAGCTCCCCGTCGTGGTTACCTTTCACGAGGGTAACTGGAACGTCGACGGCCGAGAACAGCGCTTCTAGCTCCTCGCGTTCCGGTTCGAACGGCGCGCCGATAGCGTGACCGAGGTCGCCGACCACGACCAGTCGGTCGGCGCCGGTGCGGTCGAGCGCGGCCAGCAGTCGCGCCCGGCGCTCCCCGGCGGCCGACCGCAGTTCGACCCCGTCGTACCGCAGTCCGGCCTCGATGCCGGCGTGGTAGTCCGCGAGCGCGAGCAGTCGCTGGCCGTCAGTCTCGACCGTGGCCGCGGGGACGCCCGGAACGGGTTCGACACGCATCGCCCGCCCGTTGGCGACCGCGGGAGAAAAACGGCGCGACTCGCCGCTCAGATGGGTGTCAGCTTCCCGTCGTCGGGCTCGTAGCAGCGCCCGCCCATCAGCGCGTCCTGGATGGCGTCCTCGACTGCGGCCGGGTCCGCGCCGTGGGTCTCGACGACCGCGTCGACGACGGCCTCGCGGTCCGCCCCGCCGCCGTCGTTCAGGTCGGTCATCGCCGCCATCACCGCGTCTTCGAGGTCGACGTCCTCGTCCGGCCCGGAGTCGGTCGCGTCCGCCGTCTCCGCTGTGTCCGCTGTTGCCTCCTCGGCCGCGACCGACTGGGCCTCCGTCTCCGCGTCGGCCGCTTCGTTGGGGTCCATCGCCTCTGCCTCGGCCAGGTCCTCGGGGTCCGGCGTCTCGATGTCGGCCTCGCCGGCGTCGTCGACCTCCGTCCCGCTCTGGAAGTCGGTGCCGTACTCTGCCTCTATCTCCTCGCGTTCCTCCTCGTCGAGTTCGAACTCGGTGTCGAAGTCATCGACCGCTTCGTCGCCGTCGGTCGAACTGTCGAAATCGCCCAGCGTCCCCGAACTGCCTTCGTCGGCAGACATATCCGCCGAGACTGAGTCGGTCGTTTCTGGCGTCGATTCGGGCTCCGTCGTCGGCTCGACTGGTTCGTCGGATTCGGCCGACTGGCTCGCGGTCTCGGACGACGTTTCCGTCGAAGGTTCCGACTCGGCCGACGCGGCGCTGTCGGTCGGCTCGCCGGTCGCATCGGGTTCAGCTGTCGACGACGGCTCACCGTCGGTCGTCGACCCGGTCGTCTCGTTCTCCGGCGTCGCCGATTCGTCGGTGTCGACCGTCGCCGGCTCGGCGGCCTCTGTATCCGCCGTGGTCGGCTCGTCGACATCGGTCTCCGGCGTCGCTGTTTCCTCGGGTTCGGCGTCCGCCGTGGTCGGCTCGTCGACATCGGTCTCCGCCGGCTCCTCGCTCGACTCGGCCGAGGCCGCCTCGGCGGCGGCTTCGAGGGTCATCATCGCCAGGGCCGGGAGCGGCCCGTCCGACCCCTCACCGGGGTCTCGCGACAGCGACCCGGCTTCGTCGCGCTCGCCGGCGACGACGCGGGCGGCGTTGAGCGCGAGGTCCCGCACCGCCTGCAGGTAGTCGCCGGTGGTGTCGTAGTAGTCCAGTGCCAGCGTCGTGCCGGCGGCGTCGCTCTCGGTGACGCCGGCCGCGACCAGCGCGCTCCGCAGCGCGTCGCCCGAGAGGTCGGACTGCCTGGCGCTGGCCATCCGGCCGACGCGGGCGACGGTCTGCTCGGTGGCCTGGACCACCCAGCGGTCGCGCGTCTCGGCGTCGACCTCGCTGATGGACTCGGGCCGGACGGAGGTGAACACGCGGTCGCCGTCCTCGGGCTCGAAGGTCCGGGCCTTGCCCGTGACCGCGACGAACAGCGGCGGCGTCGCGGCCTCGAGGAAGGCCAGCGCCTCGGGCTGGTACTGGCCGGCGTAGACGACGAAGGGGCCGGTCGGGTCGACGATACGGGCGCGCAGCACCTCGTCGTTGACCTGCTCCAGTTCGGTGAGGACGCCGACGACGAACAGGCGGTTGACCCGCGCGCCCGTCGGGGTGACGACGTAGTTCGGGGCGCGTTCCTCGTCGGACTCCGAGTAGGAGAACTCGGCGTCGTCGAACTCGGCGGCGAAGATGCGGTGAGCGACCTCCCGCCGTCCCGGGCCGCTGTCGCCGGACTCGCTCATGCCTCGACCTCCGAGAGCAGGGCCTTCGCACGCTCGGCCGGGTCGGCCGTCGACTCGTCGAACTCGCTGGCGTTGAGATTGGCGCCGTACTCGTCGACCGACAGCGAGCCGCGGACGACGTACTCGCGGCCGACCACGCGCTCGGCGATGCGGTCCGCGACGACGGACTTGTCCATGGCGTCGCGGGCGTGCTCGCGGGCGTCGTCCAGGTCGCCGCCGTAGACGCGCTCGGTCAGTTCGTCGTCGAGGATGACCGTCACCGTCGCCGTCCCGTCGTCGAGGATGGCCTTCGTCCGCAGGTCGTCCTCGCCCTCGACGGCGCCGTGGGAGCGACACTGGCCGTTCTGGACGACGCGGCCACACTCCGGACAGCGCTCGATGAGCCCCGAGCCGTCGCGTATCTGGATGACGTTGCCGACGAGTTCGACGTCGAACTGGCCGCCGCTCTCGACGGCCTCGCCGATGGCCATCCGCGGGGCGTCGTCGGCGACGGCGACGGGTTCGGACAGCGGCGTGACCGTCGAGAACTCGGAGACGTTCACCGACGGCGCGCCGCGGAACTCCCGGACGAACGTCTCCTCGATGCGGACAGACGCCCCGGCCTCGATTTCGCCGTGGGGGTCCCAGTCGGTGAAGGGGAGCCGCCCGGTGGCGTCGCCCAGCACGCCGCTCAGGATCTCGGTCTCGCCGTCGCGGCCGTCGATGGTCTTGGTCTCACACTCCAGTACCTGCACCTCGACGGTGATACCGCGGTCGCCGGGTTCGAGGTCCCTGAGGGCGGCCTCGCCGCCGACCGGGGCGTCGACGTCGAGCGCCTCGTCGGCGACGCTGGCGTTCGTGCTCTCCCCGAGGTTGAGTTCGGGCTTACCGTCCCACTCGCGGACGCCGGCGTTGCCGAACTGGACGGTCTCGCCGGGTTCGAGGCCGCCGTCGAAGCCGTCCCACGCGGTGTAGGAGATGGTGCCCGTCTCGTCGGCGAGTTCCCCCTCGCGGATGACGTGTTCCTCGCCGTTGTACTGTATGGAGCGCCGACCCGACGTGAGCACCACCGCGGTGACGGTCACGTTCGAGTCGTCGGTCGTCACGTCGCCGATGGCCTTGCTGGCGGGGCCCGAACTGCCGCCACCGCCGTCGCCGTACTTCCGGCGGAGGCTCTGTTTGGCCTCGTCCATCGGGACCGAGTAGTTCACCAGGTTCTCCAGGTCGCGTCTGACCTCCTCTTTGTCTACGTCGAGGTCGGAGGCGAGTTCCTCGACATGGTCTTCGAGAGACATCGGTGGAGGGTTCGAGAGGGGCATGCAAAAGGGTTTGTGGCCGCGGGAGTCGTCGAATACGTCCGAGTGTTCGAAAGACCAAGGCCGGTATCAGTCACGGGAGGCACTCACCGCGGCAGTCGGTCTCCAGACCGGCGTCAACTCTCGTCCGCACCGATACCCTCCGCGAGGGCCTCGGCGACGCGACCGTACGCCGCGGCCCCCATCGAGTCGGGGGCGCGTCGGACGACTGGCTCGGTGCCGAACACCTCGGGTTCGTCGGGGACGGCAGCCAGCAGCCGCGTCTCCAGGCGGTCAGCGATGTCCCGCCCGGTCTCGTCGTCCGCGCGGGTGACGACGACGCCGGGGATGTGGCTGTCGACGTGTTCGGCCATCTCCTTGGTCCGCGTGGTGTCGGCGACGCCGTGTTCTTTCGCGGTCGTCGTCAGCACCACGTCGTCGGCCAGCCCGCAGGGGACCATCGTCGCGTGGGTGACGCCCGCGCCGGTGTCGAGCACGACCACGTCGAAGGCGGTCCGGAGTCGGTTACAGACGGTCTTGAGTCCGGCCGGGTCGGCGTCCGTGTAGCGGTCCAGCGAGGGGTCACCGTACACCGCGGCGACGTCGCCGCGCGTGTCGATGGCGGCTTCGAGCGGTTCGGCGTCGGCCAGCACGTCGTGTATCGTCGGTTCGTGACTCGTCCCCAACACGGTGTGCAGGTTGGGCATCGCCAAGTCCGTGTCCACGACGACGACGTCGAAGCCGGCGTCGGAGAGCGCGTACGCGGTGTTGACGGCCGTCGTAGTCTTGCCACAGCCGCCCTTTCCCCCGGCGATAGTGATGCAGTGCGCCCCTGTCATCTGTCAGTACCGTGGGGCAGGGACCGGAAAAAATGTATCTCTGTTCGATTGTCATCACGCCGCCCGCCGGCCGGTGAGAGCCGACCTACCGCCCGGTGACGCCGCCGTCGACTCGTCGCGGCCCGGCTCAGTTACTGAACTCGGTACAGACCGGGATGCCGAGCGTGTTGTACTCGCTCATTGCGGCCAGTTCGTCGGGCACCTCGTGGATGTCGACGGTCTTATCGACCAGCGCCGTCGGGTCGAGCTTGCTCGACTCTATCATGTCCAGCATCTCCGAGTACCGCGAGGGCTGGAGGCCGAGCGACCCCTTGAAGTCGATTTCCTTGGCGACGAACTCGTCGGTCGGCAACTCGACGTAGCCCGCCTCCTCGCTCGTGGTGAGGCCGATCTGGACGTGCGTGCCGCCCTTGCGCAGCGAGTTCACGGCGTTCTGGCAGGTCGTGGCGATGCCGAGCGCGTCGGCGGAGACGTCGGCACCGCCGTCGGTGATGTCGACGACCTCCTGGGCGGGGTCGTCGACCTCGCTCGCGTTGACCGTCGCCACGGCACCAAGCTCCTCGGCCTTTTCGAGTTTGTCGTCGGTCAGGTCGACGCCGATGACGTTGCCACCCAGCGCGTTCGCGATGTGGACCGCCGAGAGCCCGATACCGCCACAGCCGTGGATGACCACGTCGTCGCCAGCGCTGACGGGCGCGCGGTGGGCCATCGCGTGGAAGGAGGTCATGAACCGACAGCCACAGCCCGCGGCGGCCTCGGCGTCGATGTCCTCCGGTAGCGGCACCGCGTTCAGGTCGGCGTTGGGGATGTGGACCTCCTCGGCGAAGGCGCCCGGCGCCTCGTTCATGAACCCGAGGCCGACGTGGTTCTCGCAGATGTTCTCGCGGCCGTTGCGACAGAGGTCACACGACCCGCAGGCGAAGTTGAACGGGATGGCTACCTCCTGGCCCTCGTCGAGGTGTTCGACGTCGTCGCCGACCTCGACGATACGACCGGTGGGCTCGTGGCCCAGGATGTGGGGCGGGTCCGGCCGGTAGCCGAACCAGTCCCAGTCGCCCTGCCAGCAGTGCCAGTCCGACCGGCAGATGCCACAGCCGATTACCTCCGCGATGGCGCCGTGGGACTCGACCTCGGGCCGGTCGACTTCCTGTACGCTCAGCGGCTCTTGGAACGCCTCCAGTAGTACGGCTTGCATGACAACGGCTAGTAACGATTCCGCCGATATAATAGTCGGTGAACAATAATTATATAATCTCTCGGGTAGTATGGGGCCCGCGGATTTATTGGACCAGTTCTGTGACAATCCACCGGATATATCCTCTCAAACGACCCAGAACAACAATTTCGTTCGCACCGACATAAACGAAAGTTCGCAGTCATGTAAGAAATACGTAGTTTTTATATGTGTTTGCTGAATATCATTTATTGTCATGTCAGTAGACGACACATCACAGAGTCCGGCTGAGCGGAAATCGGCTATCAAGCAGCGCCACGAGCAGGCCGCAAACGAGGTGGTACCGGAGAACCGCCAGCTGTACATCGGCGGCGAGTGGGTGGCGAGCATCTCCGGAGAGACGTTCGAGACGACCGACCCGACCACCGGCGAGACGCTCGCCGAGGTCGCCGCCGGCCAGGCCGAGGACATCGACCGGGCCGTCGACGCCGCGTGGGACGCCTACGACGAGGTGTACAGCGGCTACTCGTCCGCCCAGCGCCAGGCGATGCTCGAAGCGATGGCCGACGTCGTCGAAGAGAACAAAGAGGAGTTCGCCCGGCTGGAATCGCTGGACAACGGGAAACCAATCACCGAGGCCCGCATCGACATGGGGCTGGTCGCCGACCACTTCCGCTACTTCGCGGGCATCGCCCGCTCGCACTCGGGGCGCACCGTCGACACCGACGACAGCCGCCACGTCCAGACCATCCAGGAACCGTACGGCGTCGTCGGGCAGATTATCCCGTGGAACTTCCCGCTGCTGATGGCGGCCTGGAAGCTCGGCCCCGCGCTCGCGGCCGGGAACTGCGTCGTCCTCAAACCCGCCGAGGAGACGCCGCTGACGATTCTGAAGCTGATGGAGGAGGCGGGCGACGTCGTCCCCGACGGCGTGGTCAACGTCGTCACCGGGTTCGGTCCCGACGCGGGCGAACCCCTCTCGAACCACGGGGGCATCCGCAAACTGGCCTTCACCGGCTCGACCGAAATCGGCAGCGAGGTGATGAAAAGCGCCGCCGACAACATCACCGACATCACGCTGGAACTGGGCGGCAAGAGTCCCCTCGTCGTCTTCCCCGACGCCGACCTCGACCAGGCCGTCCAGACGACCATCACGGCCATCTTCTTCAACACCGGGGAGTGTTGCTGTGCCGGCTCGCGGCTGTTCGTCCACGAGGCCATCAAAGACGAGTTCCTCGACCGCCTGGCCGACGCGGCCGACGACCTCACCGTCGACGACCCGCTGCTTGACTCGACGGACCTCGGGCCGAAGGTCACCGCCGAACAGGTCGAGCGAACGATGGAGTACATCGAGGAGGCGGAAGCCGAAGGGGCCGCCTTCGTCACCGGTGGGAGCCAGCCCGACGACGAGGCGCTCTCGGACGGCTGTTTCGTCGCGCCGACGCTCATCGACGACATCGACCACGACAGCAAGGCCGTCCAGGAGGAGATATTCGGGCCGGTCCAGGAGGTGTTCGAGTGGAGCGACTACGACGAGATGATAGAACTCGCGAACGACGTCGACTACGGCCTGGCCGCGGGCGTCCTCACGGAGGACCTCACGATGGCCCACGAGTGTGCGAAGGACATCGAGGCGGGCAACATCTGGGTCAACACGTACAACGACTTCCCGGCCGGCCAGCCCTTCGGCGGCTACAAGAAGTCCGGCATCGGCCGCGAGACCGCCCAGGAGGCCGTCGACCACTACACCCAGACCAAGACCGTCAACATCAGCCTGGACTGAGGCCGTGATTCCCTTCCCGCCGGTGGAGGGCGAACTCCGCGCCCAGCAGGTCTCGGTCGCCCCGGACGGGACCATCTACGTCGTCCCCTCGGGGATGCACGAGCGACTGCGGCGGGCCGTCGCGCCCGAGCGGACCGACAGCGACCCGAAGGTCGCCCTCGCCCTGGCGGGGTGGGTCTCGCTCCAGACCGACGGGATGACCGACCGCGTCAACGTCGACGCGCCCGACGACTACACCGACGCCGGGCCGATTCGGACGTTCGCGCGCGCTCACGACGCCGGGTCGGTGGCGGTGGCGCGCCATCCCAGCGGCGAGGTGCTGCGGTCGAACGAGCCGACGGCGTTCGAGTTCCGAGAGTAGCCGAGACCGCCGCGCCGCTTTTGGCGTTCGAATCCCTGGGTCGGGATACCGTGACGTTCGACGCCGTCATCTTCGACCTCGACGGGACGCTCGTGCAGCGAACGCAGGACACCGCGGCGCTGTACGACCGGGCCTTCGACCGGGTCGGCGTCGAGCCCTTCGCCGCGCCGCCGGAGCTGTGGGCGGTGCTCGACGGCCCGCCGGACCCCGCCGACGAGGTGGGCTACCTCGGCGCCGGGTTCGCCCGACTGGCCGCCCAGCACGGCCGCCGGGTCGACGCCATCGCGCTCGCCGAGGCCTTCGTCGCCGGGGTCGACAACGCGCAGGTCGCGTTCCGGGCGGAAGCCGCCGATGCGCTCGACGCCGCCCGCGAGGCCACAGCCACGGCCGTCCTCACGAACGGTCCCGAGGCCCGACAGGCCGAGAAGGTCGGCGCCGTCGGGCTGGCCGAGCGTGTCGACGCCGTCGTCTACGCGGGCGACATGCCCCGCCGGAAGCCCCACGCCGCCCCCTTCGAGGCGACGCTCTCGACGCTCGGGGTCCCGGCCGACCGGGCGCTGTACGTCGGCGACTCGCTTGCCTACGACGTGGCCGGCGCCCACAACGCCGGCCTCGCGGCCGCCTACCTCGACGACGGTGACGGCCCCGACCCCTACAGCCCCGAGTACGTACTCGACTCGCTCGCCGACCTCCCCGCGGTGCTGGAGTGACGGCGTGGACACGGCTCTCGCCAGCGCCGTCGTCGGGACGCACTTCCCGGGGCGAGCGGTCGCCTCGGTCGACCCGCTGTCGGCCGGGAAGCGCCCGACGGCCGTCGTCCGCTTCCGGGCACACCCGGCCGTTGTCGTCCAGTTCTCGGCCGACGGCGAGCGGGTCCGGACCGAGGCGGCCCTGGTCGCGGCGGTGCGCGAGCGGACGACGGTCCCGGCCCCGGCCGTCCTGGCTACCGGGACCCGCGAGGGACGGGGCTACGCCGTCAGCGAGTATCGGCGAGGGGCGGACCTCCACACCTCCTTCGCCGACAGCGCCCCGCCCGTGCGGCGCTCGCTCGCCGAGCAGTTCGGTCGCTACCTCGGCGAACTCCACGCCGCGTTCCCGTTCGAGGGCTGTGGGCGACTCGTCCGGGCGCCCGACGGCGACCCGAACGCCCTCGTCGCGTCCGCGCCCGACTGCCACCGCTGGCTGGTGTCGTACGGGCGCCGCGCCGTCGACCGACTGCCCGCCGCGTTCGACCCGCTGCGGGACCGACTCCGGGACTGTCTCGACGCCGCGGCCCCCGCGGCCCCGACCCCGCGGCTCTTCCCGTGGGACCTGCGGCCGGGCAACGCGCTCGCGGCCGACGGCGCGGTGAGGGCCGTCGTCGACTGGGAGCGGCCGATGACGGCCCCGCCGGCGCTGGCGCTGGCCAAACTGGCCTACCTCGTCGCCGACTGGTACGTCCCGGAACCGGCGCCGCTCCGGCGCGCCGTCCGCCGGGGGTACGAGGCGGTCAGGCCGGTGCCGACGGTGGCGCCCGTCCATCGCGTCGTCGCCGTCGCCGACAGCGCCGTCGACTCGCGGGCGACGGTCACCAACCCGGGGTATCCGCCGCGAGAACGGGACGCCGCCGTCGCCTTCCACCGCGCGTCGCTGTCGGCGGCGTTACCCGACTAGCGGTCAGTCGGCCGAGGAGAACACGCGGTCGAAGACCTGTCGCTCGGCCTTCCGGATGTGCTGGTGGAAGGTCGGCGGGGCGACGCCGAGCGAGTCGGCGACGGCCTCGCCCGCGGCGGCCCGCGGCCACTCGAAGAACCCGGCGTAGTAGGCCGTCTCCAGCACGGTCCGCTGCCGGTCCGTGAGGTCGGCGAGGAAGTCACCGCTCGCCGCGCCGTCCGTGCCACGTTTCGACAACTGGCGGCGCTTCAGGAGCGTCGCGTCCGGATACGCGTCCATGACGGTCTCTATCGCCCGCCCGATGTCCGCAGTGGGCGAGAGATGGACCACGAGGCGGTAGTCGCCGTCCTCGATGACGGCCTCCTCGACCGACCCGCCCAGCGAGGCGATGACCGACAGCACCGGCGGTTCGGTGACGGTGAGTTCGAACCGCTCGCCGTCGTCCCGGAAGGTCACGCTGTCGTAGAAGGGGACCTCCTCGGCCATGGCTTCGACGACGCCGGTGGCGTCCGGGGTCGCCCGACCGAACAGGACGTACTCGTCGTCTTCGACCGAGACAACGTGTTCGAGTTCGACGCGTCCCTCGACCGCCTCGTCGATGCCCAGCGACGCCATGACGTCATCGATATGGAAGGCCAGTTCGACCACTTCGTCCGACAGTAGCGCCTGCTTGCGGTCCACCGCGGCGATGGCGTGCCCGACGATTTCGCCGAGCTGGCTCACCATCTCGCGTTCGGCGGCCTGGAAGGCGTTCTGTCGGTCGGAGTAGACGTTCAGAACGCCATAAACCGTGTCCTCGTGGACGATGGGGATGGCCGCCGAGGACCGGTAGCCGTACTCGCTGGCGTGGTCATGCCACGGCTCGTACCTGGGGGCGGTCTGGGCGTGGTCGGTCGTCTGGACATCGCCGGTGCGGAAGGCCCGCCCCGTCGGTCCCTCACTGTGTTCGTCGTCAGGGTCCACGGAGATGGTGACGTCGTCGAGATACCCCTCGACGCCGGCCTCTTCGCGGAGCCGGACCGTCTGGGTAGTCGCGTCCGCGTCGCCGACCCAGGCGAACAGATACGAGTCCGCGTCCGCCAGGAGTTCACAGACGGTCCGTTCTATCTCCTCGCGGGTCGACTGCTCGATGACCGCCTCGGTTATCTCGCGGAGGACCCGGTTGAGGTTGTTCAGCGCGGTGAGTTGCTCGCGCTGGCGCGTGAGTTCGCGCTCGCGCTCGACGCGGGCGGAGATGTCCCTGGCGACGCCACACCGCCCGGCGAGGTCGCGGTGGCTGTACGGACTGAAATGCCCCTCGACGGGCACCGACTCGCCGCTCGCCGTCTGCAGCTCGAGTTCCAGAGTCGCCGTCGTCCGGTCGCCCGCCGTGACTTCCCGCGCTAGCTCGTTGGCCCGCCGGTTCAACGCCTCGCTGTTGACGAGCGTCGGGTGAGCGCCGAGAAGCTCCTCGCGGTCGTACTCCACGAGGTCACAGAACGCCTCGTTGACCAGGACGAACCGGTCGTCCTCGTCGAGCGCGTAGACGCCGTCGGGGACCGTCTCGACTATCGTCGCGTACAGTTCGAGGTCGCGCTCGCGCTCGATGCGGTCGGTGATGTCGCGGATGACGCCCGCGCGGCGCCGCTCGCCGTTCACCTCGAACGTCCGGAACCGGCTCTCGACCGTTATCGTTTCGTCCGTCGCGGTCTCGACCGCTTCCTCGAAGACCGCCACGTCGTCCTCGCCGCGGTCTATCGACCGCAGGGCGGTAGCTTCGAGCTGCTCGAAGTCGTCGCCGAAGACGAGCGAGGCGTGACTGCCAAGCAGCCTTGCACGGGAGAACTGCGTCATCTCGACGAACGCCTCGTTGACGTGGTGGAACGTCCCGTCCTCGTCGAGGACGTAGATGCCGTCGCCCACGGTCTCGACGATTCGCTCGTACTGTTCGAGGTCGCGCTCACGGGCCTTCCGACGGGTGACGTCACGGAAATACACCGACAGCCCGGTGTCGGACGGGTAGACCGTCACCTCGAACCACCGTTCGAGCGGTGGGTAGTACTCCTCGAACGTGGTGCTCTCCTGGTCGGCCAGCGCCCGCTCGTATTTTTGCTTGAACGCCGTATCGACGGCTTCGGGGAACGCCTCCCAGAGGTTTCGACCGAGGAGCTCTCCGGCCGGTCGCTCGAGCAGCGTCGCCGCCCGGTCGTTGACGTGGGTGATGCGCCAGTCGTCGTCGATGGCGAAGAAGCCGTCGTCGATACGGCCCAACACCTCTTCGAGTTCCGCCTCGATATCGTCGCGCTGGCGTTCGAGCCGGCTGGCCCGCTCCTTGAGCCGGGTGATGTCCTGGGCGGAGACGACGACCTGGTCGAGCGCCCCGTCCGCATCCGTCAACGGCACCGCGTTCATCGCGAGCCACGCGGTCGACCCGTCGGGCCGCTCCAGGCGGACCTCCTCCTCGGTGACTGACTCGCCCGTTTCGAGGACCCGTCCGACCGGCTGGAGGTCGTAGGGGATGGGGGCGCCGTCGGGCCCGTACAGCTGCCAGTCGTCCGCGCTGAACCCCGCTGTCTGCTCGGTCGAGAGGCCGAGCGTCTCCGCGAGGCGCTCGTTGGCCCGCAGTAGCTCCCGGTCCGTGTCGAAGAGGGCCAGTCCGGTCGGTGCCGTCTCGAAGACGCGGTCCAGGAGTTCGTGCTGGCGGTCCAGTCGCTGCTCGGCCCGCCGGCGGGCGACCACGGTCCCGAGTTCGGTCGCCACGGAGGAGACGAGGTCGACGAGGCGCTCGTCGCGCTGGCGACGGTCACGCATGAGAAAGGTCAGCACGGCGACGACCTCGCCGTCGGCGACCACGGGGACGCCCAACGACGACCGGAGGTCGGCATCCAGGGCCGCGTCCCGCCTGCAAAACTCGCCGTCCGAGTCGTCGGAGAGGTCGGCGGCCCACTCGCTCGTCCCCGACGCGTACACCCGGCCGGGGAGCCCCTCGCCGGGGTCGAACCGGTAGTCGCCGGAGAACGCCGCGAAGTCGGCCAGTTCGTCGACGTGGTAGTCCGCCTCCGCCCGCCTGAGGTCGCCCTCGTCGGTCGGGACCCAGGCCTCGGCGTACTCCCACTCGGTCACCGCACAGATGTCCCCCAGCGCCGCTTGGAGCCCCGACTCCAGGGAATCGGCGCCGGCCAGCGAGTTGATGGTGTCGGTCAGGAGTTCCCGCTCGGCCTCGTCGCGTCTCGACGCCGTCATGTCGCGGGTCACCTTCGCGAACCCCTGGAGGTCGCCGTCGGCGTCGCGGATGGCGGTTATCCTGACGTCCGCCCAGAACCGGGTCCCGTCGGCGCGGACCCGCCACCCCTCAGCCGACACCCCGCCCGACTCGCGGGCCGCGGCGAGGTTCGCCTCGGGCACACCGGCCTCGCGGTCGGCGTCCGTGTAGAACGTCGAGAAGTGTTCCCCGAGGATGTCCGACGCCTCGTACCCCTTGATGGCCGCCGAGCCGGGGTTCCACGTCCGGACGTGGCCGTCGGTGTCGAGCGTGAAGATGGCGTACTCCTCGACGGCGTCGACGAGCGATTCGAACTCGGCGCGCCGGTCGACGGGCGCGTCCGCGTCGCGGTCGGTGACCGGCGCGTACCGGTGGACCCGGCCCCCGGCGAGTGCGCCCTCGTGAATCCGCCGGCAGGTGTGTTCGAGCCACCGCGCCTCGCCGTCCGCTCCCGGGTCGACCCGGCACTCGAGGGCCGTCCCGTCGGCGTGTGCGTCGCCAAACGCCGCCGCGTCCTCGACGGCCGCCGCGAGCGGGCCCTCGACGAGCGCAGCGGCGCCCCTGCCGACCAGGTCGGCGTCCTCCAGCCCGAACGACCGCCTGAACGCGTCGTTGGCCCACGTCACGCGGTCGTCGGCGTCGACGACCAGGACGCCGGTGTCCCCGCAGTCGGCGACACCGTCGAGCAACGCTCGCGTCGCCGTTGCGTCGACCGCCGTCGGCGGCCGCCACCAGATACGGGCGCTGGCACCGACCTTCTTCGTCGCCAACCGGTCCGTCTCGGCCAGCCGTTCGAGACGGGCGTAGGCGGTCCGCCGACCGAGGTCGAGGTCCGCCGCCACCTCCGGCGTCGTCCGCGGCTCGCCGCCGGCCTCGAAGACGGAGAGCGTCTCGCCCAGTTCCGCAGTCAGTGTAGAGGCGTCCATACGAGACGGGTGACAGGGAACACGTATTACGTTTCCGCCGGTGGAAACAGATAGCCCGGTTTCCGACGAGACGGCAGTCGGCCGGAGAGTAAGTTCGACGTTTCGAACAGTCTCTCCTGTTGAACGATACTGCTCGAGCAGCGCCCGAGCTGAACCTAATCTATTCTAGTACAGAGTTAGATGTGTGCCGAGCGTCCGATTCAGACAGCGGCACCGAACTGCCGATACTCCGGGTCAATCATGTCGAACACTAACAAACCTACGCCGCAGTCGGTATCTGTGGCCACACTGGACGAAAGCGAACGTTACCGGATTCTGTCTGACGAGCGACGTCGGCTGGTCCTCGAAATCCTCGCCGAGCGAACCACCGGGATAGGGCTCGACGACCTCGCGCAGGCAGTTACCACGCGCCAGACGACCGGGACCGACGTCGGTCCCGGCACAGTGGACCGCGTGCGAATCGCGCTGCACCACAAGCACCTGCCGATGCTCGACGAGAGCGGCGTGCTCTCCTACGAGAGCGAGGTCCGCCAGGTCGAACAGCCCCGTGTAGCGAGCGAGCGCCACGCGTGACCGACGTGTCGTCCCTCGCCGGGGCGTGAGCGGCGGACTCGTGTCCGCGTCTCCCGTGTTGGGTCGGGAGACCGTCCGCGGACACGCGCCGGCCGGCGCCCACGTCGTCGACTGGCTGACGGGTACTGGCGCGCCCCGACGGCGAGAGCGGCCGGACGTCGGGGACCGCTCGCCCGGAGAAAGCCGGGCTGACGACGCGGAAAGCCGCCCTTGCCGACCGTCGGCCGGACGGTAACAATCCATCTTCGGGACGAGGTGTCAGGCCCCCGATGACCGACCTCGACCCCACCGCGTGGCGGACGCTCGTACTCGACGCCGACAGCCAGGCCGGCCTCTGTGTGGTCCGCTCGCTCGGCAAGCGCGGCGTCCCCGTGACCGCCGCGAGCGACAGCCGCCGCTCTCTCGGGGCGCTCTCGACGTACGCCGAGGACGCCGTCGTCCACCAGCCGCCCGCGACGGCACCGGCGGCGTTCATCGACGAGCTGGTCGGTGTCCTCGAGGACGGCGACTACTTCGCCGTCATCCCCGTCAACGACGCGACGACCAACGTGGTCTCGCGGGCGAAGGCCCGCCTCGAAGCGACCGGGACGACCGTCGGCGTCCCCGGGTGGGACCGGGCGAAACTGGCCTACGACAAGGCACGGACCTTCGATATTGCCGCGTCGCTGTCGGTCCCGACGCCGGAGACTCACGCCCCCGAGGGCCTCGACGACGTGGAACGACTGGCCGACGACGTCGACTACCCCGTCGTCGTCAAATCCCGCAGCAAGTACGTGCGCGATGCGGCGGGGCGACTGCGCCTGCACCGCGTCGGCGACGACAGCTACGCCGACGGTCCGGACGCGCTGGTCGCGACCTACCGCGACGTGCTGGCGACGAACGACCACCTGAACAGCTTCCCGCCGCTCGTCCAGGGGTACGTCCCCGGCGAGACGACCACCACCGTCGGCCTCGCCGACGACGGCGACCTGCTGGCCTGGTTCCAGGAGCGCCGGCTCCGAACCACCCCCCACAGCGGCGGCAACTCGACTGTCATCACCGGGATGCGCGACCAGCGGATGCGCGACTACGCCGCCGAGGTCGTCGACGCGCTGGAGTGGACCGGCCCGCTCCAGATCGAGTTCATGCACACCCCGGACGACGAGTACTACCTCATCGAGGTGAACGGCCGCTACTGGGGGTCGGTCCCGCTCGCCGTCGACTCGGGCGTCGACGTCCCGTGGCTCCACCTCTGTCAACTGGCCGGGTACACGCCGACGAACCCGCCGGTCTACCGCGAGGACGTGGTTCACCAGCGGCTGCTGTACGGCGATATCAAGTGGCTCGGCGAGCGGCTACTGGACGGCCACCCCTCGGCGATTCCGGCCTTCCTCGCTGCCTTTGGCTACGCGCGACCGGTGTTCCTGCGACCCGAGGACCCGCTGCCCAGCGTCGCCGCACCGCTCTACTGGGCCGGACAGCGGGCGAAGAAAGTGTGGGAGAAGGCGCGGGACGCCTGGGTATCGGAGTCAGCAGCGTCAACGGAAGGCGATGTGGAGACTGACGTGGCCGCTCCTGTCGAGGAAATACGCTGACTCGCGGGCTCGACTCCGGCGCTCGTCATGAACGTGGGCGGTACTCGACAGGAAACGTGACGAAGATCGGCCCGCTGAGGCGGGTACAGAGCGGTCTGCTGGTTCCCACGGCACACTACGCGTGTGAGGGTCAGAGGCCCGAATTTTCATGTCGTCTCTGTGTGACTCTGTACCAGTGTACCGGTTTCGGAAAGCACGGTATATCGTTGCGTTATGTGTCGTAGTAGTCACTGGACTCGGCTTGGCCACCCAGGTTGGCGAGGTATCTGTTCGGGGTCTTGCCTCTCGGTATCTTCTGTTGACGGCGATGCTGGGTCTGTTGGGTTTCGTCTGTTGGTTCGACACGAAAGTGGCTCCGCAGTTAGCGCCCGGATGCGACCCCCGAGACCACCTTTTGGCCGAGTCAGTCACACGAGTAGTTGCCCGAGATTCGCGACGAATCGGAGATTGACACATATATCCGACAACCGTGTATCCCTACGTTGTATGCAATTCTGTGACGAGTGTGGTTCTCTGATGCACACGGAGGGTGACACGTGGCTGTGTCGCTCCTGTGAGAACGAGGAATCGCGGGACTCGCAAGCGGAAGCGGCGATGGCGATACAGGACGGACAGCGGGACGACGGGGCACCCGACGTGGCCGATGCGACCCGGGGTACCACCGAGACGATGCAGGAGCCCTGCCCGGCGGACGGCTGCGACAGCGAGCGGGCCCACTACGAGATGATGCCGAAGCCGGGCGGCTCCTACGAGGTTCGGCTGTTCACCTGCGTCGAGTGTGGCCACAAGTGGCGCGAGTCCTGACTTCCCGGTACCCCGACCCACTCGAGGCGCACGCTGACCGAGCAGGGCGTTCGCGCGACAGCCACTGCGACGGAGCGTCCAGTACCGGCCTTCTTCGAGAGGGTCGTGGTCGTCGTGCAGGTGGAACGAACCGGTCTAACGACGTTGGCCGGCACCAGGCCGTGGTCTCCGCCAGTTCCAGTAGCATCTATCTCGTTGGTCGCTACTGTTGTGAGCACGCCTGCGGAGAAAGACACTCGGTAGCTGTTGACCCCGACACGTTCGGCCGTCAACGGCGGTGTGGTATGCACGCCGAACGTCGTCGAACGACTGTCCAGCAGTTCACGGAGGCGTGTCACCCTCGACCGGGGTTTCAATATCCTGTTGTCTAGAAGTAGAGACCGAAGACAATGTCTGAGCGTCGTTCGGCTACGGATATCTTTCGCCTTCTTGCTGATGACACCCGGGTCAGTATCCTTCGAGCTGTCGCTGTCGCCCAGTTCGAACTTGAGGGGGCCGGGGCGGGAGCCGCCGAACTCGCGTTTTCGGAGGTGTACGAACACGTAGACGTGGAGAATACATCGAAGCTGTCGTACCATCTCGGCGAACTCACCGGGACGTATCTACGCAAAACCGATGACGGCTACTCGCTTTCACACGCTGGAGAGCGCATCGTCCGCTTCATCCTGTCGGAGAACTACGAGCGACCGGAGTCGTTCGGCCCTGAACCGGTCGGTGGGGTATGTGTCTTCTGTGGCGAGGAGACACTGGAAGCGAGTCTTTCCCAGCAGTTTTTCCGTATCGACTGTACCGCCTGTGAGCAACAGGTTACGGGACAGCCGATTACGCCGGCACAGATCAGGACGCGGGACGGCGACTCGCTCGTACAGAGCGTCAAGTTACGCAGTGCGGAGGACGCCAGGCAGATTCGGCGGGGGATGTGTCCAGAGTGCGGAGCGCATCTGTCGGCCGACGTCGTTGCGGTTCCCGAAAGTCCACTGCCCGATGCAGATTCACTCGTAGTGACGAGCACCTGTGAGGAGTGTCTTCGAGAGTACAACAGTCCGTTGACCTACAGTGTCGTCTATCATCCGGCGTCGGTTGCCTTCCACTGGGAGCGTGGAATCGACGTGACGAGGCGAGGTATCTGGGAGTTTCACGAACGTGTCTACGAGGGCCGGTGGACATCCGAACAGACGGCATCTGAGCCCGACGAGTACAAGGTCGTATTGCGGCACGGAGACGATGCAGTTCGGCTCTATCTCGATTCGACTGCGACGGTGATGCGGACAGAGCGCGTGCGAGGCGAGAGCGGTGAGTTTCGGAATTCCTGACAGAACTATTACAAAATCGCCGTTGAACAGACGGCAACGTTTGGCGAGCAGTTCGCTGAATATCGGTGTCGAGATAGCCAAATCGGCTGTTCTACTCAACGGTGGTTTTGTAACGGATTCGATAAATTGTCAAATTTCCGATGCTTTTATCGGTGTTGCCGGCCCGACCCATACTCGCAGTCGACGGAGACCCACCCATGGAATCGAGCAATCCCCACGGCCAGGCAGGCGGGCAGCATCGAACACACAGCGAACACACCGACCATCGACAGCCGGTTCAGCGACACTCGAAGTCGGCCGACGAAATCGCCGACGCGTATGCAGAGGTGGCTGACCGACTCACCAGGTGGCAGCAACTCGACCGGCTCTTCGCCGGTCGGTATCGCCGCCGTCAGTTCGAGCACGTAGACGGTCGAGTGCTCGACGTCGCCTGTGGGACGGGGCAGAACTTCCGCTACCTCCAGTCGCCGGCGGCGGTCGTCGGAATCGACGTCAGCGACGCCATGCTCACTCACGCTCGAAACGAACTCGATAGACTCGGGCTGGACGGGGCGGTCCAGCAGATGGACGCCCAGGCACTCGAGTTCCCCGACGACAGCTTCGATACCGTCATCTCGTCGTTTTCGACGTGTACGTTCCCGGACCCGATTGCGGCGCTCCACGAGATGGAACGCGTCTGTGCTCCCGACGGCGAGATACTGCTGCTCGAACATCGTCGCAGCGACGTGGCGCCACTCGCCTGGCTCCAGAACCGGCGCGCAGCGTCCCACTACGAGAAGAACGGCTGCCGACTGAACCACGAGCCACTCGCGACCGTCGAGGCGGCCGGCCTCCCGGTCGAAAACGTCTCGACGGCGTTTTTCGGTCTCGTCACCGCCGTCGATGCGACGCCTCGGTGACCGCCCATGCGTACGCGTCCAACACCCAACTGGCCGATGAATCGCTGCGACCGTGGCAGCCTCGAGAGATGACTTCGCCCGATTGCTCCACGACGGACGACAGCACCGGCGGAACCACGAGACGGTCGTTTCTCGCCGGTCTCGGGACGGTGGCCGGTCGGACAGGAGCCACGCCCACCGCCCGGCGTCCTACTTCACAGACGGGCGAGGACCTATTCACCGACCCGGGCGAACTCGAAGCGGTCGTCGACGAGGTGATGGCAGCGCGAATCGGGACGACGACGCCCGGTGCGACTGTCGCCATCGTCTCCGGAGACACACCAGTCCTCACCGGAGGATACGGTGCTGCCGACACCCACGTCGAGACCGGGCGGCCCCGAGCGCGCTGAGACCGTTGCTGGCGAGTACAGCCTTTCGTCACTACCACAGAGCGGTCCGTTACAGGTCGCCGACCGACTCGCGCACTTGGCCGTCGAACCCGCAAACGACGGCCGCCTGCGTACGACGACCCTCGATGGGGACACCAGAGCATGGGTCGAGACCGACCCGTACGTGTACGAGGAGGTCGGCGGTCACGATGTCCTTGCTTTCGAGGTCACAGACGGCGAGGTGGACGTCCTGAACATGAGTAGCGAACCGACCGGTGTCTATCAGCCAGTGCCGGTTCAGGAACGCCGGCTCGTAACCGGGGCTGTCCTCGGGACGGCAGTATCTGGCTTCGGACTCTCACTCGTCGGCCGGGCCGGACAGAGTGTTTGGCGCCGACTGAAGCAGTACCCGACGGGCAGCGAGGAGGACGCAAAATGACAGACGAACAGGCCACTCGCCACCGAACCGAACAGCATCACAGCGAGCACTGGCGGCTCACTCAGGTCGTCAAAGACCGACTGACAAGTCCAGCGTGGCTGGCTCGTACAGCGGGTGTCTGCCTGAGTGGTGTCTCGGTTGGATTCGTCGTACTCTTGGCGTTCATTCTGGAGACCAGGGGCGATATCGCGCTTATCACGAGACCGCTCCCGATGCAGATTGCACTGGCCTTACCGACGGTGGTCGCCGTTCTCACGGCTGTGACGGCAGTCGGGACAGTACTCGCCTGGTGGAACAGGTACTGGTCGTTGCGAGCCCGACTCCATCAGACACTGGTGACGGTTTTGGGGCTCGGGTTCAGCTGGATACTCGCTACGCTCGGCTTTCTCCCACTTTGAACACCTATCCTGCACATCAGGAGGGGATACCTGCTCTAGAGATGTCGCTCAGATCGACCGCCAATCCGTGACGTCGGTAACGCGTTCGGTCGACAGGTCGACATCAACCACATAGAGCAGTTCTCCGGAGCCATCGTCTCCCGGCTGTCGGATGCGCACAACGGCACTGTCGGCAACGTAGTTGGTCCCTCTGCTAATCGTGACGGAGTCGCTCTGTCGTTCTTCAACGGACGTCTCGTTGATCGTAAAGGTGGTATCTGACTGTCCACTCGAATTGTCGAGAGTGACGTTATACGTTCGAAGGGTATCGTCCGACACCGTTAACCGCTGTATCGGCTCGACAGCGAGTTCGTACTCGCCTATCTCATCCAGGCCCGTAGCTACAGTCGAGTTGTTCAATGCTATCTCTCTCGCGCGCTCGCGGTCGGTCGCGCTCAGCGGTCGGTGTTCCGTTGTCTGTATCGAGAACCGCCCGGTATCGGTCTCCCGAATCGTGATCCGGCTCAGATTGGACACGTTGTGTACGACGGTTTCGGACTCGCCTCCGTTTGCGAACGTCACGTTCTCGTCACCGACGACGAATTCGGGATTCGCCCCGGTGGTTGCGAGCGGGTCAGCCGCCCATAGAGTGGTTCCGGCTCCCGCTATCCCAACGCCGAGTATGCTCAGTCCGACGAGGAAGAGGAGGCGCAAGCGGATGACTTCGTCCATATAATGTCCATGGGTGAAAGAGCCCATCAACACTGGGATGAAACGCGTTCGGAACCAGTTTGAAACGCGTTTCACAGCCGTTTCAGGCCTTCTAAGCCCGATTATTTCGTCAGGCATAAATCCCAGTTGAGAGAACCAATTTATATGCGTCTCCGGGCCCTCCAACACACGCATCTGGTAGCAGCAGTCGGTTTTCTTGCAGCAGTGCTCGTCTTGGCCGTCCAGCTAATCTCCCCGTCGCAAGTGATGGTTTCGCTGGGAGAGAGCGGTGCAGAGACGGTAAGTGTAGGTGAGTATTTCACGTATCGAGAAGTCGCAGTAATTGCAGGTGCCGCTTTCGTCTGTGGAGTGAGCGGAACCTATCTGGTGTTGCACGACCAGAGACACATCGTTACATCCGCCGATCGGTCATCCGCCCAGACACACCCTTCGTCACGAGAGATGCCGACTGACGGTGGGGCGACTCCCGCTGCTCAGTCCACAGCTAGTCCCGCTGGGACATCGGGACAGGTAGAGAAGTGGGAAGCGAACCTGGAAAGACTCGCGGATAACCAGGAAACGGTCTACGAACTACTGATTGAAGGCGAGGGGAAGTTACCGCAGCGGAAAATTGTAGAGCGAACAGACCTGTCGAAAGCCACTGTCAGCCGCACGTTAGATACGTTAGAGCATCGCGGACTCGTCGAGCGAAAGCGGAGTGGGATGGGGAATACGATACATCTGCAATGACCCAGGCTGTCTGTCCCTCCGGTTTTGGGCACCCACCAATCTCGGCGGAAGAGAGCCTGTAACCGGTTTCGAACGCCTTTCGGTCGCCTTTCCAATCAACGACTATCTGGTCTTTCATACTACGTCCAATCGAGGCGAGTTGGGACACCGAGACAAGGTCCCCGCCTGACGAACACACGCGGGTCGACCCGGTGTCTCAGCTCGCCGCAAATACGACGACTCATGCGTTACAAAGCACTCACCCTCGTGGTTGCGGCACTGCTCGCCCTCGGAGCGGGCGGTGTCACAGCCGCGTCTCTGACCAATCCGACAGCCGATGCAGCGTCGGCTGATGCACTGCCCGCTAACTACACTGTCGACGTCGTCAATCCTGACGGAGTGAGCGACGAGGCCGCCGAGCAGGCTATCGAGACGGCGTGGGCCAACGACGATGTACGAAGCCACCTCGACGGAACCGACGCAGTCCACTTCGAGGTCTGGGCATCGGAACTGGACGACGATACCGTCTACGTCGACGTCGCACCAATCGACTCTCCCGAGGAGACACTGGTTAGGGCCCACGTCGACGTCGCTCGGCAGACGGTCACGGCCACCGACGAACCAGTGACACTCGACGCTTCGAACGCCACTTCCATCACTGCCAGTGGTGAGGGTAACGTGTCGGTAAACGGTACCGACTACGAACTGAATCCCGATGCCGAGACTCCGGCGGAGAACGCGACGCGATACACTGCCGAACAGTCGACCGAGTTCCAGATCAACGCGAGCGCAGCCGACTCACAGTCCGCGTTCCGCGTAACCACGGACACATCGGAGGACGACCCGTAAAGCCGGCCGTCAGTACCACCCACTGTCACCGCTCCGCTTTTTCTTTTCCGACCTCGACCGGACGACGTCCAGTCGCTACCGCCAAGAGCGGTCACAACCAGTTCGCCACACCGCGACTGTGGCTCTAAGTCGAACGACTCCTCGTCGTCTGGAGAGGGGGTGTCGGCCCCTCGATGACTGATTCTGTGCTATGACACGACGGTTACCGATTATCTCTGGAGGAACGCATCGGCTGCTGCTGCGATTCGGTCCGGTGCCTCTCCCGGGCCGCTGTGACTGACACCGTCGAATTCGACGAGACGGCTGTGTGGTAGCGCCTCGTGAACGTCGCGGGCGCTCTCGCGGAGGAACTCCGGTCCGTTCGTTCCCGTCAACACGAGCACTGGCGACTCGACGTCGAGCGTCTCCGGGAGCCGGTACTGTTCGACGGCGCGATTCATCCGGACGACCTCCTCGGCGAGTTCCACGCAGTCGGGCCAGACCGGCCACTCGGACAGCCAGGCGTCGAACTCGTCGATTCCGTCGGGATGCAGGACCTGTTCGATGTAGCGTTTCACGGCTTCTTCGCGTTCGCCGTCGTCGACGAGTGTCGCCATTCGGTCAGCGAGGTCCGCCTGCTGTCGGTATCCCTCGGGAAGCACTGCCGGTTCGTAGGCGATGACTGCATCGACGGCCGCCTCGGTTGCAGCTTCGATGGCCGTCAGCGCACCGAAGGAGTGACCGAAGAGAACCGGCTCACCGTCGACGGCGTCGACGAGCGTGCGGACATACTGAGCCTCCCGGTCCAGGACGCCCTCGGCGCTCGTCTCCGCCATGTTGTCGAGACACGTCCCAAAGCCAGGTCGCTGTGGAATCACGGGGGCATATTCCCGAAAATGCGGGAGGACTGGCCGCCAGTACTGCCGCGGGGCCATGCCGCCGTGGAGGCAGAGTAGTGGCTGGCCGTCGCCGTGTCGTTCGTAAGCTATCTCCGAGCTATCTACTGAATGGGTCGTCGCCATACACTGGTGTGTCCTCGGGCGACGTGGCTAAGCCGTGCTCTCAGCCATTGGGCCATTTATTACCGGTGGCCGACGGACCCCTACAACCACACGCTTGCGGCTGGAGCTGTCCCGACAGGTCGGGCGTGTCCGAGAGGGTGACTCTCGACGAGCCGTATCGGTATCGCCGATAGTGGCGACAGTCACATTACAGTCGGTCGAAACAACGACGTATGGGACTCGTCGCGGAGTTCGATATCGACTGCGAGGCGTTACCGCTCGCCGGCGTGGCGGCAGCCGTTCCCGACGCGACACTGGTCCTCGACATGCAGTTCAATCACGGGAACCGCCCCCTGTTTCTCGTCACCGTTCAGGGCGGTTCGCGGACGGCCGTCGAGAACGCCTTCACGGACGCGTACGACGTCGGGGAGTGGACACTCGTCGGTCAGGCCGGTGACACCCGCCGTTATCAGGTGCGTCCGGCGCTCAGTCTGGAGGAACAACTCGGTGAACACCTCGCCGACCTCGAAGGCCTCGAAGCCCTCGCCACTGCCGACGCTATCATCGAACGGATAGCCGTCGTCCCGGGCGGCTGGCGACAGACCGGGTGGTTCGTCGACCGGGACGCGTTCAACAAGTTCGCCTCGTTCTGGCAGCACAACGCCGCGTTCCGGTTACACCGACTCACTCGGGACGGCGAGTCGGAACCGCCGGGCGATGGGCTGACCGACCGGCAAGACGAGGCGCTCCGCATCGCGTACGAGCGGGGGTACTTCGATATCCCGCGTACGGCCTCGTTGGAAGATGTGGCCGAAGAACTGGGTATCACGCCCTCGTCGGTCTCCGAGCGACTCCGCCGAGCACAGACCCAGCTCATCGAGGAGACGGTCGCGACGACGTGGCCGCCCCTCCCGAGCTGAGACAGAGCAATCGGTCCTTGGGGTGAGTGGGTTGGGGGTGGAGTATTTAAAAGGCGCCACTAATTGGAGCATCGCCTACCGGACTCCGTCTCGGTGTTTTAGTTGCCTATGACATTGCAACAGGCACGACACCCATCCGAGAACGAAGCGGACCCCGCGAAGCGTCGAACTTCGATCGAGGCCGAGGGCGTCCACGTGACGTACGACGATGGAACCGAAGCGGTCCGAGGCGTCTCTCTCGACGTCGGGGACGGCGAGTTCTTCGGCTTTCTGGGCCCGAACGGGGCAGGCAAGACGACCACAATCAAGACGCTCGTCACGCTGTTGCACCCGACCGAGGGGTCGGTCCGAATCAACGGCTACGATACGAAGGCGGACCCACAGGCTGTCCGCGAATCCATCGGCTACATGGCGCAGGAGACGAGTATCGACTTCGAACTCACACCGCGAGAGAATCTCCGTGTCGCCTGTCGGATGTACGGGGTCCCGACGGAGGAGCGCGAGGACCGAATCGAGGAACTGCTCGACCTCGTAGACTTGCGTGATGTCGCCGACAAGCGGGCGGAAACGTTCTCGGGCGGCATGCAAAAGCGCCTCGACACCGCGACTGTCCTCGTCCATCGCCCACCTGTGGTCTTCCTCGACGAGCCGACGACCGGTCTGGACCCGGAAGCGCGACTCCGGGTCTGGAACTACTTCGAGGAGATCAACGACCGCGGGACGACGGTGTTTCTGACGACGCAGTATCTCGAAGAGGCAAACGAACTGTGTGACCGCCTCGCCATCCTCCAGGATGGCCAGATAACCCATACGGGGACACCGGACGAACTCAAATCAGCCATCGGGACGGAGACGGTCACGCTGACACTACAAGACGCGTCCGAGGAAAACCAACGCCGTGTGATAGACACCGTTCGTCGCCTCGGCGCTCTCGACGCCGTGGCTATCGAACGGACCGCCGACGGCGTGGCCATCGAGGCCGACAACGCCCGCTCGGCCACGAGCGACCTGTTCACCGAGCTGGCCGCGGCGAACGCCACCATCACGGATTTCGACGTCCAATCGCCGACGCTCGACGACGTCTTCCTCACGCTTGCAGGAGAGGACGACGTGGGTGCGACCGGCGCCGCTGGTGACACGGTCCGTGCCCAGGAGGTGCGTCGATGAGTTCCGTTACCGACGGGCCGGGCGCTGTCGACGGTGACTCGGCACAGCGAGCGTCGGGCAACGGCGCCGCGACCGACGCACGGATCAGCTTCAAGCGCTGGCTCGTCAAGACGTCCCGCAATCCCTACGTGACCTTCACCTCGCTGGTCCAGCCGGTCATCTTCTTCGTCCTGATGGCCGAAGTCCTCGGTGCAATCGCCGGCGGCGCCGTGAGTCAGTCGGTACAGAGCGGCGTCACGTACGTGACGTATCTCACGCCGGCGATAATCATCCAGTCGGCGCTGGCTGCCGCTGCTGTCTCCGGTATCGGACTGGTCGACGATATGGAGACGGGAATGTTCGACAAGACACTGCTATCTCCGATGAACCGTAGTGCGATGTTCGTCGGGAAAGTGCTGTCGGAAGTGGTCCGAATCACCGTTCAAACGGGAATCATCCTCGGTCTCGGCTACCTGCTGTTGGTCCTCAAACCGGGAGCGTCCCCCGATCAGTATCTCCAGACGGGACCGCTCGGTATCCTCGGCATCGTCGTCGTGACGGTGATATTCGGCGGTGTCTTCATGGCGTATTCGAACATCGTCGCGCTCGTCACACGCGACCGGGAAGCCACCGTGATGATCGCGAACCTCCTGACGTTCCCGCTACTGTTCATTTCGAGTGCCTTTCTTCCCCTCGAGTTGCTTCCGAACTGGATTCAAGCCGTCGCCGTCGCCAACCCCATCACGTACGGCGTCGACGGCATCAGAGCGCTCATGCTCGGACGGGACGTGCTGTCGGTCTTCGAAGTGACGGCGTTCGCCGGACTCTGGAACACGGTAGTCCCTGCCGTTGCTGCGCTTCTGGGGTTCAACGTGGTTCTGGGCGCCGTTGCCGTCTCGCTACTCGAGCGGGCCTCGAAGTCAGAGGTCCAATAGCACCGTCTCTCCCCCACTTCTCACTGGAAACGGACCCACCGCTTTTCCAAAGACAGACAGAATATTCCGGATACAGCTAGTATGGCGCCTGATATCCTGATCCACGATGCGACGGTACTGACCGTCGACGGGAACAACCACCTGTATCGGAACGGGACCGTGATTGTCGAGGACGGGACGATTCGTGAGGTGCGACCGTCCGAACCGGAAGACGCCGAGTCGCCTGCCGAGACGGTCATCGACGGACGCGACCGACTCGTCATGCCGGGGCTCGTCAACGCTCACGCACACCTCGAACTCACGGCGCTCATCGGTGCGTTCAGCGAGATGGGCGTCGGTGAACTGTTCGCCGAGATGACCGCCCTCTGTGAGCAGTTGGGTCGCGGCCGGTACGGGTACCTCGTCGAAGCAGGCTGTGACCTCGCGGCGCTGAACTTCGTCCGGGGCGGTATCACGACGACGAACGCGATGGACGCGCTCCCGAGTCGCGGCGCCGACGCGTTCGGTGAAGCCGGGCTCAGGGGCTTTTTCGGCCCCTGGATAAGCGACCTGTTCTGGGATATCCCCGAAGACGAGCAGTTCGAGCGCGCTCGCTCGTTCATCGAGGAATACCACGGCAGCTACGACGGGCGGATTCAGGCCACCGTGTGTCCACACGACGACTGGTCGTGTTCCCGAAGCGTCTGGGAGCGCACAGCGACACTCGCAGCGGAGTATCCCGACCTCCCCGTCCACACGCATCTGCTCGAACTGGACGCGAGCAACACGATGGCCCGAGCGAACGACGCCGAGGACTCGCTCGCGCTCCTCGAGGAGGTCGGTCTCCTCGACGACCGCCTCGTCGCCGCTCACTTCCGCGTCGCCGACGAGGACGACATCGAACGGATGTCGGCAAACGACGCGTCGGTCGCCCACTGTCCCTCTATCTTCTGCTACTGGGAGCCCGACGGAGAGACCGAGTGGACACCAGTGCCGGCGCTGCGAGAGGCGGGCACGACGGTCGGCCTCGGTCTCGACGACCACTACTGGCACGACTCCAGCGACCTGCTTGCAGAGGCCCGACAGGCACGGTTGGCGGCTAATCTCTCCTTCGGGACGAATCAGTTCCACTCGATGGAACTGGTCCGAATGCTCACCATCGACGGCGCAAGGGCCCTTGGCGTCGGCGACGAACTGGGCAGTATCGAGCCAGGCAAGCGCGCTGACCTCGTTGTGCTGGATCTGTCTGCTCCGAAATTCGCACCGAAGACGAACGTCCCGGCGTTAGTAGCAAACACCGCCACGGCTGATGACGTCGAGTCGACTATCGTCGACGGTGAGTTGCTCATGCACGAGAAAGAGGTCCGCTCGATGGACCCCGAGGCGGTCTGTGAGCGTGCCGAAGCCGCCGTCGAACGCTTTGGTGACGATATCGGCTGGGAGCTAGAGCCGAGCGGTAGCGTTCCACCACGTCACCTGCGTACTGTCCGTGACCTCCCAAAACGGGGGCCGGCACACCTCGTGGCCCGTCTCGGGTTGCAACACATCAGGGACGGTTTCGAGGGTGTGTCTCGGGAAAGTTGAATTAGCCGTTCAGGTAGGGAATCCAACGACTTCTGCAGCGGCGCTGGCAGGCCCCGTTACTCTGCTTTCCACAGAGTGTCCGCTTGCCGCTTGAGACCAGTAGGCACGTGCCTTCCGGTCAGTCGATTTGTCTTGTGGCGCTTCTTCTCGCGGACCTCGTTCGCTTCCAGCGTCGCCTTCCGCCGGCCGGTGGGACCGAGCGTCTCTATCATCTCAGGGTCGTTGTGGACGTAGTCGTCGTCGCGTAGGTCGGCCAGACTCACCTCGGAGCGGATGGCGAACGTCGATGCTAACTGCCGGAGCGTCAGCCAGTCGCCGGCGTGGGGTAGCTTCGTCCCGTCAGCCGTTCCGCCGAAGAACGCTTCGACTGTCGCTCGTCGGCCGGGGTGGCGCTGCCACCGTAGATATGACACCCCAACTCGTACCGTCGCGACCCCGCCGTAGCCATCGACCTCGGCGTCGACGGCACCGACTCGGGAGCCAGCGACAGCGGCGCCGGGAGCAAGAACTCGAAGCGGCGATGGTCCACACAGCGGAAGCCGTAGCCCGGAATCGTCTCCCCAGACTCTCGGCGATATCGAACGCCAGCAGCGAACCGGTCGGGGGCTGTGGCGTGCCGACGGAGGCCCGTCCGTCGCGGCCACAGACCGGACAGAACACCGCACTATCGCGGGGCGAAACGTCGCTACCCCGAACAGACTCGGCGGCCGTGACCGGCGGTGTCAGCAGAGAGCGCGTTTTTATCCGGCCGAACATGCGCCGTGGTTGTCGCACTCCGCACTCACGACCGAGTCCGCCAGTAGGGCCGTGAACTGCTGGTAGTCATCGGCTCCGGAACCTATGGAATCACAGGTCTGGGTGGGGACAGACTCCGCGATGCCGGAACGCACGCCGACCACCCAAATTAAAAGCGTGTCTGGTGTACTTCCGAGAGGAGAATTCGGCTAGCTGGCCGCTATACTGGCCGTAATCTGAGTGAAATTGAAGTGGGACCGCCGAGATTCGAACTCAGGTCCGACGGACCCCATCCGCCGAGGATACCGCTACCCCACGGTCCCGCGTTTTGGACGAGGAGGGTTCGTCAATTAAGGGTGTCGTTTCGGGGGCGCCGTGTGTCACACCAGCACCCGCTCTAACTCGACCGTGGTACCGCTGTCTGCGTCGGGGTCGCCGACCAGCGTCCCCAGTGCCACCACAGCCCCATCGGGGGTAACGACTGCCACCAGTTCCCCCTCCGTCGGCGTCGCCGCACCGACAGCGGCCGACTCGGCCCCGACGACGCCGGGGGCGTACACCGGCGCGCCGTCGGCCACGGCCTCGGCGGCGCTGGGGGCGACACTCACTCGCGGGAGGTGCGAAAGCGCCGCCTCGGCGGGCTGCACAACCTCCCGCAGCGCGGCCTCCTCGCCCTCGGCGGCGAAGGCCAGCGCGTCGACGAGGCCGTGCATCGACACCAGCGAGCGGTCGTCGAACTGGCCCGTCGCGGTCCGTCGCAGGTCCCCCATGTGCGCGCCGGTCCCCAGCGCCAGCCCGATGTCGTGACAGAGCTTCCGGATGTAGGTGCCCGAGGCACACCGGACCCGCAGCAGGGCGCGGCGGTCCTCGCGTTCCAGCACGTCGAGCGCGTGAATCCGGCGAGTCCGGAGCTGTCGCTTGACGGCGCTCTTTCGCGGGGGCTTCTGGTAGACGTCGCCCTCGAACTCGCTGACCACGCTGTCGAAGTCCGGCGGCGCCCTGTCGTGCAGTTCCAGCACCGCGACGTACTCCTTGACGGCGTCGTCGAAGATGCGCGCGGCGCGGGCGGCCTCGCCCAGCAGGACGGGCAGACAGCCGGTCACCTTCGGGTCGAGCGTCCCGCCGTGGGCGACACGGTCCTGTCCGGTGGCGTCGCGGACCCACGCGGCGACCTGGTGGGCCGACGGGCCGGGCGGTTTGTCGAGGTTGACGACGCCGAATTCGAGCAGGGCGTCGACGTCGCGCTCGTCGGGCGGGGCGCGGACCATCAGAACTCGTAGCGGATGCCCTGGACCGGCGTCTTGCCCTCGTCGGCGCTCTCGTCGTAGGAGTCGACGGCGTGGAGGGCGATGCTCAGGGTCCCCGGGGGGTCCCAGCGGGCGGTGTTGATAGCGAGGTCGTAGATAGAGAGGTCGTCGAAGTCGATGTCGTAGTACTCGGCGTAGCGCTGGGCCTCGCTCGCGCTGCGCTCCTCTGTCTCGGTGCGGGCCTGCTCGAAGGGCTTGTTCTCCCGCTGGGCGATGCGGTCGGCCCGCGCGGAGAGGGGCGCGGTGAGCCAGAGCTTGATGTCGGCGTACTCGCCGGCCATCCAGCCCGCCAGCCGTGACTCGAGCACCACGTCGTCTCGCTCCGCGGCGATGTCGCGCAGCCGCCGGTCGAGGTCGCGGTCTATCTGGTCGTCGTCCTCGGCGGCCTTGTTCAACTCCAGCGGTGTCATGTCCCGCTCCTCGGCCAGCGAGCGGAAGATGTCACCGCCGGAGACGTGCTCGTAGTTCAGCGCGTCCGCCAGGTTCCCGGCGAGTGTGCTCTTCCCGCTGCCCGCGGGGCCGGAGACGGTAATCAACATGGTGGTTCTCCGGGACTACCGATAAAATGCGTTGTGTCTTGCTGTCGTCGGAGTCGTTCGTTGTTTGCTTCGGGAGCGGTGATTCAGTACAGCCAGAAAGTCCCGGGCCCTTTCTGGCTGTTGTGAACTGCGATAGTCCGAGAAAAACCGCGAGAAGACTTGTTAGCTCGCCGTCGGCGTCGTCTCGACGTTCAGCGCCTTCCGGATGACCTGGGTAAAGGAGAGCGAGCACAGGAAGTACCAGACGATCCAGGCCTGCATCGGGCCGACGAGCCCCTGGCGCCAGGTCTCGACCTCGCCGAACAGCGGCAGCGTGATGACCGGCGAGGCGATGGTCAGTCCGGGGCCAAAGACCATCCAGTATATCCAGAGGAAGACGGGGATGTTGATGAGCATAATCCAGACCATCGGGCGGAACTGCTGTTTGAACATGCCCAGCTGGTCGCCCATCAGCTCCATCTGCTCCTGTTCGATGCGTTCGAGGGCCTCGTCGTCGTCGCGCTCCTTGGCCTTCTTCCGGCGTTCCTTGATGTCCTCCATCTTCGCCTGGTGGTCGCCCATCCCCGTCATGTCCATCATCTGGTCCTGCAGGATAGAGGAGGTGGCGCCGGTGAACACGGCGAGGACGAGGATGAGGACGTAGAACGGGAGTACCTCGGCCAGCGGTCCGAGCGCGATGTCGAGGGTCCCGCCGATGGCGTTCCGGATGGAGTTGATGGAGTAGCCGGCGAACAGCCCCACCGTCCCGAGGGCGGCCAGTTTGTCCCACTGGCTCCACCCCTCCTCTTCGTCCGCCTCGTCGGGGGCGGCGTCGGTCGATTCCAGTGCCTCGCGGACGCCCTCGGGGTCCTCGATGACGAACCCCTCGCCGTCGGCGTCGACCAGCAGGCCGGACTCGATGAGCCGACCCCACTCGCCGCTGGTGATGTCGTCGCTGACGTCGCTCCAGGTGACGGTCCCTTTCTCCTCGGCGACGGTCAGTACCTCACCCAGCGCGTCCGTCATCGCCTCGCCGTCGTCGGCGAGACGCTCTACTTTCGGCGCGGTTCGTGCCATTGTGGAGTGTTCAGCGGGCGCGACGTATCAACTTTATTCTGTCCGGTCGTCGATGGCGGCCTGGATGTCGCTCCAGACCTCGTCGGGCGACTGCTCGCCGTCGATGGCGACGAACCCGTCGTGGTCCTCGTAGTGCGCGATGACCGGCGCGGTGTTCTCGTCGAAGACGTCGAGGCGGTTGCGCACCGACTCCTCGTTGTCGTCCTCGCGCTGGACGAGTTCGCCGCCACACTCGTCACAGACGCCGTCCGCCTCGGGCTGGTTGAACTCGACGTGGTAGTTCGTGCCACACTCGTCACAGACCCGGCGGCCGGTGAGGCGGTCGACGAGTTCCTCGCGCGAGACGTCGAGCGAGAGGACGACGTCGAGGTCGGTCATCCCTTCGAGTTCCTCGGCCTGTTCCAGGTTGCGCGGGTAGCCGTCCAGCACGAAGCCGTCGGCGGAGTTGAGCGCCTCGTCGACTATGGCGTTGACGACGGCGTCGGGCACCAGGTCGCCCGCTTCCATGTACTCACGCGGAGTGTCGTACTCCGTGTCCATGTCGGAGATGTCCATGTCCTTGTTCGCGCGGAGCGCGTCGCCGGTCGTGACGTGGTCCACGTCGTACTCGTCGGCGATGTTCGCGCTCTGTGTCCCCTTGCCCGCGCCCGGCGGGCCCAGAATCAGGAGTCGTGGCTGCGACATAGTCGCGAGTTCCGGCGGCGTGGTTAAAGGGTTGTCCAAATGGGCGCGGACGCGTCACTGGACGGGGCACCCCGGCCGCTCACTCCGGCGGGCCGTCCCACGCCTCGCCGTTGTCCAGTGGTTCGTACCCCACGGTCTCGCGGGCGTAGGCCAGGTCGTCCAGCCACCGCCGGTCGTTGCCGCTGACGCCGTAGAAGTGGTCCCACTCGACGCTGTCGTCGTCGAGACAGCACGCGACGAGTCGGGCGCAGTCCCGGCGTGACAGCCACAGCCCCTTCATCCGGGCGGCCTGTTCCTCGTAGGCCTCGCTCCCGCGCTCCCAGCGCCCGGCCTCGACGCCCGCCTCGGCGTCGCCGTAGGGGTGGTCGTACTCGGGCGCTCGCACCGACCCGATGCGGAGCGCGTAACACCGGATGTCGTGGGCTTCGGCGGCCAGTCGGCCCAGGTCCTCGCCGTAACACTTCGTCAGCCCGTAGCGCGAGTCCGGCCGGTGGGGTTCGTCGTGGCCCGCGCGAACGGCCTCGTCCGAGTCAGCCTCGCCCGCCGGGTCGTTGTGGTACACCCCAGGCTCGTTACGAACCTCCACCATCCCGACGGCGTGGTTCGAGGAGGCAAAGACCAGACTATCGAGTCCGGCGTCGACGGCCGCCTCGGTGACGTTGTGGAGGCCTTCGAGGTTGTCCCGCTGGGCCTTGGACCAGCCCAGCGAGCGGTCGTCGGGCCCGCCGGTCCCCGGGGTGAGCGCGAGGTGGACGACGGCGTCCCGCCCGTCGAAGTGGGGCCGGACGGCGTCGTAGTCACGCACGTCCGCGACCACGTCGGTGTCCTCGCCGTCCTCGATGTCGAGCAGCGTCAGGTCGTAGTCGTCACCGAGATGCTCCGCGAGGGCACTCCCGACGACGCCGTTTGCTCCCGTGATGAGCACGTCCATACCGACACAACGGCGGCGCGCTATTTCGGTCTTGGTCCGGAGGTCAGAAAATCTGTGCGCCCCGGCCGATACGGCTCTGATAGGCCCGCGCCTCCACGCCGTGGTCGCCGAAGGTGTCGAGCATCGCACTCGCGATGGCCCGCTGGGAGCCCTCGTGACACGCCGCGATGACCGTCGGGCCGGCGCCGGAGATGGTCACGCCGGTCGCGCCCGCCGAGAGCGCCGCCTCCCGGACGGCCTCGTAGCCGTCGATGAGTTCCGCTCGGGCGGGCGTGACGACGGTGTCGTGCATCCCCTCGCCGACGAGTTCGGGGTCGTTTCGGTGCATCCCCGTCGTCAGCGTGGCCGCGTTGCCGACCGTCTCGACGAGTTGCTCGACGCGGGCGTGTTCCGGGACGACACGGCGGGCGTCACGCGTCGAGACGACGATGTCGGGGAGACACGCGACGAGCGGGATGGAGGCGTCGACCTGCCGGACGCCCGAGTGGGTGGCGATGGTAAAGCCGCCCAGAATCGAGGGCGCGACGTTGTCGTCGTGGGCGTCGCCGGAGACGACGGCCTCGCCCTTGGCGGCGATGGGGACCAGTTCCTCGCGGGTGTAGCCGCGGTCGTAGAGTGCGTTCAGGCCGACGGCCGCGGCGGCGGCGCTGGCGGCCGAGGAGCCCAGTCCCGACGCCGGGCGGACCCCCTTGTCTATCTGGATGTGGGCGGGGGCCGCAAGCGCCTCGGCGACGGCGCCGACGGTGTTTTTCTCGGGGTCCTCGGGGATGAACTGGCTGCCGGCGCCGGTCACCTCGATGGTCGTCCGGTCGGCCTTCGAGACGCGGACAACGTCGGCCGGGCGCTCCAGCGCGACGCCGAAGACGTCGAAGCCGCTGCCGAGGTTCGCGCTGGTGGCCGGTGCCCGGACGGTTAGCATGCCTGCGGATTTTCGCAGGGTGGGCAAAAAGGTAGCGGGTCGGCGAACGCGCTCTCAGTATTGAGAACACGGACCAAACGCATAAACCCCAGAGATGGAATCTGGTAGTAGAAGGATGGTCGTCGACGTCGTCGGGGTACTCGTGGCCGGGAGCGCAGCGGGAGCGCTGGTCAGCGGGGTCCTGGCGGCGGGGGCGTGGCGCGACCGGACGATGCCGGGCACGGGCCCGTTCGCCTGGCTGATGGTGGCCGCCGTCGGCTGGTGTCTGCTGAACGTCGCCTGGCTCACGACGGCGGACCCGGCGGTGGCGACGGCCGTGTTCCTGCTGACGCGGCTCGTCTCCGGCCTCATCGTCGGGCTGTGGGTGGTGTTCGCGCTCTCCTACACCGGTCGGGAGGCGTTGTTCACTCGCGCCCGACTCGTCGCCCTCCTGCTCGTGCCGACGCTGTACAGCCTGCTCGCGCTGACGAACCCGCTGCACGGGCTGGTGACCGCAGACGTGACGCAAGTGATGGTGGCCGATGTGACGCTGTTCGTCGGCGAGACCGGCCCGGTGTACCTGGCCCAGACCGCCCTCCAGGTCGGCTTCATCGCGACCGGCTACGCCCTGTTCGGGGAGTTCCTGCTCCGGTCGCGGAACCTCTATCGCACGCAGACGTTCGTCATCCTCACGGCCGGACTGTTGACCGCCGGCGTCCAGGGGCTGTTCGTCCTCGGGGCGACGCCCCATCCCGGGCTCGACATCACGCCGCTGACCTTTGCCCTCAACGGCGGCCTCGTCGGCGTCGCGCTGTTGCGCTCCGACTTCGTCTCGGTGACGCCGCTCGCCGGCGACCTGCTGGTCGACGAGCTTCCCGACCCCGTACTCGCGCTCGACACCGACGAGCGGATTATCGACTACAACGCGGCCGCGACGGCGCTGTTCGGGACCGACGACCTGGGCAGTCGCCCCGTCGACGACGTCAGCCCCGGCCTGCTCGACGATATCGAGCGCGACGAGGTGTTCGCGCTCGGCGAGCCGCTGTCGTACTACGACCCCCGGACGAGCGCCATCACCGACCAGCACGGCGGCCGGCGGGGCCGGCTGGTCGTCCTCCGCGAGGTCACCGGCCAGCAGCGACGCCAGGACCGGCTGGAGGCGCTACAGGCGGCCACCCGACAGTTCGTCGAGGCCAGCCAGCCCGAGACCGTCGCGGAGCTGACGGTGCGGTTCGCGACGCGCGTGCTCGACCAGAACGCCGCCGCCGTCTTCCTCGCAGACGACGGCGCCCTGGAGGCGGCGGCCGTCAGCGACGGGGTCGGGCGGGCAGCCGACGAGTTGACCATCGACCCCGAGCGGACGCCGGACCACGAGCTGTGGCGGACCTACGAGAGCGGTGAGAGCCGTATCGCCGACTGTTTCGGTCTGGGGACGGCGATGGAGCGGGCGCTGATGGTGCCGATGGGCGACCACGGGGTCGTCGCCATCGCCTCGGCCGACGACAGCTACGCCACCGAGGACCGACAGTACGCCAGTATCCTCGCGCAGACGACCCAGGTGGCCCTCGAACAGCTCCAGCGCCAGCGGGAGTTGCGCGAGAGCCGCATCTCCATCGAGCGGCGCAACGAACAGATAGAGTTCTTCAACGGCGTTCTCAGACACTCGCTGCGGAACGCGATGGTCGTCGTGCAGGGGCGGGCTGACTACCTGCGAGACAGCGTCGGCGCCGAGGAGGAACACCACATCGACAGCATCACCGAGTGGTGTGCGCGCCTCACCGAGATGAGCGACGCCATCAAGGACATCAACGAGACGGTGTCGGCCAGCGAGAGCGAACGGCTGGACGCCATCTCGCTGTCGGCCGCCGTAGAGGGGTCCCTCGAGCGCGCCGTCGACCGGGACGCCGACGTGACCGTCGACGTGGAGCTAGCCGACGAGCGGGTGGTGGCCAACCACCTCGCCGAGGAGGTCCTGACCAGCGTGGTCGAGAACGCGGTCGAACACAACACCAGCGACCGGCCGCGGGTGGAAATCGACACCCGCCACGCGGGCGACTGGATACAGGTGCGCGTCGCCGACAACGGGCCGGGCATCAGTGACGAACTCAAGACGACCATGTTCGAGCGCTCGATTTCCAACGACCAGACCGCCGGCGGCTTCGGCCTCTACTTCGTCTCGGTGATGATGGACCTCTACGGCGGGAAAGTCTGGTACGAGGACAACGACCCGCGGGGCGCGGTCGCCATCCTGGAGTTCCAGCGGGCCGACGCGGAGCGAGACGCCACCGCTGCCGACGCGACGGCCTCGACGACGGAAGCGCAAACTAAATCCCACGACGACTGAAACCGGAGTGTATGATCGGTGTCGTCGGCGGCGGCGTCGCGGGCCTCGCAGCGGCGTATCGGCTACAGCAGCGCGGACACGAGGTTCGCGTCTTCGAGGCGAGCGAGGACCTGGGGGGGCTGGCCGCGGTGTACGAGACGGCCGGCGACCCCATCGAGAAGTTCTACCACCACCTCTCGAAGTCGGAGGAGACCATCGTGGAACTGGCCGAGGAGCTGGGGCTGGGCGAGGACGTCGAGTGGCGTATCGGCGAGAACGGCTACTACGTCGACGGCGTCGTCCACCCGATGGACACGCCCTGGGAGATACTATCCTTCCCGCATCTGAGCCTCTACGACAAGTTCCGGCTGGGGATGCTCACACTCGACGTCGACGTCCGGGGCGGAACGCCGAAGTTCGACACCTACGAGAGACTCGAGGACTTCGAGGACGTCCCCGTCGAGGAGTTCGTCCGCGACCACACCACCGAGAACGTCTACGAGACGTTCTTCGAGCCGCTGCTGGACGCGAAGTTCGGCTCACGGAAACAGGACGTCAGCGCCGCCTGGCTGCTGGGCCGCATCAAGTTCCGCGGCGAGCGCGACATCCTCAACGGCGAGATTCTGGGGTATCTGGACGGCGGCTTCGGTCGCCTGCTGGACGCGCTGGTCGAGGCGGTCGGTCGCGAGAACATCGAGACCGGCACCCGCGTGACCGACGTGCGGACCGAGGACGGCGAAGTGACCGGACTCAGCGCCGACGACGGGACCGGTGAGGCCGCTCACGACGTCGACAGCGTCGTCGTCGCAGCGATGCCGAACGTCCTCGAAGAACTCACGGGCTACCCCTGTGACATCGACTTCCAGGGGACCGTCTGCTCGGTCATCAGCATGGACGAGCCGCTGCTGGATACGTACTGGCTCAACATCGCCGACGAGGCGCCCTTCGGCGCACTCATCGAGCACACGAACTTCGTCGAGACGGAGCGCTACGGCGGCGACCACCTGCTGTACGTCGCTCGCTACATCCAGTCGCCCGAGGAGGACGTCTGGCAACAGGACGACGACGAGGTTCGGGAGACGTGGCTCTCGGGCATCGAGTCGCTGTTCCCCGAGTTCGACCGCGGTTCGGTCAACTGGGTGAAGACCGCCCGCAACCCCCGCACCGCGCCCGTCTACGAGCGGGGGTATCTGGACATGGTCGTCCCCTACGACCTCTCCGAGGAGGTCGCCGACGGGGTCTACTACGCCGGGATGGCCTCCGAGGCCCAGTACCCCGAGCGGTCGCTCAACGGCGGCATCGTCGCCGGCTACGAAGTGGCCGACCGCATCGACGGCTCGGAGTGATTCAAGACGGATTTTCAGCCTCCTGAAAGCGTTTATCCGGGCGCTTCCACGCGCCGCACATGAACAGACGCGACCTGCTCGCGACCGTCGGTATCGCGGCCGCGAGCGCCGGTTGTCTCTCCCCGTCGGACAGCGGCCCCCAATCGGACACCGGGACGCCGACAGACACACGGCCACGAACCGACACGCCAGCCACGCCGGGCGTCCCACAGGCCGGCGACGAGTTCGCCGGGGCGGCCTGCCCGTCGTTTCCCGCCCCCGACCGGACCGTCTGTCACCACACCGCCGGTGCGGACGCCGAGGTGGTGCTTGCCGCCGAACCCGAACTGTTCGACCCGGAGCGTGGCGACGACACCGTCGAATCGCTGTCGTTCACCCTCTACAACTACAGCGAGTGGACGGTCAGCTGTAACCCCGACGACTGGGCCATCCACGAGCACGCGGGCGGGACGTGGTCGTTCGTCGCACCACAGGGGCCGATACGAGAGCCGCTGCACGTCCTCGCCCCCGGCGACTCGCTCCGGTGGGAACTCCCCGAGATGACCCACCCGTCGCCGGGCGGCGACGACACGTACAGGGTCGACACGGCGCTCGAAGCCGGCGTCTACGCGTTCAGCGTCACCGGCACCTACGGCGAGCGGGGCCTCACCGAAACGCCGAGCGGCGAACCGCCCGCGGAGACGGCCTTCGTCGCGCTGTTCAGACTCGGGTCGGCGATTGGCGGCGCCGGAGCATCCGCCACTGCGCGGACCGACGCGCCGGGAGAGTGACTCTCGCGCTCAGTCCGCGGTCCCCTCGTCGTCGACGCCGGGGGCCTGACTCGGGTCGACGTCCTCGGGTTCGGTCTGGCCGCCCACGACGAGTTCGCCGTCCTCTGTCTCGACGTAGGCGTCGTCGGCGAACCCACCGACAGCGTGGGGGTGTTCGGGGTCTTCGAGCTTCTCCGGCGTCGAGGGCGCCTCCGCGATACCGCCCGCGGGCCGGAACTCGCCGAGCGGGTCCGAGATGGTGATGCCGTACTTCCCGAAGAAATCCTCGTACCGGTCGTAGTGGGCCTGGAGTTCGTCGGCCGGGAACTCCATCATCTCCGTCCAGCCGTGGTTGTAGAAGTCGAAGTTGGCCTGGACGTGGGTTATCTCGCGGGCTTTCGCCTCCGGGAACCCCGCCTCCAGCGCGGCGACGTAGGTGTCCATCGTCGCGTCGAAGAAGTCGTCCAGGTGGTCGCGGCGTTCGTCGGCCCGCTCGGGGTCGGCTTTCCCCGCGAAGATGTCGGTGTGCATCCCGACCAGCCGGTCGTTGACCTTCTCGCCGACGACCGGCAGCGTCAGCGCCTGCTTGGCCGCCCAGTGTCTGACGTTCTGACGGAGTTTCATCGCCCGAGCGTTAGGAGTCGAACGCCTTGAAAGGCTCGCTGGCGAGAGCGACGCCTGGGAGACGGTGTGGATACAGACAGCCAGTCGGGACACTGGCGACAGCGGCGGGGCGTACTGGCGCTCACGCGTCCCGAGAGCGGCGTCGGAGTCAACTGCGAGTCGATATCGCAATCGATACGCAGATAGCAATCCACATTAGGCGTCGTGCCGAACCCTCCCAACATGAGCACGTCGCACGTGATTATCGGGGACGGTATCGCGGGAGCCTCCGCCGCGGAGACAATCAGGGAAGCCGACCCTGACGCATCAGTGACCGTCATCACAGACGAGGGAGAGGCCCTCTACAACCGGATTCTCATCAAGGAGTTCGCCAAGGGGAAACTGCCAGAGGCCCCGATATCCATCCACGAGCCGGAGTGGTACGACGAGCGCGACATCGACCTCGAACTGAACACCCACGTCACGGACATCGAACCGGTCGCCCACGAGATTCACACCCACAAGGGCGAGACCTACGAGTACGACAAGCTGCTCGTCGCGACGGGCGGGACGCCGACCCAACTGCCGGTCGAGAACAGCGACGCCGACGGTATCCACCACTTCTGGACGTTCCAGGACGCGCGGGGCATCCGCGAGCACGCCGAGGAGTCCGACCAGGGCATCATCGTCGGCGCGGGCCTGCTCGGTATCGACCTGGCGGCCGTCTGTGCCGCCCAGGGCATCGACGCGAAGTACCTGATGCGCGGGGACCGCTGGTGGCGCTACGCCCTCTCCGGTGAGGGCGCCGAAATCATCCACGAGGCGCTGCGTGAGAACGGCGTCGAGCCCGTCTTCGACTCCGGCGTCGACCACTTCGAAGTCGACGACGACGGCCACGTCTCCGGAGCTGTGGACCCCAACGGCGACCAGTTCGACGGCGGCTGGGCCGGCGTCGCCATCGGGCTGAACTTCAACACGGAGTTCCTCCAGGGCGCAGGCATCGAACAGGACGACGGCATCGTCGTCGACGAGTACATGCAGACGAACGTCGAGGACATCTACGCCGCGGGCGACATCACGCAGTTCTACGACACCATCATCGGCGCCCGCGCCCAGAACGGCGCGTGGGGCTCGGCGAAAGAACAGGGGTCCGTCGCCGGGACGAACATGGTCGCCGACGCCGAAGAGCGCGAGTTCCGCTGGGTCTCCTCGTACTCGATTACGCACTTTGACTTCCCGTTCCTCTCCTTTGGCCACCCGACCCGGGGCGACGACGAGGCCGAGCGCAAGTACTCCGACAGCGAGTGGCGCCGACTCGCCTTCGAGAACGGCCAGCTCATCGGCGGCGTGCTCATCGGCGACCTCTCCCAGCAGTCCAAGTTCAAGAAGCTCATCCGCGAGGAACGCAAGGTCGCAGACCAGAAGGAACTGCTCCTAGAGAAAGACGTCGACCTCGAGAAAGTGAAGGCCAACACCGCCCCGCCCGCCGAGTAACGGCACTCTCGGGCGGTTTCCGCACAAAGTCGTATTTTTCGCCGCTATTTTGTCCGTCTGGTCCGTAGTTTCGCGCATGATTGGGCCACTGCTCCGGCGGTTCCTGAGCGGGACGACCGGCGACGATAGCGGAGACGCAAGTGGCGACAGCGGTGACGACGCCGGCTTCGCCGGGTCGGTGCTCGATTGGTCTGTCAACTACGGCCACGGTCCCGACGGTGGTCAGCAGGAGGCGGCCCGCGAGATGGCCGAGATACAGGCCACCGCCGAACGGCTGGAAGCACAGGACCGGCACCGCCGGTAACAGCGGGTCGGACCCATCCCGCCCGCAGGCGCACATTGATTTTCCCGCACGCCGATTGACCCCGTATGGCAGACACTGTCTGGGTCGTCAGACACGGCCAGCGACAGGACAGCGTCGACCCATCGTGGGACGACCACGCCGACCGCGTCCACGACCCGCCACTGACCGACCTCGGCCGGTGGGCGGCCTGGCGGACGGGTCGGCGGTTCGTCGAGTCGGGCGTCCCACTCGACGCCGTCTACGCCTCGCCGTTCCTGCGGACGGCTGAGACGGCCGAGGAAATCGGCCGGGAGACGGGCACCGACGTGTATCTGGAGCCGGGCCTGGGCGAACACCGCAACCCCGAGTGGTTCGACGCCGACCCGGAGACCGTGCCGGCGGAACACCTCGCCGACTGGTTCGACCCGATAACCCTCGACCACGACCCGTATCTCGTTCCCGAGTTCCCCGAGAGCGGCGACGAGGCAATGGCGCGGGCCGGGAACGTCGCCCGGCAACTCGCCGCGGACGTGCCCGGGACGGTCCTGCTCGTCGGCCACGGGCTCACGGTGGGCGGCGTGGTCGACGGGCTCGTCGGGTCGACCGACGGCGTGGACGCGCCCCTCTGTGGCGTCACCCGCCTCGACCGCGACCGGGGCAACTGGGAGCTGGCGTTCTCCGGCGACACGACACATCTGGACGTGTAGGCCCGGGCGCGAGAGAACGACGCCCTTTTTTCGACCGACGGCGGAGTGTGTCGTATGGACGGCGGCAGCGGCGACATGACACTCGCGTTCGACCTCGACGCCCTCAAGGAGCTTGCCTACCCGGACAGCGTGTTCACCGACGCGCGCCAGTGGTCCGAGTACGTCGGCGTCATCTCCGAACAGCCCACCTACGTCGTGACGAACTTCACGCGCAAACACCGCATCAGACAGGACTTCTTCTCGGGCCCGCGCGGGCGCCGGGAGAGCTTAGAGAACGTCAAGGAGCAGTTCGACACCGACCGCCACGTCTTCGTCGGCGACGGCGAGGCCGACGCCGAGTTGGCCGAGGCGACCGGCTGGGAGTTCCTCCCCGTCGAGGACGCCGCCGAGGCGGCCGACTGGGAACTGGGCGAGCCACAGGCCCCCGAAGCGGAGACGTCCGAAGAGGACGACCAGCGCGACGACTGGCCGTAGCGCGGGCGACTGTAACTTTATTACCGCCAGTCGGGAACAACGCCGTATGTCCCTGGATATCGGTGACGCCCTCCGTAGCGGTATCGACGGCCTCGCGAGCGAGGACGGCCTCCTCGTGGGGGCGGTGTTCCTCCTCTACAGCCTCGGCTCGCTCGTCGTCACCGAGAGCCTCGCCGCGGAGCTGCTGAGACTGGTGTTCGAGAGCGGCGTGTACACCGCCGAGCAGCGGGCGGCGATAGCGTCCTTCGGCGGGGAGTCGCCCTTCGCGCTGGGCGTCGGGCTCCCGGTGACCGTCGTCCTGGTCGCACTCGTCGCCCTCGCGGGCGAACTGGTCCGCTACTGGGCGATTCGGCTGTTCGCCGGCCCGGCGGAGACGGCCACCGACGACGTCGCCGACCGCGCCCTCATGGCCGTCGTCCTGGGCGGGACGGTCGCGCTGTCGGTGCTGCTGTTCCAGTCGGTCCTGCCCGTCGTCGGTCAGCTCGGCGGCCTGGCGACCACGCTCGTCGGGTCGATAGTCGGGCCGGTGGTCGGGCTCGTCCTGGTGACCGTCTTCGTCTACCTCCGCCAGGAAATCGCGCTGAACGACGGCGGGTACGGCGAGACGCTCCGCAACAGCGTCGCCCGGTTCCTCGACGACCCGGTCTCCATCGTCGTCCTGCTCGTCGTCCTCGGCCTGTTCGGACTGGTCGGCAGCCTCCCCGGACTCCTCACTGGCGTTCTCGGCGGGGACGCGGCCGTCGGCGGTCTCTCCCTCGCCATCGTCTCGCGGCTGCTGTCGGCGGTGCTGGGGACCGTCTTTCAGGTCCTCGGTATCGCCGTCGTCACGGACGCGTACGTTCAGGTCCGGGCGAGCGCCCGCGAGGCCGCCGCCTGAGCGGGTCGTATCGCGGGCTTTAACCACGCCAGCGGTCTAAGCACACCAATGGCAGAACCGCGCGTGCCCGGCGGGCGCGAGTCCGAGCTCGAACTCCCCTGTGGCGAGGTCGTCTCGACCCACGACGACCTCGACCTGGGGATGCGCGAGTACGACTGCGCCTGCGGGGCGAGCCACGCCGTCGTGCTCGATATGCATCCGCTGGCCCGCTTCGTCCCGGAGTTCCTGGAGGAGGTGCTCACCGAGACCATCGAGCCGGCCGACGACCACGACACGTTCACCATGGCCCACCTGATGGGCGTCGTCATCGAGGAGTTCCCCGAGAAAGTGGCCGTCGCCGACGCGACGGAGGACGGCGCCGTCGGCTTCTCGATGGCCTGGGTGACCGACTTCGACTCCAGGCGGCTCCACGAAATCGTCGTCGAACTCATCGTCGAGCTGATGGACCACGCCGTCTCCCACGCCGAGGACGACGAGATGGCCGCGGCGTTCGAAGAACAGATGCTGGAGTTCGACATCGGACTGTTCGTCGACCAGTACCGGGCGGAGCGGGATTTCGAGGACGAGCACGACTCGGCGGTCTGAGTCGTGCGCAGGCCGAGACGTTCCAACGACTCGCCGGCGCCCCCGGCTCCGAGGGACGTTTAAACCTGGCCTGATAGATAGGCCCCTGTCCCGCGACCCTCGGGTGGTAACAATCTGGTAGATGTTTGACGGAAGCGCCGACACCGTATGACAACCATCCGCCGAACGCGTCCGGACGCCGTCTGTCGATTCGGCCTAAACCGGCGTCAGACACCAGTCTGACGGTGTTATATGGGGTTTCGGCTATTGTATGTAGGTATGGCCATCCGTCACGGCGAGTTCGAGCGCATCCAATCGGTGCTTGACGACGCCGACGCAGACGGTCCCCTGACGGCCCGCGAGATTCTGGAGCTGCTGGAGGACGAAGGCGAGGAGTTCGACAGCGCTCACCGGGTCGCCACGGTGCTCGGACGGCGAGCCCAGACCGGCGAGGTCGAGGTCATCCGGGACCAGCCCTACCGGTACGACATCACCGACGAGAGCCAGTAAGGGACCCGCCGAGTGACCGCCGGCCCCGTGTGAGCCTGTCGCATTACGATATTCGAAATCGAGCTTCGAGAAGCGTACCGTTTCGCCGGGCTTATTACGATGTGTGGGTTCGAAACGGGTAATGACAGCCGAGGAAGACCGCACAATCCTGCTTATCGGGAGCGGCCCCATCAAGATCGGCCAGGCAGCCGAGTTCGACTACTCCGGCGCTCAGGCCTGTCGGGCCCTTCAGGAAGAAGGCGCGCGCGTGGTACTGGTCAACTCCAACCCGGCGACCATCATGACCGACCCGGACATGGCCGACAAGGTGTACCTCGAACCCATCAACACCGAGGCCATCACCGAGATAATCCGGAAGGAGAACCCGGACGGCGTCATCGCCGGCCTGGGGGGGCAGACCGGGCTCAACGTCACGGCGGAACTCGCCGAGGAGGGCGTCCTCGAAGAGTACGACGTCGACGTGATGGGCACGCCGCTGGACACCATCTACGCGACCGAGGACCGCGACCTGTTCCGCCAGCGCATGGAGAAGATCGGCGAGCCGGTCCCCCGGTCGACCACTATCTCGCTCGACGAGGACGAGTCCGTGACGGACTTCGACGAGGAGAACTTCCGCCAGCGTATCCAGGACGCCGTCGACGAGGTCGGCGGCCTCCCGGTCATCGCCCGCACGACCTACACGCTCGGGGGCTCGGGCTCCGGCGTCGTCGACGACTTCGAGGAACTCGTCGAGCGCGTCCGCAAGGGGCTTCGCCTCTCCCGGAACAGCGAGGTCCTCATCACCGAGTCCATCTCCGGCTGGGTCGAACTGGAGTACGAGGTCATGCGCGACGCCGACGACTCCTGTATCATCATCTGCAACATGGAGAACATCGACCCGATGGGCATCCACACCGGGGAGTCCACGGTCGTCACGCCCTCGCAGGTCATCCCCGACGAGGGCCACCAGCAGATGCGTGACTCCGCGCTGAAGGTCATCCGCGAACTCGGTATCCAGGGCGGCTGTAACATCCAGCACGCCTGGCGCGACGACGGCACGCCCGGCGGCGAGTACCGCGTCGTCGAGGTCAACCCACGCGTCTCCCGCTCCTCGGCACTCGCGTCGAAGGCGACGGGCTACCCCATCGCCCGCGTCACCGCGAAGGTCGCCCTGGGCAAGCGCCTCCACGAGATAGAGAACGAGATCACCGGCGAGACCACGGCGGCGTTCGAGCCCGCCATCGACTACGTCGTCACGAAGGTGCCTCGCTGGCCCATCGACAAGTTCCGTGACACCGACTTCGAGCTGTCGACGGCGATGAAGTCCACGGGCGAGGCGATGTCCATCGGGCGGACCTTCCCCGAGTCGCTGCTGAAGGCGTTGCGCTCCTCGGAGTACAACCCCGCCGTGGACTTCGAGACGGTCGACGACGACGAACTCGAATCGCAGTATCTCGTCCGTCCGTCGCCCGACCGCCCCTACGCCATCTTCGAGGCGTTCCTGCGTGGCTACTCGGTCGAGGAAATCGTCGAGCTGACCGACATCCACGAGTGGTACGTCGAGCGGTTCGAGGAGGTCGCCGACGCGGCCGAGGCCGCGATGGCGGGCGACTACGAGACGGCCGCCGCGGCCGGCTTCACCGACCAGGAGATAACCGCGCTCGCTGGCGGCGAGTTCAACGACACCCACGTCTCCTGGATGCCGGCCGGACTGGATAGCGACGACGGCGGCGAAGCGGAAGTCGAAGCGGCGACCGACGGCTCCGGCGTCCAGATAGAGGACGTCGAGAGCGAGACGGTCCACCGCGACTACAAGCTCGTCGACACCTGCGCCGGCGAGTTCGAGGCGACGACGCCGTACTACTACTCGACGCGTGACCCCATCTCGGGCATCGACCGCAACGAACTGCTGGTCGACCCCGACGTCGAGAGCGTCGTCGTGGTCGGCGGCGGCCCCATCCGCATCGGCCAGGGCGTCGAGTTCGACTACTGCTCGGTCCACGCCGTCCAGGCGCTGGAAGAGCTGGGCATCGACGCCCACGTCGTCAACAACAACCCCGAGACGGTGTCGACGGACTACGACACCTCCGACGGGCTGTTCTTCGAACCGGTCACGGCCGAGGAGGTCGCCGACGTCTGTGAGTCCACCGGCGCCGACGGCGTGATGGTCCAGTTCGGCGGCCAGACCTCCGTCGACATCGGCGAACCGCTGGAGGACGAACTGGAACGGCGCGGCCTGGACTGCGAGATTCTGGGGACCTCCGTCGAGGCGATGGACCTGGCCGAGGACCGCGACCGCTTCAACAAGCTGATGGACGACCTCGGCATCGCCCAGGCCGAGGGCGGCACCGCGACGAGCAAGGAGGAGGCGCTGGACCTCGCCCACGACATCGGCTACCCGGTGCTGGTGCGCCCCTCGTACGTGCTGGGCGGGCGCGCGATGGACGTCGTCTACAACGACGACGACCTGGAGACGTACATCGAGGAGGCGGTCCGCGTCTCCCCCGACAAGCCCATCCTGGTCGACGAGTTCCTCGCCGACGCCGTCGAACTGGACGTCGACGCCGTCGCCGACGAGGAGAGCGTGCTCATCGGCGGCGTGATGGAACACGTCGAGACCGCCGGCGTCCACTCGGGCGACTCGGCGTGTATGATTCCGCCCCGCTCCCAGGAAATCAAGGACGTGATGCCGCGCATCCGCGAGGTCACCGAGGACATCGCCGACGCGCTCGACACCGTCGGCCTGCTGAACGTCCAGCTCGCGGTGCGTGACGGCGAGGTCTACGTCCTCGAAGCGAACCCGCGCTCCTCGCGTACCGTGCCGTTCATCTCGAAGACGACGGGCGTCCCCATCGCGAAACTCGCCGCCGAAGTGATGGCCGGCGCGACCCTCGACGAACTCGACGTCGAGGAGCAGATTCCCGAGCAAGTCTCGGTCAAGGAGGTCGTCCTGCCGTTCGACCGCCTGCCGGGTTCGGACCCGCGGCTGGGCCCGGAGATGAAATCGACCGGCGAGGTCATGGGTACCGCTGGCTCCTTCGGCAAGGCCTACCAGAAAGCACAGATGTGTGTCGGCAAGGACATCCCGCTGGAGGGGACCGCCCTGGTCGACCTCCCCATCCTGGGCTTCGAGGAGCACTTCGACGTACAGAGCCTCGACGACTACGCGGACACCGAGGCCGTCGTCCAGGCCATCCAGGACGGCGACATCGACCTCGTGGCCTCGCGCGACCGCGACGTGCTCGAAGCGTGTGTCGAGGAGACGGTGACGTACTTCTCGACCCGCGAGAGCGCCGAAGCGGCCCTGGAAGCCATCAACTCCGCCGACCAGCCCCTCGCCGTGCAGGCGGTCAGCGAGCGCCCCAAGACGACGCGTCAGTGGGGAAGCGAGTAGGAGACGCCGCTAGGCGTCTCCGGACAGGCGAGCGTGTCGAGGCCGACCAACGGGAGGTCGTCCGAGACGGCGAAGCCGTCTCGTGAACCCGAAAATCTTCGATTTTCGAGGGCCTCGGAGCGAACCGACGACTACAGGGAGCCGGAGAGCAGTGAGCCGGAGTCTCACAGCTGAGCGACAGTTCAGACGGCTGCCAAAACGGCTATTACGCCGTCTCCGTAAGTACTCGGAAGCTTGCTCGTAGGCATCGGGGGACTGGTCGTAGGCTCGTCTATCAGCGCCGGTGGCGGTGCGCTCGCACTCGCGGGCTACCTCTACCGCCACCGCGAGAGCCCGGGCGTACCGTGGTTCATCGCTTCGGCCGTCGCCGTGAGCGTCTGGTGTCTGGCCTACGGGGTGGCGCTCCTGGTCTCTGCGACCCCGCTCCGGGAACACCTGACCGCGCTGTGGCTGTGTGGCGCTATCTGGACCGGCCCGCTCTTCTTGCTGTTCGCGCTGGCCTACACGGGCCGGACGGCCATCGCACGGAGTTGGCCGGGGCTGGCGGTGCTCGCGATTCCGACGGTCGGTTCGGGGCTCTTGCTCACGCACACCGCGCACTCGCTGTGGTGGACCGAGTTCACCGTCGCGCCGGTGTTTGGCCTGTCGACGGCCAGTTACGCGCTCCAGCCGGTGGCCTATCTCGTCACCGTCTTCACGCTGCTGTGTGCGGGGGTCGCCGTCCTGTTGCTGTTCGAGACGGTCATCAGCTACGGGCCGCTCTACCGGGGAGAGGCCATCGCGCTCGCGCTCAGCGTCGTCCCGCCCGCGGCCGGTTCGCTCCCGTGGCTCTTTGGCTTTGGCCCGTATCCGCAACTCAACCTCTCGCCGGCGCTGTTCGTCCTGCACCTGACGCTCGACGGCTACGCCTTCGTCGAGAAGGACATGTTCGAGACGAACCCGACGACACAGCGGGCCGCCGAGCGGTCGGCGCTCGACGACATCCCGACGCCGCTGTTCGCGCTCGACCCCGAGGACCGCGTGGTGACGGTCAACGACGCCGCGGTCGAGATTTTCGACCTCGACCGCGACGCCGTCCTCGGCCGGCCGCTCGACGGCGCCGTCCCGGTCGAACGCGGCCCGGACGGCGCGTGGGAAGCGGTAACGGTCACGGCGGCCGGTCGGGAGCGCCAGTTCACGGTCGCCACCGCCCCGCTGACCGACCCCGCCGGGACGGTGGTCGGCAGCACCGTCGTCCTCCAGGAGGTGACGCGGGAGCGCGAGCGCGAACAGCGCCTGGACGTTCTCAACCGCGTCATCCGTCACAACCTCCGTAACGAGATGACCGTCATCATGGGCCACGCGGATATAGTCGCCGACCGCACCGACGACCCCGAACTGACCACGTCCGCGGGGCGGATAACCGACAGCGCCGAGCGCCTGCTCGCGACCGGGGAGAAGGCCCGGAAGTTCGAGCGGGTACGCGCGAGTCAGGCCGGGCCGAAATCGGTCGACGTCGCCGGCCTGCTCTCGGACGTGGTTGCCGACATCCACGCGGAGTACCCTGCGGCCGCCGTCGACGTCGACGTCCGTCCGGCGACGACGACACAGCGGACGGACCCGCGTGTCCTCTCGCTCGTGGTCGGGTCGCTCGTCGAGAACGCGGTCGAGCACAACGACACCGACAGCCCGCGAGTCCGTATCGCGCTCAGCGAGGTCGACGGCGACCTCGAAATCCGCATCAGCGACAACGGGCCGGGTATCGACGCCGACGAACTGGCGCCGATACAGAGCGGCACGGAGACCGACTTGCAACACTCGACGGGGATCGGGCTCTGGGTCGCGTCGTGGGGGATGACGATGCTCGGCGGGGACCTGGAGTTCACGGACACGAGCGACGGCACGGAGGTCGTCGTCCGTCTGCGCGGCGACGCCGACCCCGAGCGGACGCGAGATGGACAAGCAGTTTGACAGCGGACTCGACAGGTTTCCCGATACGTCCGTGACGGATTGGCTGCAACCCCGCCTAGAATACGACGAACAACGCCCTTCGACAGTAACAGGACTACATACAGAAGGGTGATTAAAGCCGGTCGAGAGGCCACGTTCGTGAGCATGCAGGGACTTACCAAGCGGGGTCGAGTGCGATGACAGACCGGGCCACCGACGACCGGGCGCAGACCTTGGCGGAGATAGCGCCGAACGAGACGGTGACGGCGCCGTTGCTGTCCGGTGCCGAGGGGCGGTTCTCGACCCCGCCGTTGCACGAGCCGCCCGTCGCGTATCTCGAACCGGCGGAGTCGCCCGCGTACGTGCTCTCGAACGCCAAACGCGGCGTCGGTCTCGGGTCCAAGCGAAACACGGTCTCACCCAGTCGCGACCACGAGACGGTGATGCTGGTCACCGGCCGGCGGACGCTCTGTCTCGTCGGCCAGGCGTCGACGGACCAGGTCATCGAGATACCCCACGAGGACGTCGCCGCCGTCGGCTACAGGACCGGTCTCCGAGCCCACCGGCTCACCGTCAAGACGCCGCGGCACATCTACCACTGCTGGGTCACCCGGCGGGCCGACGAGGACCTGCTGGCGGCGGTGACCGAGTTCGTCGAGGACCGACAGGGCGAGACCCCCGAGAGCGTCGGTGCGGACGGCACCGTGATGTACCGCGGCCTCCCGGTACAACAGCGGTCGGAGTCCGACGAACCGACGCCGACCGGCGAGAAACAGACGGTGATGTATCGCGGGCTGCCGGTCGACGACTCGGAGTGAGACAGGTCGGTTTCGCCTCACTGTGTTCGACGCCCCGCTCACGGGTCGCTTCGCTCCTCGTTCGTGTGTTCGTGAATCGAGCGTAGCGAGATTCGCCCACGCCTCGCGCTCCGCCGCCGGCGGTTCAGTTGCGCCTCACTCCGTTCGGCGCAACTACTCCTCGGCCATCCCGAGCACGTCGTCGAAGAAGCCGAGCGAGTCGTGCGGGCCGGGGTTGGCTTCGGGGTGGTACTGACGGGTGATGATACGCAACTCGTCGTTCTCCAGGCCTTCCGGCGTGTCGTCGTTGACGTTGACCTGCGTCACGTCGAGTTTGTCGCCGGGGTCGGCGACAGTGTAGCCGTGGTTCTGGGTCGTCATCACGACCTGGTTGGTGCGGAGGTCACGCACGGGCTGGTTGACGCCGCGGTGGCCGAACTCCATCTTCTCGGTCTCGCCGCCCAGGGCGTTGGCGACGACCTGCTGGCCGAGACAGATACCCGCCAGCGGGACCTCGCCGACGTAGGTCTCGACGAGGTCGCCGGCCTGTCCGAAGTTCTCGGGGTCGCCGGGGCCGTTCGAGATAAAGAGCAGGTCGGGGTCGACAGCCGCGACGTCGTCCTCGCCCGCGTCGTAGGGGAAGACGTGGACTGTGGCGTCGCGCTCGACCAGCGAGTCCACGATGGAGCCTTTCGCTCCGCAGTCGACCAGCGCGACGGTCGAGCCGTCGCCGCCCTCGTTGTACGTCTCGACGCTGTCGACGGAGACCTGCGAGCCGATGTCGACGTGGTCGGACATGTGCTTGCACTGGTGGAGTTCGTCCAGCGCGTCCTGCTCGGTCGCGTCCGGCCCGGCGGCGATACCGCACTTCATCGCCCCCTCGTCGCGGATTTCGGTGACGATGTCGCGGGTGTCCAGATGGTCGACGGCCGGCACGCCTTCGCCGTCGAGCCACTCGGCCACGTCGTCGGTCAGTTCGCGGGCGACGACGCCCCGCGGGTGGACGCGGTCGTCCTCGAAGCGCTCCTCCCGGACGCCGTAGTTCCCGATGAGCGGGTAGGAGAACGTGAGAATCTGCTCCTCGTAGGAGGGGTCGGTCAGGCTCTCTTCGTACCCCGTGTAGGCGGTTGTGAACACGACCTCGCCGCGTGTCGACCCCGGAGCGCGAGCGCGCGCCTCGATGACACGGTCACCCTCCAGCGCCACGTATGCGTCAGCCATTACGAGATGCGTACAGTATTCCGCGGCATAAGGATTGCTTTCGAAGCCGAGTTACGATTTTCGTAATCCTCAAGTCGGCCGGGGCGGAAGGTTCGCATCTCGATGGACGAACTGGACAGGGAGATTCTGTCGATACTCCGGCGAGACGCCCGCACGCCCTACACGGAGATCGCGGACCAGGTCGGGACCTCCGAGGGGACGGTGCGCAACCGCGTCGACCGCCTGGTCGACGAGGGCGTCATCGAGCGGTTCACCGTGGCGACCCGCACCGGCAACGTCAAGTCCATGATAGAGGTCGGCGTCGACGTCAACGTCGACACCGAGGCCGTCACCGACCACATCGCCGAGTGGCCTGCCGTCGACTTCGTCTGGCAGGTCTCCGGCGAGGAGGACATCGTCGTCGTCGTCGACGCGGCCGACACCGGCGCGGTCAACGAACTCATCACCAGGGCGCGGGAGCTGGAGGAAGTGGTGAGCACGAAGACGAGGCTGATTTTGGACGAGCGCGTCGGGTGACCGGCGGGAAGCGACGCGAGAACCGAAATTCGCCGACAGAGGCTGATTTTGGACGAGCGCGTCGGGTGACCGGCGGGAAGCGACGCGAGAACCGAAATTCGCCGACAGAGGCTGATTTTGGACGAGCGCGTCGGGTGAGGAGCGAGGAACCGACCGGGGGGAGGTTCCTCGGATACCGAGAGCGGGGAACGGAGTGACCCGCGAGCGGAGCGAGGGCGCCATGCGACCTCGACTGGTGAACGGCTGGGCCGTGAACCGCTGTGGTACCCCGGAAGCTCCGGGTCCCGGCGAGCGCCAGCCACGGTCCGAACCGGACCGACTCGGTGCGCAACTGGCCCCACCGGGAAAGCGAGTGGTTCAAGTATTACTTGGTGTAACCACCGAGGTATGAAACGACGTGCGTTCCTCTCAGGCGTCGGCGCTGCTGGCGCCGCCGCGCTGGCGGGGTGTAGCAGCGGTTCATCGAACGAGTCGGACGACACCCTCACGGTCGCGACCTACTCCTCTTTCACCGGGGAGGACTCGGCCGGGAACTGGCTCAAATCGAACTTCGAGGCCGACCGCGACGCGACGGTTGAGTTCACGACGCCGGAGAACGGCGTCAACCAGTTCATCCAGCGCAAGTCTGAGGGCGCGCCGGTCGAGGCGGACCTGTTCGTCGGGCTGAACACGGGCGAACTCGTCCGCGCCGACGAGCAACTGGACGAGCAGTTGTTCGCGACGGCCGACGTCGAGGGCGCCGACTCGGTCAAGTCCGAACTGAACTTCGACCCGGACGGCCGCGTCGTCCCGTACGACACGGGTTACATCAGTCTCGTCTACGACGAGGGCGAAGTCGACGCCCCCGGCAGCTTCGACGCCTTGCTGGAGCCGGCCTACGAGGACGCTCTCATCGCCCAGAACGCCCAGCAGTCCGACCCCGGACGGGCGTTCCTCCTGTGGACCATCAAGGCGAACGGCGCCGACGGCTATCTCGACTACTGGCGAGACCTCTCCGAGAACGGCGTGCAGATTCTCTCGGACTGGGAGCCCGCCTACAACGCCTACACGAACGAGGAGGCGCCGATGGTGGTCTCCTACTCCACGGACCAGGTGTACTACCACGGCGAGGACGTCGACATGTCCCGCCACCAGGTCGGCTTCCTGAACGACCAGGGGTACGCGAACCCCGAGGGGATGGCGCAGTTCGTCGACGCGGAGAACCCCGACCTGGCCCGCGAGTTCATGTCGTTCGTGCTCACCGAGAAAGCCCAGACGGAAATCTCGGTCCGGAACGTCCAGTTCCCCGCCGTTTCCGGCGTCGAGCCCGGCGGTGACTTCGGCGAGTACGCGCTGGAGCCGCCGCAACCGGTCACGTTCAGCTACGACGAACTCGCCGGCAAGGTCGACGGCTGGATAGAGGACTGGGCGCGCGAAATCGCGAGCAACTAGATGGGGGTCCGGGTCGACCGTGCGCTCCCGGCCGGTGTGGTGGCCACGCTGGCGACGCTGGTCGTCGTCTTCTACTACCCCGTCGGGAGCGTCCTCGTCGGCGCCGTCCACGACGCCGGGCGGGTCACGCTCGCGCCGCTTTCCTCGGTGCTGGGCGACCCGTTCTACCACGACCTCTTTGCCTTCACCGCCTACCAGGCGCTGCTGTCGACCGTCGCCAGCGTCCTCGTCGGGCTCCCCGGCGCGTATCTGCTCGCCCGCTTCGAGTTCCCCGGCCGCCGGACGCTTCGCTCCGTGACCATCCTCCCCTTTGTCCTCCCCTCTATCATGGTCGCCGTCGGCTTCCTGGCGATGTTCGGTCGGACGGGCGTCCTGAACGACCTGCTGTCCGTCGTCGGACTCGGCCCCCTCGAACTGACGTTCACGCTCGAACTCGTCGTGCTGGCCCACGCCTTCTACAACGCGCCGCTGGTCACCCGCCTGGTGACGGCCGCCTGGGAGTCCGTCGACCCGGCCCGCGTCGAGACCGCCCGCACCCTCGGGGCCACCCCGCTCCAGGCCTTCCGCGACGTGACCCTGCCACAGCTACTGCCGGCCGTGCTGACCGCGTCGGTGCTCACGTTCGTCTTCACGTTCATGTCCTTTCCCATCGTGCTGGCCCTTGGCGGGCTCGACCTCGCGACCGTCGAGGTGTGGCTGTTCGCCCGCGTCCAGCGCCTCGACCTGACCGAGGCGGCGACGCTCGGGGCCATCGAGACGGCGCTCTCGCTGGGGCTGATATACGTCTATCTGCGCTTCGAGGCCGCGCAGGTGACCGCGGGGGGCGAGGGCCGCGGCCGGGCGCGGACGCCACTCTTCGCGGGCTGGCGGTCGCTCGCCGACCCGACGCGGCTGGCGCTCTTTGCCTACGTCGGCGTCGCCGCGGTGCTGTTCGTCGGCCCGCTGGCGAGCCTCGTCGTCGAGAGCGTCACGACCCCCGGCGGACAGGTCACGCTCCGGTACTACGAGTTCCTGCTCGCACAGCAGGCCTCGACGGCCACGGGGACGACCCGCCCGCTGCCCGCCGTCGTGAACTCCCTACTCTTTGGCGCGGGCGCGCTCTTGCTCGCCCTGCCGATGGGCGTCGTCGTCTCCGTCGTCGCCACGCGTGAGAGCCGGGGCTCGCGGCTCGCCGAGGCGCTGCTGACGGCGCCCCTCGCCGTCAGCGGCATCGTCCTCGGGCTGGGGATGTTGCGGACGCTCGTCTTCGGGACGACGCTCTTTGGCCACCGTATCACCGTCACCGGCCCTGTCGCCATCGTCGCCGCCCACGCCGTCGCCGCCTACCCGTTCGTCTCGCGCAACGTCACGCCGGCGCTGGGCCGCATCGACGACCGCCTCGTCGACGCCGCCCGCGCGCTCGGGGCGGACCGGACCACGGCGCTCGTCGATATCGAACTACCGCTCGTCGTCCCGGCGCTTATCGCCGGCGCGGCCTTCGCCTTCGCCATCAGCGTCGGCGAGTTCGACTCGACGGTGTTGCTCGCCGAGGGCGTCGACAGCGCGACGATGCCCGTCGCGCTCGAACGCTACACCGGCAACCGCTCGCTCGGCCCGAACCTCGGCCCGGCGACGGCGATGGGCACCGTCTTGCTCGCGGTCACCACCGTCAGCTTCGTACTCATCGACCGCGTCGGCAGCGGGTGGGACCGATGACCGACGCCGGTGTCCAGGTGGAGTCGATGCGGGTCGCCTTCGACGGCGTGACGGCGCTGCGAGACGTGTCGCTGGCCGTCGAATCGGGGGAGTTCTTCACGCTCGTCGGCCCCTCCGGCTGTGGCAAGACGACGATGCTTCGCGCCATCGCCGGCCTGACCGACGGGGCCGAGGGCACTGTCGCCATCGACGGCCGCGACGTGACCGACGCCCCACCGGAGGAGCGCAACGTCGGGATGGTGTTCCAGAACTACGCGCTCTTTCCCCACATGAGCGTCCGCGAGAACGTCGCCTACGGCCTGCGCTTTCACGAGCTTGCCGACAAAAGCGAGGACGACCGCGTGGCCGAACTGCTGGAGCTCGTCGACCTCGGCGGCGTCGCCGACCGCTCGCCCGAACAGCTCTCGGGCGGCCAGCAGCAACGCATCGCGCTGGCTCGTGCCCTCGCCCCCGAACCCGACGTGCTCTTGCTCGACGAGCCGCTGTCGGCGCTGGACGCGAAACTGCGCAAGCGACTCCGAGTCCAGCTACAGACCATCCAGCGGGAACTGGATATTACCACTATCTACGTCACCCACGACCAGGCCGAAGCACTGGCGCTCTCCGACCGCGTCGCGGTGATGCACGAGGGCCGCGTCGAGCAGGTCGCGGTGCCCGAGACCGTCTATCGGGACCCGACCTCGCGCTTCGTCGCCGAGTTCGTCGGCGACAACAACCTCTTCGACGGCCGCGTGACCGACGACGGGGCGAGCGTCGCCGTCGACGGGGCGACGCTGCCGCTGCCGGCGGGGACCGCCGCGTCCCCCGGCGAGTCGGTGACGGTGGCGGTCCGACCCGAGGCAATTGCGGTGGATGATGGCGACGAGGCGGGGGCAGACGGGACGACCCTCGCAGCGACGGTCGAAACCGTCGAGTTCCTCGGCGACGCCTACCGGGTCCACTGCCGGTGGCAGGGTCGCCGCATCGAGTGCAAGACGACGGCGGCGAACCCGCCGGCTGGTCGAGTCACGCTGCGGTTCGACGCGGCCGACGCACAGCTGCTGTGAGTCGGCGCACTTTAGCCCCACTCCGTCGAGAGGACGACAATGAGCGACCTCGGGAAGATAGACCGCGAGACCTTCCGGGACGTCATCTACCCCAATCTGGGCGCGAACCGCGAGGACGTCGCGGTGGGCCCCCGCCACGGCGTGGACTTCGGCGTCCTCGACCTAGGCGACCGGGCGGTCGTCGTCGCGACCGACCCAATCTCCATCCTGCCGGAGCTGGGCTGGCGCCGGGCCGGCCGACTCGCGCTCGAAATCGTCCTGACCGACGTGGCCGTCTCGGGCGTCGCCCCCTCCCATCTAGCGGTCAACCTGACGCTGCCACCCGCCTGGAGCGACGACGACCTGGAGCGGCTCTGGCTGGGCATCGCCGACCACGCCGACCGCCTCGGCGTCAGCATCGTCTCGGGACACACGGCGCGCTACCCCGGCGTCGACAGCTCCTGGGTCGGCGGCGCCACGGTGCTTGGCCTCGGCGACCACGACGACATCGTCCGCCCGGACGGCGCCGCGCCGGGCGAGGATATCGTCGTGACGACCGGCCCGGCGGCGGAGGTCACGGGCCTGCTGGCGACGCTGTTCCCCGAGCAACTGGGCCTCTCACACGAGACCGTCGCGACCGCACGGGAGCGCGTCGAGGACATCGCGGCCGTCGCGGACGCCCGCGCGGCCTTCGAGACGGGCGGCGTCACCGCGATGCACGACGCGACGGAGGGCGGCGTGGCGGGCGGGCTCGTCGAGATGGCGAGCGGGGCCGGGGTCAGGTTCGATATCGACGCCGACGCGATGCCGCTCGCGCCGGGCGTCGAGGCGGTGTGTGACGCCGTCGAGGTGGACCCGTGGACGGTGACGAGCGCGGGGACGCTGCTGGTGACGGTCGAGTCCGGGCGCGGCGAGGCGGTCGCCGAGGCGCTGCGCGGCCGCGGGACGCCCGCCGCGGTGGTGGGTTCGGTGACCGACGGCGACGGGGTGGCCGTCGACGGGGTGTCGCTGTCGGCCCCCGACAGCGACCCCTCGTGGGCCGTCTTCGAGCGGTTCAGCGAGGAGTGAGCGGACCGGCTGGCCGGGGGGCTGACGCCCGAGATTCATGAGGTGGGGTCGGGAAAGGTCGGTATGCAGTTGCCCGGCGCACCGAGTGTCGATATCGTCTCCGTGTACGCACAGCTCGCCGAAGACGGCGCTACCTTCCTCGTCGTCGCCGCGGCGGTGTATCTCCTCGGCCGGTTGCTCGTCGTCCCGGCGGTCCGCTGGGGCCTCGAACGGTCGGGCGTCGACCGGACCATAGAGAGCGCCCTGGGGAGCGTGGCCCACCTCGCCGTCGTCGCCGTGACGGTCGTCACCGCGGCGGGGGCCGCCGGCTTCAGCGGCGCGCTCGCGGGGTCGACGCTGGTCGCCGCGGGAATCACCGTCGCCGTCGGTCTGGCCGCACAGGACGTGCTCGGGAACTTCGTCTCCGGCGTCTTCATCGTCACCGACCCGGACCTGAACGTCGGCGACACCATCGAGTGGGACGGCAAACGCGGCGTCGTCGTCGACATCGACCTGCGTGTCACCCGCGTACGGACGCCGAACAACGAGCGCATCGTCATCCCGAACACCGACCTGGCGACGGGCGCGGTGACCAACCGGACCTCGACCGGCCCTATCGGTATCTCCTACGAGTTCGGTATCCCCTACGACACCGACGTAGCAGCCCTCGAAACCATCGTCGAGGCGGTCGCCCGCGAACTCGACCACGTCGTCGAGAAGCCCGAGCCGATAGTGGGGGTCAGCGAACTGGGCGCCACCGCGGTCCTCGTCGTCGGCCGGGTCTGGATACCGAACGAGCGCCGGAACCGGCTTCCGGGGGTGCGCTCGGCGTTCGTCCGGCGGGTCAACGAGGAGTGTCGGGCCGCCGGTATCGACCTGAGCGAGACGACCCAGCACGACGTGACGGGCGAGATGGCCGTCCACGGGCCCGACACGACCGAAATCCCGGACTGAGAGGGTGGCCCGACTGACGGCCGCTCACGCGCCGGTCAGTCCGGCGAGCAGATGGACGGCGCCGTGTTTGTCCAGCGGGTCGTTGGCGTTGCCACAGTGGGGCGACTGCACGCAGGCCGGACAGCCAGACGCACAGTCACACGAGCGCAGCATCGACAGCGTGGTCTCCATCAGCGGCGCCACGTCGTGGAAGGCCGCGCGGTTGAGGCCGATACCCCCCGGATAGCCGTCGTAGATGAAGATTGTCGGCTCGCCGGTGTGGGGATGCAGCGGCGTCGAGAGGCCGCCGATGTCGCCGCGGTCACAGAGGTACTCGAAGGGGTACATCGAAATCATGGCGTGCTCGGCGGCGTGGATAGCGCCGGGGAAGTCCCCCGACGCGGTGCCGCCGTCCGTCGCGGCGTCCGCCCCGTCAGCGGCCACGTCATCCGCCGGCCCGTACTCCCCTGCGAGAATCTCCGACTGGAGGTCGTCGGGGACGGTGTAGTACATCGCCTTCGTCGCCAGACTGGTCTCGGGCAGGTCGAGGGGGCGCTGGCCGAGCACCTCGCCCGACGAGCCGTCACGGCGCTCGTAGCCCGTTATCTGCTTTCGCATCGTCACCGAGGCGAATCTGACGGGGACGTCCTCGCGGGTGGGGAGCGGGCGCTCGTCGAGGTCCGTCTCGACGGTGATGGTCTTGTCGTGGAGGACGCGCGTGTAGTAGTCGGCCCACGTCCGGTCGAGTTCGGCGACACCGGTGGCGAGGTCGAGGTCGGTCACCTCGTAACGGCGCCCCTGGTGGTGGTAGATGGCGCCGGGGTGGGCGTCCCGCAGCGCGTCCTCGAAGGGAAGTCGGGCGACGACGTCGCCGTTCGCGACCAGTTTCACCTCGCGGTCGTCCGCCGTCCGGAGGCTCATGTCGTGGTGCGGGCGGCCGTTCGAGGTCCAGCGGACGCCCCCGTCCGTGCTCCGCCGGTCGAGTTCGCCCGCCGATTCGAGGGCCGCGACCACGTCCGGGAAGGCAGGGCCGAAGTGACGGTCGTCGTCGGGCGAGAGCCAGTTCTCGCTCGCCGCGGCCTGCACGTGGTCCGGCAGGAGCTGGTCGTTCTCGGGGTTCGTGACCGCCTGCTCGGCCGGTTTCTCGAACAGCGTCGACGGGTTCCGGAGGACGTACTGGTCGAGCTGGTCCTCGCCGCCGACGAGGACGACCAGTGCGGGGTCGGTGCCCCGCCCGGCGCGGCCGGCCTGCTGGAACGCTCGCATCCGTGTCCCGGGGTAGCCGTCGATGAGAACGGCGTCGAGGCCGCCCACGTCGACGCCCAGTTCGAGCGCGCTCGTAGACCAGACCCCGCGGAGGTCCCCCGACTGCAGACGCGACTCTAGCTCGCGGCGCTTCTCGTTCGTCAACGCGGCCTGGTAGGCCCCCACACCGTCGGCCAGGTCGTGGTGGCCCCGCGACCGGAGTTCGTCGGCGCTGTCGCTGGCGTAGCGCTCGGCGGTCTGTCGGGAGCCGGCGAACACCACCGTCTGCAGCCCCCGCTCGACCAGGTCGACGAACAGCCGCTTGGTCTCGACGTGACTCGACTGCCGCCGGCCGCTGCCCCACCCCTCTCCAGCGTCGTATTCGGGCGGGTTCCACAGCAGCCAGTGGCGCGGCCCGCTGGCGCTCGCGTCCTCGTCGACGAGGGCGAAGGTGTCGTCGGGCTGGCCGGTGACCGTCGCGGCGTGTTCGACGGGGTTGCCGATGGTCGCCGAACAGCAGACCCACTCGGGGTCGCTGTCGAAGCGCTCGGCGATGCGTTGCAGTCGACGCATCACGAGCGAGACGTGGCTCCCGAAGATGCCGCGGTAGCCGTGGACCTCGTCGACGACGACGGTTTCGAGGCGCTGGAAGAACCAGTCCCAGAGCCGGTGGCCGTGTGGGAGGATGCCGTAGTGGAGCATATCGGGCGTCGTCAGCAGGACGGTCGGCTGGCGCTCGCGGATGGCCTCCTTCTCCGATTTGGACTGACGGCCGGTGTACTGGGCGACCGAGACGCCCGAAGCGAAGCCGAGCCGCTGGGCCAGTTCGGAGAGGCTCTCGGTCTGGTCGTTGATGAGCGCGACCTGCGGGGCGATATAGAGCGTGGTCGCCCGCCGGTCCAGCGCTCGCTCGAAGGCGGGGACGGTGTAGGCCAGGCTCTTTCCGCTCGCCGTCTCGGTGGCGAGGACGACGTTGTCGCCGCCACGCACCGCGTCGATGGCGGCGGTCTGGTGGGCGTAGCAGTCGGTGATGCCGTCCTCGGCGAGGGCGTCGGCGAGCCGCGAGTCGAGCGCGCACTCGGCCGTCGTCGCCGCCCGCCCGGGGACCGTCCGCTCGTCGACTATCTGGCCCTCGTAGTAGGGCCGCCCGCGGAGCCACGCGATTGTGTCGTCCACGGGCGGCGTACGGACGCGACCGCTATCGGTTTTGCCCTTCCCTCGACTCGACGCGTCGGTCCTCGCGGGGTAGTTCGCCGTCGGTCGGGAGCCCGGCGACGGCGTCGCGCAGCGTCTCGACCGTCGCCACGGTCGTCCGGGGCGATTCGATTGCTGGCACGCCCTCGCCGTCGACGGCGACGACCCGCTCGGCCGCGGCGACGACCGACTCGTTGGCGTCGCCCACGTCGCCGGCGACCACGACGGCGTCGGCCCCGCGGGCGAGTTCCGTCGCCCGCTGTCGGGAGTCCCCGTCGACGCCGGCGAAGGGCGGGACCGTCACCACCTGACAGTCGAGGTCACGGGCGCGCTCGGCGGCCGCGTCGCCGGCGGGGACCACGCCCACGGAGACCGTCGCGCCGGCGGCGACCAGTCGGGCGAGGGCCGCTGCGGCCTGCCCGCCGGTACCGACGACGTGGACGGTCCGGTCGACAGACTCGCGGTCGGGGAGCGGGGTCACGAGCGGCGCGTCGGCCCCCGGCTGGCCGGTGACCAGCGTCTCGGCGTCGAAGGCGTCGGCGAGCGTCCCCGACTGCAACACTTCCCGGGGCTCGCCCGCGGCGCGGACCTCGCCGTCGGCCAGCAAGACGAGTTCGTCGCAGTAGCGCGCGGCGAGGTTCAGGTCGTGGATGGCCGCGACGGCGGTCTTGCCCTCCCGGGCGAGGGCAGCGACCAGTTCCAGCGTGTTGACGGCGTGGTTGATGTCGAGGTTCGAGGTCGGTTCGTCCAGTAGCAAGACGGGCGTCTCCTGGGCGAGCGCGCGGGCCAGCACCACGCGCTGGCGCTCGCCACCGGAGAGGGAGGTGACGGGGCGGTCGGCAAAGCGGGCCACGTCAGCGCGTTCCATCGCGGCGTCTACGGCGTCCGCGTCGTCGCTGTCGGCCCGCTCGAACCGGCCGAGGTGGGGCGTCCGTCCCATCTCGACGGTCTGGCGGACGGTGAAATCGAATGAGAGCGTCGTCGCCTGGGGCGTGCTGGCGACGCGCTGGCTCACCTGCTTCGAGGAGAGGCCGTCGATGGGGTCGCCCGCGACGCGGACGGAGCCGCTGTCGGGCGAGAGCGTCGCCCGCAGGACTCTGAGGGTGGTCGTCTTGCCGGCGCCGTTGGGGCCGACGAGGCCGACGACGGCGCCACATTCGGCGGTCAGCGAGACGTCCGAGAGTATCCGGGTCCCGCCCAGCGACACCGAGATGTCCGCGGCTTCGAGCATCGGAATCGGTTCGCCGTCGTGGCCCTGGCCGGAGCGACTCATAGCTCGTGGACCTCCCGCTTTCGCAGCAGGTAGAGGAAGAAGGGCGCGCCCAGCGCGGCGGTGACGATACCCACCGGTAGCTCCGCGCTGCCCGACCGGGCCAGAGTGTCCGTCGCCACGAGAAAGGAGGCCCCGGCCAGCGCCGACGTGGGCAGCAGGACGCGGTGGTCCGGCCCGACGAGCAGCCGCATCACGTGAGGGACGATGAGACCGACGAAGCCGATGATACCCGCGACGGCGACGCCGGCCGCGGTGGCGAACGAGGCAAGCGCGAGCAGTACCCGCTTGGTGCGCTCGACCTCGACACCCAGGCTCTGGGCGTCCTCCTCGCCCAGCAGCATCACGTTCAGGTCCCTGGCGTAGACCAGCAGGAGGGCGAACGGAATCGCGACCAGCAGGAGGCTGGTCCACACCTCGGGCCAGGCGGCGCCCTTGAGGTGGCCCATCAGCCAGAACAGCGCCCGGCGGATGCTCTCGCCGGCGTTCAACAGGAGGAAGGAGACGACCGCGCCCAGGAACGTCTGGACGGCGACGCCGGCGAGCAGGAGGGTCGCCACGGGGGTTCGCCCGTTCTCCGTCGCGATGAGGTAGACGCCGAAGGCGGCCACGAGCGCTCCGGCGAAGGCCGCCGCGCGCAGGCCCAGGCCAAACGGGAGGCTCGCCCCGGCGACGATGAAGCCGACGGCGCCGACGGCCGCGCCCGACGAGACGCCGATGATTGAGGGGTCGGCCATCGGGTTGCGGAAGATGCCCTGCATGATAGTGCCGGCGGCCGCGAGCGCGAAGCCGACGACGGCGCCCAGCAGGATACGTGGAAGTCGGATACCCATGACGATCCGGCGCTGAATCGGCGAGACGCGGAATCGAAAGACCGATGCGGTCGTCACGTCGACGGCCGCGCCGGAGATGTCGACCGCTGTCGGGACGGCGACGGCGTTGAGCAGGACCTGCGCCACGTCCGCGGGCGGAATCCACACCGGGCCGATGCCGGCGCTCACCGTGACGACGGCGACCAACAGCGCCGACAGGGCCAGCGACCACGCGGCCGTTCTCCCGGAAGTTCGCACTACCTAAAACCCACTTGCAGTAGGTAAATATTTATTGTTCCCAGTCGGCCGTTGTGACGATGCGACGACTTTCGACATTCGTCGTCGGCCTGCTGGTACTCGCGTCCGTGGCGGCGACGCCGGCGGCCGCGAGCGCGACACAGGCCGGCCAGCGCTGTGCGTTCCCGGTGACGATGACCGACGCGACCGGGACCGAAGTGACCATCGAGGACCGCCCCGACCGGGTGGTGACGACCAACCCCTCGGCCGCCCAGACGATGTGGGAAATCGGCGGCCGGGACCAGGTGGTCGGGCTGACCCAGTACGCCGCGTATCTCGACGGCGCGGACAGTCGGACGAACGTCTCGGCCAGTTTCGGCGTGAGCCGCGAGACGGTCGTCGGGACGAACCCGGACCTCGTCATCGCGCCCAACGCCAGCGCCGGGGAGGTCCAGGGGCTTCGCGACGCCGGGCTGACGGTCTATCACCTGCGGGAGGCAAAGACCATCGAGGACATCGCCGAGAAGACCACGACCATCGGGCGTCTGACCGGCAACTGCCAGGGGGCGGCCGACACCAACACCTGGATGAACGCGAACGTCGACACCGTGCGGCGCCTGACCGCCGACGTCGAGGACGACCCGCGAGTGCTGTACTCGCTGGGCGGGGGGTACTACGCCGGCGGTGACACGTTCATCGACGCCCTCTTCGAGGTGGTCGGCGCCGACAACGTCGCCGCGCGCGACCACGCCGGCTACCCGCAACTGAGCGACGAGGTGGTACTGCAACTGAACCCGGAGGTGCTCGTCGTCACCGACCGGACCACCGGTATCGCGAGCGCGGAACCGTTCGCCAGCACGCAGGCCGGGCGGACGAACAGCACGGTCCGTGTCAACGTTCGCGACCTGAACCAGCCCGCCCCCCGCAGCGTCGTCTACGTGGTCCGCAACATGACCCGACAGCTCTACTTCGGCCCGGATGCGGCCGCCGGCGCGACGGGGGCGGCCACTCCGACCGCGACCGGTGCCGACGGCCCCGGCTTCACCCCCGTGGGCGCAGTACTGGCCGCGCTGGTCGCGACGGCGCTGGTCGCCCGCCGACGGCGCTGACGCGACACAAGCTCTCGGTACCGACCCCTCCGTGACGATTACTCGCACCGTCGCTCCGCCCGCCGCGTGGTAAGACCGCAGTAGGGAGCGATGGCCGGGGTTACGGTTTCCGGGGGCCGGCGACCCCGCTACAGGGATGTCATAACAACCACCCGCCCGGTCGAATTGCGCGCGCGTTTCCTCCCATGTCAGAGTACGATATCCGCTGGTATCGACCGGCCGACAGAGCACAGTTTCTCGACCGCTACGCCGAGGTGCTGGACACCTGGAGCCACAGCCCGGAGTGGTTCGACTGGAAGTACGTCTCGAACCCGTACGTCGACCACGTCCCGATAGTCGTCGCCACGGCGGACGGCGACCTCGTCGGCGCGCGCGGCTTCTTCGCGCTCCCGATGGTCGTCGACGGCGAGCCGCGTCGCACGCTCCAGCCCTGTGACACCATGGTCCACCGCGACCACCGGGGACGGGGGCTGTTCGCCCGGATGGCCGAGCGGGCCATCGAGCGCTATCGAAAGCGGGAGGCGCCCTTCCTCTTTGGCTTCGCGACCGAGCAGAGCGGTGAGGCAGACCGGAATCTCGGCTGGCGGCGCGTCGGTACGGCTCCGCTCGCCTACCGCGTCGAGAACGTCACGCCGCTGCTCGCCGCGCAGACGACGGCGCCCGGACACCAGTTCGCCGGGAACATCGCGACCGAGGTCGTCTCGGTGCACAACCGGTTGCGGGAGTCGCGTGGCGACGGGTCGCCCGACGCGCGTATCCGCCGCGAGGAACCGGTCCCGGCCGAGACGCTGGCAGACATCTACGCCGACGCTCCGCCCGAGACGATACACGCCCACCGGGACCCGGCGTTCTATCGGTGGCGGCTCTCGAACCCGAACTGGAACTACACCGCCCTCATCGGCGAGTCGGGGGGCGAGCGAGCGGCCGTCGTCGTCGCGCGCACGCCGCCGGGGAAGCGGTACGGGCCGGAGATTACCAGGGTGGCCGAGGTCGTCCCCCTGGCCGACCACGCGGGCCGCGAACGGCTCCTGCGGGCGCTACTGGCCGAGGTCCGCGGGGCGTTTCCGGGTTCGGACCTCTTCGTCGCGCCGGCGACGATGCCCGACACCGTCCTCCGGGACCAGGGGTTCTACCGCGAGGGCGCGCCGCCGCTGTCGTACCTGCGCAGCGGCCGCCCGCACCTCGTCCGGGCGCTCGACTCCTGGGCGCCCGGCGGCCGGGCGCTCACCGACGGCGACAACTGGACCACGACGCTGCTCGAACTCGATACGGGGTAGTCACTCCGTCTCCGAGACGTCGACGATGTCGTCGGTCGCCGGGTCCTCGCTCTCCTCGGCGATACCCAGTTCCTCCCGGACGAGGTCGGTCGCCTCCCGTATCGCGCCGACGCTGCCCAGGTAGCCCGCGCCGACGGTCGTCTTGAGCGCCAGCGCCGGCCGACCCGTCACGACCGTTGGCCCGACCTTCGCGACGGCGTCGTCGCCGACCGAGACCAGCCAGCCGGGCACGTCGAACCGGTAGCGGGCGAGTCGCGGTTCGAACCCGTCGGCGTCCCCGCGGCGATGCTCGACCAGCGCGCGAACGTTGTCGGCGGCGACGCTGGCCTCGCGGATAGCCGCCGCCGCGCTGGCCGGGACGGCCGTGCCGTCGCTGTCGACGACCCGAGCCGCGTCGCCCACGGCGTAGGTCGAATCGCCCAGACGGAGGTCCGCGCGCACGACCGGCCGGTCGTCGTCGAGCGCCGGCGACCCCGTGATGCCACCGGTCCAGACGAACTGCTCGTAGTCGAGGTCGCTGCCGGTCGCCAGCGTGATGGTCCCAGCGTCGGCCCGCTCGACGGCGGTCCCGGTCCGCACCGACACGCCGGCGTCCAGCAGAGCGTCGTGGACGGCCCGCTGGAACGCGGCCGGGAACGCCGGAGCGACCTCGGACTCCTGTTCGAGCAGGCAGACCTCGACGCCGAGATTCCGTTCTCCGGCCAGGGCCGCGAGTTCGCCGGCGACCTGGACGCCCGACAGCCCCGCGCCGCCGACGACGACGCGGTCGCCGTCGGCCAGGTCGAGGAACTCCCGGCGTATCTCGCGGGCGTCCGGGAGCCGTTTCAGCGGCGTCGCGTGCTCTTTGACCCCCGGCAGGCCGTAGTACGCCGTCCGCGCGCCGAGACAGACCGCGCCCACGTCGTAGGAAAGCGTCTCCTCGCCGCCGCTCGGGGGTTCGAGCGTGGCCGCTCCGGCGTCGGCGTCGACGCCGGTGACCGTCGCCTGCCGGACCTCGCAGTCGAGCGCGTCCGTGAGCGTGACGGTTATCTCGTCGGCCAGCCCCGGCCGGCGGACGACCCGGTGGAGTTCGTGCTGGACGAGGTGGTCCGTCGATTCGTCGACGACGACCAGGTCGGCGTCGGCGGGGAGGCTCCGTTCGAGCGTTCGCGCGAGCGTCAGACCGGCGTAGCCGGCACCGAGGACGGCGACTTGCATTGGCCGGGGTTAGGACTGAACGGGGATAATGTTGTTTGCGAACGGGGAAAGAGCGCCGAGCGCTCTCGAACGACACAGAAAGGTCGAGTCAGAACAGCGCGTCGTCCTCGGGAAGCACTTCGGCGGGACCGCCGACTTCCCAGACGCGGGTGTCGACGCCACACTCGGCAATCGCGTCCTCCACGCGGTCCACGTACGCCTCGGTGGTGTTGACGTAGGTGCTCGCGCCGGTGTCGACCGAGAAGTACACCGGGATGTCCTCCTCGCTGCGGAGTTCGCGGACGGTGTTGAAAATCTCGATGGTGCGGGGCTGCCAGTACACCCAGCCGGCGGGACCGGTCATCGTCGTCGCGGCCAGCGACAGCGAGTCGTGCTCGGCCAGTTCGAACGCCCGAGCGAAGTCGGCGTCGTAGAGGGCGTCGCGCATGTCCGAAATCTGGTACTGGATGTGGGCCATCCGGGCCTGGAACATGTGGCTGTCGGCGGCCTCCTTGTGGGCGGCCTCGGTCTCCTTGTAGGAGGGGACCATCCCGGCGACGATGCGCAGGTCGTCTTCGAGGTCGGTCTCGATGCGCTCGCTGCGGCAGTCCCGGTCGTTGACGCCGGTCTTGAGGTGGGAGAAGGCGCCCGTCACCGCGCGGGCCGCCGACGCGGAACCGCGGCGCGCGACCGTCGAGATTTCCGGGCGGGTCATGTCCAGCCCCGCGGCCTCGACCAGCGCCGTCGCCGCGGCGGCAAAGCCCGACGAGGAGGAGCCAAAGCCGATGTTCGTCGGGAAGTCGTTGGTCGACTCGAAGCGGACGTGGTGGTCGATGCCCGCCAGCTCGCGGACGTGGTCGACGACCGAGTCGATGCGCTCGGCGCCCCGGCCCTCGACGTCCTCCCCGTCGATGACGTAGCTGTCCGCCGCGAGCGACGGGTCGAACTCGACGGTGGTCTTGGTCCGACTCGGCGCCGTGCTGACCGAGATGCTGTCGTGGTACGGCATCCGCCGCTGCTCGTCGCGCATCCCGTGGTACTTCACCAGCCCCTGGATGGGGTGGGCCTTCGCTGTGGCTTTCATACCTCACCCTTCCGGGCCGGTCACTTTGCTATTGCGAACCGGGCCGGTGGAGCGCGTGTCGGCCCGGCGCGTCGGGCGGAACGGACACGCCACACCGTTCTTCCATATTGGTCGCGTTATAGTAGACGTTCGAAAGATTATACGACCACTAATACTCAATGTGTGCTACTTATTGTCTGAGAAACTTTAATACCTAGTCGCGTTACGGTCCAGACGAGGAAAAACGATGTCACACACCTCCCTCACGACGGCGCTGACGCTGTACTACGGCGGAACCCTCGGGCTGGAGCAGGCCGCGGCCTACGGCGGCGTAGGGACCGGGAAGCTGGCCTCGGAGCTTCGTTCGCGGGGCTTCGACGTTCGCGAAGAAGACTGGGACCTGCTGGCCGAGGCCGCGAACTGAGCCGGCTCGCTGGCGCTCCGTCACTCTGCCCTCTTTACCCCTCCCGACGCCGGGTCGGCGCGACCCCCGTCAGTACTCGGGGCTCTCCTCCCGGACGCCCTCTCGCTTGTTGACCAGCCGCGCGAGCGTAAAGAGCGTGTCCGAGAGCCGGTTGAGATAGATGATGGCAGTGCCGTTGACCCCGGCCTCCTCGGCGGCCAACGAGACACAGCGCCGTTCCGCGCGCCGACAGACCGCCCGGGCGTGGTGGAGCTTCGCGCCCGGTTCCGACCCGGACGGCAGGATAAACGACTCGAGCGGGTCGAGTTCCTCCTCCGCGTCGTCTATCATGTCCTCGATGGCGTCTACGTGGGCCTCGGTGATCCGGGGGTCGTCCTCGTCGGGACTCGGGTTCGCGAAGTCGGCCTGGACGATGTGGAGGTGGTTCTGGATGGTCCGCAGGTCGTCGTCGATGTCGTCGTACCCGGTCGGCCGGACGACGCCGACCAGCGCGTTGACCTCGTCGACGGTTCCGTAGGCCTCGATTCGCCGGGAGTCCTTCGAGACGCGGTCCATCGTCCGCAGGTCGGTCTGGCCCTGGTCGCCGCGGCCGGTGTAGATGGTCATGTTCGTGTTGGGGCTGCCACGGTCTTATATGCTCGCCGGGGAGTCAGCGTTGGCGACGGCGCTCACAGCCGCCGTTCGAGTTCGGACAGCGCCGCCGGCGTCAGTTCGACCGCCGCGAGGACCGCCTCGCGCTGGTCGGGGTCACCGTGGCCCGCGACGAAGCCGTTCAGCCGCGCCGCGGCCGTCGAGTCGACCAGCGCCGGCCCGTAGATATCTTCGAACTCGGCGCCCAGGACCGGCGTCGAGCGGAGCTCGTACTTCTGGTGGTACTTCTCCGCCAGCGTGAACGAGTCGAGCGACTCGACGGCCGTCGCGACGGCCTTGCCGGTGCGGTCTTCGAGGGCCGCCGCCGAGGCGTCGGCCGCCGCCCGCTGGCCGTCGTCGTGGGCCAGCACGACGCCCCGGTACTGGCGCTTGTGCGCCGCCGAGAAGGGGTTGTGGTTCGCCCAGAACACGTCCAGCAGGTCCTCGTACGCCAGTGTTTCCGGGACGTACTCGACCTGGACGACCTCCGTGTGGTCGCCAAGCGAGTAGTAGCTCGGATTCGGCGCCGTGCCGCCCGCGTAGCCGACGCGGGTCCGGACGACGCCAGGCATCGCGCCAAAGCGGGCGTCCGGCCCCCAGAAACAGCCCATCCCGAACGTCGCCGTCTCCGTCTCCGCGGGCGCGAGCGCGTCGGCGTCGACCTGCAAGGCGGTGAGTGGCGGCTGGTGGTCCTCGGCCGTAGTCATGCGATACTGTAGGTGGTCTACCGGTTTGCCTGTTCGGGTCCAGACGTGCGTGAACGGAGACACCGGCAGCCGGCGTTACCGAGGAGACGCTGGCACGCAGTGAGAGCGGCGATTGCAGAACCCGATTCACTTTCTAGAACCGGGAGCTTCAATTGCGCCCGCGTACAAGCCGGTCCCATGAGCCTCGAACTGGAGCACTACTGTCCGGAGTGCGAGGAGTACCGCGAGTTCTGGAAGGTCGCCAGCACGACGATGCATCTCGGGCAGAAAGTCAAGTGGCACTGCGGCGAGTGTGACTACGGCTTCGTCCGCATCGACGGCGAAGTCGACACCGCACAGAGCGCCTGAGCGCTATATACCGGTACCGAGAGGTCCTAGAAGCGGTTTTATCTGCCCCTTCGGACAGACCACATGCAGGATGAGCCTGGACCCAGCGGGGGTGGCCTCGGCCGCCACCGACCGACCGGACGTGGAACTGGCACTGACCGTCGTCCGCTACGCGGACGGGCCGGACCGCTGTACGATGTACCCGCCGGACCTGACCGGCGACGCGCGGCTGTCGACGTGGCTGAGTGCTGACCACGGCGTGTTCGTCGACCTCGCGGCGATGCGGTGACCGTAGGTTTTTATTTCGGAAGGAAGTACACCTACGAGATGAGTATCGATGTTCTCCTGGTCGACGAGGACACGGACGTGCTCGAAATCGTCCAGACGTTTCTCGAACAGGAGGACGACCTCGACGTGACGAGCGAGGCTGACCCCGAGACGGCGCTGGAACGGGCGCTGACCGACGAGTACGACGTCGTCGTCAGCGACTACAAGATGCCGCGTCTCGACGGGCTGGAGCTGTGTACGGCGCTGCGCGATTCGGGACGGGCGATTCCGTTCCTGCTGTTTAGCGCCCGCGAGCCCGACGACGTGCGGGCGGCGGCCGACGAGGCCGGCGTGACCGGCTTCGTCCAGAAAGGGACCGGGACCGAGCAGTACAGCGTCCTGGCCGAGAAGATACGCGCCGCGACCTAGGTGTCGGTCCGCGGGAGCGCCAGCGTGACCGACGCGCCATCGGCCGCGTTCTCGAACCGCACCGTGCCGCCGTAGGACTCTGTCACCCAGATGACGAGCCACAGGCCCAGCCCGCTCCCGTGGCTCAACTGGGTTATCGGCTCGTTGCCGGTCAGCACGTCGAGTTCGTGGTCCGGGATGCCCGGCCCGTCGTCGGTGACGGTGACAGAGACCATCTCGGGAGCGGGGTCGACATCGACGGCCACCGACGGCTCCGCGCCGGCGTGTTCGAGGGCGTTCTCGACCAGTTCGCCGACGACCCGTCTCAGGCGGCCGTCCGCCGCCATGACGGGCGTCTCCGGCACGGAGACATCTATCGACGTCCCGTACTGGTCGGCGTACCGCGTGGCGACCGACGCGACGGTCTCGGTCACGTCGAGGGGCGCCGTGTCGGCGTCGTCCCGGCGCACCGAGCGCTCTATCTCGCGAGCGCGGTCGCTGAGGGAGGCTATCTGTTCGCCCTTCCGGAGGAGCCGTTCGAGCAGCGAGCGGGTGGCCTCGTCGTCGGCCCGTTCGTGGAGTTCGTCGGCGAGCCCGAGGACCACCGTCAGGTCGTTGCGGAGGTTGTGGCGCAACACGCGGTTGAGGACTTCCAGCCGGCGCTCGCGCTCTATCTGTTCGGTGATGTCGGTGTAGATACCGAAGCTCCAGACGCGGCCGTCGTCCCGGCGGTACGGGACGCCGCGAAAGAGGAAGTCGCGGAAGCCATCGGCGGTGCGACGACGGATTTCGGCCTGGACGGTCTCGCCGTCGGCACCCCGCTCGTCGAGCCGGTCGGCCTCGCGCTCGGCCTCGTCGTCCGGCGGGAGGATGTAGTCGTTGAGGTCGCCGTCGAGGACGGTCCTGCGGTCGAGCCCGAACACGTCGGTGAAGGCGGGGTTGACCGAGCGGACCAGCGGGGCGTCGTCGGTGAACTCCGTCTCGACGACGGCGTCGGGGAGGTTGTTGAACAGGTACGAGAAGCGGTCCCGCTCGTCGCGCAACTCCTCGCGGGTCTGTTCCAGTTCGGTCCGGTCGCGCACGACGCCGGCGGTGCCGCGGAACGACGCTTCGTCGATGAGCGACACCGCTATCTCGACCGGACGCTCCTCGGCGTCGGCCGTGTGCAGCGTCGTCTCCATCAGTATCGTCCCTCCCTCCTCGGTCCCGCGGAGGTCACGAATCCGCGCCTCGAACGCGGCGACCGAGGCCTCGTCGAGGATGGCCCGCGGGTGGCGGCCGTGCAGCTCCGCGCGCTCGTAGCCCAGATAGTCGGCCAGCGTCTCGGTGACGAGCTGGAAGCGGCCGTCGTCGTCGAGGACGTACACCATGTCCCGGACGTTCTCCATGACCGTCTCGTAGCGCAGCAGGTCCTGTTCGCGTTCGACGCGGTCCAGCGCGGCCGCGGCGTTCGAGGCGAGGATTTCGGCGACGGAGACGTCGGCGTCCTCGAAGGCGGCTTTCTCGTAGGTGGCGACGCTCAACACGCCGTGGTCGTCGAGCGGGACGTACATCGCCGCCTTCGCGTCCCGGTCGTCGTAGTCGCTCACGTCCTCGAAGTCGACACGGAGGGTCTCGCCGCGCTGGTAGGCCTGGCCCGGGAACGCCTCGTCGGCGTCGTACACCGGCCGGTCGGGCATCCCGTCGGTCCCGGCGACGGGCGCCAGCGTGTCGGTCTCCTCGTCGTAGAGGCGCACGAGGTTCAGGTCGAACCCCAGTTCGGACTCGGCGGCGTCGACGACAGTCTCGGCGACGGCCTCTGCGGTGTGGGCCTGCATCAGCGACCGCGTCGTCTCCAGCAGCGCGGAGAGCTTCTGGTCGCGTTCCTTCTGCTCGGTGATGTCGTGGAAGTACACCGAGAGCCCGTTGGCCGACGGGTAGGCGTTGACGCGGAACCACCTGTCGACCGGCGGGTAGTACTCCTCGAAGTCGACCGGCTCCTGTGTCGCCATGGCCTCGTGGTAGGCGTCGTAGAACTGGGCGCCGACGGCCTCGGGGAACATCTCCCAGAGGTCCTCGCCCATCACCTCCTCGGCGGACCGGCCCAGCACTTCCTCGGCGCGGTGGTTCCAGTAGGTCAGCGTCCAGTCGTCGTCGACGGCGAAGAAAGCCGCCCCGATGCGGCCGAGAATCTGCTCGATGCGACGGTTGGCCTCCCGGAGCTTTCGCTCGCGCTCCTTGCGCTCGGTGATGTCGCGGATGATGCCCGCCGTCCCCTCGAAGCGCTCGCCGTCGTCGTCCCACACCAGCGTCATGTGGTCCTCGGCCGGGAACGAGTCGCCGTCGGCGGGCAGTATCTCGAGGTCGAACGTCTCCTCGTCGTCGTCGCGCTCGTCGAATATCATCGACCGGACGATGGATTCGGCCCGTTCGACCACCGCGTCGTCTTTGATGTGGCTGGTGTGGGCCCCGAGGAGCTCCGACGCCTCGTAGCCGGTCAGCTCGGTCATCGCGTCGTTGACGAGTTCGAAGTGACCCGTCTCGTCGAGCGCGTAGATGCCGTCGTCGACGGCCTCGATGACGGTCTCGTACCGCTCGAGGGCGGCTTTGCGCTGGCGCCGCTCCAGTTCGCGGCTCGTCCACTCGGCGAGCAGCTTCGTGAACGTCTGCTCGCTCTCGGAGAACGGCTCCGTTCGGGGGGTCTCGTCGGCGAAACAGAGCGTCCCGTACAGCTCGCCGTCGACCACGACCTTCCCCCCGAGATAGCAGGCGATGCCCGACACCTGGTAGGCCATATCGTCTTCCCACCCCTCCGCGGCCGCGTCGGTGACGCCGTACAGCTCCCGGTCGTCCTCGATGATGCGGCGGCAGTACGTGTTCGACAGGTCCGTCTCGGCGCCGGACTGGATGACGTCGTGGTCGCCGACGACGGAGACGACCTCGTAGTCGCTCCCGTCGATGCGCGAGAGGTACCCAAGCGAGAGGTCCAGGCGCTCGGCACCGAGTTCGAGGACGCGGTCGATTATCTCGTCGTCCGAGAGCGTCTCGCTCGTCGCCAGCTGTGTCAGTTGCTGGAGCGACTCGTTGTTCCGCTCCAGTTCCCGTTCGCGGAACTTGCGCCCGGAGATGTCCCTGATAACGCCGGTACAGTACCACGCCCCGTCGTGGGTGAAGTCGCTGAACGACACCGCGACGGTGATGGTGTCGCCGTCCGCGGTCAGTATCGGGAACTCCAGATACTCCCAGTCGACGGAGCGCTCGCCGGTTTCGAGGTACTCGCCGACGCTGTCGAGATGTGGTTGCCCCATCCCGTCTGGCATGATGTCGGTGAACGGGCGGCCGACGAGGACCTCGCGGTCGTAGCCGGTCATGTCGGCGGCGGCACCGTTGGCGTAGGCGATTCGCGAGTCGGCGTCGATAGTGATGACGGCGGTCGAGATGCTCCCGGCTATCGTCTCGTAGGAGCCGGCCAGCGACCCGTCCAGCCGACTGGGCTCCGCGTCCCGGAGCAGCGCGCGGAGCCGGTCCGTCGGGTCGGTCTCGCTCCGCGGGACGTACTCGGTCACGTCGAGCCGTGTCGCGGCGGCGGCCACGCGACCGTCGGGTTCGTCGGTACACAGGACGACCGGCACTGCCGGGTAGTCGGCACGCACTGCTTTCAGCACCGCCAGCCCGTCCAGCCCCGCGTCGGGAGCGTGGTCACAGACGACGGCGGCGACGGCGGTCTCACCGAGGACGGCGAGCGCGCTATCGACGGCACTCGCCGTCCGAACTGGTCGGTCGAAGTGCCGACTCAGCGGACGGGAGACACCGCCGTCAGTGGCCGGCTCGGGACGGACGTGGAGGATAACTGCCTGCTCGGACATTCGCTTCAGTAGTTGTACTGACCGGTGCTACCACATAAATGGGCGGTCGGAATTATCACTGCTCGGAATCGAGCGCCTGCCAGGAGAGGCGCGGACTCCGGGCCGCCCGTACCTGGTCGATGCGGCCCGCCGCGGTCCGGCTGGGCGCCCGTGCCAGGGTCCCGTCGTCCTCGCCGTGGACGGCCTCGAATGCGGCGGCCAGCTGGTCCAGCGAGCGCCGGCTCTCGCCCTCCGTCGGCTCGGTCATCAGCGCTTCGTCGACGATTTCGGGCCACTTCGTCGTCGGCGGATGAACCCCGTGGTCTAACATCCCCTTGGCCACGTCGGCGGCGTCCTGCGGGGCCGCGCTGGCGACGAACTCGTGGTGGAACGGGCCGAAGGGCACCTCGTAGGGGATTTGCTCGGCGAGGTAGTTCGCGTTCAGGACGGCCTTCGCGCTGGCGTCCGCGAGCCCCGCATCGCCAAGTCGTGCGATGTAGGCGAACGCCTTCACCAGCACGGGCCAGTTGCCGTAGTAGCCGTGGACCTTCCCGATGGAGTCGTCGGGCCGGTAGTACTCGTAGTCGCCGCGGCCGTCGCCGTCGCGCTCGCGGACGTGGGGGTCGGGGAGGAACTGCGCCAGCGCCTCGGTGACGCCGACCGGGCCGGCACCGGGCCCGCCGCCGCCGTGCGGTGTCGCGAAGGTCTTGTGGACGTTGTAGTGCATCACGTCGAAGCCCATGTCGCCGGGTCGTGCCCGGCCGAGCAAGGCGTTGAGGTTCGCCCCGTCGTAGTACAGCAGCCCGCCGGCGTCGTGGACGATATCGGCAATCTGTTCGATGTCGCGCTCGAACAGGCCGAGCGTGTTCGGGTTCGTCAGCATCAGCGCCGCCGTCTCGTCGCCGACGGCGGCCGCCAGCGCGTCGAGGTCCACCCGACCGTCGTCCCCGCTTGGCAGTTCGACCACGCTGTATCCGGCCATCGCCGCCGTGGCGAAGTTGGTGCCGTGGGCCGAGTCCGGGATGACGACCTCAGAGCGGTCGTCGCCGTTGGAGTCGTGGTAGGCCTTGGCTATCCGGATGCCGGTGAACTCCCCGGCGGCGCCCGCCGGCGGTTGGAGCGTCACGGCGTCCATCCCGCCGATGTCGCCCAGATACTGTTGCAGCCGGTGACAGAGCGCGAGCGTCCCCTGGACGGTGCTGTCGGGCCGGTCCGGGTGGACCGCCGCCGCCGGTAGGGAGGCGATATCCTCGGTGAAGGAGGGATTGTACTTCATCGTACAGGAGCCAAGCGGGAAGGGGCCGCTCTCGACCCCGTAGTTCATCTGGGAGAGGCGCGTGTAGTGGCGGGCCAGTTCGGGCTCTGCGGGCGCCGGCAGCGTCAGCGAGTCCCGTGTCAGGTCGTCGGGCAGCGCCGACGACTCGACCTCGACCGTCTGTGACGCCTTCTCCGAGAGCAGTGGCTCGTAGCGCTCGCCGTCGTCGTCGCGCCAGTTCGCCTGCGTGTATCGAGTCATCGCGCCACCTCCGCGAGCGCGCCGACGAGTCCATCTTCGGCCTCGGCGGTCACCTCCGTCGCGGCGACCTGTATCAGGTGCTCGCTGACCTCGTGGACGGCGTAGCCGGTCGCGGCGAGGTCCTCGACGACCGCGTGGGCGGGCTGGTCGGTGTGGGCGACGAACTCCCGGAAGTGGTGGCCGTCGTGGACCGGCGCCTGCACCCCGACCACGTCGTCGAGCCTGGCCGCGAGGTCCCGCGGGCGGGTCACGCAGTCCTCCGCGAGGTCCACGAGGCCGTCGGGACCGAGCCAGGCCGCGTGTATCGCCGTCCGCAGGGCCACCCAGGCCTGGTTCGTACAGATGTTCGAGGTCGCCCGCTCCTTGCGGATGTGCTGTTCGCGGGTCTGTAAGGTCAGCGTGTAGGCCCGCCGGCCGTCGGCGTCCTCGCTGGCCCCGACCAACCGACCGGGGACCTGCCGGAGATACTCCTCGCGCGTGACGAACATCCCGAGGCCGAAGCCGTAGGCCGTCCCGGTGCCGAGCGAGGCGGCGTCGCCCACGACCACGTCGGCGCCCACGTCGGCGGGCCGTTCCAGCAGCGAGAGCGCCACCGGGTCCGACCCCAGACAGAACAGGGCGTCGTGCTCGTCGGCGAGGGCGCCGACGTCGGCGAGGCGCTCCTCGACGACGCCACGGACGGTCGGCGTCTCTGCGTACACCATCGCCACGTCCTCGTCGAATCGCTCGGCGAGCCCCTCGACGTCGGCTTGCCCGTCGGCCATCGGATACGTCTCGACCGCGAGCCCGGGGCCGTCGGCGTAGTTCGAGAGCACCGCACGCTTGCCCGCTCGGAGCTGTTCGGGGACGAGAATCGTCTCGCCCGACACCGAGCGAGCGCGCTGGGAGAGCGTCGCCGCCTCGCCCAGCGCCGTTGCCTCGTCGTACATCGAACAGTTAGCCACGTCGAGACCGGTCAGTTCGACCAGCATCGACTGGTACTCGAAGAGGGCCTGGAGAAAGCCCTGGGCGATTTCGGGCTGGTACTGCGTGTAGGAGGTCAGAAACTCCGACCGGCCGGCGAGGTCGTCGACCACCGACGGGACGTAGTGGGCGTAGTGGCCGCGGCCGAGGAACTCGGTCAGGTCGTCGTTCCGGCGGAGCAACCCCGCCGCCTCGCGACGCGTCTCTCGCTCTCCGCGGGCCTCGATACCGAACTCGCCGTCGAACGCGACCGAGTCGGGGACGTCGAACAGGGCCTCGACGTCGTCGACGCCGACGGCCGCGAGCATCGCCGCCGTCTCGCTGTCGGTGTGGGGCGCGTATGGGCTGGTCATGGTGGCTGTCCCGAAAAGTGGCGTACGGTCCCGCGAGCGGACATTGCTATGCGTAGTTACGGGTGGCCGCATATGATTATCTCGATTCTACCGACCCCCGGGTCGGCACCGGCCACGAGAAAGCAGTGACTGAGACCTACGCTATCTGGTCGCGGTACGCGTCGGCGTCGAGCAGGTCGTCGAGTTCGCTCTCGTCGGCCACCTCGACCTCCAGCATCCACCCCTCGCCGAAGGGGTCGTCGTTGACCAGTTCGGGCTCGTCGAACAGCGCCTCGTTGACCGCCCGGACGGTGCCCGAGACGGGCGCGTAGATGTCCGAGACGGCCTTGATGGACTCGACGACGCCGAAGTCCTCGCCCGCCGTGAGTTCGTCGCCCTCGTCGGGGAGTTCCACGAACACCACGTCGCCGAGTTCGTCCTGCGCGAAGTCGGTGATACCGACGCGCGCGGTGCCGTCGTCGGTGCTGACCCACTCGTGCGATTCCAGATACCGGCGGTCGTCGGGTACAGTGAAGCTCATCTGTCAATAAATGGCGTCGCCCGGGTACGTGCTTCCTTCGGTTCGCCGCGGATGACGACCCGGAGCTCGCGCCCCGGTTCGGCGTGCTCGGTCGGGACGTACGCGAGCGCGATTGGGACCCCCAGGGTCGGGCTCATCGTCCCGCTGGTGACGTGACCCAGCGTCGCGCCGTCGGCGTCGGTAATCTCGTAGCCGTGACGCGGGACGCCGCGGTCCAGCAGTTCCAGCCCGACGAGTCGCTCCGCAACACCCTCGCGCTCCTGGGCGGCTAAGGCGTCTCGACCGACGAACTCGGTATCGACGGCGACGGCCCAGCCGATGGCGGCCTCGTAGGGCGTCCGTGGCTCGTCCCGCGGGTGAAACTCCTCGCCCGAGAGCAGAAAGCCCATCTCCAGTCGCAGGGTGTCGCGCGCGCCGAGCCCGCAGGGCTGGCACTCCAGGACTTGCCACACCGTCTCCGCGTCGGCCGCCGGCCAGAGAATCTCGAAGCCGTCCTCGCCGGTGTAGCCGGACCGGGCGACGAGCGAGTCGACGCCGGCGACGGCGCCGCTCGCCACTTCGAGTCGAGCGAGCGAGTCGAGGTCTACTGTCGTCTCCCCCGCCAGCAGGGCTCTGGCGTCCGGGCCCTGTAGCGCGGCCATCGCGAACTCCTCCGTCCGGTTGGTGACCGTGGCCGTCAGTCCCCACTCGTCGCGATGGGTTACCCACCGTTCGGTCATCTCTCCGTCGTGGCCCGCGTTCGGGATGAAGAGGTAGTCGTCCTCGGTGTCCGCGGGCAACCGGTAGACGATGGTGTCGTCGAGCAAGATACCCTCCTCGTCAGTGATACCCGCGTACTGTGCATCACCGGGTTCCAGTTCGGCGACGTCGTTCGTCGTGAGCCGCTGGGTGAGTTCGAGCGCGTCGGGGCCGGTGACCGTAATCTGGCCCATGTGCGAGACGTCGAACTTCCCGACGCCCTCGCGAACGGCCGTGTGTTCCGCGCGTATCGAGTCGAACTCGACGGGCATCTCCCAGCCGCCGAAGTCGGTGAGGGTGGCGCCCTCGAACACCCCCGCCAGCGGGGGTTGTCTAAGTGTCATAGGTGATGACTGGCCGCCGGCGACCTTACGAGTTGGCCTTCGAGGGGGGACAAGTAAACCACATAGCGCGATAGCAAATCGGGTCGGGTCGCGATGACGGGGGCTCTGCAGCGACACAAAACTCGGCGCGGTAGTTACGGAGCGAAAATCCGGCCGTGTGGCCGTCGCGAGGGTCAGACGTCGCCCGTGACGACATCCGCGACCCGCTGGCGGTCGAACAGTTCCTCGCCGCTCGTGACCGTGCCGAACTCGTCGGGGAACAACTGCTGTGTGGCCCGCTCGGTCAGGAACAGGTTCTGTATCGGCCCCTGGTTGAGGAAGCCGCCGCGGTACACCCGGCCGTTCCGGACGGCGGTCAGTTCGCTCCCGACCGGGTGCTCGCGCATGTACCCCAGCACGACATCGCGGAACGCAGCCGGCGACTTCCGCTCGTGGCCCCGAATCATAGTGTCGCCCCTGGGGCGACCGACTGAGACAGGTCGTCGATATCGCCGGTCTGGACGCCCGCAGCGTCGCGTAGAGCCCGTCAGCCGCTAACAGTTCCTCGTGGTCGCCACGCTCGACGATGGGGCCGTCTCGGCCGTCGGTTCGCCGTCAGTCGACACCCGTTACTCCTCGATTGCGCTGTGCGGGGCGATGTGCGGGCCGGTCGGACTCTCGCCGTCGACGGTCGCGTCGACGCGGAACACGTCGGCCAGCAACTGCTCGGTGACGACCTCCTTTGGCGGCCCCCAGTCGTACAGCGACCCGTCCTGCATGGCGATGAGATTGTCGGCAAAGCGGGCCGCCTGACCGATGTCGTGGAGCACGATGCCGACGGTGACGCCCGCCTCGCGGTTCAGCGTCCGGACGACCGACAGGACGCGTAGCTGGTGGTGGAGGTCCAGAAACGTCGTCGGCTCGTCGAGCAACAGCACGTCGGTCTCCTGGGCCAGCACCATCGCTATCCAGGCGAGCTGTTTCTGCCCGCCACTGAGGTTAGTCATCTCGCTCTCGCGGAGGTGGTCGACGCCGGCGAGGTCGATGGCGCGGTCTACGGCCGCCTGGTCCGCGTCGGTGACTGACTCGAAGAAGCCCCGATGTGGGTAGCGGCCGTGGTAGACGAGGTCCTCGACCGTGATGGTCCCGGGCGACTCGTTCTCCTGAGAGAGCAGCCCCAGTTCGCGGGCCAGTTCCTTCGAGCCGAACGACTGGATGCGGTCGCCGTCGAGCAGAATCCGCCCCGCCTCTGGCTGGAGCTGGTCGGCCATCGTCTTCAGGAGTGTGCTCTTGCCGCTCCCGTTCGGACCGACCAGCGCGGTCACCTCCCCGGCCGGCAGCAGGACGCGCTCGCACTCGACCACCGGTTCGTCGGTCGTCGGGTAGCCGATGGCGAGGTCATCGCCGACCAGTTCGCTCGGGTCTGTCTGTGTCTCGTCCGCCGCGGTCGACTCGACCGCCGACCGCTCGTCGGCGGCCTCCGAGGGCAGTCCCGTCCCCGGCATCAGATTTCCCCCATCTTGTCCTGTTTGCGCATCAGGTAGAGGAAGTAGGGTCCGCCGACCAGTCCGGTGACGATGCCGACGGGAATCTGTGTGTCCGAACCCGCGAGCACGCTCATACCGAGGCGAGCCCCGACATCGGCCCCCACCATCAGCGCGGGCCCGGCGAACAGGCAGCCGACGATGAGTTGCTTGTAGTCGCTCCCGACGATGTTGCGGACCATGTGCGGGACGATGAGGCCGACGAAGCCGACGATGCCGGCGACGGCGATGCTGGCGGCGGCGGCCAGCACGGCGACGCCGGAGAGGGCAAAGCGGACCTTCTCGACGGACATCCCGAGCGCGTTCGCGGTCCGCTCGCCCAGCAACAGGACGTTCAGTTGCCGGGAACCGACAAGCGCCAGCCCCATCGCGACGACCGTCCAGGGCAGGGCCATCCTGACCTGCTCCCAATCGGTCCCCGTCAGCGACCCGGTCGTCCACGCGATGGCGCTCTGGACCACGCCGAGGTCGTCGGCGAAGAAAAAGAGCGCCGTCTGGAACGACTGGCATATCGTCCCGACGATGACCCCCGCTAACACGAGTCTGACCGGCGAGGTCCCGTTCTTCCAGGCGATGGCGTAGACGACGAGGAAGGCCACGGCCCCGCCCAGCGCCGCCGCCAGCGGCAGGAACGCCGACAGTCCGGTGAACACGAACAGCGTGAGCAGAATCATCAGCCCCGCGCCCGAGGAGACGCCGAGGACGAACGGACTGGCGAGTTCGTTGCGTGTGACCGCCTGGAAGATGGCCCCCGAGACGGCGAGGTTCATCCCCACGAGGATAGCGACGAACACCCGTGGCAGCCGGATGTTCCAGACGATGAGGCTCTCCGTGGTCATCTCCGGCATCTCCGTCCCCCAGAGGAACGCGTCCCACGCCTGCAGGCTGAAGACGACGTTCGGGTTGAACACGGCGCCCCACGCATCGGCGATGGTCATCGAGTAAGCGCCGTTGCTCACCTGGACGAGTCCGCCGGCGAGGACGACGGCCAGACTCGTCAGGCAGAGGGTCGCCAGCGAGCCATCGACCCAACCCAGCCAGCACTCCCGCCGGCCGGTCGCCGCGCTCCCGGAGTCGGGTTCCCCGCGCATCTCAGAGCGTTCCGTTTATCACGTCGGCGACGCGCTGGCGGTCGAAAAGCCGTTCGTCGGCGGGTATCTCCGGGTACGGCCCCGACTCGTAGCGGGGCCACTCGCCGAAGACGTCGGGGTAGAGCTGCTTGGCGGTCATCTCCAGCTGGAAGAGGTTCAGTATCGGCCCCTGGTAGCGCGCGCCCTGGGGGTAGACGCGCTCTTCCTGTACCGCGGTCATCTCCGAGGCGACCGGGTCCTCCCGGAACAGTTCGCGCCGCTGTTCGATGCTCGTCCCCGGTTCGAACCCGCCCAGGAACAGTATCACGTCGGGGTCGGCCTCGACCAGCGTCTCGTAGTCGACGATGCTCGCGGACTCGACCGACCCCTCGAAGGCGTCCCGCGCGCCGAGTGGCCGCGTGTGCGAGGTCAGGAAGCCCGGATTCGACAGCGTGTAGGCGTAAATCTCCTCCATCTGGTGGGACGCTATCATCACCGCGGAGGGGCGCTCGGACTCGGCCGGTAGCCCGGACTCGATGGTCGACAGCAGGTCGTCGTGGACCGCCGAAAGCGCCTCGTAGCGCTCCTGTTCCTGAAACGCTCGCGAGACGATTTCGAACTGCTCCCAGAGGGTGTAGTACTCGTAGCCGTCGGCGTAGGCCGGGGCGGGCTCCTGGTGGGTGTCGCTGAGCGAGTTGCCGAACCACGGCGAGACCTTCGACCCTATCTCGTCGATGTCGGACTCGCTCCAGACGTCCTGTTTGGTTATCCAGGCCGGGTCGGCCAGGTGGACGTCGCTGTCGAGCGCGTACAGTTTCTCCTTCGTCGGCTGCCACGAGGAGTACAGCCCCGCCCAGTCGAGCGAGACCCCTGGGAGCCGCGCGACGAACTGGTTCCACAGCCCGTCGTAGTAGTCGGGCGCGTGCATCGCGGTGAGGCTGTCGCCCCGACCCAGGGCGAACGCCATGTCCGCGTGGTGGGTGAGCCGCGTGAAGACGGTCTCGGGCGGTTCGTCGAAGGATACCTCCCCCATCGGCGAAATCGAGGCCGTGTACGCCCCGCTCGGCGTCCCGGACTCGCCGGTGTCAGCGGTCTCCGAACAACCGGCCATAGCCATCCCGGCCGCCAGCGTCCCGCCGTATTCGAGCGTCGCTCTCCGGGTCAGTCCGTCGTCCGTCATCGATTGCCCTCCGACCGCGTCGATACCCGATAGCTAGCAGTTTCGTTCGCCATACTGTTTAGGCCAACCTAAAAGATTAAAGCGGTTTCGAATTTTAGGGAGTCCTAAAACTCGCCATGGCTCAGCAGGGTGCACCGCATCGGGGACACCCCGGTGGACCGTCTTCCGGGAGCGGCCCCGAAGTGCTGACACGTCACACCCGACGGGGTGGGTCTCGCATCGACGGCCTCGGGTGCGTCGACGGCTGCGACCGGTATCGGACCCGCCTCGTCTGCGCCACGTACCAGCACGACCGGGAGCAGACACGCGCCGAGTCGGTACGTGGACGAAGGCCCGACCGGCGGCCCTGTCGGTATTCGATATAGCGGCTTCTGGTTTATCGTCGGTGAGTCGGGGGGCGACCCGAAACACCAGAGCTAAATCCAATCGCCGGCGAGAAGCCGATATGAGCCTCCTCAGTCGGTTTCGCGACGATAGCGACGACACGGACCGGGTCGGGCTGTTCGTCGACGGGCCGAACGTCCTCCGCAGCGAGTTCGACGTCGACCTAGACGAGGTCCGGACCATCGGCGAATCCTACGGGCCCCTGGCCGCGACGCGGCTCTACCTGGACGAGAACGCCTCACCGGGACTCATCCAGGCCGGCGAGGCCAGAGGCTTCGAGGTGATAACTACCAGTGGTGACGTAGACGTCCGCCTGGCCGTCGACGCGACCGAGGCCGTCGTCGCCGACCGCATCGACGTGCTCGTGGTGGCTTCCCGGGACACGGACTTCAAACCCGCACTGGAGGTCGCCGCCCGCAACGGCGTCCACACGGTGGCACTGGCCCCCGGCGAACACGGCAAGTCGGACGCGCTCCAGAACGCGGCCCAGGACGGGCTCTCGCTTTCGGCCGACGTGGAGTAGGGAGGCCGCGAGCGTAGCGAGCGGTCTCCGAAAAGCCGAACGGGGAGAGCGAGGCCAGCACGAAGTGATGGCCTCGGATGCGAGCGGCAAAGCCGCGAGCGAAGTGACCCGTGAGGCCCGCTGGCCGGGTGGCTGTCGCACGAAGCGCGAGCGAAGGAGCGGTCTCCGGACCGGCGGCGGACCCTCGCCTGCCGCGCGCGCAGTGAGTGTCGGACTGCGAGTAGGGGCGTTTTTGTCTCGGGACGCCCGACTCCGGGTATGGATATCGAGGAGACGCCGGTACTGGACAACCACCTCCACCTCGACCCGGTCCAGGGCCGCAACACCGAGGCCGCCGAAGAGTTCGCCGACCACGGCGGGACGCATCTGCTGGTGCTGAACAAGCCCTCGTGGCACCTCGTCGAGGCAGCCACCGACGAAGGCACCTTCCGCGAGGCGTTCGACCTCACCGTCGGGGCCGTCGCGGACGCCACCGAGGTGCTTCCGGGCCGGGCCTGGCCCGTCCTCGGCGTGCACCCGGCCCTCGTCTCGAAGTTGGTCGAGGACGGCTACACCCCCGACGAAGCCCGGGACATCATGCAAACGGGGCTGGACGTGGCGAGCGAGTACGTCACGGACGGTCCGGCACTGGCCATCAAGTCCGGTCGCCCACACTACGAGGTCGACGAGGCCGTCTGGGACGCCTCGAACGAGGTGATGTGTCACGCGTTCGAGCTGGCGGCCGACGGCGGTTTCGCCGTCCAGTTGCACACGGAGGGCGGCGAAGATTTCGAGCAGGTGACCGAGTGGGCAGAGGAACGCGGAATGGACCGCCAACAGGTCGTCAAGCACTACTCCGGCGGCCGGCTACAGGGACCCACGAAGTCCGTGCTCGCGGACAAGGACGAACTGGAAATCGCTATCGAAGAGGACGAACCGTTCCTGATGGAGACAGACTTCATCGACGACCCCGAGCGGCCGGGGGCGGTGCTGGGGCCGAAGACGGTGCCCCGGCGCGTGCGGTGGCTGTTAGAGAACGGCGAGGACGAGGCTGTTCGGCTCGCGCACGTTGAGACCCCGAAGGCGGTGTACGGTATCGACACCGAGGGGACGCTGTCCCGGTAGGCAGCGCCGTCAGGGATTCAGTCAGCCCAGTAGCGACAGCGAGGTCGTGAGCAGCCTCCAGTCAGTAAACCAGAGAGCGCGATATCAAATCGCCGCCGGGGCCTGACGTCGGTGCGAGACAGGGGACTTGGTTCGGCCAGCCGATGGGCGAAGGTTTTACTTTTAGGCCCGCCTAAAACATTGTATGAGCAGCGAGATTCGGCGGTCGAGAGTCACCGGAACCAGATGGAGGGGGACTGCGAGCAGGGCGGGTGGCCGAACGAGCGGACCAGTGGCGCGTCCGGAGGGGTTGTCACATGGATAGGTTGCCACGGCGGACGCGTGCCCGTCTCTGGGTGCGGATGTACGCGTCCCTGTTCGAAGTCGACGAGAACGACGGCGAGGAACCGGGAGCCGAGACGCCCGAGGAGACAGAGCATCCCGCGACACAGCGATGAGGGGCCACACTTCGGTTCACCTCTGTACGGCAAATTCACTGGCGAGAGACAGCACTGCGTCAGTCGTGAGAACGGTACGGCTCCGTGCAGCGCAGCGGCGGACGAAAAGAGAACGGCGGCCGGTCGGGCGAGCGCCTCCGGACGGACGACCCGGCCTTATCCGAACTTGCCGGTGATGTAGTCCTCGACGCGCTGGCTCTCGGGATTCTCGAATATCTTGTCCGTGTCGTCGAACTCCACCAGCTCACCGCCCGTGAGGAAGACGGCCGTCTTATCGGAGATGCGCGCGGCCTGTTGCATGTTGTGGGTGACGATGACGACCGTGTACTCCTCGGCGAGTTCCTCGATGAGGTCTTCGATCTGTGAGGTGGCGATGGGGTCGAGCGCGGAGGCCGGCTCGTCCATCAGGACGACCTCGGGGTCGACGGCGATGGCGCGGGCGATACAGAGCCGCTGCTGCTGGCCGCCCGAGAGGTCGAGTGCGGACTCGTCGAGGCGGTCCTTGACCTCGTCCCACAGCGCGGCCTTCTTCAGTGACTCCTCGATGACCGCGTCCATGTCCTCGGTCTTGTTCTGCGTGCGCAGCCCGTAGGCGACGTTGTCGTAGATGCTCTTTGGGAACGGGTTGGGGTGCTGGAACACCATCCCGATTCGGCGGCGCAGGGCGACCGGGTCGACGTCCTCGTCGTAGACGTTCTTGCCGTTGAACGTGAGTTCGCCGTCGACGCGGGCGATGTCGATGAGGTCGTTCATCCGGTTGATACACCGCAGGAACGTGGACTTGCCACAGCCGGAGGGGCCTATCATCGCGGTGACCTGGTTCTCGGGGATGGCCAGGTCGATGTCCTGCAAGGCCTGTGTCTCGCCGTAGAACACGTCGAGGTCGCGGGACTCGATGATGGTGTCGGTCGTCGTGACCACACCGCGGTCGTCGTTCTCGCTGAGCCCGCCCTTCCCCGGGTCGGTCGTAACGAGTGACTCTGTCTGTTCGTCGTCGGCCTCGGTCTCGGTCGCCGTGTTCTCTGTTGTCATTAGTAAGCCTCCTGTTGGTATTTATTGCGGACGAGAATCGCGACGCTGTTCATCGACAGCAGGACGATGAGCAGCGTGACGACGCCGGCCGCGACGACGCCGTAGCGGAACTCCGCCGACGGGAGGAACGCCCAGGTGTATATCTGCATCGGCATCGCCGTGAGCGTATCGAAGAGCCCGCCCGGCGGCGTGTACTTCGTCCCGACGGCGCCGATCATAATCAGGGGCGCAGTCTCGCCGATGGCCCGGCCCAGCGCCAGAATCGTCCCCGTCAGGATGCCCGGGAGCGACCGGGGGAGGACGACGTTCCGGATGGTCTGCCAGCGGGTCGCACCCATGCCGTAGGACGCCTGGCGAAGCGAGTCCGGCACCGAGCGAATCGCCTCCTGGGCGGAGATGACGACGATTGGAAGGATGAGCAGGGAGAGCGTCAGCGCCGCCGTCAGCACCGTCCCGGCCCCGATACCGCCGTAGACGGTCGGACCGAGTTGGAACTCGACGTTGACGAAGATGCCAAGCCCCAGCAGGCCGTAGACGACCGACGGGACCCCCGCCAGGTTGGAGATGTTGACGTTGATGAGTCGCGTCAGGGTGCCAAGTGGCCCGCTCGATGGCGCGTACTCCTCGAGGTACAGCGCCGTGCCGACGCCGAAGACGAACGTGAAGATGCTGACGAGGATGATGAGAAAGACCGACCCGATGACGGCGGGGTAGAGGCCGGCCTTGGCGGGCAGCGAGGAGGTCGGACTCGTCAGGAACTGCCAGTCGAGCCACGGCGACGGCTGTGCGGCGCCGAGCGCGCCGACGGCGAGTTCGCCGACCAGGAAGCCGCCGACGACGACCGCCGGCAGGACGAACGCGGCCCGCCGCGCCGGCCGTCGGGCGGTGTTTACGACCGCGTAGCCGAGGGGCACGCCGAGCATCACGAGGACGGCGAACCAGACGGAGCGTGCGACCGCCGGCACCGTGTCGACCAGCGGCACGCCGACGATAGCCAGCACCGGTATCGCCGCGGCGACGGCGACGGTCACCCGACGGGAGGCGTCGAACCGCTCGGCCGCCAGGAACGCCGCCAGCCCCGCCCCGGGAACCACCAGCGAGAGGAAGTAGACGCCGGGCGCGCCCAGCAACGCGGCCGCCGTGCCGAGGACGCCGAGCAAGAGCGTGCCCGCAATCGGGCCGGCGATGACCGCACCGAGCATCGCCAGGCCGACCCACGTCGCCTCGCGGTCGTACTGCCCGTAGAGGAACAGGCCGATGACGGGCGCGACCACCGTGAGGAAGTAGGTGAACCACACCTGTGGTCCGGCGATGACCAGCAGGACGATTATCGCCGCGAAGGACAGCATCCCACCGGCGAGCGTGAGCCCGACCAGTTCCAAGGCCCCGGCCGTCACCTCGGGCTTGTCGCGGGCGTACGCGAGGAAGCCGAGCAGGGGCGCGAGCAGCGTCACCGTGTACGTGAGATACCACGTCGTCCCCGCCGTGTCGAGCCCCAGGGCGTCCCAGAAGACGTACGCGAGCAACACGCCCAGCGCGAGGATGCCGACCAGCGACGCGCCGAAGGTGAGGTATCTGAAGACGGTGCCACGCAGCCTGCTGACCTGGCCGAATCCGGTCTCGGTCTCTGTTGCCATTATTCGTACTCCTCCCGGTAGCGGCTCGCAATCGCGTCACTGACGACGTTCATCCCCAGCGTGATGACGAAGAGCGTCAGCCCGATGGCGAAGAGGGACTGGTACGCCGTCGACCCCCCGGAGAGGTCGCTGACGGCGATGTTTATCATGGCGACGGTCATCGTCGCCGCGCTCTCGCTGTAGAGGGCGAGCAGGTCGCCCGGCGCGACGTAGGGGACGACGCCCAGCGCGGTCTGGGTCGGCGGGACGTCCGGCGGCTGGGCCCCGGCGGCGAGGACGACGGCCATCGTCTCGCCGATGGCCCGGGAGATGGCGAGGATGAACGACGAGGCGATGCCCGAGACTGCCGCGGGGACGACGATGCGCAGTGAGACGTTGAACTTCGTGGCGCCGAGGCCGTAGCCGGCCTGTCGGAGCGAGTCCGGGACCGAGCTCATCGCGTCCTCGCTGATAGAGGAGACCATCGGGATAATCATGATACCGACCACGATAGAGGCCGAGAGACCGTTGAACAGCCCGAGCGTCGGGAACTGCGTCCCGAGCGCCCCGTTGAGCCCGCCGATGACGACGTTGAGCGCCGGTGTGATGTACACCAGCGCGAAGTAGCCGTAGACGACGGTCGGCACGCCGGCGAGCACTTCGAGCATCGGCTTGAGCACGGACCGCGTGCGCGCGGAGGCGTACTCGCTGAGGTAGATAGCGGTCAACAGTCCGACGGGAAGGGCGACGAGCGCGGCCCCGAAGGTGATGAGCAGTGTCCCGAGTATCAGCGGGAAGATACCGAACGAGACCGGTTCGAGGTTCGGGCTGAATCGGGTGCTGGTGAAGAACTCGGTTATCGGGACCACCGAGAAGAACTCCGCGGCGTCGACGAACAACACGGCGATGATGCCCACGGTCGTCAACACCGAGAGGAGGGCACACCCGGCAAGGGCGTATTTGTACGTCGACTCCCGCACCGTCTGTAATCCCCGATCTCCTGTGAGGTCGGGAGTCTGTCCCTCGTTGCTCATCGTGGTTGTGGGTCCATTTGCTGTATCTCGGGAAAAAGTACCCGGAATTACTCTATAGCGCTATTGCGTCTCACTAGTTCACTATTTACTGGGCGCTCGAGATGACCTCGTTCAGCGAGTCCAGTTCGCTCTGCATCTCCTCTTCGGTCTTTGGCACGTAGCCGACCCGGTCCGCGATGAGTTCGGTGTTGGCGCTCTGGCGGACGTAGAAGCGGGCGAACTCGGCGATGTGGTCCTCCGCGAGGGAGCTGACCCGCGGGTAGGTAAACAGCGGCCGGGAGAGGGGGTAGTCGCCGCTCTTGGCGTTGTCGAGCGTCGGTTCGACGGGGCCCTCGCCGGCGTCGATGCTGACGGCCGTGACCGCGTCCTGGTTGCTCTGGTAGTACGAGAAGCCAAAGTAGCCGATGGCGTACTCGTCCTGCTGGACGCCCTGCAGGATGGTGTTGTCCTGCTCGGTCGGCTCGTAGTCGCTCGTGTGAGAGGCCTCCTCGCCGATAATCGCCTCCCGGAAGTAGTCGAAGGTGCCCGAGGTGTCCGCGGCACCGAACCGGTTTATCTCCTGGTCGGGCCAGTTGCCGTTGACGTCCGCCCACGTCGAGGCACCGTCGGCCCGCCATATCTCCTTGAGCTGGTCCGTCGACAGCTCGGTCGCCCAGTCGTTCTCGTTGTTGACGATGACCGTCAGTGCGTCCGTGGCGATGTTTATCTCGTGGTACTCGACACCGTTGCCGGAACACTGGTCCGCTTCGTCGCTCGAAATCTCCCGCGACGCGTTGTTGAAATCGGAGTTGCCCTCACAGAACAGGTTGCTGAATCCGCCACCGGAGCCGTCCCGACTCACGTTGAACTCGACCTGCGGGTTCTGGGAGCGGAACTGCTCGGTCACGGCCTGTGCCACCGGATAGACCGTGCTGCTTCCGGTGATACGGATGCTCCCGGAGAGTTGCGAGCCAGTCGACTCGCCACCGGGGCCTTCGGTACAGCCCGCGAGCGCGAGCGCGCCGGCGACACCGGCGCTTGTCAGGAAGCTACGGCGCGAGACGGAACGGTTCGGTGTGTCTGACATCACCGGAACGGAGACGAGAAATAAATAAATACTCTACTATGACGGTTCGATATACCTATGTTATCTATATAGATAGGCCATGACAACAACATTCATGGACACCACTATGAATTATGAACAATCCCGTTTTTTCGGCTTACAGGGCCCAAGAACCGACAATTATGGATATTATCGAATTTATTTCGACAGTCTGTCATTTCGAGGGAAAGGAGCCCCAGAAACCTCTTAGAAGCGTGTAGAGCCCAGAATTGTCGAATCAGGGGCGAACTCGTTGCTGAATATATAGATAGAGGTGGATTTATACCGAGAGGGAGTTATACGAACGTGCATGGAGACTCGCAAGGTGCAGGTGACGGGCGGTTCGACGTACACCGTGTCACTCCCGAAAGACTGGGCGACGGCCAACGACGTGAGCGCGGGGAGCGTCGTCGAGTTCCACGCCGAGGAGGACCTCCTGTTGCTCGCACCCAAACACGACGCGGACCGCGTCGAGGGGACCCTGGACATCGACGGGCTCGAGGACCCGGCCGAACTGACGCGTGCGGTGATGACGATGTACGTCAGCGGCTTCGACGTCATCCAGCTCGAGGCGCCCCGTATCACGGCCGACCAGCGCCGCATCATCCGGGACGCCACCCAGGGGCTCGTCGGGCTCGAAGTCATCGAGGAGACCTCGGACCGCATCGTCCTGCAGGACCTGCTCGACTCCTCGGAGCTGTCGATTCACAACGCCATCACGCGGATGCGGCTGGTCTCGCTGACCATGCTGTCCGACGCCGTGGAAGCGCTCATCGAGGACGACGACGACCTCGCGGCCAACGTGATGCAACGGGACGACGACGTCGACCGCCTCTGGTACATGGTCTCGCGGGTGTTCAGAACCGTCCTCCGGAACCCCACCGCCGCCAACGAAATCGGCTTCCCCCGCGAGACCGTCTTCGACTACCAGTCCAGCGCCCGCCAGCTCGAACGCATCGCCGACCACGCCACCAAAATCGCGAGTCTCTCCCTGGAAATCGGCGAGATAAGCGGCGACACCGCCGAGTTGCTGCGCGAACTGGAGTCCGACGCCATGACCGTCCCCGAGATGGCGATGGACGCCCTGCTGACCGACGACAGCGAAGAAGCCGTCGAGCAGGCCAACGACGCCCAGAGCCGCATCCCCGCCGTCGACGAGACCGCCCGCGACATCGACAGCAAGGTCCGGAAAGCCGACCCCGAGAGCGCCCAGATTCTGGGCCGTATCGTCGACTCCCTGTCCCGGACCGCCGACTACGGCGGCAACATCGCCGAGAGCGCCCTCCAGAAGGCCGCGCCGCGGCCCTAGTCGTAGAACCGCCGGAGCGCCGTCACCGCACCGTCTCTCGTCTTCAGGTATCGCCGCCCACCGTCCGGCGTCCGCACCGCGTAGTCGTAGGTCCCGCTGTCGGGCCGATACCAATGGTCGGCGTGCCGGACCAGCGGGTCGTCGGCCCCGCCGTCCGTGGTCGCCTCCGGGTCCGACGCTGCGGCTGTCGGAGACGGGGTCCCGCCGCCCGTGGCCGACGCCGTGTCTGCCGGCGTCGAGGCTCCGTCGTCCGCCCCGCCGTCCCGGTCGGCTGCGGACGCGCTGTCGACGCTCACCACGATGTCGCTGTCGACGGGGTAATCCGCCGGGAGGCCGGCGTCGACGTCCTCGTGGCGCCCGGCCTTCAGCGTCTCGCGCATCAGAATCGCCTGCGCGTTGACCACGGGTCGTCCGTCGCGGGGATACTGCTGGTCGTAGCTGCCGTCGCTGTTCATCACCCACCGCTTGCGGTTGTCAGCCAGGATGAGGTCGAGAGTGAACTTCAGTTGTCGCCGCAGCGCGGGGTCCTCGACCGGCGTGACCGCCTCGACGCGATAGTCGAGGTTCCGGGTCATCCAGTCGGCGCTCCCGACGTAATACTCCGGCTCGCCGCCGGTCGGCGGGTCCTCGTAGTTCGCCGAGCGGGCCGCACGCGCGCCGTTCTCGAAATAGAAGATGCGGGAGTGTTCGAGAAAGCGGCCGACGAGCGAGTGGACGGTCACGTTCTCGCTGACGCCCTCGATACCGGGCCGGAGTCGGCAGATGTCCCGGACGACGAGGTCGATATCGACACCGGCCATCGAGGCGCGGTACAGTTCCTCGACGATGTCGGCGTCCTCTAGCCCGTTGACCTTCACGACGATACGGGCGGGCCGCCCAGCCTGGGCATGCTGGGCCTCCCGGCGAATCGCCCGCGTGAGCTCCCGGCGCATCGTCACCGGCGAGACGAGCAGCTTGCGGAACTCCTCGTCCAGCGCCGGGCCGGTAAAGGAGTTGAACAGCGTCACGAGGTCCTGTCCGATGTCGCGGTCGGCGGTGAGCACCCCGAGGTCGACGTAGCCCTTGGCCGTCTCGGAGTGGTAGTTGCCGGTGCCGACGTGGGAGTAGAGGTTCACGCCGTCGTCCCCGTCGCGCACCACGAGCGCGGTCTTGGTGTGGGTCTTCAGGCCGATGGTCCCGTAGGCGACGTGGATACCGTTCTCCTCTAGGCGTCGGACCCACTCCAGGTTGTTCTGCTCGTCGAAGCGGGCCTTGAGTTCGACCATCACCGCCACCTGCTTCCCGTTCTCGGCGGCCTCGATGAGCGACTGGATGACCTGCGAGTCGCTCGCAGTCCGGTAGATGGCCGCCTTCACGGCGAGCACGTCCGGGTCGTTGGCAGCCTCCGTCAGGAACCGCTGGACCGTCTCACCGAAGTCGTGGTACGGATGATGCAGCAGGATGTCGCCCTCGTCGATGTCGTCGAAGACGGTCCCCGACTCCCCGTCCTCGGCGGGGGCGAGCGCCCGGGCGTCCGAGTCACGGAGCCGCGGGTGGGGCTGTGGCGTCCACGATTCGAGCTTCAGTTCGGGCCTGTCGAGTTCCGTCAGCGTCGTGAACGCGCGGTAGTCGAGCGGGCCGTCGAGGTCGTATATCTCGCGGTCGTCGAGGTCGAGCTGGGTCCGGAGGGTCTCGCGGATGCGCGGATGCGCGTCGGCCTCGATTTCCATGCGGACGACGCTGGCGAAGCGGCGCTGTTCGAGGACGTCCTCTATCATGTCGATGAGGTCCTCGGCGACCTCCTCGTTGCGCCGCACCTCGGCGTTTCGGGTGAGCCGGAACAGCGCCGTGTCCACGATGTCGACGTTCGGAAGCAAGAGGTCCAGATTCCGCCGCACGACGTCTTCGACGAGGACGTAGCGCTGGCTCCCGCTCGCCTGCGCCGTCCCGTCGCCTCGCGCCGCCTCGCCGACCGGCACCAGTCGCGGCCGGTTCGGCGGAATCTTCACTCTGGTAAAGGTCAGCTCCCCGTCGTCGGGCCGGGTCAGCACCGCGAGCGACAGCGAGCGGTTCGAGATGAACGGAAACGGGTGGGCCGGGTCGAAGGAGAGCGGCGTCAGCGTCGGGAGCACGGACTCCTCGAAGTACTCGCGTAGGTCCCGCCGTTCCTCGTCTCTCAGGGCCCCGTAGTCGAGCACCTCGATACCGGCCTCGGCCAGTGCGGGCCGGAGGGTCTCGCGGTAACAGTCGGCCTGCCGGGCGAGCATCGGTGCGAGCGTGTCGTGGCTCTCTTCCCACTGTTCGAGAGGCGTCCGGCCGTCGGCGGTGCGCTCGCTGATGCCCGCCTGTATCTGCTGTTTCAGCCCGCCGATGCGCTTCATGACGAACTCGTCGAGGTTTCTGGTGACAATGGCGAGAAAGCGGACCCGCTCCAGCAGCGGGTTGCGCTCGTCGAGCGCCTCGTGGAGGACCCGCCGCTGGAACGCGAGCGCCGACAGCTCCCGGTTCAGGTAGCGGTCGGGGTCCGAGAGGTCGACGCCGCTTGGGTCGTACGCCGGAAGCCCGATGTCGTCGTCGGTCACTGTCCCTCCGTGGGGTCGGCCACGCGCGGTTCGACGATACTGTCGGCCGACCGCGAGACGTAGGTCTCGGGCGGCTCGACCGTCACCAGTTCGTCGGCCCGGTAGTCGTAGGCCGAAAGCTGCCCGCCGTAGACACAGCCGGTGTCCAGGCCGACGGCGTGGTCGGTGACGAGCGGCTCCGCGAGGACGGTGTGACCGAAGAAGACCCGGGGCGACTCCCGGCGCGTCTCGAACCAGTAGGGACGGTCGTAGCTCCCGTCGGGCAGGAGCGAGCGGTTGTTCAACAGCTCGGTCAGCGTGTGTTCGGCGACGGGCTTGCGGTGGTCGATACCACCGTGGACGACGAGAGCGTCGTCCCACGTGAGCGCGACCGGCAACGATTCGACGTAGTCGTAGTCGGCGTCGGTCAACGCGTCGATTGATTTCCGGCCGTCGACGAGCTTCTGCTCGTTGTTGCCCCGCACGCTCACGAGGTTCGGGCGCCCCCCCACCAGGTCGAGGACGCCCTTGCTGTCCGGTCCTTTCCGGACGAGGTCACCAACGAAGACGACCAGGTCGTCTTCGGTGGGCGCGAGTTCGTCGAGCAACCGTTCGAGCGTGTCACGGCAGCCGTGGACGTCGCCGACGACGTAGATGTCCGCCCACGCGGTGCTGTCGATGTGCCGGGTCGGTGCGTCGAGTGCCGGATTGAACGTCGGTGGCTCGGTCATGGCGGTCACTGGTGTCTTGGCGAATCCGAGGACAGAGCCGACTTAGGTGCTTTATAATAGCCGTATATATCCGTCCCCACCGCTACCGAGGGCACTGTACGAATCAGGGCGGCCGTCGGCACGCTGTCGGCGGGCACCGCGGCTCTCGGGCCGGCGACGGTCGAAAGAAGACTGCGCGATTACTCGACGAGGACGGCGTTGACCTGACCGTCCTGGCCGGGGCGGGAGGTGACGCGGGCCTCGCCCTCGCTGGTCTCGACGATGGCGCCTTTCGTGATGATGTTACGGCGGGCGTAGTTCGGGTTCGAGGGGTTCTCCGTGACCTGCTCGATAGTCGCCTCGACGGTCTCGGCGCCGTCGGCGACCGACGCGACGTCCGTCGTGACGGCGCGGACCTTCTCCGTGTTCCCGCGGGCGTCGACGACCTTGAGTTTCTGCCCGCCGACCTGGGTCTCGGTGGGCTGGCGACCCAGCTCGTGCTTTTTCTTCTTGTGAATCGGGCGTCGTCGACCGCCTGTCCGCTTGCGTGGGGAGCGTCCCTGGTCTTTCATATCGGGTACGTGGCCGAGCGGCTACTTGAACCGTTCGATGCTAGTTACGGGTACTGGTGTAGTCGATGGCCGTTGCAACAGGGAGTTAGCTACCGCGACGAACCTGTACAGCCAGAAAGGGGCGTCGGGCTACACGAACCCCGGCGTTCGGGAGAGCAAAGCTCTCTCGTGATTACGAACGGCACCACGCACCTTTCGGACGACAGCGAGCCGCGGGAGTGTAGCCCGCCGGGGCTTTCTGGCTGTAATCGTGTCTGCACTTTATACCAAAAACGGTCCCAGTCACTGCTAGCAATCGCAACCGTTACACCGGGACCGGACGCGGGTACGACTAGATGAGTCTGAAGACGGCCGTGGCCGCGCCGTTTCGCCAGCGGGGGACCGACCGGATGGCCGAGAGCGAGTTCGTCGTGGCGCTGTCGCTGGACCGCAACTGGTTCTCGCCGGACCAGGCCAAGACCCTCGTGGACGTCGCCACCAGCGAGGGGCTCCTCGAACGGAACGAGGACGCACTGGTCACCGGCTTCGACGCGTCGACGACGGCCATCCCCGACGACTTCCGGCCGGGCGAGGAGATACTCCAGTCCCGGTCGACGTTCGAGCGGGTCCTGGACGCGGTCGTCGAGGCCGGCGTCGAGAAGCAGACGGCCGTCGCGGGCGTCAACCGCCTGCAGTCGGAGCTGGGCGTGACACTCGACGCCGCCGCCGTGGTCTACGCCCGCAGCGAGGGGGTCGACGTGGACGGTATCGCGGCCGAGGTCCGGGAGGAGCTGTGATGGTCGAGGACCGCATCACCGACGGGAAGCGAATCGGACAGCTGTTCGCGTCGGAGCTGACGGGGCTAGAGCGGGGACCGCTTGGAGCCGTCTCCGTCGAGGACGCCGAGCCGGACGTCGAGCCGACGCCGGCGGGCGCGTTCGCGTTTCGCGTCGCCGCCGACGGCCAGGCTATCGGGACCGTGACGGTGACCGAGACGACGGCGCGGCTGGAACTGGACGAACCGACGGATTTCGAGAGCGAGCGCGACGACGTGACCGTCGAGGAGAGCGGCACCGTAGTCGTGGCCCACAGCGGCGCCGCAGTCAAGACACTGGTCGACGTGGTCGCCGAGGCACTGCGGACGTAATCAGGCGGGCCCGGCCAGCGCCTCGCTGGTCCAGGCGATGAAGCCGGTCAGCACGAGCGACGCGCCGACGAAGGCGAGCGTCGCGGCCGTCGCGAGCACCACCGTCGTCAGCCCGAGCGGCGAGCCAAGCGCCATGACGACCGGCGAGAGCGTGATACACAGCGAACCGGCGGCGACCGCCTGGCGCTGCTTGCGCGAGAGGTTCACGCCGATGTGAAACCGGGAGCCTGCCGGTGGGTCGGGGGCGGCGAGCCCGAGGCAGAACAGCGGCACGCTCACGAACACGAGCGTGGCGGCGACGGCGTTGGACCAGAAGGCCCACTGGCCGGTCGTCGGGGCGATAGACAGCAAGGCACCGACGGTGAGGATAGCGAATCCGACGACGACTCCGACGGGCCTGAGCCGGCTGTCCTCCAGCGCGTCGCTCAGGTCGGGGAGTGTCTCCGCGACGTGTGCCACGTCGAGGGGGCGGTCCATGCGGAGAGGTTTCTCACACAGTATAAAATACTACTGGCCCGAATTATCACCGCTGATATTCGGAGGGGGCAGGCCGAGAGGGAAACGCTTGTATCCGTCCCCATCGGCCCGGTAGGTATGCACTTTTTCGACCGGCTGGCCGACCGCATCGCGGTCGCCGACAGCGTGGTCTCGGTGGGGCTGGACCCCGACCCCGCGCGCCTGCCCGACGCCGTGGCCGACGCCGACCTGCCCCGCTGGCAGTTCAACCGCCGTATCATCGACGCGACCCACGAACACGCCGCCTGCTACAAGCCAAACGCCGCCTTCTACGAGGACGCCGACGGCTGGCGGGCGCTCCGGGAGACTATCGCGTACGCACACGGGAAGGACGTCCCCGTCCTGCTGGACGCAAAGCGGGGCGACATCGGCAACACCGCTCGCCAGTACGCCGCGATTCTCGACGACGACCACGGCCCCGCCGCCGACGCCATCACCGTCAACCCCTTCCTCGGCCGCGACTCGCTCGAACCGTTCCTCCAGCGGGCCGAGAAGGGCGTGTTCGTCCTGGGCCGCACGTCGAATCCGGGCGGTGCCGACCTCCAGGACCTCGAACTGGCCTCCGGCGAGAAACTGTACGAGCGCGTCGTCCACCTCGCCGACCTCTGGAACGACAACGGCAACGTCGGGCTGGTCGTCGGCGCGACCAACCCCGAGGAACTCGAAGAGATACGCGAACTCGTCCCCGACATTCCGTTCCTCGTCCCCGGCGTCGGCGCACAGGGCGGGGACGCCGAGGCCGCCGTCGAACACGGCCTGGCCGACGGCGTCGGACTGGTCAACTCCTCGCGCGGCATCATCTTCGCCGGAGAGGACGCGGCGAACCGCGGCACACCCGAGAAGTTCTTCGAGGCCGCCGGCCGGTCGGCGAAGCAACTGAAAGGACAGCTCAATCAGTACCGATAGCGCCGCTCCGACCGCGTTCCGTCGCACCGCTCCGACCGCGTGCCAGGACCGCTAGAACCGAAAGGTGTCGACGCCGTCCGGCAGGTTCTCGGTCGAGTCTTGCCCGCCGCGGCCGCCGACCTGACTGCTGCACTCGATGCAAACGCCGAGCTGGCGGTCCCAGTGGCGCTCACACACCAGTTGCCCACACCGGTCACAGCCGTGCTCGACGTCGGGCTGCTGGCATATTTCGCACAGGCCTGAGACACTCATGGTACCGTGTAGCGTGCTCGGACGTTTCAACGCTTCGGGGCCAGGAACGGGAGAAGCTAGTCTCGATAGCACAAGTCAACGGAGTGAGCACAGCCAGAAAGCCCCGGCGGGCTGGACGAAGGCGGACGAAGCAAGGACCGCAACGAAGTGAGGACCGCAGCGAGGCCCCCCGAGTTTAGCCAAGCGGGGCTTTCTGGCTGTCCGCAGTATGCGGAAAGCAAACTGTCGTTGCTAGACGCTTTTGTCCGTCGCCCCCCGAGTCGGAGTCGTGATTCCGGGCGCCGACGAGTACGACGTCGACATCACTATCCCCGACAGCGAGGTCGAGCGGTTGCTGTCGGTGATGCCCGAGGACGTCGACGCGGCGCCCGAGTTGAGTTACTGCCGGAACGTCTTCGTCCCCCTGACGACGGCGTGTCGGTACACCTGTACCTACTGCACCTACTACGACCCGCCGGGGCAGGCGACGCTCATGTCGCCCGCGGAGATACGCGAGACCTGCCGACAGGGCGCCGCGGCGGGCTGTACGGAGGCGCTCTTTACCTTCGGCGACGACCCGGACGACCGCTACACCGAGCTGTACGACCAGCTCGACGAGCTGGGTCACGAGACCATCCACGAGTACCTGCGGGAGGCCTGCGAGATAGCGCTCGACGAGGGGCTGCTCCCCCACGCCAACCCGGGCGACCAGACGCGCGAGCAGATGGAAACGGTGGCGGACCTGAACGCCTCGATGGGCGTGATGCTCGAGACGACGGCCGACGTGCGGGCCCACGGCGGGCCCCGAGCGAAATCGCCCGGCCAGCGCCTCGCGACGATTCGGACCGCCGGCGAACTCGGCGTGCCCTTCACGACGGGTCTCCTCGTGGGCATCGGTGAGGACTGGCGCGACCGGGCCGAGAGTGTGCTGGCTATCGCCGCGATGCACGAGCGCTACGACCACGTCCAGGAGGTAATCGTCCAGCCGGTCGTCGAGAACGAGCGCTGGCGCGGCGGCTCACCGGACCTGGCGACGATGCGGCGGGTGACCGCGATGGCGCGGGCCGGCCTCCCCGAGGAGGTGTCCGTCCAGGTCCCGCCCAACCTCGCGCCGGCGCGGGACCTGGTCGACTGCGGCATCGACGACCTGGGCGGCGTGTCGCCGGTGACCGACGACCACATCAACCCCGACTACGCCTGGCCGGCCCTCGAAGAGCTCGCGGCCGTCGCCGACGCCGCCGGGGTGCCGCTTCGGGAGCGACTGCCCGTCTACGAGCGCTTCGTCGAGGCGGGCTGGTGTCCCCCGGCCATCGAGCGGGCCATCGGCGCCGACGGAGCGGCCGGCCGGCGGTTCCGGGCGGTGCTTGAACGGGGCGAGAACCCCACGACAGCGGTCAGCTCCGACTGAAGTGGGCGAAGACGCGAGCCGCTATCCAATCCCGGCCCGGACCCCGCACCCTCCCCTCGACGCAGGGCCACCCCGGGGATACCTAGATGGCTAGGTGATATCTATAATACCGTCCGAGAACTACTGATACCCGTACCCGGGCGTGCCTCTGACAGCCCACCCGGGTGGATTTTGTTTCCGTGAGCTACCGCCAGCCGTCGCTATATCACACAGTCACTCGAGCAACGGCGTCCCGTCGGCCCGCGGCCCGAGCGTCGGGCCGACTACCTCCGCGTCCGGGTCGACGACGCGGCGCTGCTCGTAGTCCGTCGACCGCTCGACCGGCGTCCGGCCGATGGCGGTTATCATGTCGGCGTACTCCCGGACCGAGCGGAACTCGCCGTAGCCGCCGCCGGCCCGCTTGGTAATCTCCTCGGAGAGGATGGTCCCCATGAAGTCGTCGGCGCCGCAGGTGAGCATCTTCAGCCCGCCCGCGTCGCCGTATTTCACCCACGACGACTGGATGTGGTCGACGTTGTCCAGAAAGAGCCGCGAGACGGCTATCATCAGTTCGTCCTCGTCGTCGCTCGCGCCGCCCTCGACCATCCCGCGGTCGTACAGCGGCGTCTCCTCGTGGACAAAGGAGAGCGGGACGAACTCCGTGATAGCACCGGTCCGGTCCTGTAGCTCGCGGACCTTCCGGAGGTGTTCGACCCGGTGGCGGGCGTTCTCGACGTGACCGTACATGATGGTCGCCGTCGTCCCCAGGCCAACGTCGGCGGCCGCCGCCATCGCTTCGAGCCACTCGGCGCTCCCGATTTTGCCGGGACAGATGACCTCGCGGACCTCGTCGACGAGGATTTCGGCGGCCGTCCCGGGGACGCTGTCGAGCCCGGCGTCCTTGAGCCGCTGGAACACCTCGCGGTAGGACCAGTCGGTCCCCCGGCGGGCGTGGTAGGCCTCCTCGGGCGTCATCGAGTGGACGTGGACGCCCCCGACGTCCATGGCGCGAATCTGCTCGCAGTAGGTGCCGGGGTCGACGTCGTACTCGCCCGCCGGCCGGTAGTTCAGGTCGCCCCGGTCGCTGGATTCCAGTATCTCGACGTGTTCGTCGTCGAGCGCGAGCGCGGGGTGCAGGCCGGAGACGGAACAGACCTCGTAGATGCCGCGGTCGAGGGCGTCGGTGACGACGTCGCGGGACTCCGCCGGCGTCTTCGTGAAGCCGCCGTGCTCCTGTTGGTAGTCGCTGCGGAACCGCTCGGAGCGGTCCTTGAAGTTACAGAACAGACAGCCCGTGTTGCACGCGGTCGTGACGTTGTTGTTGAGGTTGGCGACGAACGTGACCTCGTCGCCGACCACCTCTGCACGACGCCGGTCCGCGGCCTCAAGCACCAGTTCCTTGCGGCAGCGGTCGATACCCTCGGTGTCGGTCCCGGTGGTGACGAGTTCGACGCCGTCGGCCACGGTCAGGCGCTGGCCGTCCCGCGCCTTCGCCAGCGCGTTCTCGAAGCACTGGTCGGTCACCGGCTGCTGGGCGAACTCGAACTCGCCGGCCGGCTCCTGGGCGTCCGCCATTGACGTAGGGAACGTGGACGACCGAGAAAAGCGTGTGGTTCGACGGTGTCGACGCCGCAGTCGGTCTCCGACCGCGCCCCCCACCACAGCGACACCGCGTCGGGTCGACCGACGGTGAGGAGGGTACCAGCGGCGACCGTCGGGACCGGCGGCTGATTCACCCGGGGAGAATGCCGGTGACGGCCCCGGCCGTCTCTGCGACGACCCAGGCGACGAAGAGGAGATACGCGCCCAGCAGGGCGTACGACTCGAGTTGCGAGAGCGCGAGGTCCGTCCGGAGCGCGGTAAACAGCATGATAGTCGCGCCGGTGAGGACGCCGAACATCGGCACCGCCATCGCGAAGTCGACGGTCCAGGCGCCGGCGATGAGGACGCCCGCGGGGATAGCCACCAGCAGGTCGAACGTGTTCGACCCGAGGACGTTCGCCAGCGACGTGACGCCACGCCCGTCGCGGGCGGCGCGGACGCTGACGAGAGTATCGGGGAGACTGGTCGCCGCCGCGAGGACGGTCACGCCCAGCAGGAACTCGTCGACGCCCAGCGAGCGACCGATGACCTCGACCGAGTGGACCAGTTGCTCGACGGCGACGAGGATGACGGCCAGCCCCGCAAGCAGGAAGAGCCACTGTCGGCGGACGTCGACACCGTCGGGGGCGCCGTCGGACTCGTAGTCGGCGGTGTCCTGGTACTGGATGAAGATATAGAGCCCGTAGAGCGCCAGCGGAATCACCGCCAGCGGGCGGGTGACTTCCCCCGACAGCGTCGCCTCGCCGGGGTAGTAGATGACCGCCAGCGCGAACGTGATGAGCAGGACCGACACCGCGAGCATGTAGAACTGCGCCTCCTTGTACACCAGTGTGCGGTTCGAGTCGACGTCGCCGCCGACCGCGATGCCGGCGACGGCGGGGATGACGAGGACGTTGAAGATAGCCGAACCGACGATTGCACCGACGCCGAGCGGCATCGACCCGCCGATGGCCGCGATGACCACCGTCGCCAGTTCCGGGAACGACGAGCCGACGGCGACGATGATGGCGCCCTGGACGACGTCGGGAAGCCCGTAGTAGGCCGCCAACCGCTCGCTGGCCGCCTCCAGCCAGTCGCTGCCTTTCCAGATGGCGACCGTCCCGGCGACGATGATACCCGCCTCGACCAGCAGACTCCCTGCCATTGTGCCGTCGGTACACCCCTCGAAGTAAATCGGTTCCCATCGGCGGCGGTCGCACTAGCAGTGTGACTGGATGTTTCATGTGTATAAGGAGTAGGCGTATATGTTGCCGTCCGATTACTCTAAACGAAGCAACCCCACGTGTGTACAAATATGACGGATGAACCACAATGACGGCGGACCCACAGCGACACGCGAGCCCGTTCATACACGAGACGCGGGACGCGGCGGCCGTCGAATCGACCGTCCGCGCGTTCCTCCGCGAGCGCGTCGACGCGGCGGGTGCGGACGGCGTCGTCGTCGCGATGAGCGGCGGACTGGACTCGACGGTGACGGCCACCCTGGCCGTCCAGGCGCTGGGCCCGGACCGCGTCCTCGGCCTGGGGCTGCCCTGTCACAAGACCGACGCGTCGGCGACGATGGCGGCCGAAGTCGTCGCGGACCACCTCGACATCGAGTTCCGGCGGGGCCACCTCCAGCCGCTGCTCCGGGCGTTCGAACAGCGACTCGCACCGGCCCTGTCGGGCGAGGAGCCCCGCGGCCCGACGCCGACGCCCGACCGCGCCCTGCACAACGCCATCGCACGGCTCCGGCTGTGCTGTAGCTACTACGCCGCCAACCGTCGGAACCGCCTCGTCGTCGGCACGGCGAACCGCTCCGAACTCCTGCTTGGCTACGTCACGAAGTACGGCGACGGCGCCGCCGACGTGTTTCCGCTGGGCGGGTGCTACAAGACGGAGGTGCGGGCACTGGCCGAGCACCTCGGCCTGCCCGACCCCATCGTCGAGAGGGAGCCAACAACCGGCCGCTACCCCGGCGAGACCGACGCCGACGACCTCGGGGCGACCTACGACGTCGTCGACTCGCTGCTGTACCGGGTCGTCGAGGAGGGCGACCCCGTCGACGCGGCCGCGACGGAACTCGGCGTCGAGGTAGCGACGGCCCGGCGGCTGGTCTCGATGTGCGTCGAGACGGCGCACAAGCGGGCGATGCCGCCGATTGCGGACGTCGGTGGGCGGAGTCACCGGCCGACGGTCGGCGAGTGAGCCGGTCCCCGTGAGAGCGCCACCGCTCGCGGTATGAGAAACGTCTTTGTCCACCGTCCCAAAGCGCCGGCAATGACGAGCGTCAAGGAGTTCCGCGTCGACGAGCCGGCGACCGCCACCGACCTCGGGCGCGGCTCGTTCGCCTTCACGGACGACTACTCGGTGTTCGACTGGGGGAAGATGCCCGACGAGATTCCGGACAAGGGCGCCTCGCTGTGTACGATGGGCGCGTACAACTTCCAACTGCTGGAGGAAAACCACGTGCCGACCCACTACGAGGGCGTGCGAGCGGAGCCCGACGGCCCCGTCCTCGACCTCGGCGAGGCCCTCTCGGCCGGTACGCCGCCCGAGGAGATGGTCATCTCGCTGACCCAGGTGCCCGAACTCCCCGAGGCGGACGGCGAGTACGACTACGACGCCTACCACGCCGAGGCCGGCGAGAACTACCTCATCCCCCTCGAAATCGTCTTCCGGAACCGCGTGGGCACCGGCTCCTCGCTCCGGCGGCGGACCGACCCGGCCGACCACGGCCTCGACTACGACGAGTGGCCCGACGAGGTCGTCGAACTGGAGACACCAGTCGTGGAGTTCTCCACGAAGTACGAGGAGCAGGACCGCTATCTCGACCGCGAGGAGGCCGAGCGCATCGCCGGGACGGCGAGCCTCGACCGGCTGGAAGAGCTGGCACTGGCCGTCGACCACCTCGTCACCGACACCGCCGCCGACGCCGACCTCGTCCACGAGGACGGGAAGATAGAGTGCCTCTACCACGACGGGGGGATTCGGGTGGCCGACGTGGTCGGCACCTTCGACGAGAACCGCTTTGCCTACGACGGCCAGCAGGTCTCGAAGGAGGTCATCCGCCAGTACCACAAGCGGACCCAGCAGGAGTGGGTCGCGGCCGTCAGCGGGGCGAAAGAGCGGGCCGACGCCGAGGGCATCGCCGACTGGAAGTCGCTCGTCGACCGCCAGCCGGAACCCCTGGACGACGCGGTCATCGGCGCCGCACGGGACCTCTACTGCGCCGGGACGAACGCCTACGTCGACGGCGAGGTCTTCGACGCGCCCTCGCTCGACGCGGCCGTCGAGGCCGTGCGTGACCTCTGAGCGCCGGCAGGGAGTGACACGCCTTCCGGGAAGTTCGTTCGTCAGTGCAGCCGCCTAGAACAGAAAGAGGGCCCCGACCACCAGAACGAGAACCAGAATCGAGGCCCACTTGGCGAGACGCAGGAGCAGGCCACCGATGTGACGGTGGGCGAGCGCGGAGGTGATGGCCGCAATCAGGGTGAGCGCGAGGATGACCGCTGCGGCGGACCGTCCGCCCTGTGTCTGGAGGAGTCCGACCGGGTAGCGCCCAGCCAGCGCTGTCTGTGTGAAGCTCATACACGAGGGTGTCGGCTCAGGTATTTCACTCACCGACGTCGTTCAGACGGTATCGCACGCTTACCTGAACGGCCACGTCGCCTCGCCCACCGACATCTCGTCGGGCTGCTTGCGCCTGTCATCGGCGCGCCGACTGTGGCGACCCCAGCCAGCACGGGCGGATGTGACTAGTCGCCCGGTGGCGACTGCCCGAGCCGGTACGCCCCGGCGCGGGGCCGACGCCGCGTTACAAGAAGAACGTGACCACGGCGAGAACGACGAAGATGATGACCAGCCACTTCGCGATGTCCATGCTCAGCCCGGCGACGCCGCGGGCGCCCAACACCCCCGCGACCAGCGCCAGGACCAGAAAGAGGATTGCGAGTTCGATGAGGCCGCCCCCGAGCTGGAGGACTGGTAGTTCCGTAGCTGACAGGCCCGTACCGATCACCTGGTTGAGAACCATACGTAACGAGAGGGCGACGCGCCGTTTGAGTCCCCGAGGTCGTTCAGGAACGTATCCGCGAGTTACTCTCGGGCGGGAACGGCTCCGAGAGGGTAGGCATCGACCAGATTCTGGAGGGTCGACAGGTTCATCCGGCGTGAGAGTCCATCGAAAAAAGCGACAGCCCGGCACGTGCCGGGCTGGAACCGTCGCCGACTGCGTCGCACCGGCAGCGACGCTCTCGCTCGGTTGTAGAGCGCGTTATAGCGTTCAGGCGCGTCGGCCGCACCGGCTCGCGGTTCCACCGCTCGTATCGAGGTCCGGGGTACCTCGCGTGGGCCAGTCGTCCGTCGCAGCGAGCCAGACGCTGAGGCGCGGTCCTCGATGGCTTAGTCGTCGGCCTCGGCCTCCTCGTCGGCCACGAACTCGCCGAGGCCGTCGATGGGGCGGTCGGGGTTCTCGTCGTCCAGCGTCTCCGGCGCGCCGAGTTGCGCGTCGGTGTTCTCGGGGTCGCGAAGCTTCGTCCGGCCGCGGTGAACCGTCACCTCGTCGTCGAGGTGGAGCTTGATGGCCTCGATGAGCGCCTCGGCTTCCAGGGGCTGGCCCAGGGTCTGTAGCTCCTCTTCCGTGGCGTCGTCGGGGACGTTGAACGCCCGCTGGGTGATGATGGGCCCCTGGTCGAGGTCGGTCGTCACGTAGTGGGCGGTGACGCCGGCGATGCGGACGCCCTCCTCGATGGCCTGCATGTACGCCGACGCGCCGGGGAACGCGGGCAGCAGGCTCGGGTGGACGTTGATGATGCGGCTCTCGTAGCGAAAGACCACGTCCGGCGAGAGGATGCGCATGTAGCGCGCCAGCGCGATGAGGTCGGCGTCGTACTCGGCGAGCAGTTCGAGCAGCCGCTCCTCGTCGGGGGTTCCCTTCTCGTCGCCGATGTCGTGGAACGGGACGTCGTACTTCCGGGCGAGCGGTTCCAGGTCGTCGTGGTTGCCGATGACGACCTCGATGTCGGCGCCGAGGTCGCCGTTGGCCCACGCCTCGAAGAGCGCTTCGAGGCAGTGCGATTCCTTGGTCACGAGGACCGCGATAGACTGGGTCTCGCGGTCGGCCGGGAACCGGACCTGTACGTCGACGCCGAGTTCCTCGCCCAGTTCGGTGAGGTCCTCGCGGAGTTTCGCCTCCGTGGTGACCATCTCGGCGGTGTCGACGTGCATCGTCATCCGGAAGACGCCGTCCCGGACCGCCTGGTCCAGGTCCTCGATGTTGATGCCGCGCTCGAACAGCAAGGACGTGACCTCGGCGATGAGTCCCGTCTCGTCCTCGCCGACGACCGTAATCTCGGTCAGCGCGTGTCGCACAGCGGACACCTCCGGGCGGTTGCAGCGGTCATTGCCCCTCAGTTCTACGGGCGCGATTCAAAAGACTTCGTTTTCGCACACCCGGCGGTATAGCTTAGTTCCTTCAGCGAATACGCGAGCACGTGAGTGACGAGCTGCCCGCCGTCGTCTGTGCCGACGCCGACGAGGAGAGGCGGACGACGACGGTCGAAGCGCTGGAGACCGGGGGATTCGAGGTCCGTGCGAGCGAGTCGGTCGCGGCCACGGGGGACGCTATGGACGACAGCGTCGGCTGTGTCGTGACGACGGCCACGCTGCCGGACGGCGGCGCGTTCGACGTGGTCGAACTGGTCCGGGAGCGGTATCCAGACTGCCCGTGTGTGCTCTTTACCGGCGAAGCGCCGTCGGACTTGCCACGGGGCGGGCGCGACCAGGTGGTCGAGTACGTCCCGCGGACAGTCCCGGACGCCCACGAGCGCCTCGTCGACGTCGTCATGGCGGCCGCGAGCGGGGCCACGCAGCCGGCGTATCCGGTGCCAAGAGACGAGAGCGAACGGATTGCGGCCCTCGAAGCGTACGACATCGACGAGCTGGCCGCGTTGGACGCCTTCGACCGCCTGACCGCGCTGATAACCAGCCACTTCGACATCGACGTGGCCTTCGTCGGCCTGGTCGACGCCCACGAGGAACGGTTCGTCGCCTGCGAGGGGGCGAACTGGCGGACGCTCGACCGCGAGGACACCATCTGTACGCACACCATCCTCACCGACGAAGTGATGGTCGTAGAGAACGTCCAGGACGACCCCCGATTCGCCGCCAACGACCGCCTCGACGAACTCGAGATACGGTCCTACGCCGGTGCGCGCGTCACCGACGACGACGGGACGGCGCTGGGGGCGGTCTGCTGTATCCACGGCGAGCCGAGGTCGTACACGCGGGCCGAGCGCGACGACCTCCGCCGGTTCGCCGACGAAGTCGAGGAGCAACTGACACTGCGGCGCCGGCTCGGGGGTGTCTGAGGTGGCGACACGGCACGGGAGCCGGTACGAGTTCCCCGGCCTCCCGGTGGAGAGCGTCGACGCGGGGACGAACCTGTTGCTGACCGGACCGGCGCTCGGCGGCACTCGCGAACTCCTGCTCAGGCTCCTCCTGGGCGAGGACGGCGTACTCGTCATCACGGCCGACACCAGCGCCCGCAACGTGCTCGAAGCGTTCGAGGGCGTCGGCGGGCGACTCGACCGCGAGCGGGTCCGGGTCGTCAGCTGTACGCAGGAGCGCGCCGACGACCTCGGCGAGTTCGTCGCCTCGGTCGGCTCGCCGGGCGACCTCACCGGCATCGGCATCGAGTACTCCAGTCAGTACGAACAGGTGTACGCCCGCGGCTACGACACGGTCCGGACGGGCATCTACACGCTGACGCCGCTGCTGGTGTACAGCGAGGACGTCCGGCCCGTCTTCCGCTTTATCAACACGGTCACCAGTCGCATTCGGACCGCCGACGGGCTGGGCGTCTGTGCCATCGACCCGTCGGCCCACGACGAACGCGTCGTCAACAGCATCGCCCAGCCGTTCGACGCCCGCGTCGACGTCCGGGAGAGAGAGGGCGCCCTCGAACTCCGGGTCACGGGGATGCCCGACCAGCCCGGCGAGTGGACGGCCGTGCCGGCGCTTTCATAACACAAGCGTTTTCTCCGCCGCCTGCCCGGTGTGCAGTAATGACCGCCTTTACCGCGACCGTCACGGTCCGGCTGAAACACGGGGTGCTCGACCCCGAGGCCGAGACCACCCAGCGCGCGCTCGAACGCCTCGGGTTCGAACTGAACGACCTGCGTAGCGCCGACGTGTTCGAACTGGACGTCGACGCCGACAGCGCCGACGCCGCCGCCGAACGCGCCGAGGAGATGGCCGAGCGGCTGCTGGCGAACCCGACCATCCACGACTACGACGTGGCGGTCGCCCAGCAAGAATGACGATAGCAGTCATCCAGTTCGGCGGCTCGAACTGCGACCGCGACTCGGTGCAGGCCCTGGAGTCGATGGGTCTCGACGCCGAACTCGTCTGGCACGAGGACGGCCTGCCCGAGGACACCACGGGCATCATGCTCCCCGGCGGGTTCTCCTACGGCGACTATCTGCGAGCCGGCGCGATGGCCGCGCGCTCGCCCATCATGGCCGCGGTCCGCGAGGCCGCCGCCGACGGGACGCCGGTGCTTGGCGTCTGTAACGGGGCCCAAATCGGCTGCGAGTCGTCGCTGACTCCCGGCGCGTTCACCACCAACGAGAGCGCCCGCTTCCAGTGTGAACACGTCCATCTGCGCGTCGAGAACGCCGACACCCCCTGGACCAGCCAGTACGAGGACGGCGAGGTCATCGAACTCCCCATCGCCCACGGCGAGGGCCGCTACGAGATTACGGACGACCGACTGGACGAACTCGAAGCCGGGAACCGCATCCTCTTCAAGTACTGCGACGCCGATGGCGAGGTGACGCCCGAGGCCAACCCCAACGGCTCGAAACACGCCGTCGCCGGCGTCACCGGCGAGTCCGACCACGTCGCCGTCATGATGCCCCACCCCGAGCGCGCCTCGCTAGAGGACCTGGGGCGGACCGACGGCCAGCCGGTGCTTTCGGGCTTCGCGGAGTAACGACTGCACCGGGGATTCTCTCGTCCGAGGGGGTACAGCGCCAGCCGCAAGGCTGGGCGGTTCGTCCAAAGGGATAGGATGGGGCCAGTGGAGCGTGTGACGTGGTCCGCGGCCCCTACAGCCCACTTGGATACCAGTTGGTAAAAACACGAGCCTACCGGAGTGAAAGTGAAACTGGTCGGTTCACGCAGTGAGACCCGTCACCACACTCTTTTCGCTCGGGTACGTAGTCGGCCGTATGAACAGTGACGAGACAGCGGTGACCGAGGAGACCGTCCGGGTGTGGCTCGTCGAACGGACCTACGGCGACGACGAGCAGAACATGATCATCCTCACCTACGCGACGCCGGACGGCCGCCGGGACTTCCGGAAGGAGCGAGCGCTGACCTCCTACACCGGCGACCACCGCGAGACCCCCGTCTCGATGACCGTCGACCCGGACAACCTCGGGAGCGTGGACGACACCGAAACCCGCGAGCGCTACGCGACGGAGGCCGAGCGGATGCGGGAGAAACACGACCCGGCGGCGACGCTGTGAGCCCGTGGCACTCGCCCCAGACCGCGTCGGTTATCGGGCGGTCTCGCGGCCCGTAGACCCGAGTGCGAGATACACCGCGGCTGTGGCTGCCAGCCCGACACCGACGGCCACCTGGGTGGTGAGGAGGGCGCGCCCGACGTTCACGTAGGCGAGTGCGAGAACCGCGAGCACGGCGGGGCCGAACGCGGCGTAGGCGAACACCGCGCGGCGGCGGGCCGGGTGCAGCTTTGCGGCGTTGAGTGCGACGGCCATGAACGTGGCGAGGCCGGCCAGCAGGCCGAGCGGGAGCGCGACGAGCGCGGAGAAGGCGACGTCGAGGAGTTCGACGAGCGGCGTGGCTATCAGCAGGAACGTCGTGGCGGCCGCGCCGACCCCGGCCAGGAGCGTCGACGGGCCCAGTCCAGTCGTGTCGACGACGTCATCCATCGTATCTCACTCCCGGAGCTACCGCGCCAGCGGCGAGGCGTAGCTGTGCTCGCGTGCCAGGACGGCCTCGTAGGTCGCCTCACAGTCACAGCTGACCTGCTCGAAGACGCTGGGGTCCTGGCGCAGGTCGAAGTCCTTGACGGCGCGCTGGACCCGGTCGTCACACTCCCCGCAGTTGTGCGGGCCGCGGTCGCTGCCGTGGCCGACGGGGTCCGAGACGACGATGACGTCCTCGTCCGCGGTGGATTCCAGCACGTCGGCGACCGACCAGAGCCACGGCGGCCGGTAGCCGCCGTCGTGGTAGAGCTCCTCGACCATCGTGTAGCGCTGGACGTTACAGGGGTTCATCGAGACGGTGTGACAGCCGTCGACGGCGGCGCAGCGGCGAACGGACGATTTCATGTCTTCGACGGCCTCCGACTCCGTGAGGAAGGGCGGTTTCATGAGCAGATACGCCTTGACGCCCGCGCCCGCCTCCCGGGCCGCCCTACAGGCCTCCTCGAAGTCCGCGAAGTCGAAGTACTTGTTCACGCAGTCGTGGCGCACGCGGTCCGTGGCGGTCTCCAGGCCGACGGCCACGTCCGTCTCCAGTCCGGCGTCCACGAAGTCGCTCACGCGCTCGTCCTCGACGAAATCGGGCAGGGACTCGACGACGATGCGGTCGCGGTCGGCGAAGGTGTCGGCGATGGCCCGGCGGGTCTCGGCGGGCACCTCGCGCTCGTCGAGGAAGCTCCCGGAGGTGTAGATTTTGATGAGTCCCGACGGGTCGTCTGCGTTCTCTTCCTCGTGGTCCAGGCAGTGCTGTATCTGGGCCATGAGGTCCTCGTGGGCTACCTGTCCGCCCTCGACGGACTCGGCGACGTAGCCACACATCGTACAGCCGCCGGCGCGGGCCCACCGGCAGCCGCCGGTGTTCAGGATGATAGTCAGTGACTGGTAGACGCCGTCGGGCGTGTTGTCCTCGTCGAGCCAGACGCGCGTGGGCTCGCGGGGGTCGTAGGTGGAATCGTTGCGCGAGCGGACCTCGCGCATCACCGCGTTGTGGGCGTCCATCCCCTTGCCCTGCTCGTACACGTCGGGACTGGGCTTGCTCATTACGCCGCTCTTGCCGACGGGCACGTAAAGCCGCTACGCTCGGTCGTCCGCGTCGAGCGCGCCCACTCTCGCCGTCAGTGTCAGCCAGAGCGCGCCGCCGCCGACGGCGCCCACCGTGTTCGCGAGGGCGTCGGCCCCGCTCAGCGTCCGCGACGGGACAAAGCCCTGCAGGAACTCGATGCCGACGCCGTAGCCGACGGCGAGGGCGGCCACCAGCGCAACTGCGGCCATCGCTCGACTCCCGTGGCCCCACGCGAGCAGGCCGGTGAGCGCGGCGTAGCTGCCGGCGTGGACCCACTTGTCCAGCGCGATGCCGAGGAGTTCGGGCGCCGGACCGCCGGTCTCGGGCGCGGGCAGCAACGAGACGACAAGCACGAGGGCGGCGAAGGCTATCGCGGGGCGGTAGCGACGCCGCGTCGACCGGTCCATGTCCGCCGTTGTCGCCGTCGGCCGATAAGTCGCGCGGTGGACGGGCGCCGGCGAACCGCGGCGGTCGGCTCGCGGGGCCACCGGCCGCGGGGGACGTTGCCAGCAGTCTTTTCCCGGCACCCATCGCATACCTGATATGAAAGCAGCCCAGTTCGCGGAACACGGTCGCAGAGACGTCCTCGAATACGACGAGTTCGAAGACCCCGAAATCGGCCGCGACGAGGTTCTCGTGGACGTGAAAGCCGGCGCGCTGAACCACCTCGATGTCTTCACGCGGATGGGGCTGGGCGCGCTGGAGCGCCTCGACCTGGAGTTGCCCCACATCCCCGGCAGCGACGCCGCCGGCGTCGTCGAGGAGGTGGGCGAAGACGTCGCGCGGTTCGAACCGGGCGACCGGGTCGCGGTCGCCGCAGGGCTGGCCTGTGGCCACTGCGAGTTCTGCCGGGACGGCGAGCCGACGATGTGTACGGACTACCGGATTATCGGCGAACACGTCCGCGGCGTCCACAGCGAGCAGGCGGCGGTGCCCGCCGACAATCTCGTTCCCGTTCCAGACCACGTGGACTGGGAGATTGCGGCCGCGGCGCCGCTCGTCTTCCAGACGGCCTGGCGGATGCTCGTCACCCGCGCGCAGCTCCGGCCCGGCGAATCCATCCTGGTCCTCGGCGCCAGCGGCGGGGTCGGCCACGCCGCCGTCCAGATAGCAGACTACCTCGGCGCGGAGGTGTACGCGACCGCGAGCACCGACGAGAAACTGAACTACGCCGCCGAGGTCGGCGCGGACCACACCATCAACTACGACGAGGAAGACTTCGCCGACGCCGTCGCCGACGCGACCGACGGACGGGGCGTCGACGTGGTGGTCGACCACATCGGCAAGGCGACCTGGCAGGACTCCCTGCACAGCCTCGCGAAGGGCGGCCGCGTCGTCACCTGCGGTGCCACCACGGGCCGGGACCCCGAGACGGACATCAACAGCATCTTCTGGAACCAGCTGGAGATTTACGGCTCGACGATGGGATCGCCCGGAGAGGTCGACGACGTGCTCGAACTCGTCTGGGAGGGGGCGTTCGAACCGCGCATCCGCGAGACCCTGCCGATGAGCGACATCGAACGCGCCCACGAGATCATCGAGGAGCGCGAGGGGTTCGGGAAGGTCGTGGTCGTCCCCGACAGCGAACTGTAGCGCGCTGACTCCCCGCCCGGCCTACAGCTCCTCGACGTGGCGCATCTGGACGGCGATGCCCCGCGTCGAGGACTGCATCTCGGCGCCGTGCATCTCCGCACGGCCCACACCGAAGGCGGCGTCGCCTTGTACCACGACCTCGTCGCCGACGCGGATGTCGTCGCTAGCGTCGACGATGCCCGGCGCGAGCACGGAGCCGTGGGGGACGAACGGCTCTATCTCGACGGTCTTGGTCGGCACGTCGCTGTCGACCCAGCGGCGGGCGCCAGCCGTCGTCAGCGAGAGGACGCCGTACTGCTGGGCGAGCGCGGCGAGCTGTTCACCCTCGCTATCGTCCACCCGCAGTTGCGGATACCGGCCCTGCGTCGACACGTCGCCAAAGAGGTCGTCGCCGGCCCCCGCGCCGAACTGGTAGTCGGCGACGGCCTGTACCGTCCGGCGCTCGCGGGTGGACTTCCGGTACGTGTCCCACCCCTCCAGTTCCGCCGCGAGGTTGCCGAGCGAATCGGCCGTCGTCGGGTGGTCTCGGACGGTGTAAGTGAACTCGCGGCCCAGCGACTCGGCGACGCGCTCACAGATTTCTCGATAGCCTTCGCCGGGGACGTGCGCGATGACTTCGGGGTAGTCGGCGTCTTCGAGGTACGCCTCCAGCACCCTGGAGACGAACTCTATCTCGTTGGCCGACCAGTTGCCCGTCACCACCGAATCGTAGTGCTGGGCGGGGTAGGTGAGTTCCAGTTCCTGTGGGACGACGCCGATGGGCGAGGTCATCGAGACGACGTGGGCGCGCCACTGGACGGCGTCGTGGTACTGCTTGTGGCTCTGTGAGTCGCTGTAGGGCTTGCGGGCCGAACAGGGAACCAGGACGAGCGGCCGGTCGTCGAAGCGGGGCGTGTACCGCTCTGTGACCCGCTGGGCGAACCGTTGAATCTCGACGCGGCGGATAGCGTCCTCGGTGGCGGCGGCGAGTTGCGCCCGGCGGATGAGCGGCGTTCGCTGTTCGACGTAGCCGTAGCGCTGGTCGAGAATCCGGACCGTCGCCGTGAGCCAGTTGTCCTGGCGGGCCTGTCCCTCGACGTAGTCCCGCAGGCGGCCGTCACGAATCCGGCGGCGGACGCGGGCGAGTTCCGCGGCGAGCGCGCGGACGTTGTGTTCGGCGCAGTCGCTGCGGTCGAACTCCTCGCGGGACCCCTGACAGGCCGGGCAGGCACACGGCAGTTCCTCCAGGTCTTCGAGGAAGTACGCCTCGTCCGTCGTCAGATAGCGGCCCTCGGTGCCCCGGACGACGGCCCGGTGTGGGTCCACGAGGTCGACACCGGCATAGACCAGCGTCGCGACGTTCCGGGGCGTAGCGACGCCCGGCAGGTAGAGCGCGGTGTCGGCGGGGACGGCGTCGTTGACCGTCGTGACGGCGTCTACGAAGGCCGAGCCGTGGCCGACGTAGCCCGTCGCACCCGACAGCACCGTCACGTCGGCAGCGTGGTCGCCGGCGGTCGTCGGCGAGACGACGGCGCCGCTCGGGAAGTCGGCGTCGGGGTAGTCGTCGGCGAAGGCCTCGGCCACCTCGTCGGGCGTGCCGGCGGGCAGGCCACGATGGGGGAGTACTGTCACCGCCGCGTCGTCGCCCTCGGGGGGGTCGGGCTCGCTCGGCCAGCGGCCCCCGGCGTCGCGGAGGACGGTGTGTACCCGCCCCGGCGTGTCGGCGTCCACGTCGTCGACGAGGGCGGGCGTCGGCACGGACTCGGCGAGGCGCAACTCGCCGATTCGTGCGGCCCCGTCGCGCTCGTGGACCTCGAAGTAATCGGTCATAGTGGCTTTGAGCCACGGGCGACCAACTATCTTGCCTTTGGCGGACCGCCGTCGTCGGACCGTGAGAGCTACCTGTCCCGGCGCACCGTCCGCTCGGCCTCAGCGCGGTCCATCGTCTCGCGCTCGTCGCGTTCGGCCCGGACCAGCGCGAACAGGGCCAGCGGCGCGCCGACGGCCAGCAGGAGGACGAGGACCGCAAACAGGGCGCTGGCCGCCGCCATCAGCCGAGGAAGACGTCCACGATGTCGCTGCTGCCGGCGGTCCGGTCGCGGTAGAGTTCCGAGTAGCCGCAGTTGGTACAGGTGACCACCTTGAAGCTGTTCGTCTGGATGTCGAACATCTTCGAGAGGCCGCCGCCGGTCGTGGAGATTTCGCCGACCTCCGTCTCCGTGTGTCCGCACTTCATGCAACCGCGGGAATCGTCTGAGTGGGGGACCATGAGTCATGATTCCGGCCGCCGGCTGTTAAATCTGACCGTCGTATGTGAATGAGCCACACACGGAGAGAGCCGACGGTCACCGTCGGGACATCAGGGCGCTTTTCGCCGTCGAAGCCCGACCGGACGGCATGGTCGGGTCACGCACCCTGACGGCGGCCGCCGGTCTCCTCGTGAGCCTGCTCGTCACGGCCGCGCTGTGGTGGTACTTCGATACCCTGCTCGTCTTCCTGTTCCTGCCGTTCGTCCCGATTCTCTTCCGCGGCCTGGGCGAGGACGGTCCCACCGTCGTCCAGGAGTGCCCTCACTGCGGTTTTCAGGCGACTTCGGAGGCCTACGACTACTGTCCCCGGGATGGGAGCCGACTGGAGTCGGCCGAGCGGTGACGACCTGTTGGCAGCGGAGAACGTTTCCGTCTCCGGACCAACGGTGGCTATGGAACTGGTAGTCTTTGGCGGCAACGGCTTCATCGGCCGGCGCGTCTGCCGGCGGGCGGTCGAGGCGGGTCACGACGTGTGGAGTATCGCCCGCAGCGGGCCGCCGTCGCCCGACCAGCGAGGTCCCTGGGCCGACGCGGTGACCTGGCACGCCGCGGACGTGTTCGCGCCCCAGGAGTACCGCCACGCGCTGGCGGGCGCCGACGCGGTCGTCCACAGCATCGGCATCGTCGAGGAGTCGCCGAGCGAGGGGGTGACCTTCGAGCGGGTCAACGGCGACTCGGCTATCCTCACCGCCCTGGAGAGCGAGCGCGCCGGCGCCGACCGGTTCGTCTTCGTCTCCTCGGCGACGACGCCGCCGACGGTCCGGGACGCCTACCTCACCGCCAAGCGGCGGGCCGAGGCGGCCATCGCGGACCTCGATATGGCGACCACGGTACTGCGCCCCGGCGCGGTGTACGGACCCGACCAGCCCCACTTCCCGTCGGTGCTGAACCGGCTGCTGACCCTCGTTGGCGGGTTCGACCCGGTCGCCGAGCGGCTGGGCGATGGCCGGCCCCTCGACGTCGAGACCGTGGGGAAAGCCGTCTCCGATGCCGCGGTCGGTGGGGTGAGAGATGCTGACCCGCTAACCGTCGAAGAGATAGCGGCCCACACCGCGTGAGTTGCACCCGTCTCTGGTCGCTCGACCCTCCCAGACCGTCGGTTTCTCACTCCCGCGCGTGGAGGTCCCGCACCCGAACGCCGTCGGGAACCCGCGCGAGCGCCGCCTCGGGCCAGTCGTCGTGGACGAGCGTGAAGGAGGTGTCGGGGTGGCGTTCGACCAGGCGGGCGACGCCGTCGGCGGCCGCTTCGCGGGCGGCGCGGTCGGTGCGCTCTGGCACCTCTGCGGTCAGCGGGTACGTGTCGGCGAGTTCCCGCGGATAGGGGCCAAAGGGGGGCAGGACGCCCCAGGTCTCGTCGTAGCGGTCGTTCGAGCCGCCCTCGGTGAGCAGGACCTCGTCGGCGTCGAGTTCGAAGCGGTCCAGGCGCCGGTGGTGGCGCAGTACTTCGGGCCGACGGGCGCTCTCGGTCGAGGTGTAGAAGAAGGCGTCCTTCGAGACGCGGTCGGTCCGTTCGAGTTGCGCGGCGTGGTCGAGCAGGGTGCGGTAGCCGTCGAGCATCGCCGGGTGGCCCCGCGCCCGTGAGTCCACGAGTTCCAGCAGGTTCCCGGCGCGGATGGCCTGGCGGACGGTGCGAATCTCGCCGTAGGTGACGTGGAGGTTGTGACGAGCCAGCAGGTCCTGTCGACTGTCGTCGTCCAGCCCGCGCAGTTCGTCGGGCGTGTGGTCGGTACAGACCGGACAGTGGCAGGGGAAGTAGTCCAGTTCGTCGAGCAGTTCGGTGCCCCGCACAGTCAGGTAGCGGTCGTCGCGGGCGTACAGCGCGTAGGCGGCGGAGTCGAAGAGGTCACAGCCCAGCGCGGCGGCCATCGCGAACATCATCGGGTGACCCGCGCCGAAGAGGTGAACGGGGCCGACTTCGCCGAGGCCGCGCTTGCAGGCCGTAACGACCTCGGCGAGGTCGGCGTAGCGGTACTCGTTCAGCAGGGGGACGACGGCGCCGAGGGGGAACACGTCGAGGCCGGTGGTTCGGGCGTGGTCGGCGGCCCGCTCGCGCAGGTCGGGGTACGTCGACCCCTGGACCGGCGCGGAGACGAGCATCTCGCCGGTGTCGGCCGCCGCGGCGGTTTCGAGGCGGTCCTGCGTCGTGGCGAGTTCGGTCTCGGCGCGGTCGCGGTCGACGTCCGGCGGGGTCGGGATGTCGACTGGCGTCCCGATGTCGCTGCCAATCGCCCGCTGGAACTGGAGTATCTCCTCGGTCGTCACGTCGATGTCGCCGTACTCCGCAAGCTGAAACGACCCAGAGTCGGTCATGATTGCGCCCGAGAAATCGAGTAAGTCGTGCAGGCCCCGCTCCAGTGCCGGCTCACGGAGTTCCTCGGAGCCGTGCAGGATATAGCTGTTCGTGATGAGAATCTCGGCGCCAAAGTCGGATTCGAGCGCCGCCGGGTCGACCGTCTGGACGTGGGGGTTCACCACGGGGAGAATCGTCGGCGTCTGGACGGTGACGCCGGCCCGCGGCACCGAGAGTTCGCCCAGGCGGCCCGCGGCGTCGTACTGGCGGACCTCGAAGTTCGTCATTGCCCGGTCTGGGCGTGGCCCGCGCCTAAGGGTTGTGTTCCTCGGCGACGGCCGGGTCGGTCCGGTCGACGATACCGTCGAAGTCGTCGTCGAAGCTCAGGACGGTGTCGATATCGTGTGTCTCGGCGTACGCGACGGTGGTCGCATCGGTGAAACTCAGGCGCTGGTCGTCGTACGCCTCGAAGACATCGACGGCAGATTCGAACGTCGATGGCGAGAGATGTTCAAGGCGGAATAACGCGGGAAACTCACCGGCGCCGCGAAGTCGGCGGCCGACTTGCTTGGCTTCGGCGTGGCTATCGGTGCGTGTGAGCGTCAGTGTCACCGTTTCGTCGTAGATGTAGTCGGTGAGGAACGGCTGCCCACAGGCACCCCGAAGGACGGCGGCGATAGCCGCCATCGCAGTCTCGTGTCGGCTCGCACCCCGGTCGGCTTGCGCGTAGAACACGCCGGAGTCGACGAGTATCGTCATCCGTAGAGGATGTCGTCGATGTCCGCTTCGTCGGTTTCGGTGCCCGAATCGAAGGTATCGTCCAGAAACGCGTCGATGTCAGCCTCGGATGCAGGCACCGTCGACTCGCGGAACGAATCGACCACGTCCTCGCGCGAATCGTAGGCGTCGTCGATGAGCCGCGAGAGCAGTTCCTGCTGTGTCACGTTCTTGCCGGCCTCCAGTCGAATCTCCGCCTGGAGCTCTTCGAGGCGGGCCTTGGCCTCGTCGTCGACTTTGACCGCCGTCGTCATAGTTACTCAGTAACGCTCGTTACTGAATAAACGTTCGGCCGCTCACCGCTCGAACAGCGCGTAGTACATGACACCGACCGCCGAGCGCCCGTCCCGCAGTTCGCCGTCGCGAACCGACGCCAGCAAATCGTCGAACGCGGTCGTCTCCACGCGGATGGACTCGTTGAAATCGAGGTCCTGCTCGGCGGTCGGTGAACAGCCCTCGGCGAGGAAGTAGTGGAACACCGAGTCCGCGTAGCCGTTGGCTGGCTCGGCGGTGTAGAGATGCCGCACACTTCGGGCCTCGTAGCCGGTCTCCTCGCGGAGTTCGCGGGCGACGGCGGTCCGGGGCTCGTCGTCCTCGTCCTCCACGCTCCCCGCCGGCAGTGCGCGGTTGACGCGCTTGACCGCCTGGCGCCACTCCTCGATGACGACGACGTCGCCGTCCCCGGTGAGCGGGAGTACGACGACGCTGTCGCCCTCCCGCAGGAAGTCGAAGTCCGTCTCGGTGCCGTCGGGAAGTCGCACGTCCTCGTGGACGATATCGAATCCGGGACAACTGTAGGCGACGTCGTCGGCGAGCGTCTCCCAGGCGAGGTCGTCGGTCATGCCAGGCACTGTGACCGGGACCCCCATACCCGTGACGGTCAACGGGTCCACCGCTTATCTGTTAGCCGCTCGTAAATTCTCCCCGAATGAGAATATCCACGATACTGCTTCTGGTCGGCGCCGGGCTGTTCGTCCTGCCGGTTCCCGGGACGTTCATCGCCGGCGGACTCACGATGGCGGCGGGCGGTCTCGCCCGCTGGCTCAGCGGCTGACGACCCCGCTCAGAGCGACTGGGCCTCGCGGGCCTGGCTGGTCCGGCGCTCCGCCTGGTCGAGACGTTTTCGGGCGGCGGTCGACAGCGGCTCCGAGAGGGCGTCGCTGGCCTCGTCGAGTCTGGTCCGGACCCGCTCCAGGCGGCTCGCGACGAGTTCGAGCTGTCGGTCCGTGGTGGCGCGGTTGCCCGTTCGGGCTTCCTCGGCGGCCCGGTCAGCGGCGCCGACCACCGCGCCGAGCGCCTGCGTCAGGCCGTCGACGGAGTTCTCCCGACCAGTCGCGTCCTCGGCGGCCTCCGAGTCGGCCACCTGGTCGCGCGTCTCCGCGGCGATGTCGGCCAGAAACGTCGCCAGCGAGGCCTTGCCGGTGTCTGGCGAGTCGATGCTGACACGCCCCGACGCGGTCGGGTCGGGGTTGACGCGGACGGCGCCGACCTCGTCGGCCGCGTCCCGGACTTCGGCCGTGTACGCGCCGCCTTCGTGGACGTACACGGCGTCGGGACCGTCCAGGGGCGCGTCGTACAGCCGGCCACCGAAGTCGTCTTCGACGGCGAAGGCGGTCAGGTCGCTGTCCGCGTCGCCCGGGTCGACCTCGATTTTCCGCGCGCGGTCGCGGGCGACCATCGGTATCTCGCCGGCGACGCCGGCGACGGTCGGCCCGTCGCCGTCGGCGACCGACACTCCCTCGCTGTGGGGAGCCGCCCCGGCTCGGTTGACGGTCAGTCGGTGGTCGCCCGCGGGCACGTCCGTGACGGCGACGACGCCGCCGAAGGTCGGCACCGCCTCCGGCGCGCTCTCCAGAAGCGCGACCGCTTCGAGTCCCGATTGCTGGGTCGTAACGCCGTCCCCGTCGGGCGCGTCGGGGTCCGGGACGGCCGCCGAGACGGTCGCCACGACGGTGTTGACCGGGGCCGCCTCGCCGATGGCGTCGTAGCGGTCGGCGAGGGTGTCGCGGTGGTTCGGCTCGGTGATATCCGCCGCCGGGTTCGCGTAGCGGGGCTGGCCCCACGGCGCACCGGTCGTCGAGATGTGGCCCGAAACCGCGTCCTCGGCCGCCTCCGGGACGGCGAACTCGAAGCTAAGCTGTGGCCCGGTGAAGTCGGTGATATGCTCGATGTCCGTGGTCGGCACCAGGTCGTAGCCGATATCGGCGTCGCCGCTCTCGCGCGCCGCGTGGTCGAACACCAGCCCGGTCTCCCGGGCCGGCAGGTCGGTCGCCGAACCGGCGAACGCCTCGAACGAGCGCACGACCAGGTCGTCGGGGACGAAGTCGGCGCGCTCGACGGTCGGGAGGTCGGGGTGGTCGTACAGCGGCGCGTCCTCGTACTCCGGTAAGAGATACGGGAGCCGCGAGCCCTCGTCGCGGGGCAGCCCGTAGGCCAGCGGGATGGCGGCGACGTCCCCGAGAGACTCGACGGCGCGGTTCGTGATATCGGCGAAGGTGTTCCCCTCGGGGAGGCGCTGGAACCGGTCGGCCTCGTCGTTGAGCGACAGCGCGCTGGAGTGTGAGCCCAGTTCCGCCAGGATTCGGGGCCGCGTCTCCGGGTCGGGGTCGAGGAACTCGTTGTTCGGGACCCGCCGGGAGTGGGAACTCGCGACGTACAGTTGGGGGCTGTCGTCGGCCGTGTCGACGAAGACGTGGAGCACCTCCCAGTCGTGCCAGTGGAAGTTCGTCGTGAACTGGTCGAAGACGGAGTAGAACCAGAACTGGACGACCGCGAGCGGCGACTCGCGGTACTCGACGGCGTTGTAGAACACCGTCGGGTCCGGGGGCAGGTCACCGGTGAAGCGGTCGTGGTAGCCGTCGAGAGCGTCAAAGCCCGTGACGACGGTCTCGCCGTCCCGCTGGCTCGTGTAGGGCCGCGGGTCCGTGGGAAACCACTGCTCGCGCTCGTCGAAGTAGAGAGTGGGGGCGAACTGCGCGGCGAGCCGTCGGGCCCGCTCCGGACCGACCGCCGTCGGCGTCCCGTCCGCGCCCGGCGAGAACAGCGGACAGCCGGCGAGCGTCGCCGCCCCGGCGCCGGCGGCCGTCCCGAGCAGCCGCCGACGGGTCAGCGTCGGGTCGACCACGCCTCAGCGACACCTCCGACCCAGACACGCGGTCGAGGAGGCTGGACGACCGCCAGCGGCGTTCGATTGCATTCCCGTCACCCCACACCGCCACGGAACAAAGCTGTTCTGGCGGCCACTCGGCACCGAACTGGTCGTCGCACGGACGACTGGCGCGACCAGCGCATCAGTACCGCTCGAACCCGTCGGTGTCGAGGTAGTTGTGCGCGACCGTGATAGCGTGGTCGGCGTGGAGCGGCTGTGGCCCCAGCGAGAGGCGCGCTTTGGCGTGGGACTCGATGCGGGCCGTCTCCTCGTCGCCGAAGTCGCGGTGGTCCGAGAGCACGAACACGGGGTCGGTCGGCGGGTCGACGTCGACGACGGGGTCGCCGTCCTCGTGGAGCTGGACGACGGCGCCGTCACTGGCAACGTCGTCGATGGTCGCCGCGAACCCACGCCGGGTGAGCGAGACGCCGGGGGAGGTCTCGACCGGGACGTGACCGATGGCCTCCTCACGCTCTTCGAGGGCGTTCCGAACGAGCGCGGCCGTCGAGCGCTCGTCGGGGTTGAGTCGACGGAGGTCGCTCCCGTCGAAGGTGACGGTGTACGTGTCGGCGAGTACGAGGTGGACGCGAACGTCCTCGCGGATGGCGTGCGAGAGGAAGAAGGCGCTCGTGACACACCGACACAGCACGTCCAGGCGGCCGGCGGCCCCGGCGAGGTCGTCGAGCGAGAACTCGGCTGTAGTGGGCGCGTCGTGGCCGATGACGACGAACTGGCGCATACCCCAGCCAGTGGCCCGGCCGGGTTAGCCCTGTCGAACTACTCCGGCGCGACGAACTGGCCGTTCTCGACGGCGATGAGGTCCCGCTCGACGGCGGCGTCGACGACGGCGTCGAACTCCTCGGGCGCGATGTCGTAGGCGCTCGTCGCGACCTCGCGTATCTCACCGCGGTCGACCGGGAACGGGCGGTTCTGGAGCAGTCGCATCACCTTGTTGTACTCCAGTCTCGTCATGGTCGGTTTCGCCTCGGCGGCCTCCTCGCCGAGGTCGGTCGACACCTCCCCCGCCTCTGGCTCGCCCTCCGAAGGCGTCCGCAGGTCGGAGGTCTCCCCGGGGTCGGGAGAGGCGCCCGCGTCCGCCGCCGGGTGGCCCTCCCAGGGCGTCCGGAGGTCCGATGTCTCCCCGGGGTCGTCCGGCGCGTCGCTGTCCCCCGCGTCCGTCTCCTCGGCCTCGAACTCGAACGCCGACGCGTCGGCCGACTCCCCGGCGTCCGTCCCGGACCCCGGCCCGTCCGTCGCCGCCACCACCGTCTCGATGACGCCGCCGAGCTTCCGCCGACAGGTCGGACAGAGCACGACCGTCGGCCCCTCGTCGCCCGACTGGAGCTCCTTCGGGACGACTGGGTACTCGGAGAGCGAGACGTCGAGGGCACCGCCACAGAAGTAACACGAGGACAGTCGGTCCATAGGTGCGCAAGTCGCTCGGCGAATATAAATCCCGGCGAGCAGCGGGGGCTCCGGGCAGGGAGGCCCGGACGGGACCGAAACTAGCCGTCGGCGTGCGCGAAGACGAACGCTCGCAGCAGCTTCGCCGCGAGCGTCGCGGCCTGCCCGTCGTCGCGGTCGTTGACCTCCACCACGTCGAAGCCGACCGCGTGGGGCGCGACGGCGCGGACCACGTCGCGGAGCGCTCGTGGCTGGAGACCGAACGGTTCGGGCGTACCCGTGCCGGGCGCGAAGCCGGGGTCAGCGGCGTCGATGTCCACGGAACAGTAGACCCGCTCGCCGTCGAAGTCGGGCCGCCAGTCGGCCACGTCCTCGGGCGAGACGACGGTGACGTCGCCCTCGCTCGCCCGCTCCCACTCGCGCTCGCTGCCGGTGCGGGCGCCCAGTACGACCGCGCGGTCGGCGACCGACAGCGCGTGGTGGGTCACGGTCGCGTGCGAGAACTCGTCGCCGGCGTAGGCCTCCCGCAAGTCGAGATGAGCGTCCGCACAGACGTACACGTCGGGGTCCAGCGCCCGGACGGCCGCGACGGTGACGGTGTGCTCGCCGCCGACCAGCAGCGGGACGGCGCCGTCCCCGTCGAACTCGCTGATGGCGCTCTCCAGGAAGGTGAGGTACTCGGCGGTGTCGGCCGTGGGGCCGACGTCGCCGTGGTCGTACACACCGAGGTCGGTAAAGTGTCGCCCGGTGTGGTGGTCGAAGTCGTCGAACTGCTGGCCGAAGTCGCGAACGCGGCGCGGGCCAAAGCGGGCGCCCGGACGGAACGAGGTCGAGGCGTCCAGTGGCGCCCCCACGAGGGCGTAGGCCGCCGTCTCGCGGTCGGCGACCGCGCCGGGAAACGTCATTACGAGCGGGTGATCTTGCGCTGCTCCTCGTATTCGAGGTACTCGATTTCGTCGTCGGGTTCGAGCGTCACGTCGTCGGGCATCAGCATGGTGAACGTCTCGTACGTTTCGAGGTCCATCACCTGGGCGTCGCCGCCGTCGGTCGAGACGACCTGTCCCTGCTTCCGGTCGATGATGGGGACCCATATCTTCGCGTCGACGGGCTGGGAGAGCGAGCGCTTCTTGCTGTCGAAGACGCCGCGGGCGTCGATGCGGGCCTTCGCGCTGCCGTGCTTGCCCGGCTTGGCCGTGCTGTAGGAGTCTATCTTACACGGTGTGTCGTCTATCATCACGTAGCTGCCCTCGTCGAGTTCACGAACCTCCGTCTGCTGTCGAGCCATACCGCCGTGTTGCCGGTGTTGTAGTATAAACGGTTTGGAATCGGGGGCGTCGAGTCGACGGCCCGAGCGACTACTGCGACCGGGCCGTCTGCGCGGTGCTGAACACGCTCGGGGGAGAGGGACTCGCCGTCGAGCGGGGTGGGCGTCAGCGCGGTTCGAAGACGTACGAGTGGCGGACGTCGCTGTCGTACAGCAGCGTCCCCTCGGGTTTTCCGAGCAGATACGCCACGACGTAGAGGTCACCGACGGCCCCGACGGCGTTGACGACCAGCACCTGAAAGACGAAGAACGCGACGAACGGCACCGGGACGGCCAGCAGGGGCACCCCGACGGCGGAGATGGCGACGAGCGGCGCGAGCGCGACCGGGAAGACGTGTTCGCGGGCGACGAACTGGTGGAACGGCGTCGCGTAGAACGCGCCTATCTGTGGCATCGCGCCGTAGGAGACGCGGTAGCCGTACCGACCGAAGACGAGGCCGTGGACGAACTCGTGGACGACGACGGTCACGCCCAGCGCGAGCAGCGTCACGCCGACGATGAGCGGCCAGCGGAAGACGAAAGTCAGTCCGGTCGGGCGCTCGGAGACGACGGCGAGCGACTCGAACACGGTCGGCCCCTGTACGGTCCAGAGCACGCCGCCAAAGAGGAGGGTGGCGACCGGGAACAGGAGGACGCTGCCGACCACGAGCAGCCAGAGCGGATACTCGAACTCGGTCGGGTCGCCGTAGCCGTCGGGCGTCGCGGGGGTCAGCGTCTCGGTCGGGGCGTGGTCGCTGTCGGGGAGGTCCGCGGCCATAGAATCGACTCGCACGACCGACATTTCAGGGTGTGGGCGTCTGAAACACGGCTATCCGTCGAAGCGGGGGCGACCCCGCAGCCGTCGCCGTGACTACGCGACCGCGGTTCTCCGGGCCGACCGCGTGGTCGAACTACCCCGAGCCGACAGCGCCCGACGGCCGAAAAATGGCTGCGTGTCGACTACTCGCCCTGCTGGACTTCGTATATCTCGTCGGCTGTGAGGCCGTGGGCGTGTTCGTGGACTCTCTCCCCGGCCTCCTTGTTCGGTCCCCCGAAGAGACAGTTCTCGGCAGGAACGCCCGCCGACGGGGCGCTGCTCAGCCGTCCTCGCCCTCGTCGGGCAGTCCCATCGCCCCGACGTTGCCGCCGTCGCGTTCGCGCATGCTCTGGCGGGTAAACTGCGGCTTGGCCCGGACGCCTCTGCGCGACCGGAACGACCACCACAGCGAGAGGCCGAGCGCGAGGACGGCCAGACCGGCGATACCCGCCACGAGCAGACCGGCCTCGGCGTAGAGAAACGCCGTCGAGAACAGCGTGCTGGCGAGCATCATCCCGAGGATGAGCCGCTTTGTCATCGTCGCCAGCAGCCTGTCGGAGTCCTCGATGTCGGCGCGGACGGTCAGTTCCTCGCGGTCGACCCTGTCGAGGACGGATTCGAGTTTGGGCGGAATCCGGACCGCCGACTGCGCGGCGTCTTGCACCTCGGTGGCGCGGTCCTCGACGTAGTTCTTGACGCCGGCGGTGATATAGCCCTCCTCGCGCAGAAAGCCCGTCGCGACGGAGATGAAGTCGAAATCGGGGTCGAGCGTCACGCAGACCCCCTCGACGACCGTCGCGACACGGAGGACGAGCGCCAGATTGGCCGGGAGTCGAAGGGGGAACTCGTAGATGGTGTCCTCGACCTGCTGGACGATTTGCTGGACGCGGTACTGCTCGATGTCCTCGCCGCGAGCGTCGGCGATGGCGAGTTCCATCACGTCGCCCATCACCTGCCGGTCCGCTTCCGGACTCAGGGTCCCCATCTCGATGAGCGCGTCGAGGATGGCCTGGATGTTCTGGTCGGCGACGGCGGCGTAGAAGTCGACTATCTTCTCCTGGACGAACGGGTCTACCCGGCCGGACATCCCGAAGTCGTAGAAGACGAGCTTGCCGTCCGCCTGGACGGCGAGGTTGCCAGGGTGGGGGTCGGCGTGGAAGACGCCGTCGTCGATTATCATCTGGAGGTACGCCTCCTGTAAGGTCTCGGCGAGTTCGGTCCGGTCGAACCCCCGCTCGTCGAGGTCGTCGATGTCGTTTATCTTCGTGCCGGGAACGTACTCCATCGTCAGCACCCGTCGAGTGGAGTGGCTCTCCATCACGGCGGGAATCCGGACGCGGTCGTTGTCGGCGAAGTTGCCCCGAATCTCGCGGAGCATCTCGGCCTCGCGCTCGTAGTCCATCTCCTCGCGGATGGTCTTGGCGAACTCGTCGGCCAGCGTCTCCAGCGAGAACGACCGGGCGTCGTCGATGAAGTACATCAGAACCGGCAGCGACCAGCGGATGACCCGCAGGTCGGCCTCGACCAGGTCCTCGATGTCCGGCCGTCGAATCTTCACGGCCACGTCCTGCCCGTCGACCCGGGCCTGGTACACCTGTCCCAGCGACGCCCCGCTGATGGCCTCGGTGTCGAACTCGGCGAACCGCTCGTCGACGGGGCCGAGTTCGTCTTCGAGGACGACTTTCGCCCGCTCCCAGTCGGCCGGGGGCACCCGGTCCTGGAGCGCCGCGAACTCGTCGATGTACTCCGGCGGGAGCACGTCCGGCCGCGTCGACAGCAACTGGCCGAGCTTGATGAACGTCGGCCCCAGCGTCAACAGCGAGTCGAGCAGCGACTGGGCCCGCTCGCGGCGCTGCTCGCTCGTGACCCGCCGGGGCGACCCGAACAGGAGGAACCGTTTCCTGTCGCGGGCGTACGCGAACAACAGGGGGAGGAACTGCCGGGCGACGACGAGGAACCGCCAGTACGCGCGGAGATTCACCAACAGGGCACCCCGTCTCAGGCCTCGTCGATGGGGATAGTCGTACTGGGCGCGGCGCTGGCCTTCGGAACCTCCAGTTCGAGGACACCCCGAGAGACGGTTCCCTCGGCGCCCTGCCCGGTGGCGTCCGGCGGCAGCGGCAACTCGACGTCGAGGAACACGGACCGGTCCTCGCGGACGAACCGGAACTCCCGAGGCACGTCCTTGCTGCGCTGGCCCTCGATGACGAGCCGACCCGCCTCGACCGTCACGTCGAGGGTGTCGGCGGTCACGCCCGGCAAGTCCAGCACGAGCAGGTAGCCCTCCTCGGATTCGAGCACGTCCGCGAACACGGCGTCGGGAAGCGACCCCAACGCCTCACGCAGCGCTGACATGGGCGCGCCTAGGGGCGGAGTCGGTGTAAACCCGGCGGTTTCGGCAGGTTCGACCCGTGACAGCGATGCGCACGCGGACCTACAACAGGACGCTCACGGCGACGGCCGCCACGACCCCGACGAAGACGAGGCCCAGCCCGGCCCGCCAGAGCCCACCACGGGCGATACGCCACGCCGTCCCGCGCTCGTCCGTGTCCGAGATGACGAACACCGGCGCCGCGTCGCCGTCGGCGACGAGCGCGTCCACGAGGTCGCTCCCCCACTCGACCGACCGGCCCGACGTGGCCTGCCCGTAGACGTACACCGTCTCGCCGACGTCGAGTCGGCGCTCGGTGAACCGCTGCCTGTTGCCCACGTTGAACTGCGTTATCCTGAGGTCGATGACCCGGTCCTGCGGGTCGACGGCGTCGGTGGCGGCGACGTACCGAGCCAGTCGCTCGGGCAGTTCCGTCCCCGGCGGGACCGTCACCGAGTGCGACTGGAAGTGGATGTCCGCGCCGTCCGGGTCGACCTCCACCCGCCCGGTACCGTCGTCGACGACGAAGTCCACGCCGCCCATCCCCGTGTCCAGCGTCTTCCAGGACTGGTTCTTTCCGCTGGAACGTAGTTCCTCGACCTCGTAGGTGTAGGCCAGACAGCGCGAGCCGGTGAAGGGGGCCTCGACGGTGCCGGCGTCGCCTTCGACGGCCCGACCCTCTATCTCGACGGGGCCGCGGTGGCCGTGGAGGTCACGCACCGCCAGGGGGTCGTTCCGGAGGATGTGGTAGACGGTCCGGAGGCGGCTGCCGCCGGTGTAACAGAAGTAGCCGCCGACGGCGAGCGCGCCGAGGGCGACGAGCTGCGGGAGGACCATACGTGCACTCGCGGCGGGCCCGGTGAAAAGAATTACCGACATGTGAGCTCCCGCGACGCGGACGCTTTTGCCCGACCAGCCCCAACGGCGGGTATGGCCGGGGCCTCGCCGACCGACGTGGAGGAGTGTACACTGGAGACCGCCCGCCGCCAGCTCGGGAGCTACGCGGCGCCGGTCGACCGGACCGACCGCATCCCGCTGTCCGTGGCCGTCGGGCGGGTGCTCGCGACGGGCGCGACGGCCAACGACCGGATTCCGGGCGCCGACCTGGGGGTCGACGACATCGTCTTCGAACGAGGCCACCAGCTTCGCCCCGCCGACGTGGGGCTGCTGAAAGCCGCGGGCGTCAACGAGGTACTCGCGCGCCAGCGGCCACAGGTCGGTATCGTCCCGACAGGCGACGACGTCGTCGAGTACGACGCCGGTTCCGACGAGCGCGTCGAGACGGCCGGGTTCACGCTCGCCCAGTACGCCGACCGGTGGGGCGGGAAAGTGACCTACCGGACGCCCGTGACCGACGACGCCCCCGCCCTGCGGATGGCCCTCCAGCGCGACCTGACGCGTGACATGGAGGTGATAACGGGGACCGAGCCGGGTGATACGGTCCGCGAGGTGGTCCGTGAGCTCGGTGACGTCGTGGCCGACCGCGTCGCCATCAGTCCGGGCGGCGAGACGGGCCTGGCGGTAATCCGGGACCGGCCCGTGTTACTGCTGCCGGAGTCGCCCGTCGACGCCCGCGTGGGGGCGGTCCAGTTGCTCCGGCCGCTGCTGAAGGGCTTTGGCGACGCGCCGCTGACGCCCCATCCGAGTCGTGAGGCGACCCTCGACGCGGCCATCGACATCGACCCGGCGGTGCGCTCGTTCGTCCCTGTCGCCCTCGAGGGCGAGACCGGGACGCCGCTGTCGGGGACGGACCTGGCGACGGCGACGCGAGCCGACGGCTGGGTGACGGTGGCTGCCGGCGAGGACGGCCCTGGCGCCGGCGACGCCGTCTACGTCGAGGACTGGGACTATCTGCCGTAGCGCGTGTCGCCGTCCCGATACGTGTCCGTCGAACAGAAAGAACAGCTAAATGTACGGCATCGAAACCGCCTGTAGTATGCGTTATCTCACAACGGCGCTCGTCGTGCTCACAGTCGTGGTCGCCGGCTGTAACAGCGCGGGTATCGGCGGGACACCGACGGCGGCGGTAAACGGGACCGAAACTGGTACCGCGGCCGACGGGCCGACCCGGGCCAGTGTCGACGCCTCGGCGGTCCCGGGCGCCGACGGGAGTACCGTGACGGACAACACGGCCTTGCTGCGGGCCTACTACGAAGCGATTCAGACCGGCCCCACCGAGTACGAGACGACCTACGAACGCGACGGCACCGAACGTCTCGGCTTCGAGTTCCGAAACGACACGCGACAGCAGCGATACGTCTTGCGCACGTCGACTCGCCAGAACACCATCTACGTCGACGGCGATACCGGCGCCTTGCGAAACGAGACCTCGGGCGAGATTATCTACAGCAACGAAACGAACGCCATCGCAGATGCCGGGGACTACCTGCGGCCCACCTACACCCAGTTTACCCTCAACTTCATCTTCCCAGGTGAGTGGGAAGCGACGGACACCACGACCGTCCACGGCGAGGAACACTACGTCCTGGAAGCGACCGGCCTCAACGAGAGCCGGGTGGCGGTACTGCCGGTGTCGGCCGAGAGCGTCTCCTCGATGGACGGTCGCCTCGTCGTGGGCGCTGACGGGGTCGTCCACTCCGGGAACGTCACGCTGCACGGTGAGACGGATATCACGCTCACCTACGCGACACGGACGGACGACGGAATCGACGTCACCGCGCCGGACTGGTACGACGAGTCACAGGCGAGCTAACCCGGGGACGTTCGGATTCGACGACGACCCGCCTGCCGACAGGGTTTTACTGGTGGTTACACACCCTTCGAGGGAATGAGTGGGCCAGCAGAGCGATTCGAGGCGGAGACGACCGAGTTCGAGGAGGTCGAACTCGTCACCGCGGGCGAGTGCGTCCACGAGTACGCCGGGTTCCTCGTCGAGACGATGCAGCGAGTCCGCGTCCGGACGCTGGCTCCCGAACTGGCCGATGTCGACACGGCGGCCGAGGCCTTTACCGCCGTGAGCGACCAGTGGTACAACGCCAGCGCGAACGCGAACATCCGTGCGGTGGCCGACCGGGGGACCGACCCCCGGCCCTGGATTGCGGTTCCCGAGACGGACGGGACCACGCTCGCGGCCGCACAGTCGACGCTCTCGCCCGACGCCGTCGAGACGGTCCTCACCGACACCGCCGACGCGCTCCGGACGCTCGGGCTGTACAACACCGTCCACGGCTACCTCTCCCCCGCGGATATCACGCTGACGGGGCTCGACGACGCGACAGCGGAGCCGTCGGTGCAGGTCGGCGGGTTCGGGCTCGAACAGGCCGTCCGGACCGCGGTCGACGAGGTCGAACCGACGCCCTACACCGCCCCGGAGCTGCTGGACCGCGACGGGCAACCGAACCAGCGGACGGACGTCTACGGCCTCGGCGCCGTCGCCTACTTCGCCCTGACCGGGCGGCCGCCGGTCGACGGCGCCGACCTGGCGGCGGCGATTCGCGACGGGGTCCAGATGCCGCCCAGCGAGCACGAAGACGGGATTTCGTCGGCCCTCGACGACGTGGTGCTGCGGGCGCTCTCGACGGACCCCGCCGACCGCCAGGACTCGCCGTACGCGTTCCACCGCGCGTTCGTGGCCGCCTTCTCGCCCGACCAGCTCGGCGCGCCCGAGCCGGCTTCCGAGACACCCGTCGACGCCGAGACGTCCGACGCGGCGGGTGACACAGACACCGACCCCGAGGCGGGGTCCCCGGCCCCCGGCGAGCCCGCCGACGGACCCGACGCCACGGAGACGGACCGCAGCGGCACGTCCAGGCGAGTCATCGGGCTGCTCGCTCTCGTCGCCGTCGGCGGCGTCGTAGTGATGGGCGCGCTCGGAAGTGGGATAGTCCCGCTCGATTCCGGCGGACCGTCGACCGATCTGGTCGGAGAACCCGACGCCCAGGAGCGCCCCGACGCGACGGCCGAGCCGACGCCAGCCCGGAACGGCGGTGACGGGACCACCGATGGTGGCGGTGACGGGACCACCGCCGGCGACGGCGACGGCGACACGGCCGCCAGCGTCGACGGGGTGAACAGCGTTCCCGGCGTGTCGGACGGCGAAGTGACGAACACCACGGCCCTGTTGTTGGCCTACTCCGAGGCGGTCTTCACCGGCCACACGGACTTCGAGACGACCTACGACGGGAACCGGCAGGCGTTCCCCGTGGAGCCCGCCGACGTCGAGCAGTTCAGCTTCCGGTTGCGAAACGACACCCAACAGCAACTGTACGTCGAAGACACGACGGAGTCGCTTCGGACCTACTACATCGACGGCGAGCGAGCCGCTATCCTGGACGAGGCCGCCGGGGAGATTCGCTACAGCGACGGGACGAACTCCGTCAGGTCCGACGCGAACTTCGCCCGTGTCTTCCCGGCCCTGACGCTCAACTACATCTCGCTCCTGCGCTGGGAAACCGCGGGCACCGCGACCGTCGACGGCGAGGAACACTACGTCCTCGAAGCGACCGGCGTCAACGAGACGGCCCTGTCGGAGGCGGGGTACACCCCGTCGGCCGACGACGTCACGTCGGGGGAGGGCCGCCTCGTCGTCGGAAGCGACGGTGTCGTCCACGACGGCAGTCTGCGTCTGACGGGCGACACCGAGGTCAGCATCACCTACTCGCTGCGGACGGACGACAGTATCGAGGTGACCCAGCCGGACTGGTACGACGAGTCACAGGCCAGTTGAGCGGACGACCGGCAATCACAGCTCCAGGAGCGACGTGACCCGGTGGTCGCCCCGGACACAGCGGTCATCGCTGATGGGCGAGTCGCGCGCGACGTGGATACCGTCGAGGCCGGCGTTCCAGGCCGCGCCGATGTCACCGGGGTTGTCGCCGGCCAGGACCCCCGCGTGGCCGGTATGAGCGCCCATATCGCTCATCGCTCGGTGAACCGGTTCGGGGTCCGGCTTCCAGCCGATGTCGTCGTCACAGCAGACGACGGTGTCGAACCAGTCGCTGATGTCCAGCCCGTCGAGTATCGGCTCGGTCAGGTACGCCTGACAGTGCGTGACGAGGCCGACTGGGTCGGTCCGGTCGGCGAGAAAGCCCTCGACGTCGTCGTACAGGTAGGTCGCCTCGGCCCGCTCGAGGGGGTCTTCCTCCTCGTGGAAGACGTCCCAGAACAGCGACGGGTCGACCTCCCGCTCGGCCAGCAGGCCGCGTCTGGCGTCGCCCTGGCCGTACCACAGCAGCGCGGCCTCCCGCTCGCTGAACCCCTGGCCGAGCCGGTCGCCGACCCGCTCCATGACCTCGACCGGGTACGCCGGCTCGACGTCCACCAGCGTCCCGTCGAGGTCGAACAGCCAGAAGTCGTAGTCTGCCATTGGGGAGCAGTGTAGGGCAGTTACGGGTAAAGCCTTTCTCCTTACTCGACGTGAATCGAACTCCCCAGATACTTCGTCAGCACCTCGGTGACGCTGTCGGCGTTGAAGGCGTCTAAGTCCGCGGCGATGGCGGCTTTCAGGTCGTCGAGATACGCCTCCGTCGTCCGGAGTTCGCTGAACGACACCGACTGGACGGGGACGCCCAGCGCGTCCGCGGCCAGCCGACGCCCGTGGGCGTCGTCGCCGACGTTCCCGCGCCAGAGCGTGTCCCGGAAGAACAGCCAGCCGTCCTCGCCGGGCGGCGCGGCCGCCTTCGACAGCACCGTCTCGAAGGTATCCGGTTCGGCACTGTACCCCGGTACCGGGTCGAGCCGGACGGTCACGCGGAACAGGTAGCGGGCCGGCGGGTCGTCGCGGTCTGGCCCCGCCACGTCAGTCGTAGATACCGTCCAGCCGCTCGGCCATGTCGATGTCGTTGCCCGTGATACCGCCGGCGTCGTGGGTCGTCAGCCGCACCTCGCACTCGCCCCAGCGGACGGTCATCTCGGGGTGGTGCCAGGCGTCCTCGGCGACGCCCGCGGCGGCCGCGAGAAAGCCCGAGGCGCCCAGATAGTCGTCGAACTCGTAGACGCGCACGATTTCGTCGCCCTCGCGGTCCCAGTCGGCCGGGAGCCGGTCGGCGATTTCGTCGTCGGATAGCAGGTCTGCCATACCGGCAGGTGGCCTGCCAGCCTCAAAGTGGTTTGGCCGCTAGGAACGGGCGTGTCTGATAGAGAGAACGACACTGCAAACAGCCAGAAAGCCCCGACACGCTAACCTCGGCGAAGCAAGCACCGACGGCGCCCAGCGAGCCGCGGGAGCCGATAGCACGGGGGCGTTCTGGCTGTTAGCGATGTCGCTGACGGTGTTGTTATGGGGGATTTCCGGCTGTTAGCGATGTCGCCGCCAGCGGTTACTACGGGAGTGTTCTGGCCGTTCGAAGCGCGTCGCTCCCGTCAAAACGGACCCGAACCGCGACTAGTCGTCGGCCAGTTGTTCGAGTACGGCCGGGGGAATATCCTCGCGCATCCCTTCCGGGATGTCCTCGATGGCCATCCCCTCGACGAACTCGGGCGGGTCGGGCCCGAAGTCGGGGTCGAAGAGTTCGAGGGCGGTGTGGATGGTGTCCCAGTCGTCCTCCTCGGCGGCGTCGCGCAGGCTCCTGGTCGGAGCGGCAAGCAGCTGTGAGACGATGGAGTCGGCCATCGCCTCCAGCACCTCGCGCTGGTCCTCGTCGAAGTCGGCCTGCGCCACCGCGGTGTTGAGTTCGGCGGCTTTCACCCGCTCGGCGCTCTCGTACATCGCCGAGATGACGCGGTCGGCCCGCTTGCGCTTGTACTGGGTCAGCAGGTGGTCGAACTCCTCGTCGACCAGCGCCTCGACGGCCTCGGCGGCCCGCTGGCGCTGCGCTCTGGTCTCCTCGGTCACCGACTCCAGGGCGTCGAGGTCGTACACCGTCACGGACGGGAGCCGCTCGGCGCCCGACGGCACGTCGCGGGGCTGGGCGATGTCGACGACGGCCGTCTCCCCCGCCTCGGCGAAGGCGTCGACGTCGAACACCTGCCCGCTGGAGCCGGTCGCCGAGACGACCACGCGGGACTCGGCGAGGGCGGCCTCGACCGCGTCGAGGGCGACCGCGCTGGCGTCGACGTCGACCGTCTCGGCGACGTGTTCGGCGTGGGGCACCGTCCGGTTGGCGACGATGAGCCGGTCGACCCGCTCGGAGAGGGCCTTCGCGGCCAGCTGTCCCATCTCGCCGGCGCCCACGACCAGCGCCGTCCCCCCGTCGAGTGCGCACTCGCGGTCGACCAGCCGCACCGCGGCGGAGGCCAGCGAGACGACCCCCTCGTTGATGCCCGTCTCGTTGCGAGCGCGCTCGCCGACGTGGATGGCCTTCGTGACGCCGTCTTCGAGGAGCTGGCCGATACCGCCGACGCCGCGGGCGTCCTCGTAGGCGTCCCGCAACTGGCCGAGAATCTGGTCCTCGCCCAGCACGATGGATTCGAGGCCCGCCGCCACGCGCATGAGGTGGCGCAGGCTCGCCTCGTGACCCATCTCGACGGCGACGTCGTCGGTGACCGACCGCGTGAACAGTTCGAGCGCGTCGATGCCGGTCTCGTGGTCCGGCGCGACGACGTACCCCTCGGTCCGGTTGCAGGTCTGGAGCGCGAACGCCTCGGAGACGCCCGGCTCGGCGAGCAGCGACTCGACGGCGTGGCGCTGGCTGTCGGCGGCGGCCGCCTCTAGCTGGTCCACGCTGGCCCGTTCGTGGCTCACACACACGCCGACGATGACGCCTGTCTCATCTCTCACGACGTATCACCCATTTGGTATCCAATCACGTCTGCTGCTACTTGTCGAGCTTTGGGCCTGCCACTATCTAAAGCCTTCCAAACCCGGTCGGACCTGACGACCGTTCTGACCGCGTCACGCCGTTCCGCGGCCGACATGTCGGTTCGCTTGAACTCCTCGCGCAGGGCCCCGGTCAGTTCCGCCATCGCGCCCGCACCGTCGAACTGCGCCTCCAAGGACTCCCGGAGGTACTTCGAGAGCGCCGGCGAGTGGCCGCCGGTGGCGACGGCCATCAGTACCGGGTCGTCCCGGACCGTGGCGGGGACGACGACGTTGCCGACGGCCTGCTCGCCGTGGTCGTCGGCGCGGTTGACCAGCGCGCCCCGCTCGCGGGCGGCGGCCTCGGCGGCCGCGTTCAGGCCGGCGTCGTCGGTGGCGGCGACGACCAGCGCCGGGTCGGTCCGCTCGACCCACTCCCGAATCCCGTCGGCGTCGGGCGCCTCGCGGACCAGTTCGGCGGCGCCAAAGTCCCGGTCGGCGAACTCGGGGCTGACGACGACGACGTCGGCCTCGGCGGCGAAGCGGCGGGCCTTGCGCGCGCCGACCGGGCCGCCGCCGACGACCAGCACCGTCTCGCCCGTGAAGTCGTGGAGGAGCGGAATCATCAGTCGTCGGCCGACTCGGCGTTGGCCCGTGCGCGCTCGTTCAGCCTGATACCCGTCTTCTTGAGGATGCGCGTCGAGAACAGCGTGTCCCAGTCGTCCTCGCCAACCGCCCAGTACTCCGTCATCCGGTCGTGGACCTGCTGGATGCGGGCCTCGCTCTCGGCCTCGCTGCGGCCGTGGGTCATCGCGAAGAAGTTGTACGGCCAGACGCCCTCGTGGCGCGGGCGCTCGTAGCAGTGGGTCACGAAGTCGAACTCGGCGATTGCCGGGCCCACCTCGTCGATGACGTCGTCGGGCACGTCCCAGACGGTCATCCCGTTCTCGGAGTAGCCCAGCGCGTAGTGGTTCGGGATAGCGCCGACGCGGCGGACCTTCCCCTCCTCGTTGAACCGCTTGATAGTCCTGACGACCCAGTCGGTGTCGGCGCCGATAGCGTCGGCCACGTCGGCGTAGGGCGTCTCGGTGATGGGGAGCCCGCCCTGTATCTCCAGGACCAGGTCGAGTTCCTCGGGCGTCAGGGACTTTCGGTCGGTCGGCTCGACCGCGGGCCCGGCGTCGCTGCAGTCGACGGCCTGGGTCTGGGGCCCCTCGACGGGGAACTTCGCGCCGACGTGGAACTCCTGCTGTTTCGGTAAGTTGTAGGTCGGTTCGCCGGTCTCGTCCTCTATCTCGGCCAGTACCTCCTCGACTCGGTCCTCCTCGACCACGCTCAGCACGAACCACATGTTGAGATACGGGTGTTCGCGCTCGTAGTTGTGGGCGACCTCGGGGTGTGCGTTGACCATGTCCACGTGGTCGTCGTAGCTGTCTTCGGGGGCGTGGGTGGCGACGAGCGTCGCCGTCCCGCCGATTGCCTCGGCGTTGATGAGCGCGCCAAAGCGGCTCAACACGCCCCGCTCGTCTAACTCCTGGACCCGTTCGAGCAGTTCGGCCCCGGTGATGTCGATGCCGTGGTCGGCCAGCGCGGCCGCCGCCGCGTCGAAGGGCCGGGAAACGACCGGGAACCCCCCCTGGAACGCGTTACAAATCGCGCTGTCTACCCGTCCGAGCGCTTCGGTCATAGCCGTCAGTGAGGACTCGGTAAATAAAAACGGCGCGGGAGCAGGTGTGTAAATTTTACCACGGTAGGGCGCCTACGCCACGTGTGGTAATCTCTACCGCGGAGCTGGCGTTCCGGTTGCTGGTCTACCTCTGCGTACTGGTAGGTGCGCCGCTCTTTTTCGTCGCGATGTTCCGGCTCATGGACTACGCCGCCCACGAGACGCTGGTCGAGCAGTTCAGCGGCCAGCGGGCCGGCCGCGACACCGGGCAACTCAACGCCTACTTCCGGCAGGCAGCGGTCGAGGCGACCAGCTGTGACATCTGCGGGGCGGCCAACGGGCCCGACTACACGTACTGTCACAACTGTCAGGAACGGCTCCAGCGGTAGCCGGTGGCGGCTCAGCTCCGCCAGTACGACCCCGTCAGGAGCACGAGGACCGGGAGTATCTCGAGCCGGCCTATCCACATCAGAAAGACCATCAGCAGCTTCGACACCCGCGGGAATGCGAGGAAGTTGTTCATCGGTCCGACGAGACCGACGCCCGGCCCGACGTTGCCAAGCGTCGCGGCGACGGCGCTGGCCGCCTCGAACGCGGACAGGGACTCGCCGGAGACGCCGACACCGACGACGAGCAGCGTCGCGACCCCGAAGATGACGAGATACAGCGCCGAGAAGGCGTAGATGCCGCGGATGGCCGTCTCGTCGATGACCGTCTCGCCGAGCCGGACCGGCTGGATGGCCTCGGGGTGGACGGTCGTGAACAGCTCCCGGCGGAACGACTTCAGGATGACGACCCACCTGATTATCTTGATGCTGCCGCCCGTACTCCCCGCAGAACCGCCGACGAACATCGCGAACACCAGGACGAACTGGGCGTGCTGGCCCCAGAAGTTGAAGTCCGTGCTGGCGTAGCCGGTCGTCGTCACGATGGAGGCGACCTGAAACGCCGCGTGGCGCAGCGACGGTTCGAGCGCGCCCACAAGGGCGTCGAGGCCGGGCGCGGTGAACAGCATCCCGGCGGTGATGGCGGTCAGGACGCCCATCGCGCCGAGATACGCCTTCAGTTCGACGTCCTCCCACACCGTCGAGAGGTCCCGGTTCCAGAGGTGCCAGAACAGTGCGAAGTTCGTCCCGGCGGCGACCATGAAGGGGATGATGAACCACTGGACGACGGCGGTAAACGCCTCGATAGAGCGGGCCTCCGGGGAGAACCCGCCCGTCGGCATCGTCGTGAAGCCGTGGGCGACCGCGTTGTAGAGCGTCATCTCCGGGGCCAGCCCGGCGAGGTGGAAGCCGTAGAGCCCGACGATTTCGACGACCGTGAGCCCGACGTAGAGCCCCCACAGCGCGCGGGCCGTTTCGGCGATACGCGGCGTAAGCTTCTCGATACCTGGTCCCGGTGCCTCGGCGTCCATCAGTTGGGCGCCGCCGACGGAGAGTTCGGGCAGGATGGCGATGGCGAGCACGACGATACCCATCCCGCCCAGCCACTGGGTCTCCTGGCGCCACATCATGAGCGCCCGGGAGTGGCGTTCGAAGGAGATACTGCCCATCACCGTCGACCCCGTCGTCGTGAAGCCGCTCATCGTCTCGAACAGGGCGTTGACGGGGAACCGGAGCGTCGACGCCGCCCCGTAGCCCGTCATCGCCCCTTCGAGGACGTAGGGGACCGCACCGACGACGCTGACGAGCAGCCACGTCAGCGCGACCATCAGGAACCCCTCTCGCGGGCCGAGGTCACGGCCGGGGTCGTCGTGTAACTGTTCGAGCGACCAGCCGACACCGAACGTGACCGCCATACTGACCAGGAACACCGTCAGCCCGCGTCCGTAGTACAGCGACAGCGCCAGGGGAAACAGCAACGCGACCGTGAGCCACTTGACGACACTGCCCGTCAGCGCGACGGGTGCGCGCCAGGCGACACGAACCTTCGAACGCATCCCGACGGCTACGCCTCGTCGAGATGGACAGTGTGTTGCTGGAGCGTCCCACACGTGGGGCACTCGTGGTGGTACTCGACGACGCGGCCGTTCGTCTCGGTCTCCCACTCACCGTCGGTGTCCGCGTACCCGCAGTCGGGACAGGACAGCGCTTCGGTATCGTAGTACTGTTTGAGCCGCTCGAACGGCGACTTGGTCGCGTCCCCGGTCATACACCGGAGTGTGGACACCCCCATTCATAAATATTCCTGTCCAAAATTATCGGATGTGAAATCGAACCCCGCCTGTATTTTCTAATCGAAAGAGCGGCGTTCGATAGCCAGCCCGAGGACGCGGTGGCCGCCCGTCGTACACAACGGCTTTTATCGAGGCGAAAATACGCGTCCGTATGGGTTACCGAATCGACGAGATAGACGAGCGTATCCTGTACTATCTCGGGGACGACGCCCGTAACACGTCGGCGCCGACGATAGCGGAGGAGGTGGACGTGACGCCGGCGACGATTCGGAACCGCATCCGTCAGCTCGAACGCCACGGCATCGTCCGTGGCTACCACGCCGACATCGACTTCGAGGCGGCCGAGGGCAGACTCACGACACAGTTCACCTGCACCGCCCCGGTCGGCGACCGCTCGGCGCTCGCGAACGAGGCGCTCGCGACCGGCGGCGTCGTCGACGTCCGCGAGCTACTGGCCGGGCAGCGGAACCTCGTCGTGACGGCCGTCGGCGAAGACACCGAAGACATCAACCGTATCGCCCAGCAGCTGTCGGCGCTGGGGCTGACTATCGAGCGCGACGACATCGTCCGGGACGCCTCTCGCGGCCCCTACGAGCCGTTCGCGCCGGAGGGCGACGAGTTCCACTCGGCCGTCACGGACTTCCAGGACGTCGTCGGCGGGGCCGAAGTCGTCGAGTTCACCGTCTCGGCCGACGCCGACATCGCCGGTCGGACCCTCGAAGGCGCCAACGCCGCCGGCGTCCTCCCCGACGACGTGCTGGTCGTCAGCATCGAACGGGGCGACCACAACATCACGCCAAACGGCAGTACCCGAATCGAGGCCGGCGACGTCGTCTCCATCTTCTCGCCCGGGACGTTCCCGGAACGGCTCATCCAGGCCTTCGAGACGACGGAGTCGCCGTCCAAGCGGTAGGTCGAAATCAGCGAGACGGGCGAGAGCGCCGGGACTACTCCCCGCGGACGCCCGTGACCGCAAAGCCCTCGTCCTCGATGGCGTCCAGAACCGCCTCGTGGTCGGCGCTGGCCTCGTAGTAGAAGACGAGGTCGAACGAGCCGTTACGGAGAAGCTGCTGGCACTCCCAGACGAACTCCTCGCCCTCGAGGGTGAGCCCCTGGTGCTGGTTCGAGGAGAACTGCGGGTCGTCGCTGCCCGAGTAGACGAACGTCTCCGTCGGGTCGATACCGTACCCCTCGGCGATGCGCTCCCCGACGTCGATGGTCGCCTGCATCATCTCTATCTCCTCGCTGTTGTCGTACTCCGTGTGGACGACCGCCCCGTTGAGCTGTATCTCGCCGGGTTCCAGGAGTTGCTTGGTCCGCCGATAGAGGTCCTCGTCGAGTGCGTCGCCGTCGCTCATACCCGTGGCTGGGCCGGCGACGCTCTTACCGGCTTCGGATTGCGGGGCGGGCTCCGGCGAGCCCGTGGTCGGTCGCCTATAACCGCGTCACGTTCTCGGCGCGTGGCCCCTTGTCGGCCTGGACGATGTCGAACTCGACCTCCTGACCCTCCTCCAGGTCGGGCCCGCCGACGTCCTCCATGTGGAAGAAGACGTCCTCCTCGGAGTCCTCGGTGTCGATGAAGCCGTACCCGCCGGTGTCGTTGAAGAAGTCGACCGTGCCTGTCGCCATTGTTACAGCCTCGTGAGGTTCTTCGCGCGCGGACCCTTCTCCGCCTGTTCGATGTCGAACTCGACCTCCTGGCCCTCCTCTAGGTCAGGGCCGCCCACGTCCTCCATGTGGAAGAAGACGTCCTCGTCGGCGTCCTCCGTGTCGATGAATCCGTAACCGCCTGTGTCGTTGAAGAAGTCTACCGTACCGGTCGCCATTGCGCTTTCCGGTTCTCGCCCCCGCCTAATAAATCTATGTGGGGCCTTCGCACGCCGGCCGCCGAGCCACAAACCCCTTATCGGTTCGTTGATATGCTACTGGTGATGCGAGAGCGGCTAGAACGGTTGGGCTACGGCGCGTACGAGCGGGTGCTGCGGCGAGAGCTGTCTGGGACGCCGAACCACGTCGCGGTCATCATGGACGGGAACCGGCGCTACGCCCGCAAACAGGGCGTCGAGACGAGCCAGGGGCACAGCGAGGGCGTCGAGACGGCGGAGGAGCTATTACACTGGTGTGACGACCTCGGCATCGACGAAGTGACGCTGTACACCTTCTCGACGGAGAACTTCGACCGCCCGAAAGAGCAACGCGAGTATCTTTTCGACCTCGTCGAGGAAAAGCTCCGGGGCTTCGCCGACGCCGACCGGGTCCACGATGCCGAGGTCTGTATCCGCGCCATCGGCGAGACGGACATGCTGCCCGAACGCGTCCGTGAAGCCATCGACTACGCTGAGTCCCGGACCGGGGAGTACGACCGCCTCAACCTCAACATCGCCCTGGCCTACGGCGGCCGCGCGGAGTTGCTTGGCGCGGCCCGCGACATCGCCGACCGCGTCGAGGCCGGCACGCTCGACCCCGTGGCCGTCGACGCGGATACCATCGAGGAGTACCTCTACGAGGGGCCGACGCGGGACGTCGACCTCATCGTCCGCACCGGCGGCGCCGAGCGCACCTCGAACTTCCTCCCCTGGCACGCCAACGGGAACGAGGCCGCGACCTTCTTCTGTACGCCCTACTGGCCCGAGTTCCGCAAAATCGACTTCCTGCGCGCGATTCGGACCTACCAGAACCGCGAGCAGTCCTGGCGCGCGACGCGGGCCCGCCGCGCGATGTCGCTCGTCCAGGCCGTCGAGGACGCCGACCTCTCGCAGGCCCGCCAGGTCCTGGGTCGGTTCCGCGACGCGCTGCCGAGCAAGGAACGGGCGGCCGTCGAGGACGAGGCGGTCGAGTCCGTGGCCGATTGAGGCGGGCACACCGCTTGGCAGCAACTACGGTATCGCCCGAACGTCCCAGAGACTCGCGTCGCTCACTTGCCGACTCGTCGCCGAGCGAGGGTCGGCAGGATTCGCCCTACCGGCCAAAGTTCCGATGGACTCCCTTCGGTCGCCCATCGGCGTTGGGACTAGCGTCCAAACCGCCGCTGTCGTTCCTGGTAGTCCCGCAGCGCCCGCAGGTAGTCGCGCTGGCGGAAGTTCTGCCAGTTCACGTCGGTGAAGTACAGTTCGGAGTACACCGACTGCCATATCATGAAATCCGAGAGCCGCTCGGCGCCGGTCTTGATGACCAGGTCCGGTGCGGTCGGGAAGACCAGATGCTCCTCGACGGCAGCCTCGTCGATGTCGTCGGGCGAGAGGTCGCCGCTGTCGACCCGTTCCGCGAGTTTACGGACCGCCGTGGCGAACTCGGACTGCCCGCCCAGCCCGATGGAAATCTGAATGGGGGCGTCGGCGGCCCGCTGGTCCTCGGGGCCACGGACTGCCACGTCGGCCGGCGCCCGCAGGTTCGATAGCTCCCGGCGCAGCGTCGGCACCACCTCCTCGTCGAGGACGCTGACGTAGACGACGATGGTGTCCGTGCCGTACCGCACCGCCCACTCGAAGAACCGCTCCAGCGTGGTGTAGGCGCCGTCGCTCAACAGGTCGCGCTCGGTGATGACGAGCGCGACGGTCTCCGGGAGGTCGGCGTCGCTCCGACGGAGACGGAGCGCGAGATACTGGTCGTACAGACCCACGCCGACGGCTACGCCGACCGCTCGCCTAAAACTCACGGTCCCGGGAGCAACCGCAGGCGGTGGCGTCGTCGAACAGGACGGGGTCGTCTGGCAATCCACACAACCAGTTACAGAGCCGACACCAGCGGCTGCTAGGCGGCAAGTTCGGAAAGGGTAAGTGCCTCTCGGGGATACCGGCGGCACGTGACATCGACAGTCCGACGGGCGGGCGCGTTCGCCGCGGTCGGCACGCTGGCCTTCGCCGTGCCGTTCGCCGCCGGCCTCGCCTCGCCCGCCGCGGCGACTGTCGCCGCGACCGCGCCGTTCCTCGTGGTCGCCTTCTTCGCCATGTTCGCAATCGGCCCGGACACTCCCGTGTTCGAGATATTCGCCCGGCCGGGCGACTACGAGGACGGCCGCCTCTACGGGCTGGCCGCGTTCGCGCTGGCCGCGGCGAGTCTGGCCTTCCTCTCGATTCAGTTCGACCTGCCTGTGTGGGCGTTCGTCGCGACGGTCGTCATCGTCTCCTACGGCAACTTCGGCCAGCGCGTCGCCCACCGGTGGCGCAGCGACGAGGTGGTGGCGACCGCCGGCTTCGTCGTCACCGGCTTCGCCTGCGGGACCGCCGCCGCCGTCGTCGCCGCACGGCTCGGAACCGGCAGCGTCGCGCCAGCGACCGCGCTGTTCCTGGCCGGCACCGGCGCGCTCGTCGCCGCGCTGTTTCGCTCCGTCCTGTTCGAACGGGACGACCCCCTCGTGGTGCTCTCCGTTGGACTGCTGCTCTGGCTGCTGTTCGAACTCGACCCCGGCGCGGGGACGACCCGCGTGTTCATCGCGCTGGGGGTTTCGGCGGTGCTTGGCTACGTCGCCTACGCGCTCGACACTGCCTCGCTGCCGGGGATGCTGACCGGCGTCCTGCTCTCGCTGCTGACAATCGTCCTGGGCGGGTACGGCTGGTTCGCCATGCTCATCACCTTCTTCGGACTGGGCGGGCTCTCGACGAAGTACCGGTACGAGGCCAAACAGGACCGCGGCATCGCAGAGGCAAACGAGGGCGCCCGCGGGAGCGGAAACGTGCTCGCGAACTCCATCGTCGCCCTGGTCGCGGTGGTGCTGTGGGCCGCCAGCCCGACGCACATCTCGGTCGACCCGGCGGTCTTTCTGTACGCCTTCGCGGGCGCCGTCGCCGCCGCCATGACCGACACCTTCTCCAGTGAGTTCGGCGGCCTGTACGACAACCCGCGGCTCATCACGACTTTCGAACGCGTCGAACCCGGCACCGACGGCGGCGTCACCTGGCAGGGTATCGTCGCCGGGCTGGTCGGCGCCGGCATCATCGCCGGTATCGCCGCGGCCACCCTGGACGTCGTCGGGCCGGTGGGCGCGGCGCTCATCGTCGGCTGTGGCTTCGTCGGGATGACCGTCGACAGCGTCCTCGGCGCCACCGTCGAGGGCACCGTCGTCGGCAACCAGGGCGTCAACACGCTGGCGACGCTTGCGGCGGCGCTGACCGGCGTCGGCGCGGCGCTCGCGGTCAGTCTGGTATGATTCGCCCGGCCGTCCCGGCCGACGAGTCGCGCCTGGAAGCCATCCAGTCGGCGGCCCTCGACGACCCCTGGCCCGAGTTGCTCGCGGTCGCCATCGACGGCCCGCCACACGTGCTGGTCGCAGACGAGGGCGCGGGGCCCATCGCGTACGCGCTGACGGTGCCCGACGAGCCGGTCGCCTACGTCGCCGAACTCGCCGTCGCCCCCGGCCTACAGGGCCAGGGGTACGGCTCCGAACTGCTGGGCGCGCTGCTCGACGAACTCCGGGAGGTTGGCTTCGAAGAAGTCCGGCTCACCGCCCGCGCCGACGACGACCGGGTTCGGTCGTTCTACGACGGCTTCGGGTTCGCCGTCGAAGCCGACCTGCCCGACCACTACGACGACGGCGGGGCGGGCGTGTTGCTGGTCCGTGACCTCTAGACCGTCCGGACCTGCACGCTGGTGGGCTGTTTGACGTACTCGCCGTCGCCCGTCGCGACGACCACTTCGACGCCACGCTGGGCGGCGACGTCCAGCACCTTCTGGGAGCAAGTGTCGTCGAGGACGACCGTCCGGGGCGCGGGGTCACAGCCCTCGATGAGCGACACCGCGTCCGCGGCGTCGCCCTCCGCGAGGACCGACAGCTCCGGGTCGAGCAGACGGACGGTAGCCGTGTCGGCCCCGATGGTGGCGTCGATGTGGTCCGAGAGCGTGGTCGGCCCGTCGGTGGCCGTCTCGGCGTCGGCGTCACGTCCCGCGACCGCCTCCTGTGTCGTGGTATCGTCGGACGCGGTCTCCGGGTGGCCCCCGGAGGTGGCTCCGGCCGTCGCGTCCGCGTCGACGCCGGCGACGGCGGCCGCGGCGTCGCCCTCACCGGAACCGGGCTGGAGCGCCACCGACTCCGGGCCAGCGCCGTCGGCGTCGAGGACGGCCTCTGGGCTCTCGGCCTCGGCGACCGTCTCGTACGGTATCTTCTCCCGCAGCGCGGCCATGACGGCCCCGCGGGGGAGGTCCTCGACGGAGCGGCCACGTGGCGCGACGGCGACGAAGTCGACTTCGCCGACCTGCGAGAGCTCTTCTAAGATGAGGTCCCCCCCGCGGTCGCCGTCGAGGAAGGCCGTGACGGTCCGGTCCCGGGTCAGGGCCGCGACGGCCTCGGGTACGTCGGTCCCCTCGACGGCGATGGCGTTCTTGACGCCGTACTTCAGGAGCTGTAACACGTCGGCCCGCCCCTCGACGACGACGATGGCGTCCGAGTCCGCGACGCGGGGCCCGGCCGGGAGCCCCTCGTAGGTGGTGATGTCCTCGACGCGGGCGCGCTGGCGAACCGTCTCGACGATGTCCTCGCTCTGGACGGCGTCGGCGTCGAAGGAGGCGAGTAGCTCCGTCGCCCGCTCGACGACCGCGCGGCGCTTGGCGCTGCGGATGTCCTCGATGTCGGTGACGACGATTTCGGCGCTACAGGGACCGACCTGGTCGATGGTTTCGAGCGCCGCCGCAAGGATGGCCGTCTCGACCTTGTCCAGCCCGCTCCCGACCGTAATCTCGCCGCTGGAGGTCCCCTCATCGGAGCGAATCTCGACGTCGATGCGTCCGACCTTCTTCGAGTCCTGCAGGTCACGGAGGTCGAGCTCGTCGCCGAGCAACCCCTCCGTCTGGCCGAACACCGCGCCGACCACGTCGCTGCGCTCGACGACGCCGGCGGCGGTTATCTCCGCGTGTATCAGGTACTTTGCTGTCTCGTCCATTGCTGGCCGGTTCGACCCGTCGCAGAACGCAGACCACGGGACGCTACCGTTACCTTACGTACGTGGCGACGGCCCAAATAACCTGCCCACCCGTCCGCTCGGCCGCGACCGACACCGCTTGCCCACGACCGAACAGACGGGCGGGGCCGGCAAGCCTCAAGGGCGTCCGGCCCGACGTTCCCGTATGGACGAATCCACAAACGTCGGCGGCCGCGACCGCCTCGTTCGCTTGCTCCTGGCTGCCGGGCTGAGTATCGCCGCGGTCCGGTGGCTGCACAGCGGGAAGCGCCTGCGCGGGGGGCTCGCGGGCGCCGGGGCGCTCGTGTTCGGATTCAACGCGACGACCGGCTACTGCGGCGTCAACGACGCGCTTGACGTGGACACGACCGGCGACGGCGAGGAGGTCAGCATCGAGTTCGACGAGACGGACGGCGAGACGACCGCCGACGCCGGCGCGACGCAGGTCCGCGAGCACTACCTCACCTGTGCCGCCTGTGGCGAGCCCATCGTCGCGGGCCAGTCCCGCGGCCCGAACAGCCAGGGCGACATCGTCCACGACGACTGTCCCTGAGGGAACGCCTGCCGCAGTCGCTGCCCTGGTCGGCAGATTCTTGTGGTGTGCTCACATGGGACGAGTTGCACAGCCATGCAACCGTGCCAGAACTGTCAGGCGGCCATCGACGAGTATCTCCTGGATAAACAACTCGAACCCCTGCGGGAACTCACAGTCGACGACTTCAACCTCTGTGTCGACTGTACGACGGTCGTTCCGGAGGCGTGCGTGGAGTGCGACGGCGGGGTGTACGTGCCACGGACGGAGAGCGAGGCGCCCGACTACTGCCCGGCCTGCCGGGCCGAGGTGCTCAAACGGACCGGCCGGGACCCGGGCTGGACGGCTTCGGCCTGAGTACGCACCACAGCGGCCCGTTTTCGGAGCGTCCCCGGTCAGCCGTCGCGCCCGGGAGAGGGCCAGGCCACGGAGAACGCGGGGGATTTTATAAACGGCCCCGCTACGCACCGGTATGCAGACCCACATCGTCCCGGTCGGCTTCGACTACGACCGGCTCATCGCGCCGCTGGTGCGCGAGCAGCTCGACGTGGACCGCGTCATCCTGCTGGAGGGGGCGGTCGGGTCGGAAGCCAACGTCGAGTACTCGCGCAACCTCGCGAAGAAGCTCGAGAAGGACTACCGGAACCTGCTGGGCGCCGAGACCGAACGGGTCGTCGTCGCCGACGTCTACGACTACGACGCGGCCTTCGAGCAGGCCTTCGCGCTCATCAACGCCGAACTCGACTCCGGGAACGAGGTGTGGGTCAACGTTTCCGCGATGCCCCGGACCGTCTCCTTTGCCTTCGCGACCGCCTCCCACTCCATCATGGTCGAGCGCGAGGGCGACCGGGAGCGCATCCACACCTACTACACGGTCCCGGAGAAGTACTTAGAGACCGAACTGGCCGAGGAGCTGCGCAGACAGGTCGAACTGCTCGAAGATTTACAGACCGGCGAGGGCGTCGACGACCGCGTCGACGAGCGGCTGTCGTCGGCGCTCGACCTGCTGGACGAGTTCGACGAGCGCGGGACGACCATCGGCGCCAAGGAGATAGACGGCTCTCACATCGTCGAGCTACCCGTCGCCTCCTTCTCGAACGTCAAGCCGTTCGAGGAAGTGATTCTGTTCACGCTGGGCGAACACGGCGAGTTCGAGTCGGTCTCCGAACTCGCGCAGGCGCTGGCCCGCGACATGGGCGAGGAGTACACCGACTCGTTCCGCTCGAAGGTCATCTACAACGTCGACCGGCTGGGCCCCGGCGGCAAGGGGTACATCGAACAGGAGGAACACGGGAAGTCCTACCGGACGAAGCTGTCCCGAATCGGCGAGCTGTGGGTCCGCGCCCACTCCGCCGAGGACCGCGAGCGGGGCGCCAGCGACCTGCCGTGAGAGAGTCACGAGGAGTCGACGGAGCCGGTTGTTGAAGAGAATAGTTCTTCAAATATAGCGCGTGATGAAACATCACGCATTAGTATCGCCAGCGGCTAGCCAACGATAGAATGAGCACCGTTCGAATCCTCGCGTGGACAGTCGTCGCGCTGGTGCTGATGGCGCTCGCCGTGCCGTGGTTCCTCTGGGGCGAAGCCCGGACGGCCGTCGGGCTCCCGCTGTGGCTGTGGTGGCACGTCGGCTGGATGGCACTCGCCAGCCTCGTCTTCGCCGTCTTCGCGCGCACCGACTGGGGTCTCGGCGTCGAGGAGGTGAGCCAGCGTGGCTGAGACGACGCTGGAACTCGGTATCGTCGGCGGGTACATGCTCGTCGCGCTCGCAGTGGGCGTCGTCGCCTACCGCCTGACCGACCGCACCGCCGAGGACTACTACCTCGCGAGTCGGACGCTCGGGACCGTCGTGTTGCTCTTTACGACGTTCGCGACGCTGCTGTCGGCCTTTACCTTCTTCGGCGGCCCGAACCTCGCCTACAGCGCCGGTCCCGAGTGGATTCTCGTCATGGGGCTGATGGACGGCGTCATCTTCGCCGTCCTCTGGTACGTCCTGGGGTACAAGCAGTGGCTGGTCGGCAAGCGCCACGGCTACGTGACCCTGGGCGAGATGCTGGGCGACCGCTTTGGCTCGACCCCGCTCCGGGTCGTCGTCGCCGCCGTCAGCCTCTTCTGGCTGTTCCCGTACGTGATGCTCCAGCAGAAGGGCGCGGGCCAGGCCATCGTCGGGCTGACCGGCGGCGCCGTCCCGTTCTGGGTCGGCGCGGGCGGCATCACCCTGTTCATGGTGGGCTACGTCGCCCTGTCGGGGATGCGCGGCGTCGCCTGGACTGACACCCTCCAGGGCCTGTTTATGCTCTCTATCGTCTGGGTCGCGGTGGCGTGGGTCCTCTCGGCCGTCGGCGGCGCCGGCGCAGCGACCGCCGCGCTGGGGGCGAGCGAGCCCGCTTTCCTCGGCCTCGGCGGCGGGCTCTACACGCCCCAGTACATCGTCTCGACGGCGGTGAGCATCGCCTTCGGCGTGACGATGTTCCCCCAGATAAACCAGCGCTTCTTCGCCGCCGGGTCGAAGAAAGTGCTCAAGCGCACGTTCGCGCTGTGGCCGGTGCTGGTCGTGCTCCTCTTCGTCCCCGCCTTCATGCTGGGCGCGTGGGCGGCCGGGCTGGGCGTCACGGTGCCGGAGGGCGGCAACGTCGTTCCCGCAATCCTGAGCGAGTACACGCCGACGTGGTTCGCCGCGCTGGTCGTCGCCGGCGCGATGGCGGCGATGATGTCCTCCAGCGACTCGATGCTCCTGTCGGGGTCGTCGTACCTGACCCGTGACCTCTACCGGCCCCTGACCGGGCGCGACGACGCCAGCGACGAGCGGACCGACCGCCGCGAGGCGCTGCTGGCCCGCGCGGGCGTGGTCGCCTTCGCGACGCTCTCCTTCGTCGCCAGCCTCTACACGCCGGGGACGCTGGTCCAGATAGGCGACACCGCCTTCAGCGGCTTCGCACAGCTCACGGTGCCGGTCGCGCTGGCGCTGTACTGGCGCGGGACGACCCGCACCGGGATGTTCGCCGGCGTCGTCGGGAGCCAGTTGTTCTACGGCCTGCACGTCTTCCCGGTCGTCGCGACGCTCGCGGGGCTGGTCGGGGCCGACATCGCGCTGCCCGCGGCGTATCTGGGCTGGTCGCCGGGTATCGTGGGCATCCTCGTCGGCGGCCTGCTTACCGTCTCGGTCTCGCTGGTGACGGCGCCCGCCGCGACCGAGGACCGGACCGCCTACGCCGTCTCCGGCGTCGAGAGCGACTGACAGCGGAGCCAACGGCGCCCGTTCGTCACCCGGCCCGTGCGAGAGACTCTCTGTTAATACACATTCATTACCTGCTATCGCATATCCGGTCAGCGTGAAATCCGATATATCCGGAAGTAAAGCTGGTAATTTATCTGCAGATGACGTGACGAGCAACCGACGGCGGGTGCTCATGGGACTGGGTGCGGCCGCGGCGATGGGGCTGGCCGGCTGTTCGGGTTCGGACGCGACCGGAACCCCGACGGCGGGGACGACCACCGGCACACCGACGGGCGGGGACGGCAGCGACGCCGTCGACCCTCGCTTCGGGTACGTGGGGACCGCTGGCACCGAACCACCGGTGGAAGCCGACCACACGGTCGACCTGAACATCCGACCGCGCGACCCGGTCCCCGTCCCGGAGTTCTACTTCGAGCCGACCGGTCTCTCCGTCGACCCCGGCGACACCGTTCGGTTCAACATGGCTACGCCACATCACAACGTCAACGCCTACCACCCGGAGTTCGGATACGCCCAGCGCGTGCCGGCGGACGCGCCGGCGTACTCGTCGCCGATTCTCACCGGCGGCGACTACTGGCTCTACACCTTCGAGACCGAGGGCGTCCACAACATCATGTGTGCGCCCCACGAGGTGTTCGGAATGGTGGGCACCGTCGTCGTCGGGTCTGCCAGTGGGCCGGGCGCGAACCCGGTCGGCGAGGCGCCCAAGCCGACCCCGCAGTCGCGGCCGCCGGAGTTCACCGCCGGAACCGTGCTGAGCGACCCGGCGATGGACCCGGACAACATCGTCGAGCAGGGTAGCGTCTCCTGGAACGACATCGCCGACGAGAACAAGCGACTGCTGCTGGAACCGGTCGAGGCGTAGCGGTCACCCGGTCACTTCGTGTTCCGCTAAGACAGTCGTCTCGTCGCTACGTTCGGACGTCCAGACGACCCGGACGGTGTCGCCGACGTCGAGGTCGATGTGGTTGTCCGTGGGGGCCGTTCGTTCCCCCGTGGGGACGAGGATATTCTCGCTGATGTTGTCCGAGCCGCCCTGTGGGTCGGAGCTGTCGCCGGTGACGACAGTGTACCCCGGGGTACCGTCGTCGAGAGCCGGGTCGTCACCGTGGACGACAGTGACGCTACTCCCCGCCGAGACCGTTCCGGAGCCGTCCCACAGCCCCGACTTCACGTCACAGTCGGGCCCACAGCCGTCGACGGTTATCCCCCACGCCCGCTCCCCGTCGACGCGGACGCTGAGTCGGCCCTCCTCTATCGCATCGCCGCCGGTCTGGGTGATAGTGACCACGTAGAACTTCGCGTAGTTGCTCCCTGTCGCGTTGACGTACATGGTCTCCTGTTGGATGTCGAACGAGGCCTGGGGGGCCGGCGTGGCCGTCGACTCGCCGATATCGAGCGCGAACGTCGCGACTACCGCGGCGAGAATCACCGCGATAGCCACCAGCAGAACGACCGAAATGACCGAGCTAACCGCAGACTCGTCCTCGTAAATCTGGTACCGGCACACAGCGTTTACTTGTCAAATCATGCTACTTAACCGCTTATACCGTTACCAGTTGTGAAACCGTCGGTGGACGGTCTGTGAGAAGCGAAAATAGAACGGAGTCACACGAAACCGAAGTCGTTTAGCCCCCGGTTGGCTCACATAGAGGTAATGGCGCGTCGAGCACACAGCCCGCCCGTTCTCGTACCGGTAGTAGGGGTCTCCACGCCCCACTAATCTCACCTCTCGACGCCCGCACCGTTTTCGACCGACTGCGACCAGCCAGCCGACATGAGTGACACACAGGACCCACCGACCGAGGAATCGCCAGCCGACCAGCAGCTCACGGGCGAGTACGACCCCAGCGACATCGAACCCAAGTGGCAGGACCACTGGGTGAACGCCGACACCTACGCCTACGACGGGGACGCCGACACCCGCTTTGCCATCGACACGCCCCCGCCCACGGTGTCGGGGAACCTCCACATGGGGCACCTCTACCAGTTCACGCTGCAGGACTTCGTCGCGCGCTACCACCGGATGGCCGACGACACCGTCTACTTCCCCTTCGGCTACGACGACAACGGCATCGCCAGCGAGCGGCTCACAGAGCGCGAACTCGACATCCGCCACCAGGACTACGAACGGCGGGTGTTCCAGGAGAAGTGCCGCGAGGTCTGTGCCGACTACGAGGAGGAGTTCACCGAGGACGTCCAGTCGCTCGCCATCTCCGTCGACTGGGACAACACCTACAAGACCATCGCGCCGGAGGTCCAGCGGGTCTCGCAACTCTCTTTCCTCGACCTCTACGAGCAGGGCCGGGAGTACCGCCAGCGCGCGCCGACCATCTGGTGTCCCGACTGCGAGACCGCCATCTCGCAGGTCGAACAGGAGGACGAGGACAAGGCCACGAAGTTCAACGACATCGCCTTCGACCTCGTCGCCGACAGCGAAGGTCCCATCACGTGGGACGAGACGTTCACCATCTCGACGACCCGACCCGAACTCCTGCCCGCCTGCGTCTCCGTCTTCGTCCACCCCGACGACGACGAGAACCAGCATCTGGTCGGCGGCACCGCGCGGGTGCCGCTGTTCGAGCAGGAGGTCCCCATCATCGCCGACGAGCGCGTCGACATGGAGACCGGTTCCGGCCTCGTGATGTGCTGTACTTTCGGCGACCAGAACGACATCGAGTGGTACCAGGCCCACGACCTGGACCTCCGACTCGCCATCGACGAGTCCGCGACGATGACCGAGGTCGCGGGCGACTACGAGGGCATGAGCACCCACGAGGCCCGCGAGGCCATCATCGAGGACTTAGACAGCGAGGGCTACCTGCTCGAATCGCGCGACCACGACCACACCGTCCAGGTCCACGAGCGCTGCGGCGTCGAGGTCGAGTATCTCGTCACCGAGCAGTGGTACATCGAGATGCTCGACAAGAAAGACGAGTACCTCGAAGCCGGTCGGGAGATGGACTGGTACCCCGAGAAGATGTTCAGCCGCTACCAGCACTGGATTGAGGGCCTGGAGTGGGACTGGTGTATCTCCCGCCAGCGCGACTCGGGCATCCCGATTCCGGTCTGGTACTGCGAGGATTGTGGCGAACCGGTCATGGCGAGGCGCGAGGACCTCCCCGTCGACCCCCTCTCGGACGACCCGCCGGTCGACGCCTGTCCCGAGTGCGGACACGGCGACCTCACGCCGGAGGAGGACGTCTTCGACACCTGGGCCACCTCGTCGCTGACGCCGCTCGTGAACGCGGGCTGGGACTGGGATTCGGGCGCCGAGGACTTCGTCTGGGACAACCCCGAACTCTACCCGTTCGACCTCCGCCCGCAGGGCCACGACATCATCTCCTTTTGGCTGTTCCACACCGTCGTCAAGTGCTACGAACACACCGGCGAGGTCCCCTTCGACAGCGTCATGATAAACGGGATGGTGCTGGACGAGAACCGCGAGGCGATGTCCAAGTCGAAGGGCAACGTCATCCCGCCCAGCGAAGTGCTGGAGAACTTCCCGGTCGACGCCGCCCGCTACTGGGCCGCGGGCACCTCCATCGGCGACGACTTCCCGTACAAGGAGGGCGACCTCGAAGCCGGCGAGCGCCTGCTCCAGAAGCTCTGGAACGCCTCCCGGCTGGTCGACCAGCTCACGCCCGCCGCGGTGCCCGAGGAGCCCGACGAACTGTCGTCGGTCGACCGCTGGCTGCTCGCGGAACTCGACGCGACTATCGACTCCGTCACCGCGAAGTTCGAGGACTACGCCTTCTCGAAGGCCCGCAACGAGCTACGCTCGTTCTTCTGGAACACGTTCTGTGACGACTACCTCGAAATCGCGAAACAGCGGGTCTCCGAGGGGAGCGACGCGTCGACCGAGTACACGCTCCTCACTGCGCACCGGACCTTCCTGAAGCTCTTTGCCCCGTTCCTCCCGCACATCACGGAGGAACTGTGGGATAGACTCGCGTATGGCGACGCTGACACCGGCGGCTCCGTCCACACCACCGACTGGCCCGTCGCTGGCGGCTACGAGGCCGACCTCGAAGCCGGCGAGACGGCGATGGAGGTCGTCTCCGCCCTGCGCCGGTACAAGACCGAGAACGGCCTCCCGCTGAACGCCGACCTCGACCACGTCGAGGTGTACGGCCACGTCGAGGGCTTCGAGGCGGCAATCGGCGAGGCGATGCACGTCGAGCGGCTGGACACCTACGAGGACGCCCCCGACATCACCACCGAGGTAAGCGGTATCGACCTCGACTACTCCGTCGTCGGCCCGGAGTTCGGTAGCGACGTGGGCGCCATCGACGGCGGCATCGAGTCGGGCGACTACGAAATCGAGGACGGCCGGCTCGTCGTCGCCGGCGAGTTCGAACTCGGCTCCGACCTCTTCGAGGTCGAGGAGACCCGAACCTACTCCGGCGAGGGCGAGATGACCGAGACCGAGAACGCGGTCGTCGTCGTGCGGTAGGGCGACGGTCCCGCCGCCGACCGACCGCACAGCTTTATTTTCCGCCGCAGTGAGCCACCAGCCATGCACGGGAACCCACCGGCCGCGCTGGGGAGTGGGGCCTACGTCGCCGGGGTCGCAGGCGCCGCGGCGCTGGTGGCCGGCCGCCCTCTCGCCGCCGGCGCCGCCGTCGCCGTCGCGGGGCTCTGTCTGGGTATCGTCGCGGGCGGGCTGGCGGTCACTCGCACCCGACTGCTGGCCCGGCGCGTGGCCTCGCGGGCGACCGGCCTCGCGGTGCTGGCACTCGGGCTCTGGGTCACGTGGACGGGGGTCCAAAGCGGCGCCGGCACCCGCTACCAGTTCACCATCGGCAGCGTCTTCCTCGCCGTCGTCGGCTGGGCCGTGATGGTGAGGGGCGACGGCGCCGCCGGGGTGGCTGACGGCGACGGGCGCTCGGAGACGCTGGCCGTGCTCCCGTGGACGACGGACGGCAGGGGCGTCACCGACGCCCGACGGCGGCAACTCGAACGCCTCGTCGACGTGGCCGCCCTCGTCGTCGTCACCGGTCTCTTCGTCCGGGCGGCCGTCCTGTCGGACCCCTCGAGCTGGCTCTTCGGCGGGCTCTTTCTGGCCGTCTTCCTCCCCGGGGCGCGCTCGCGGGTACGGCTGACCGACGCGGGACTGGTCACCACGCGATACGTCTGCTGGCGAGTTCCGTTCGACCTGACCCAGACCCCCTGGACGCGGGTCTACGGCTACGAGGCGACCGACGACCGGGTCACGATTGCGACGGAGTTCGGACCCGACCTCGTCTACGACCGGGCACGAATCGACGACAGCGAGCGGGTCGTCGGGGTCCTCGACGAGCGCGTGCCGAGGCTCTGAGCCGGGCGTGTCTCTGACGGCGGCCCCGCGACGGGAAAACAGCTAACACCGCACCTGCCCATCAGCGGACGTGACACACTCGGTCTTCGACCCCGGACTGGAGGCGATAACGGTCGCGGAGACCGAACTCAGCGACGTGGACGGCGACGCCGGCGAACTCGTCGTCAGGGGGTACCCCATCGCGGAGCTTGCGGCCAACGCGACCTACGAGGAGGCGGTGTCGCTGTTGCTGACCGGGCGGCTGCCGCCGGCCGACGAACTGCGAGCGTTCCGGTCGTCGCTGGCCGACGCCCGCGCACTGCCGGACGGCGTCGGCCCGGTGCTCCGGGCCGCGGCGGCCGAGGACGCCGACCCGATGGACGCGCTGCGGATGGGGCTGGCCGCCGCCTCGCTCGGTCTCGGGGACGCGGCCCCCCGCGCCGTCGCCCGACGCGTCGTCGCCGTCGTGCCGACTATCGTCGCCGCCCACTGGCGCTATCGGGAGGGCGAGTCGCCGGTCGCGCCGGACCCGGACCTCGGCCACGCCGCGAACTACCGATACGTGGTGACGGGCGAGGAACCGACGGCGGCCCAGCGACGGGCACTGGAGACGTTCCTGACGACGATGGTCGACCACGGGCTGAACCCCTCGACGTTCACCGCCCGGACCGTGGTCTCGACGGAGTCCGACCTCGTCTCGGCGGCCACGGCGGCCGTCGGCGCGCTGAAGGGGCGACGCCACGGCGGCAATCTCCAGCGCGTCTTCGACCTGCTCCGGGCGGCCCACGAGGCCGACGACGTGGCGGCGGTGGTCGAGGCGCGACTCGATTCGGCGGGGTGGCTCCCCGGCTTCGGCCACCGGCTCTACGACGTTCGGGACCCGCGGGCGGCCGTGCTCTCGGCGGCGCTGGAGGCGCTGCCCGGCGCGACGAGCGACGCCTTCCGGGCGACGGTCAGAGAGCTCGAGACCGCCGGGACGGCCGCGCTTTCCGAGCGCCAGCAGCGGCGTAGCGCCCCGACCGTCGAGTTCTACGCCGCGGCGCTGCTGTACAGCGTAGGCGTCCCGCCGGCGCTGTTCACGCCGACCTTCGCCGTCGCCCGCGTCGGCGGCTGGATGGCCCACTGCCTCGAACAGCGGGCGAACAACGAACTGGTCCGGCCGGTCGCGCGCTACGTCGGCGAGACCGGGCGCTCGTGGACGCCCGTCGAGGAGCGGGGCACCGACTCGGCGGCGTCGCGTCGCGCGGCGGTCGGGCCGGTGGCCGAGCGGCTGTCGACCCTCTCCGAGCCGGCGCGCCTGGAGATACTGCTCGCGCTCGCCGACGCGGCGACCCCGGTCGAGTACTCGACACTGCTGGCCGCCACGTCCATCGACGACAACGGGCGGTTCAACTACCACCTGCGACAGCTCCGTGGCACCTTCGTCGATAGCCGCGACGGGGGGTACGCCCTCAGCGCGGCCGGCCAGCGCGTCGTCGACGACGTCGTGACCGGTGACCTCCTGCCCGGAGAGTGAACAGCGGGGCCGTGAGTGGAGAACGCGCGTTCTCCATCGACGACGCGTCGGCGCCGGACCGCCCGGAGTCCGGTCTGGACGCCCCGTCCACAGACACGTCACGAATGCTACAGAAGCGCAGTTCTCCGAGCGTTTAGGGGTCGCTGGCGCCTGTGTACGGTATGCCCCGACAACAGCTTCGGTCCGGACTGGAGGGTGTCACCGTCGCCGAGACGCGGCTGAGCGACATCGACGGCGAGGCCGGCGAGCTCGTCGTCGGCGGGTTCCCCGTCGAGACGCTGGCGACGAACGCCAGCTACGAGGAGACGCTCTTCCTGATGCTGGAGGACCGACTGCCGACGGCCGACGAACTCGCGGGCTTTCGCGCGGACCTGGCCGCCCGGCGTGACCTCTGTGAGGCGGCCCACGCCGTCGTTCGCCGCGCCGCCGCCGACGGCGAGTCGGCGATGGACGCCCTGCGGATGGGGCTGGCGGCGGCGAGTCTCGACGCCGACACCGGCGACCACCGCGCGGCGGCCAAGCGCGTCGTCGCCGTCGTCCCGACTATCGTCGCCGCCTACTGGCGCTACCGCGAGGGCGAGTCGCCGGTCGACCCCGACCCGGACCTCGGCCACGCCGCGAACTACCTCGCGATGCTCACCGGCGAGACGCCGGACGACCACGCCGTCCGGGGCCTGGAGACCTATCTGAACACCGTCGTCGACCACGGCCTGAACGCCTCGACGTTCACCGCCCGGACCGTGGTCTCGACGGAGTCCGACCTCGTCTCGGCGGCCACGGCGGCCGTCGGCGCGCTGAAGGGGCCGCTCCACGGCGGCGCGCCGGGACCGGTCCTGGAGATGTTGCGGACGGTCCACGAGACGGGCGACCCGGCGGCGTACGTCCGTGAGACGCTCGACGCCGGAGAGCGACTGATGGGCTTCGGTCACCGAGTGTACCGGGTGCGCGACCCACGCGCCGCGGTGCTCTCGACCGCTGCCGAGCGGTTCTACGGCGCGGCCGGCGAGCGGGCGTTCTACGACACCGTCGAGCAGTTCGAGTCGGTGGCGCTGGACCTCCTCGCCGAGCACAAGCCCGACCGGCGGCTGGCGACGAACGTGGAGTTCTACACCGCCGCCCTGCTCCACGGCGTCGGGGTCCCGCGCGAACTGTTCACCCCGACGTTCGCCGTCGCCCGCTCGGGCGGCTGGATGGCCCACTGCCTCGAACAACTGGCCGACAACCGGCTGGTCAGACCCGTCTCGCGGTACGTCGGCGAGACCGACCGCGAGTGGACGCCCGTCGAACGGCGGTGACCGGCTTCCCTCCCCCGCTGACGCACACCTCCACCAGCCCGCCCTCCTGACGCCTCTCCCCTGCCGACAGTCGTCCCCGCTGACGCCACCACCCGGCCCCTCACCGCCGTTTCAGCTTCTCCGCGCGCGTCGCCAGCGCCAGAAAGGTCGCCAGAATCGTCAGCGTGACCGCCCAGCCCGCCGCGAGGTCGTGGGCCAGGACGGTGTGGTCGAACTCCCAGTACGTGAGCAGTGGCTCGCCCCGCAGCCAGGTGTGGTGGGGGCCGTCCAGCACGGGCACGAAGTAGTCGACGACGTCGTTGAAGCCGTACCAGAAGACGGCGACGGCGACGGCCGGAACCGAGAACGTCGCGTAGCGGTGGATGAGAAACGCCTCGACGGCCATCGCCACGTGCGAGAAGATGAGGAACCAGTAGAGCCACGGCGCGATACCCTCGCTGCCGTTGATGAACAACTGGACGTACGGGGTCCACAGGCCCAGTTTGATGCAGCCGAAAAAGGCCAGCGCGTGGAGCCACTGGGCGTCCCAGTCGAGTTTCCACGCGGCGAAGGATAGCCCGATGAACAGCGTCGCGACGGGCGAGTCCGGAATCAGCGGATAGGCCAGCGGCGGCGCGGCGCCCAGTTGCCCGCCCAGCAGCGGCGGGGCGAGGTCGGTCGGCTGCCCGGCGTAGTACCAGAAGCCAAACAGCGTCCCGACGAGGTTGACGATGGCGATGGGCCACGCGAGGCGGAGGCCGACGTTTTCGAGCCACTCGGGCAGCGGCGCGACGTAGCGGGGCAACCCCTCGGTCGGCGGTAGCGACCCGTCGAAGTACCGGGCCACGAGCGACTCGATTCGACGCCCCACCCGGTTCACGGCCGACATACCAGCCCGTGTGTGTTCCGCTCGTAAACCGATAGCGGTTGTGTGGGGCGGGCGTGGGCGTCGCCGTATCGCGGGCCAAGGTGCCACCGGCAAGATTCGAGTCCGGTCAGCGGACGGCGGCGACAGCGTTACCCACAGAATCCACGTCTAGGGGCGGAAGGACACGGGTTAAGTGAATCCAGTCCTAAGCCCGGCGTAATGGCTGAAGCTACCGATTTAGAGGAACTCCGCCGCGGCACTGACCTGGTCAAGCGCGGCTTCGCGAAGATGCAGAAAGGCGGCGTCATCATGGACGTCGTCACGGCCGAACAGGCCCGTATCGCCGAGGACGTCGGCGCGGTCGCCGTCATGAACCTCGAAGCGGTGCCGGCCGACATCCGCAAGCGAGGGGGCGTCGCGCGGATGGCCGACCCCGCCTCGCTGGAGTCGGTCATCGACGAGGTGTCCATCCCGGTGATGGGCAAGGCCCGTATCGGCCACCGGAAGGAGGCCGAGATTCTGGAGGCGGCGGGCGCGGACATGCTCGACGAGAGCGAGGTGCTGACCCCCGCCGACGACCGCTACCACATCGACAAGCGCGACTTCACCGCGCCCTTTGTCTGTGGGGCGCGCAACCTGCAGGAGGCCCTGCGCCGCATCGACGAGGGCGCGGCGATGATTCGGACCAAGGGCGAGGCCGGCACCGGCGACGTGAACCAGGCCGTCCACCACCAGCGCAACATCAAGGGGTCGATTCGCAAACTGGAGGGGATGAGCTACGAGGAACGCGAGAAGTGGGCCCGCGAGCACGAGGCCCCCGCCGACCTCGTCCACGAGACGGCGGACATGGGTCGCCTGCCCGTCGTCAACTTCGCCGCCGGCGGCATCGCGACGCCGGCCGACGCCGCGCTCATGATGCACCACGGCTGTGACGGCATCTTCGTCGGCTCGGGCATCTTCGGCGCGGAGGACCCGGAAGCGATGGGCACCGCCATCGTCGAAGCGGTGAACAACTGGGACGACGCCGAGAAGCTGACCGAGATATCCAAGAACGTCGGCAAGGGGATGAAAGGCGACGCGAACGCCGACCTCCCCGAGGAAGAGAAGTTGCAGGGACGGGGCGTCTGAGCGGACGGCACGGCCGGTTTTTCGGCGCACCTCGCTCGGTTATCCAAAGACGAAGAACCAAGTCCGTCGGCGAGTGACAGAGGAGTGTGCAGCAGACGGAGACGGCCGCGACCGGCGCAAACGAGGGGTTGCTGGACCTGATCAGGGCGTTCCAGGAGACACTCGAGGGACTGGCTGTCAGCCAGGGCCGCGTCGTCGCGACGGCCCTCCTTCTCACCGTCCTCGTCGTCACCGTCGTCGTCGTTCCGGCGGTGCTCTCACGGCTCCGCGCCGTCGCCATCGAGCGGATGGGCGCCGAGGAGTCGGGCAACGTGTTGCAGACGCTGGCCGCCTACACCCCGACGACGTTTCGCGGACTGCTCCTGCGGACCACGCAGGTGACGGTACTCGCCATCGTCGTCCTCTCTTTTCTCGTCGTCTGGGGCGTCGCGGACGTGACCGCGGCGCTCCGGCCGTTTCTGGCGGACAGAGACCCGACGCTCGTCCCGACGATACAGACCATCGTCCTCGTCATGCTGGCGTTCGTCGCGTCGGACCAGCTCCAGCGGTGGATAGACCGCTTCTCCACGGCGGTCGCCGACTTCACCGAACACCAGGAGGAGATTCTCCTCCGCATCGGCCAGGTAACCATCTTCGTCACCGTCGGCGCGACCATCTTCGCGGTCTGGAGCGTCAACATCGGCGGCCTGCTCGTCGGGGCCGGCTTCCTCGGTATCGTCGTCGGCTTCGCCGCGCGACAGACGCTTGGGTCGCTCATCGCCGGCTTCGTCCTGATGTTCTCGCGACCGTTCACCATCGGCGACTGGGTCGTCATCGGCGACCAGGAGGGCATCGTCACCGACATCACCATCTTCAACACGCGCCTGGAGAACTTCGACGGGGAGTTCGTCGTCATCCCGAACGACAGGGTGAGCGACAGCGCCATCACCAACCGAAGCCGGAAGGGGCTCCTGCGCCTGACGCTCGACGTCGGCGTGGACTACGAGGTGGACGTTGACGCGGCCAAAGAACTGGCGCGCGAGGCGATGATGGACGTCACCGACGTCGTCGACTCACCGCCGCCACAGGTCGTCCCGAAGGCCTTCGGCGACTCCGCCGTGGTGCTGGAACTGCGCTTCTGGATAGACCACCCGACGCCGCCCCGCAAGTGGCGGGCCGTCTCGGCCGTGGTGCGAGCGGTGAAGGCCGCGTTCGACGAGGCGGGCATCGACATTCCCTTCCCCCAGCGCACGCTCACCATGCGGGAGGAGGCCGCCGCCACCGAGACGCCGCGCGGTATCCAGTCTGAGGACTAGCCGTAGAGCCCCGCGAGCAGGAGTCCGGCACCGAGCAGCCAGCAGCCACACAGCGCCGTGAGCGTCGCGACGTGGACGAGCCAGGCCAGTCCGACGCCGCCAAGCAGCGGGGCATCCATGGCCCGCATCGCGAGCGCGACGCCGCCCGCGGGCGAGGCGGCCGTGGCGAGCAGTCCGGCGAGCGCGCCCGCGGCGACCGGCACGGTCAGCGCGACGATACCGAGCCCCAGTCGTAGCAGGACTGTACCGACGAGCGCCGGGTCGAGGCGGCCGGTCGGCCGGGCGGCGGAGCCGCCGTGTGCCATACCGTACCATACCATCTCCGAGCTGATAAATATCGCCGTCGACCCCGTAGTGCCTGAGCCGGAAAGCAGGGCTCCCGTCGTGCGGTTACCACGCTGGGCTCCGGCGCCAGTGGCTGTCGAAGCTATTATCCCCAGGCGCACGTACGAGGTGATATGAGCACGCCGCCGGGGGAGTACTACACAGACGAACGCTGGCAGAACTGGCTCGACCGCATCGAAAACGAGGGGATAGACCCCGAAGACGAGGACTCCGCGCGACTCCTGTTGAACCTGCAGGACGACGCCGCCATCGCGGTCGCGAAGATACTCACCGACTACGAGGACGGCGACATAGACGAGGAGACGGCGCTGTCCGAGCTGGCGGGGGTCCGCGAGATAGTTCTCGACGATATCGACATCGACGACGAGGAGACGCTGATGCTCATCGACGGCGTGCAGACCTCGCTGGTCTGTGTCTTCTACGCCGCCGAGGAGTACACCGCCGAGGGCGTCGCGAGCGAGGCGACCGTCCCGGACTACGTCGGCGCGGCCGCCGACGCCGAGGCCGAGGAGGACTTAGACGCCGCGCTGGGCTACTGCGTGCAGGCGGGCACGCGCATCATCGACGGGGACGAACTCCCGATGGACGTCGTCGAGGAGCTCGAATACGGGCTCGTCTCCGAGTGGGTCAACGGGCTGGACAGCCTCCAGACGGCGCTGTCGGACCCGGAAGTCGTCGAAGAAGACGAGGACTGAGCGGCCGTTTTCTCTCGAACCGGCGCGGCGAACGCTGGCTGGACCCGGTCGTTTTCGCGTCCGATAGCCGGCGGATAGGTTTTTAAGCAGTAGTACGCAAGTAGTCGGCATGGATTTGGTCGGGGACCGGCGGGGACAGTCCATCCAGGTCGGCGCCGTGTTGCTGTTCGGAGCCCTCATCATCGCCTTCGCCAGCTACCAGGCCTTCGTCGTCCCCGACCAGAACCGCGGGGTGGAGTTCAACCACAACCAGCAGGTCCAGTCGGAGTTACAGGACCTCCGCAACGCCATCGTCTCGGTCGGCGGGTCCGACGAGCGCCGCAGTGTGACCGTCGCACTCGGCACCAGATATCCGAGTCGGCTGGTCGCCCGGAACCCGAGCCCGCCCAGCGGGTCGCTGGAGACGGTCGGGACCGACAGCGACAGCGTCGGTCTGCGGATATCCAACGCACAGGCAGCAGGCGAGAGCGCCCGCGAGACCGGCGACTTCTGGAACGACAGCCAGCGCTACACCACCGGCGTCCTCCGCTATCGGCCCAGCTACAACGTCTACGCCAGCGCCCCGACCACGACGTACGAACACACCGTCCTCTACAACCGCTTCGACAGCGGCACCATCACGCTCGCCAACCAGTCGCTCGTCGACGGCACCGAAATCTCGCTGGTGGTGCTCAACGGCACGCTGTCGCGGGCCTCGACTGAGGCCACGTCGGTCGACGTCCGGGCGGTCAGCAGTTCGACCGAGCGCGTCCGCATCGAGGACGACGGCACCGGGCCGGTCAACATCACGTTCGCCTCTACCCGCTCGGCGGCCTACTGGGACTTCCTGGAGAACACCCAGCCCAGCGTCACGAGCGTGACCAACGCCTCCAGCGGGAACGGCTTCTACAACGTCAGCGTCGAACTGCAGCAGGGCCAGACGTACACCCTCAAACTGACGAAAGTCGGTGTCGGAACCGGCGTGACCGGCGAGGACGCCGCCTACCTGACCGACGTCGAGGGCGACGGCGCGAGCGTCTCACAGGGCGAGACCACCGAGTTGACGCTCGAAGTGCGCGACCGGTTCAACAACCCGCCGGACGACATCTCGGCCGTGCGCGTGAACGCGTCGGTCGCCGGGAGCGGGTCGCTCCGGTCGACCTCGAAGGTGCCCGACGAGGACGGCCAGGTGACGTTCACGTACGAGGCCCCATCGAGCGGGACCGGGTCACAGGAGGTTCAGTTCAGCTACGTCGGCATCGACGGCAGTTTCGATGCCACGACACGACAGAACGTCTCGATGACGGTCGACGTTACGGCGCCGTCAGGTGGCGGCGGGGGCGCGTACGCCGTCACGTGGACACGACCGCCGTTCAGCCAGCGCATTGTCAGCGAACAGTTGGTGTTCCGCGACGGGAGTTCGCCACTGACCGAGTCGGTCGGTCTCCGGTCCATACCGTTTCTCGCGCGAGCTACCGGCAGCGGAACTACGGTGGCCTACGCGACGCTGGATTACAGTGTGAGCGACGGGGTGGTCGTCCGTCCCGTTCCGACGGTGGGTGAGACGGACGGGAGCGGGTACAACGGAACGGTGGTGCAGTGGCAGTCCGACGGACGGTCATCGGTGTTCGTCGCCAGTGGAGGGACCGGCGACGAGGCGACAGCGACGTTCGACCGACTGCTCAACGAGAGCTTCGAGCATCCCAACAACGCACTCGTCTCGAACGGGTGGCAGTACAACAACAGTGCTGGTGAGGGCGATTCGGGCGTCGTGTCGTCTGTGACTGCTCCGGCGGGGTCACGCGTAGCCTACATCAGTGGGCCCGCGAGCACGACGGCCGACAGAGCCGTCGAACTCAATTACACGCTCGATACAGGCAACTACGACACGATATCCGTGAGCTACGTCGCACGGGAACCGACAGCGGATGACGACGCGGACACGCCCGACAGCGGGAGCAACTGGGAACCCGGTGAGAACCTTCGAGTACAGTACCTGGCCAGCGACGGCTCGTGGGTCACTATCGACAATATTTCCGCACAGGAGGGCGACCGGAGCGTCCCCTACGACCAGTACCGACGAACCGTCATCGAGGACACTGCAAACGCGTCCCACAGCGGCTTCCGACTCCGCTTCGTTCAGCGCGAGACGACGGCCGACGACGAGTGGCGGATAGACGCCGTCGACGTCGTCGGCGCCACCACGTCGTCGGTGACTGCCCAGAATCAGGCGCCGGTCCCGGCGTTCCGATACAGCCCCGATAGTCCGACGAGCGGTGAGTCCGTCACATTCGACGCGAACCGTTCGGACGACCCGGACGATTCGGATATAGCGAGCTACCAGTGGGACTTCGGCGACGGAACGACTGCGAACGGAGAGCAAGTGAGCCATAGCTACGGCAGTGACGGGTCGTACACAGTCACGCTGACAGTCACGGATGGTCGTGGCGCGACGGCGACGACGACCCAGACAGTGTCCGTCGGGAGTGGCGGTGGCGGCGGTACTCGGGACCCTGGCTTCGCCTACGAGGACGTGAACCAGGATGGACTGTACCAGTCTGGAACCGACACGCAACTCTCCAAGTCGACCCTGCAGGGAACCTACTCGGCCGGGGCCGGCAATGGACTCGTCGTCCCCGACAGCGTTGGGGCGTTCAACACGAACACCGATATTGACTGGTCGGCAGACGGGATGTTCGTCGGGGTAGATGTCAGCGACGATTCGAGCGTCACCCTCGACGCCGGCTCCGGACAGCTAACCCTCGACGGCACGCAGGTACAGTCACTCGGCGCCATCACCGCGACCGGTGACACGGTGGACGTCGGCGGTGTCTCGGTCGACAACTACCGGAACGGCAACGGCAACGGACAACCGGTCCAGATAACCGCCACCGGCGGCAGTCTCAGCGCCGCGAACCTGCAGGTGGCGGCGCCGAACGACATCACGCTCGACGGGGACGGTGTCACGGCGACCGGCGCGACGCTCGACAACTACCAGAACGCAAACGGCGCCGGAAGCATCGACGTGACGGCCGGTAGCGGAACGGCCGACCTCGGCTCCGCGACGGTCCGGTCGCTGGACGACATCAACGTCACCGGAACCGACGTGACCGTGTCGGGCGCCACGCTCGACAACTATCAGAACGGCAACGGCAACGGCCGTGCGATTCGCCTGGAGGCCAGCGGCGGTGACGTGACCGCGACGAACAGCGCCACGGTCGACTCGTACAACGATATCGTGGTCTCCGGGACGAACGTCGACGTCTCGACCGCGACGCTCGACAACGACCAGAACGCAAACGGCGCCGGGAGCATCGACGTGACGGCCACAGACAGTCTGACGGGTACCAGCACCTCGTTCCAGTCGCTCAACGACATCAACGTCACCGGAGGGACGGTGGACGTCTCCAGTGCGACCGTGAACAACTACCAGAACGGCAACGGCAACGGACGGGCGGTGCGCGTGGACGCGACCGCCGGTTCCCTGACGGGAACCGGTCTCAACGTCGACAGTAACGAGGCGATACGGCTCACCGGGGACACCATGGACATCTCGGATTCGGACCTGAACAACTACCAGAACGGCAACGGCCAGGGAGACATCCGGCTCGAGACCCGGAGCGGCGACATGGTCGTCGAACGGGCCGTGTTGACCACGAACGACGCCAACCGTGCCTTCGTAGCGGACACGTCCGGCGACGACCTCTTCGTCCAGAACGGCGAGTTCTATCAGGGTAACACGAACGGTAACAACGGGTCGCTCGTCAACGAGAACAACGTCGATGTCAACGGGACTCCCGCCCGCGGGAGCGTCTCGTGACCGCCGGCGTCGGCAGGCCCGTCTGGCGCGCCCTCCCGTCGCCCGTCGGCCGTTCTCACGCTCTGTAATCGCCCGCAACGGTCTTATCCGGAGTTACCCCACGTAGACCCAAGATGGAGGGGCGGGCACAGTCCGAGTCGATAGGCGTCGTCCTGCTGACGGTGGTCGTCGTCGTCACCGTCGGTGTCGGCGGCGCCGCGGTACTCGGTGGCGTCGCCGACGATGTCGACAGCGCGAGCGCCCCGCTCGTCGATTTCAGCGTCGAGATAACGGCCGACGATATCACCATCACCCACGGCGGTGGCGACGTCGTCGCCCAGTCGGAACTGACGGTCATCGCGCGCGGCGAGACCACGACGGAACGCTACGGGTTCGACGCCGCCAACGTCTCCGGCGACGACGATGGGCAGTTCGAGCCCAGCGAGCGGTTCCGCCGGGACCACGACCTGGTCGGGCCCCGGGTCGAGGTGACCGTCGTCCACGGCGCCTCGAACACCGTCCTCGTACGCGAGTCACTCACCGTCGGCGAGCCCGGCGAGGGGCTCCCGCCGACCGCCCGCTTCAGCGCCAGCCCCGACGACCCCGATCCCGGAGAGACGGTGACCTTCGACGCGTCGGCGTCGGGCGACGACGACGGCGCTATCGTCGAGTACCGCTGGGAGTTCGGCGACGGGACGACTGCGACGACGACGGCCCCGACGGTCGAGCACACCTACGGCAGCGAGGGCAACTACACGGTCACTCTGACCGTCGAGGACGACGACGGGGCGACCGACACCGCGTCGGAGACCTACCGGGTGACGGACCGTCGGGCGCCCGACGGCCCGAGCGACGTGACAGGGGGGCTCGCCTACGAGTACTACGAGGGCACGTACACGAGCCTGCCGGACTTCGAGGCCGAGACGCCGGTGCGGGCCGGCGAGGTCGACGGCTTCGACATCTCCGTGCGCGACCGCGACGAGAACTTCGCGTTCCGGTACACCGGCTACGTCGAGGTGCCCGAGGGCGGGGAGTACACGTTCACCACCGATTCGGACGACGGGAGCCGACTCTACATCGGCGAGGAGCTGGTCGTCGAGAACGGCGGCCTCCACAGCGCGACCGAGGCGTCGGGAACGATAGCGCTCCAGCCCGGGCGACACGCCATCACTGTCACGTTCTTCGAACACACCGGCCAGGAGGCACTCGACGTGCGCTGGAGCGGGCCCGGCGTCACCGACGGCCAGTCGCTCCCCGAGAGCCGGCTCTACCGCAACGCCACGCCGACCGCGGCCTTCACCGCGGACTGTGACGCGCTCACCTGTTCGTTCGACGGCAGTCCCTCGACGGCGCCCGGAAGCAGCGTCAGCGGCTACGACTGGGACTTCGACGGCGACGGCGTCACCGACGCCACCGGCCAGTCCGTCACGCACGACTTCGCCGGCGGCGGCGACTACGACGCGACGCTCACCGTCACGACGGCCGACGGGGAGACGGCGACGGCCGAACGGACCGTCACCGCGGTCGAGCCCCGACCCGCCGCGGCCCCGGGCGACACGACGGCGGGGCTGGCCTACAGCTACTACGAGGCCGACCCGCTGGACGACCGGAGCGACCTCCAGCCGTCGGCCATCGTCCGCAACGGGACGACCGACCAGTTCGACCTGGAGCCGACCCACCGCGAGGAGAACTTCGCGTTCCGCTACACCGGCTACGTCGAGGTGCCCGAGACCGGCAACTACACCTTCTATACGACCTCCGACGACGGCAGTCGGCTCTCCATCGGTGACGAACTCGTCGTCCGGAACGACGGGCTCCACGCCGCACGGACCCGCGGCGGCGAAATCGCGCTCGAAGCGGGCAGACACCCGATTACGGTGACGTTCTTCGAGCACACCATCGACGACTCGCTCGTGGTCGAGTACGAGGGCCCCGGCGTCGCCAGACAGGAGATTCCGGCGAGCGCGCTCTCCCGCGACGTGGCGACCGCCCGGTGGGAGTCCGCCGCCGACTGGGACGGGAGCGCCAGCGCCGCAGGCGTCGTCCACGACGGGGCCGGAGACCGGCAGGCGGACCGACTGCAACTTGGCTATCCGACCACGGACAGCGGCGGGTCCAGTCTCGTCGGCTACTGGCCGCTGGACGGGGCGGGCGCGGCCGACGCCAGCGGGAACGGCTACGACGGGACGCCGAACTCGGTCACGTCCGGTGTCCCGGCCGTGCTCGGGACGACCGGATACGGCTTCGCGGACACCGGCTGGGTCGGCGTCGACGGCTTCCCGAATCTCGACCGGGAACTGACCGTCTCGGCGTGGATACGGACGACCGACAACACCGAAGACGGCCAGCGGATATTCGCCGACGACGAGGGCAACACCGGGGGGTATGCCCTCTCGCTCGGAGACGGTGGCACCGGGCGACTCCGCTTTTACTCGCGGAACCTCGGCACGGTGAGCCTCGACACCGGCCGGGTCATCGAGAACGACCGGTGGTACCACGTCGCCGCCGTGATGAACCAGTCGAGCGGCGAGCGGCGAATCTACGTCAACGGGAGCCTCGTCGCCAGCGACACATACAGCGGCGCGTGGGGCACCGACGACGGCGTGGCTTCTATCGGCGGAGAGACGGCCGACGGCGAGACCGACAACCGCTTTGCGGGGACTGTAGACGAAGTCCGCGTCTACGACCGCTCGCTGTCGGCCGCCGAGGTGTCGAGGCTCGACCAGACCGGCCGGAGCGGGACGGTCACGACCGGAACCAGGACGCTCGACTACGCCGTCTCACCCTCGGAACTCTCGCTCGACAGCGTCAGCGCGACCCGGCCGGCCGGGACCACAGTGGCGGTCACCGTCCTGTCGGACCCCGACGGCGACGGGACCTTCGAGGAGCGGTCGGACACCGTCACACTCGACGGCAGTGCGAGCTACGACGTGACCGGCCTCGTCAGCGAGAGCCGCCGCTACCGTCTCGAAGTCGAACTCGCCGCGCCGAGTCCGACCGCCACGCCGACCGTCGGCCGCCTGGCGCTGTCCGGGTAGTTCGACTGTTGTCGAACTAGTGGTCGACAGTCATTTATACGTACGCGCTGACCCTCCAGCAATGACCGCAGTCGGCATCGACGCGATGGAGATCTGGACGGGAAAGCTGAAACTGGACCTCGCGGAGACGTTCGCGCCGGCACAGGGGGACGACCCCGGGAAGTACACGAAGGGGCTGGGCCTGCACGCCTCCTCGTTCCCGGACGTCCACGAGGACATCGTGACCATGGCGGCCAACGCCGCCCATCGGCTGATGGAGCGCAAGGGGCTCGAACCGGCGGACATCGGCCGCATCGACGTGGCCACGGAGTCCTCGTTCGACAACTCGAAGCCCGTCTCTACCTACGTCGCGGGCTGTCTGGAGAAGGTGTACGACGGGGACTTCCACCACGCCAACAAGGGCGAGCGGAAGTTCGCCTGCATCGCCGGGACCCAGAGCTTAGACGACGCCTACAACTGGATTCGCGCCGGCCGCAACCGCGGCCGGGCGGCCATCGTCATCGCCACGGACACGGCCCTCTACGCCCGGGACGACCCCGGCGAGGCCACCCAGGGCGCCGGCGCGGTGGCGATGCTGGTCGCCGAGGACCCCGACCTGGTTGAGCTATCGCCCGAGCAGGGCTTCGGGAGCGCCGACGAGACCGACTTCCTCAAGCCGAACCAGCAGTTCCCCTCCGTCGACGGCAAGCGGTCGGTGAACGTCTACCTCGCCCGCATGCGCGAGGCGCTCGACGACTTCGCCTCGGTCGCGGGTGAGATTCACCCCGAGGACTATCCCCTCATCCCGTTCCACACGCCGTTCCCGGGGATGGTCCGGAAGGCCGCCGCGCTGGGCTACCGGCACATCATCCGCGATACGGAAATCGAGGACGAACTCGCCGAGGAAATCGGCTATCAGCCGGTGCCCGAGGCTTTCGACAGCGACGACGAGTTCTACGAGGCCATCCGGGAGTACACCGACGCGCTGACCGAGACCGAACGCTATCAGGCGTGGTACGCCGAGACCATCGACCCCACGCTCGAACTCTCGCGTCACGTCGGCAACTGGTACACCGGGTCGGTCCACATCGCCCGCGCCGCCGGGCTCAAGCACGCCCGCGAGCACGGCCGCGACTTAGACGGCAGACAGTTGCTCGTGGCCTCCTACGGCTCCGGCGCCCAGGCCGAGGTCCACGCCGAGACCGTCGTCCCCGGCTGGGAGGACGAAATCGCCCAGCTCAACGTCGACGAGCAGGTCCGCAGGCGGTACGAACTCAGCTTCGAGGAGTACGAGCAGATTCACGACGTCCACAACCACGACGCCGAGGCCGACGCCGACTCGCTGACCGAACCTAGCGCGGAGTTCGTCTTCGACGGCTGGGGACGGATGGGCGAGCGGACGTACAAGTACATCGACTGAGCGCTGTTTTGCTGGCGCCGTTCAGGGCAGTCCGCGCAGGCCTTCGAGCACCACGTCGAGGTCGGCGTCGGTGACCGCGAGCGAGACGTCGTCGACGCGGGCGAGGTCCGGGGCGTGTTCCCAGATGTCGTCGCTGTCGAGCCCGTGCAACACGACGGCGCTGGGCGTCGGCGAGAGCACCCGCATCGCCACCAGCGGGGACTCGCCACGCGTGACGCCGGTAAAGACCAGCGCCCGGTTCGTCGACTGGCCGTAGAGCTGGTGGAACTGGTCCGAGGAGAGGCGGGTGATGGCGGCGATGGAGTTGATGACGGTGTGGCCGGCGACGGTGTCGGCCCCGCCGCGATACAGCTCCTCGGCGTCGATGGCGTCGTACACCCGGTCGACGCCCACGGTCGCCGGATACTCCCGCAGGTCGTGGACCACCTCGCTGTCGAAGCCCGAGGAGAGCACGCGGGCGTACTGGCGGATGTGGTCGCCGCCGCGGTCCTCGTCGATGTCCAGCAGGGCGCCGACGAGTCGCCGGACGACGCCGATACCAGGGTTGTCGCGGCGGCCGCTCTCGTAGTCCGAGACCACGGACGGCGAGACGTCCAGTCGGTCTGCGAGTTCGGTCTGGGCCACGTCGAAGTCCGTCCGCCACTTCCGGAGCGTCGCGCCCGGGTCGTCGCTGAGTGCGACCTCGCCGGCGATTTTCTCGGCGAGTTCGTCGCGGACGCCCCGTGCCATTAGCCGACCCGAGGGCAGTCGCGGACAAAAGCGTACCGGAGAGCGGGGGAGCTACGCCCTGATTCGCTGGTCGACGACGACGGCGTCCGTGGGCGTGTGAACGAGTCGGACGACGACGCTGTCGCCGGGGTCGAGCCGACAGGCACGCGTCGCCAGGCGGAACTGGGCGGTCTCGCCGGCGGACCACTCGCCGTCGTCGTCGACGTCGCCGGTGCCGATGGGGCCCTCCACCGAGTTGGCGGCGTTGTCGAAGACGTCGTCGCCGCGGACGTACCGACTCGTCGGCCGCGGGTCGTCGCCCTCGATGGGGAGGTTCACCAGTCGGCCGGTCTGCCCGCAGGCGTCCGTCGCGTCGACGACGAGTTCGAGGTCGCTGACCGTGAGGGTGTCCCCGCCCTCGTGGGTGAGGCGGACGACCTGCTCGTCGTACCGGCCGCCGCCGGCCGCGTATCGTTCGTAGGTCCCGCTGGACTGAGAGACGACCGGCGCGGCGCCGGTCAGTTCGTCGGTGAGCCCCACCGCTGTCGCCGAGACGGTGGCGGCGAGTACGAGTGTGAGTCCGACCAGCAGGACCACGCCGACGACCGGAGAGAGTGCGCGGTCGGTCGAGCGCCGGGGCGAGGGTGGGAGCACACGGACACTGGCCGCGCCATCGGAGATAAACCGTCGCCCGGCCACCCTTTTCCTATTGGCGATACAATATGACTCGATGCCCGACTTTGGCTACCACGCGTCCCACGAACAGTTCGCGCCCGGCGACCTCGTGGCTCGTGCGCGCGAGGCGGAGGCGGCGGGCTTTACCGACGTGCTCGCGTCGGACCACTTCCAGCCCTGGAGCGAGCGCCAGGGGGAGGCCGGGTTCGTCTGGTCCTGGCTGGGGAGCGCGATGGAGGCGACATCGCTGACCTACGGCACCGTCAACGCGCCGGGCTATCGCTACCACCCGGCCGTCGTCGCGCAGGCGGCCGCCACGCTCCGGTCGATGTACCCCGAGCGGTTCTGGCTCACCGTCGGGAGCGGGGAGCTACTGAACGAACATATCACCGGCGAGCGCTGGCCGACGAAAGAGGAGCGAAACGCCGTCCTGGAGGAGAGCGTCGCGGTGATGCGCCGACTGTGGCGCGGTGAGACGGTGACCCACCGGGGACACGTCACCGTCGAGGAAGCCACGCTGTACACGCGCCCGGAGACGCCCCCGCCGGTGTTCGGGGCCGCGCTGTCGACCGAGACGGCGGCGTGGCTGGCCGACTGGGCCGACGGGATGCTGACCGTCGCCACGCCCGACGTCGACCGTCTGGCGCGCATCGTCCGGGCGTTCCGCGACCGCGCCCCCGACAAACCCGTCGCCGTGAAAGCCCAACTCTCCTACGACGCGGACGAGGAGACGGCGCTTGCGGGCGCCTACGACCAGTGGCGGACGAACTGCGTGGCCGGGCCGGTCGTCGAGAACCTCCGGACGACCGAGCAGTTCGACACGGCCGGCGAGAGCGTCAGTCGCGACGAGGTGCGACAGAACGTGCAGGTGTCGGCGGACCTGGACGAACACCGGTCGTGGCTGGCCGACATCGCGGCCCTCGACGTGGACAGGGTCTACCTGCACAACGTCAACCGGCGACAGGAACAGTTCGTCGAGCGGTTCGGGGACGCGGTGGTGCCGGCGCTGGCAGGCGGCGACCGCTGAGCGAGTCGCGTTCGAGCGTCGCCCCCGCCGCAGTCACTCGAAATCCGCCCACTCTCGCCCGTGTGTGCTGAGCGTGCTCTCGACGCGGAACCACCGGTAGTCGTACGCGCTCAGTTCGAACTCGTAGCCCCGTCGGCGTCCGGTTCGTGGGCTTCGCCCGCGAAGATGTCGAACAGAATCGGGTCGCCGTCCAGGTCGAAAGAGACCGAGGTGGGCTCCTCGGCCAGGTTGTGGGCCATCACCACGGCGTCGTCCTGCCAGGCGCAGCGGTGGACCAGTACGGCCGGGTCGGCCGTGGCGACGACGACGAACTCGCCCCACCCTATCTCGGGGTGCTCCCGGCGCGTGTGGACGAGCCGCTGGACCCAGTTGCACAGCGAATCGGGGTCGACGCGCTGGTCGGTGACGTTGACTTCCTCGTAGCCGAACGGCCCCTCGTCGACGACCGGGGCCACGAGGTCGTCCTCGTCGGCGGTCGAAAAGCCAGCGTTGCGCTCGCTGCTCCACTGCATCGGCGTCCGCACGGCCGTCCGCCCCTCCAGCGAGAGGTCCTCGCCCATGCCGATCTCGTCGCCGTAGGTCAACATCGGCGTCCCCGGCAACGAGAACAGCAGGCTGAAGGCGTTTCGCACCCGGCGCCCGTCCCCGTCGAGCATCGGCGCCAGCCGGCGCCGGATGCCCCGGCCGTAGATGCGCTGGTCCTCGTCGGGGGCGAACGCCTCGAAGACGTCCGCTCGCTCCAGTTCGAGGAGCCGTTCGAGGTCGAGTTCGTCGAGGTTCCGCAGGAAGTTGACCCACTGGCCGTTCGACGGTATCGACGGCAGCAGCCTGAGCCCCTCGATGACGGGTTCGACGTCCTCGCGGGCCAGCGCCAGGAACAGGTAGTTGTCGAGCAGGAAGTTAAACAGCATGTCGAGTTCGTCGCCGGTGCCGAAGAAGCTGTCCAGTTGGCTGGGCTCGACGTCGGCCTCGCCCAGCAGCACCGCGTCGCCGCGCTGTTTCCGGACGAACTCGCTGAAGTTCCGGAGGACGCCGTGGGGGTCGTCGGGCTCGGTCGAGGGAAGGCCCTTGCGCTGGACGATGTGGGAGGCGGCGTCGAGGCGGAAACCGTCGACGCCCAGTCGGAGCCAGAACCGCAAGATGGCGCGTATCTCCTCGCGGACGTCCGGGTTCGAGAAGTCCAGACCCGGCTCGAAGTCGTAGAAGCGGTGGAAGTAGTAGGCCTCGGCGGCGTCGTCGTACGTCCAGACGCTGTCGGTCTGGCCCGGCAGTATCGGTTCGGCCTCGGTGTCGACGTCGTCGGGGTCGTCCGTCCAGACGTAGTAGTCGCGGTACTTCGAGTCGGGGTCCTCGCGGGCCCGCTGGAACCACGGGTGCTGTCTGGAAGTGTGGTTCACCACGAGGTCGACGATGACGCGAATCCCCCGGGTCTCGGCCTCGTCCATGAACTCGGCGAAGTCGCCGAACGTCCCCAGACGGTCGTCGATGCCGTAGTAGTCGCTGACGTCGTAGCCGTTGTCCCGGCCCGGCGAGGGGTAGAAGGGGAGCAGCCACAGGCAGTCGACACCGAGTCGGGAGAGGTAGTTCAGCCGCCGGGTCAGCCCCCGGAAGTCCCCGATACCGTCGCCGTCCGAGTCGTCGAACCGACCGACGTCGACGGCGTACAGCACGCTGTTCTTGTACCAGTGGTCGCTGACACTCATCCTACCGCGAGGTAGGGGCGCCAGCGGGTAACATCCTGTGACACCAGTGACAGCTCCGTCTGAAGGCGGCCACACTGAGTCGCGACGGCGGTCCTCCGCAACCCCTAAACGACCCTCGCGCCAACCACGGACCAATGGACTGGACCGAGAAGTACCGCCCGAGCACGCTCTCGGAGGTACGGGGGAACAACAAGGCCCGCGACAGCCTAAGAGAGTGGGCCGACACGTGGGACGACCACCGCCAGGCCGTCATCCTCCACGGGACGCCCGGCGTGGGCAAGACCTCCGCGGCCCACGCGCTCGCGTCGGACATGGGCTGGCCGACCATCGAACTCAACGCAAGCGACTCCCGGACCAAGGACGTCATCGAGCGGGTGGCCGGCGAGGCCGCCAAATCGGGGACGCTGACCGCCGGCGGGAGCGGCCGCCGACTCGTCGTCATGGACGAGGCCGACAACATCCACGGCAACGCCGACCGCGGCGGCGCCCGCGCTATCACTTCGCTCGTCAAGGAGGCCGGCCAGCCGATGATTCTCATCGCCAACGAGTACTACGAGATGAGCAACGGGCTGCGCAACAACTGCGAGGACATCGAGTTCTCCGCGGTCCAGAAGCGCTCTATCGTCCCCGTCCTGCGGGATATCTGCCGGAAGGAAGGCGTCGAGTACACCGACGCCGCCATCGAGGACATCGCCGAGCAAAACAGCGGCGATTTACGGGGTGCTATCAAGGACCTCCAGGCGACGGCGGAGGGACGCGACCGCATCGAGGCCGACGACTACGTCTCGGGCGAGCGCGACACCTCCTCGGGCATCTTCGAGTACCTCGACGTGGTGCTGAAGGAGGGCGACGCCGAGGACGCCCTGAAAGGCAGCTACGACGTCGACGAGACCCCCGACGACCTCATCAACTGGATAGAGGACAACATGCCCAAGGACTACGAGGGCGCGGAACTCGCGCGGGCCTACCACGCCCTCTCGGACGCCGACCGCTGGCTCGGGCGGGTCCGGGCGACGCAGAACTACTCGTTCTGGCGCTACGCCGGCGACGCGATGACCGCCGGGGTCGCCGCCGCCCGCGACGGGAAGAAGGGCGGCTGGACGCGCTACGGCCCGCCCAGCTACTGGTCGAAACTGGGCCGCTCGAAAGGGGCGCGGTCGACGCGGGACCACATCGCCCAGCAGATAGCGACCATCGACGGCGTCTCCATGCGGACGGCCCGCCGGGAGGTGATGCCCTTCCTCGCGACCATGACCCACCACTGCAAGAACCGCGAGTTGACCGTCGCGATGGCCGCGACCTACGAACTCGAAGCCGACCACGTCTCCTTTATCACCGGCTCCGGGGAGTCCACGAACAAGGTCCAGTCAATCGTCGAGGACGCCGAGCAACTGCGGGCGGCGGCGGCCGTCGAACACTCCGGCGGGGCCTTCGAGGGCGCCGTGGCGAACGGGGCGGGCGACGGGACGGAAGCGGTGGAATCAGGGGAGACGGAGGACGACGAGGCGGCCGACGACGGCGGGCAGGCGACGCTGGGCGGGGCGGCGAGCGACGACAGCGACGAGCCCCAGGAAGACGTCGGCAGCGACGCCGCCGAAGACGACGACCAGCAGTCCGGGCTGTCGGATTTCATGTGAGAGCGAGCCCGCTCCGGCCGAAGATAAACGCCAGTCATACTCCGCGACAGCGGATTTCCGCCACCCCGCGCATCGACCGGCCATGAGCGACGGCTACGCTATCGTCGACCCCGAGGCGGTTCCCGACGACCGGTTCCAGACCTGCGAAACGACAGTGCGGCGGCTCACGGAGCCGCTGGGCGCCGAGGAGATGCGCCTCAATCAGGTCGTCGTCGACGCCGGCGAGGTGACGACACCACACACGCACGAGGGCCAGGAGGAGGTGTTCGTGGCGCTGACCGAGGGTCAGATAGCCATCGAGGGCGAGGTACACGACGTGCCCCGTGGCGGCGTCGTCCGCGTCCACGAGGACACCGTCCGGAACCTCTGTAACCACACCCAGACGAATCACGTCTGGCTGGCTATCGGCGCGCCGCCGGTCGGCACAGCCGAGGATTTCGGCGCGTACGTCGTGGCCGACGAGGAGTGACGCTACCGCCGCCCGCCAAGGCCCGGAATCGCCGTCCGGTCCTCGACGAGGTTCATGAGGACCGAGGCCGAGACGACCAGCGCGATGTAGAACAGGCCCGCGAGCACGTACAGTTCGGTGTACTGGAACGTGTCGTTGGCGATAGACTCGGCCTGGAAGAACAGCTCACGGACGGTGATAAACGCCGCCAGCGAGGAGTACTTGATGAGGTAGACGAGCTCGTTCGACCAGCCGGGAATCGCGTAGCGAAGCCCCTGGGGAAGGACGACGTAGCGGATGCCCTCGCGCTTCGAGAGCCCGATAGAGCGGGCCGCCGTGAGCTGTCCGGCGTCGACCGACTCGAGCGCCGACCGGATGTACTCGGCCTGGTAGGCCGCGCTGTTGATGGTAAAGCCCAGTATCGCGACCAGCGCCGCCGTCCCGGGGAGAAAGCCCGCCCCGACGCCGGGAATCTCCCTGACGATTTGCGTGAGCGGGAGGCCGAAGTACAGCACGAACAGCTGGGCCAGCAGCGGCGTCCCGCGGATGAGTTCGGTGTACGACAGCGAGAGCCAGCGCAGCCCCCGCCCGCCGTACACCCGCGCGACCGACAGCGGCACGGCGAGGACGAACCCGAGCGCGATGCCGGCGACGGTGAGGACGATGGTGAGCCACGCGCCCCGCGCCAGCGCCGGGAGCGACGGGATGGCGCCGGCGACAAAGGAGAGCAGGCCGGCCACGAAGTCGAGCGGCCCGCCGACGACGCCCATCGAGGCCGCCGTCGCGGCGAGCGACTCGGCGGCCGAGGCGAACGGCTCGGCGGGGAAGAAGGACTGGTCGCCGGGGACCGCGATGGATTCGGGGAGCAGGAAGTCGTTGACCCAGCGGACGACCAGCCACCCCCAGAACGCCGCGAGGCCGAGCCAGGCCCACGGCCGGTCGGTGTCGACGTCGATTGTCGTCCTGACCTCGTCGGCCACGGTGGATTCCTCGGCGCTCATCGGTGCTCGCCCGACTGGAGGCCGGTGAGGAACGTCTCGGTGCGGTCGTGTGCCGGTCGTTCGAACAGCTGTTCGGGCGGGCCGGACTCGACGATGCGGCCGTTATCGAGGAAGTGGATGTCGTCGGCGGCCGACCGGGCAAAGCCCATCTCGTGGCTGACCACGAGCATGGTCATCCCGCCCGCGGCGAGGTCGGCCATCACGTCGACCACCTCGCCGACGAGTTCCGGGTCGAGCGCGCTGGTGGGCTCGTCGAACAGCAGCAGTTTGGGCTCCATCGCCAGCGCGCGGGCGATACCGACCCGCTGTTGCTGGCCGCCGGAGAGTTCGGCCGGGTAGGAGTCGGCCTGGGCCGCGAGCCCCACCTGGTCGAGGTGGTCCGCGGCCGCGTCCCGGGCCTCGGCCTTCCCCATGCCCCGCACTCGTTTCAGCCCGAGCGTGATGTTCTCCAGGGCCGTGAGGTGGGCAAAGAGGTTGAAGTCCTGGAACACCATCCCGACCTCCTGCCTGAGTTCGTTCACGTCCGTCTCCGGGGCGGTGACGTCGGTGTCGTCGAGCCAGATATGGCCGCTGTCGACGTCGGTCAGACGGTTGATACAGCGCAGCATCGTGGACTTCCCGCTGCCGCTTGGCCCCATCAGGACGTCGACGTCCCCGCGGTCCATCTCGAAGCTGACGCCGTTCAGTACCTCCTCGTCGCCGTACGATTTGTCGACGTTCTCGACTCGTAGCAGTGTCATCTCTCCTCTCCCGATGGAATCGCGTAGTAGTCGGCCAGCCGGTCCAGCCCGCGGTTGGTCGCGAAGGTCAGCACGAAGTACATCGCGCTGATGACCAAGAACACCTCCAGGACGGCCGTCGAGCGCCCGCTCTGTGTGAACAGGTCGTACCCCCGCGTCAGCAGCTCCGCGAGGCCGATGGCGAAGGCGATGCTCGTGTCTTTCAGCACGATGGTGAACTCGTTTTGAAAGCCCGGCATGCTCCGGCGCAGCGCCTGCGGGACGACGACGTGTCGGATGGCCTCGAACCGGCTCATCCCGACGGCGCGAGCGGCCTCTAGCTGTCCCTCGTCGACGCTCTGGAGCGCCCCGCGGAAAATCTGTGACTGGTAGGCCGCGCTCCGCAGTCCCAGCCCGACCGCCGCCGTCACGAACGCCGACTGCGAGATGGAGACGACGAAAAACAGCATGAGCATGATGACGACGATGGGCGTCCCTCGCAGGAGGACACCGGCCGTGCTCACGACCCGCTCCAGCAGGCCGTCGCCGTACACTTCGATGGCCCCGGCGGGGAAGCCAAGCAGGAAGCCCACGGCGAGGGCGGCGAGCGTGAGGCCGACGGTGACCCCCGCGCCGGTCAGCAGGTAGTCGACGTTGTCGAGGACGAACGCCCAGTCGCCAGCCTGCATGGGATTACTCGCCGAACCACTTCTGGGTCAGTTCCTCGTAGGTGCCGTCCTCCCGTACCGTCGACAGCCCCTCGCTGAGCGCGGTCTGGAGCGCGTCGTCGTCCTCGCGGACGCCGAACCCGAACTTCTCGCCGGTCTCGTAGACGAACTCCACCTCGACGGGCCGGTTCGCCGCGAACGTGTTGGCGACGGGGACGTCGATGACGACGGCGTCGACGTTGCCGTTCTGCAGGTCCTGGATGGCGAGGACGTAGTTGTCGTAGGCGTTGTACTGGCTCTCGGTTATCTCGTCGCCGACGAGTTCGCTCTGGACCTCCTCCTCGCCGGTGGTCCCCTTCTGCGCGCCGATAGGGTGGTCTGCGAGGTCCGAGAGGCTCCCCGGCGAGAAGTCCCCGTCGGAGCGGACGACGATGGCCTGGTCCGAGGAGTAGTACGGCTCGCTGAAGTCGATGGTCTCGTCTCGGTCGTCGTTGATGGTCATCCCGGCCGCGATGACGTCGATGTTGTCGTTGACCAGCGCGGGCGTCAGCGAGTCGAACTCGAACTCCTCCCAGCCGCTGAGGGTGTACTCCGTCTGCTCGACGACGGCCTCGAGCAGGTCGATGTCGAAGCCGACGAGTTCGCCGCCCTCTTTCATCTCGAACGGCGGGAACCCCGGCGCCGTCCCGGCCGTGATGGTCTGTTCGTCCTCCCCGTTACTACCGCTGTCGTCGCCGCCGAGACAGCCGGCCACAGCGAGCGTGGCGGCCGTCCCGCCGACAGTGGTCAGGTACTGCCGCCGCGAGCGTCCTTCGTCTGACATACCCGTCCATCGTAGCATGTGAAAATGAGTGTTACGAACGATACAACGCCTGTTGTAAGACAGACGACAGCCCGGGCTCAGTCCGAACTCGGCGTGGCGTCCGTCTCTGCGCCCGAGTCGGCCGGCGATTCGGCGCCCGCCGACGTCGCGGGCGCGTCGAACGACCAGGCCGTGGCGGCGACCATCGCGACCAGGATGGTCAGCGCGGCGGCGTGGTGGAGCACCTGCGCGAGCGCGCCGAAGTTGAGGATGGTGTTTGCCCCGAGCAGTATCTGGACCGGTAGCACCACGGTGGCGACGGCGGTGGCGTACTTGATGCGCGAGGCGTAGTCGCCGCGCCAGGCGGCCACGGTGGAACCGAGGATGGCGAAGCCGGTTATCATCGCCACGAGGCGGTGGAACCACTCGACGAAGCTCGCCCAGTTGGCCGGGAACAGGCCCATCCAGCCGTCACACAGCGGCCAGCGCGCGCCACAGGTCAGGCCGGCGCCGATGGCCCCCGTGTACACCCCGAGCAGGATGAGCGCGAAGGTCAGCGCCGTCGTCGCCGTGAGCAACTGGCGGAAACGGGTGGTCATAGTCGACACTGCGGACTCGACGTACTTATGAATCGCTCTTTGCGGTCGCGACGGGTCCGATACCCGCCCATGACCCAGCGTACATTTATACGGGCGCCTGACCGCGTACCCCTATGGGACTCGACGAGGACGCACTGGAGTATCACAGTCAGGACCCGCCCGGGAAGATAGAGATAGCGACGACGAAGCCGACCAACACCCAGCGTGACCTCTCGCTGGCGTACTCGCCGGGCGTGGCCGCCCCCTGCGAGGAAATCGCCGCCGACGCCGAGGCGGCCTTCCGGTACACGGCGAAGGGCAACCTCGTCGGCGTCGTCTCCGACGGGACGGCGGTGCTGGGACTGGGCGACATCGGCCCCGAGGCGTCGAAACCGGTGATGGAGGGCAAGGGCGTGCTGTTCAAGCGCTTCGCCGACATCGACGTCTTCGACATCGAACTCGACACGGACGAGGACGTGGACGTGATGGTCAACGCCATCAGTGCGATGGAGCCGACCTTCGGCGGCGTCAACCTCGAAGACATCGGGGCGCCCGAGTGTTTCGAGGTCGAGCGGCGACTCCGCGAGACGATGGACATCCCCGTCTTCCACGACGACCAGCACGGTACGGCCATCATCTCCGGGGCGGCGCTGGTCAACGCCGCGGACCTCGCCGGCAAGGACATCGCCGACCTCGACATCGTCTTCTCCGGCGCGGGCGCGAGCGCCATCGCGACCGCCGAGTTCTACGTCTCGCTGGGCGCGAAACGCGAGAACATCACGATGTGTGACTCCTCGGGCATCATCACCGCCGACCGGGCCGACCACGAGAAGTTAAACGAGTTCAAGTCCGCCTTCGCCCGCGACGTGCCCGAGGGCGACCTCGCGGACGCGATGGACGGCGCGGACGTGTTCGTCGGCCTCTCCGTGGGCGGCATCGTCTCGGAGGCGATGGTCCGGTCGATGGCCGAGGACCCGATCATCTTCGCGATGGCGAACCCGGACCCCGAAATCGACTACGAGACGGCCAAACACGCCCGCGACGACACGGTCATCATGGCGACCGGTCGGTCTGACTACCCGAACCAGGTCAACAACGTCCTGGGCTTTCCCTTCATCTTCCGGGGTGCGCTGGACGTGCGCGCGACGGAAATCAACGAGGCGATGAAGGTCGCCGCCGCGGAGGCGCTGGCCGATCTGGCGCGCAAGGACGTCCCCGACGCGGTCGTGAAGGCCTACGGCGACCAGCCCCTGCAGTTCGGCCCCGAGTACATCATCCCGAAGCCGCTCGACCCGCGGGTCCTGTTCGAGGTGACGCCCGCCGTCGCCGAGGCGGCGATGGAGAGCGGCGCGGCCCGCACCGAACTGGAGCACGACACCTACGTCGAGGAACTCGAAGCCCGCCTCGGGAAATCCCGCGAGATGATGCGCGTCGTACTCAACAAGGCCAAGAGCGACCCCAAGCGCGTGGTGCTGGGCGAGGGCGACGACGAGAAGATGATTCGGGCGGCCTACCAGCTCGTCGACCAGGGCATCGCCGAACCGGTGTTACTGGGCGACGCCGAGAAGATAGAGGCCACCCGGCGGCGGTTCGGGCTCGAGTTCGACCCCGTGGTCGTCGACCCCGAGACCGCCGACATCGAGGCCTACGCCGACCGGCTGCACGAACTGCGCCAGCGCAAGGGTGTCACTCGCCGCGAGGCCGGCGAGTTGCTGCGCAACGGGAACTACCTGGGTAGCGTGATGGTGGAGATGGGCGACGCCGACGCGATGCTGACGGGGCTGACCCACCACTACCCGCGGGCGCTGCGCCCGCCGCTGCAGGTCATCGGCACCGCCGAGGACGCCGACTACGCCGCCGGGGTCTACATGCTGACGTTCAAGAACCAGGTCGTCTTCTGTGCCGACACCACCGTCAATCAGAACCCCGACGCCGACGTGCTGGCGGAGGTGACCCGCCACACCGCCGACCTGGCTCGGCGGTTCAACGTCGAGCCCCGCGCCGCGATGCTGTCGTACTCGAACTTCGGCAGCGTCGACAACGCCGGGACCCAGAAACCCCGCGACGCCGTCGCCAAGCTACAGGCCGACGACCGCGTCGACTTCCCGGTCGACGGGGAGATGCAGGCCGACACCGCCGTCGTCGAGGACATCCTCACCGGCACCTACGAGTTCTCCGAACTCGACGCCCCCGCGAACGTGCTCGTGTTCCCGAACCTCGAAGCGGGCAACATCGGCTACAAACTGCTCCAGCGGCTGGGCGGCGCGGAGGCCATCGGCCCGATGCTCGTCGGGATGGACAAGCCGGTCCACGTCCTCCAGCGCGGCGACGAGGTCAAGGACATCGTCAACCTGGCGGGCGTGGCTGTGGTGGACGCACAGCAGGAGTAACGCCTCGCCCGAGCACGGCAAGGGCGAGCCGTTTTCGCCCACGTTTTTCGAGGAGCCCGCCTCGGAACGAGCGAGGCGAGTGAGAAAGGGCGACGACGAAAAAGGTGGTCGTCGACCTGGCGGGCGTGGCTGTGGTGGACGCACAGCAGGAGTAGCACCTCGCCCGAGCACGGCGAGGGCGAGCCGTTTTCGACCGAAGGAACGGCGCGCTCAGTTCGTCGGCCCGCGGCCCGTCGGCGGGTTCAGAAAGAGCGCGTCGGTGACCGCGACCACCGACAGAGCGGACCCGGCAGCCATCGCCGTCGGTACCGGGACGCCGAAGACGGCGACGGCACCGACCGCCAGCAGGAATATCACCGGGATGAGCAGGAGCACGGCGTCGTACCGGGTGACCGGCGCCGTGTAGCTCGTCCCGCGGCGTTGCGTCCGTCCGCGACCGGGAGAGCTATCGCTACGGGTACTCATCTGTCGTCGCCTCACAGTACAACACTGTCGCTACCCCCACTTAAAATTTTAGTCGTGTGACGTTGGGTAAACGTCTCGAAAGACTCGTTCGACTATCGTAGTAAGTTATGAGTCGCGTATCCGACTGTCGACAGTCGACCAGCGGCCTCTTTTCCGTGCGACGCGTGTAGGTGCTGTCATGACCGACACTGTCGCTGTGACAGGCGGAAACGGGCAAATCGGGCGAGCGGTGCTTGACCATCTGTCCGGCGTCGGATACCGGACGGTGAACCTCTCGCGCGGGTCCCGTGAGGAGTCACACGCCGACGCCTACCTCCGGACGGACACGCTGGAGATGGGCGAGGTGTACGGCTCGCTGGCCAAGAGCGACGCCGACGCCGTCGTCCACCTCGGGATGATTCCGACGCCGGAATCGGGCCCCGGGTACCGGACCTTCGAGAGCAACGCCATGTCCACCTATCACGTCCTGGAAGCGGCGAGCGGGCTGGGCATCGACACCGTCGCGCTGGCCTCCAGTCTGAGCGCCGTCGGCGGCGGGTTCGAACCCGACCCGATAGCCGTCGACGAGTTCCCGGTCGACGAGAGCCAGCGGCCGACACCCTCTACGTCCTACGGCCTCGGCAAGCAGACGCTGGAGATACTCGCGGACGGCTTCGCCCGCCGGAGCGACGGCCCGCGGACCATCACCAGCCTCCGGTTCCCGTGGGTGGTCGACGACGAGATGGCCCGCGAGACGTTCGTCGAACCGGACCGGCGGCTGGCGGCGCTGCGGGATTCCGAGCACTTCCGGACCCAGCGCAACACGCTGTTTGCCTACGCCCACGTCTCGGACGTGGTCTCGCTGGTCGAGGCGACGGTCACCGCGTCGTTCGACGGCCACGAGCGGGTCTGGGTGTCGGCCCCGGACACGGTGACGGAGACGCCGACGAGAGAACTGCTCGCTGAGGTGTATCCGGACGCGGAGCTCCGTGACGGGTTCCCCGACAGCGAGTACGCCTCGCTGGTCGACACCGCGAAAGCGACGTCGCTGTTCGACTGGCAACCCCAGCGGCGCTGGCGGGACGAGGGCTGAGCGGCGCTGGTGTCGTCAGTCCGAGGCCTCGCCGCGGTCGGCCCGCGAGGGCGGGGGCACCCGCTCCTCCGAGCGCGCCGCTTCGGGCCGGAGACAGCGGTCCGGTTCGGCGTTGACGTGGTCGTACTGGTCGGGCGCGTTGGCCAGCGGGTGGGCCGGGTTCCGGTCGCTCTCTATGCGCGCGGCCCGCACCTCCGCGAAGCCGTTGATGCGAGCCTGGATTCCCCGCCAGTGCAGCCCCGTCGCCCGCGGGACCTGCACCCCGTGTGGCGGGTCGTAGGCCGAGCCGTGCGTGGCGAGCACCTCGGCGTTGACGTTCTCGGCCAGCTGGTCGTGGTCGATGAGCAGTCCGACGCGGGCGTCCTCGGGCGCCCGTGTCGCGAGGACGTCGAGCCCCAGGTGGAGCGCCCGATACTCCGCGACGTTGTTGTCCGGGGCGCAGTCGGGCACCGACAGGCGGAGGACGCGCTCGCCGTCGAGCGTCTCGACGACGACGCCCAGCCCGCCGGACTCGGTCGGCGTCCGGTCGCCGTTTACCGGCCCACCGCTGTGCGGTCGGAACGAGCCATCGGTAGCGATGTAGAAGTCGCGATGGTGGCTACGAGGCGGGTGGGCGATGTGCGGCGTGGGTGACTCGTCGAACAGGTCTCGTAACGTCGGCCGGCCATAAGCGGCCATAGGTTAGGTAAGACAAGCATGATATTAAATATGTGGCCCGGAACAGGCCCGGAGACCGACACACCGGTGGCTCGCCGTCGCTGGCCGGCGGCGCGCCGGCCCTACTCGCTGGCGTGGGAGTGGCCGACGAGCAGTGCCGCTGCGTTGGCAAGCACCAGCGCGCCAAAGGCCGTGCGGACGGCCGAGGACTGGAGCCCGGTCGCGAGCAGCGGCAGGTAGAGGAAGGGGAGGGCGATAGCCGTCCAGAAGGCGACCCCGCGGATGGGCGCTACGAGTGACCGGCCGACGCTCGGGACCGTGTCGTCGAGGAGGGCGAACAGTTCGTTTACTGACGAACTCGACATGAGTGTTCCTGCCACAGAGTACAGGAGTGACCGTCTTATAACCGAGAGAGGTTTCGGTATATTTCGTCCCGTTTCACGTTACTAGAAGCTGCCTTGCGAACGTTTCACGACGGTCGCAGAACCCGTGAGAGGTTTTATTCGGTCGGCTGACGCGGTCACGTCCCACAGACGAAAATACGTAGCTCTCGGGTGGTCTCCGGAGACTACGGCCCGAGCAGCGAGACGGCTATCTCGCCGTCGACGCCGGACAGCGTGACCGACTCGACGACGTGGTCGAGCAGCGCCGACCGCCAGGCGTCGACCTGCCGCTCGTGGTACTCGCGGTGGCGGTCGACCGAGTACGTCAGGTCCTCGCGCGAGCGGAGTTCGTCGGCCGTCTCGTCCGCCGGTGGATAGGGCGGCGCGTCGTCGACGAGCGCTCGCGGCGGGACGTGGAGCGTCTCGTCGTCCTCGTCGGTCTGGACCACGTGCAAGCGGGCGCGCATCCGGCCGCTGAAGGGCGGCGTGACCCGCAGGACGGTCGGCGGCCCGCCGCGGGCGTCGGCTTCCACCGCCGCCACCAGGTCCGTCGCGCTGACGGCGAGCGACCGGAGCACCGACGGGTCGGGGGTCATCGACGGGTGTACGGGCGGACGGTACAAAGCAGCGACGGAGTCACATCCGGTCCGAGTAGTCCCAGGAGTGCAGTCGGTCGGGCGCGATACGGATGCGGACCTCCTCGCGCGACGGGGCGAGCAGGCGCTGGGCCAGGTCGCCGTCGGTCCCGCCGAGATACCGCTCCAGTAGCGCCCGTAGCACCGTTTTCTCCTCGTCGGGCGCGACGGTCGCCGTCCCGTTGCCGCGGACGCCCCGATATGGCGGGTCGTTCGTCGACACCTCGAAGGAGACGGTGTCGTCGTGTTCGAGATAGGAGACGACGTCGGCGTCGGCCGCCGTCGCACACTCGAAGGCGCCGTCCCGGTAGCGGTACCACAGCGAGAGCATCCAGGGGTCACCGCGCGGCCGCCGACAGCCAAGCCGTATCGGTACCGTCTGCTCCTCGAGGAACGCGACGACGCCTGCCCGTGACCACGCGCCGGTGACCGTGACCATCGTCGGGCCATAGCACCGCCGCGGGTAACTAAGCTGGGGTAGTGCCGACCTGAACAATCAACTCTGATAATTCCGAGCGGGGATTTATCTTGGTAGTCGAGGTATCGTCGGACACGGAGCCGCAACAATCGACTGGAGGAGCAAGGGTGCAAACGACAGCAACAGAAGAGGCGACAGTGCTCGTCGTCGACGACGAACGGGACGTAGCCGAGCTATACTCGGCGTGGCTCGACACTGCACACGACGTTCGGAGTGCCAACGGCGGGCGGGAGGCGCTCGGACTCGTCGACGGCGTCGACGTGGTGTTTCTGGACCGGCAGATGCCGGAGATGTCCGGCGACGAAGTGCTGGCCGAGATAGAGCGACGGGGCGTCGACTGCCGCGTGGTGATGGTCACGGCGGTCACTCCGGACTTCGACATCGTCGAGATGCCGTTCGACGACTATCTGACGAAGCCGGTGGACCGGACCGACCTGCTGGAGACGGTCGAGACGATGCGGACGCGGGACTCCTACGACGAGCAGGTCCAGGAGTACTTCGCGATGGCCTCGAAGAAGGCCACGCTCGAAGCCGAGAAGAACCCCGTCGAACTCGACGCACACGAGGAGTACCGCGAGGTCAGCGAGCGGGTCGAGACCCTGCGCGAGGCGGCAAACGCCGCCGCGACGGAGATAGACGACTTCGAATCGGCGTTCCGGGACTTCCCGAGCGGCTAGGCGCCGACCACGTGCTCGTCGGTCGGAGCCTCGATTTCGGGTCGCGGGACCTCCTCGACGGTGATGTCACCGGGCCCATTGTCGATGGCTGCGCGCATACCCCTGATTCAGACGGGCCCGGACAGCGGTTCGCCCCACAGCGGTAAGTTCCTCCCGCCGAATACACCGGTATGGACGCCCGGGCCACCATCCACGACTACTACGACTCGCTGCGCCACGGCGCGCCGCTTGACACCTTCTTCGCCGACGACCGACCGGAGGACGACGCCGTCGTGAAGTGTGGCGTCTCCGAGCGACTGGTCGGTGCCGACAGCGTCAAGCAGGGGCTGCGCGACCAGACCGCGTCGACGAGCGACTGGGCCGTCGACAGCCGCGACCTGCGTGTCACCCAGCGGGACACCGTCGCGTGGTTCAGCGACGACGTGGGGTTGGCGTGGGACGAGGGCGGGCAGCGCCACGAGTTCGACACCCGCTGGAGCGGGACGCTGGAACACCGGGCGGGCGACTGGTCGTTCGTCGGGCTGCACGTCAGCGTCGCGACGGACCTCTAGAGACGGATAGCTACCCGCATCCCGACGCGCCGGACGGCGCGTTGCGGTCGTCCCATGCCCGGATTTAGCAAGCCTGTTCGCGCCCATCCGGGAGTCGGTAGTAGGACGCATCTACCTGAAGCGTATCACTGTCTACTCCTGTCGAACTGGTACGTACATTGTCCGTAACTAATCGATACCACGCCGTAGCGAACCCGAGGCCAAATTCATGTCAGACCAGAAGGGAGCGAAACAGGTGAACCGGCGGGACGTCCTTCGCAGCGGTGTCGTCGCCGGTGGGGGACTGCTGGCGACAGCGCTGGCGGGAAAGCGCGTCGCCGCGGACGACAGCGACGACGTGGTCGGCTACATCACCCGCTCGTCGTACCGGAAGCTCACGGGCGCGGACGACGTCGACTGCGTCCCGAACGTCGAGGGCTGGGGCGGCACCTTCCACGTCGAGCGAGTGGCCGAGGACCGCGACGGCGAGACAGGTATCTCCGTCGAGGTCCCCGACCCGTCGGCAAAGGGCGGGATGCGCCGGCGGTGTCGGGCCTACACCGTCACCGCGGACGCGGACGTCGAACTGTCCGGGGGCCCCAGCGGGCACGGTCCCTGGGAACAGCCGTGTGGCAGCTGGGTGTTCGTCGGGGAGGACGACTCACTGGAGACGGACGCCGTCTATCGCGTCTCGACGGTGTACGACACCCGGCCGGTGTCTGCGTACTACGAGAACGTCACCGCGACCGACAGCGACGGTGACGACATCGGCTCGCCGATGGACCTCATGCGCGTCTCACTGGAGCGGCTCTCGCCCGGGGAGCAGTGGGCACAGGTCGGGAAAGTCACCAGAGGCGGGCTCGACGCCGGCTTCGCCGCGGCCACCGCCATCGACGGCGAGCGGGCCGTGGTCGGCGCCGACGGCGAGGCGGCCGCGTACGTCTTCACGCTCACCGACCACGGCTGGGTCACGGAGGCGAAACTGGGTACCGAGACAGCGGTCATCGGGAACGACGTGGCCATCAGCGGCGAGACGGTCCTCGTCGACGCGCCCGGCGAGGGCGAACAGAACGACTCGGTGTGTGTCTTCGCCCGCTCGGACGGGGACTGGGCGAAAGAGGCGACGCTCGCGCCCGACGACCTCGCGGCCGACGATGGCTTTGCCAGCGCGTTCGACGTCTCCGGCGACACCGCCGTCGTGGGCGCGCCGGAAGCCGAGGACACCGACGGGGACAGCGACGGCCTCGCCTACGTCTTCACCCGCTCCGACGGGACCTGGAGTCAGACGGCGACGCTCGAAGACACCAGGACCGACGTGGACGACGAGGCCGAGGGGCTGGGCGACGACGTGGCGATAGACGGCGACACCGTCGTCGTCGGCGCCCCGTACACGATTTACTACGACTACGGCTACGCCTCGGCCGGCGGCGCGCTCGTGTTCACCCGCTCGGACGGCGACTGGAGCCAGCAGGCGTTCCTCCGGAGCGAGACCGTCAACAACGAGGACCAGCAGGGCCAGACGGTGGCGGTAGAGAACGACACGGCGGTCGTCGCGAGCCACGACGCCCACAAGGGGGACGCGTCCGGAGTCGACGCCGGCGCGGCCTGGGTCTACAGCCGCGAGGGGTCAGACTGGCGCCAGCAGGCGAAACTCACGCCCGACGACTGGGAGACACACAGCTGGTTCGGCTACTCGCTCTCGCTGGACGGCGACCGCATGCTCGTCGGCTCGGACGTCTTCGACGGCGTGGGCAACGAGGCCACGGGCGCGGCCTACATCTTCGCCCGCGACGGGTCGGACTGGCGCCAACTCACGAAGCTCACGGCCGACGACGGCGACGCCTACGACAGGTTCGGCTCCGACGTCGCGCTGGCGGGCGAGAGAGCGTTCGTCTGTGCCGTCGACGAGCGGGGCGGCAGCGCCGCCAACTCGGGGTCGGCGTATCTCTTCCAGCGGTGACTCTCGGTCGACTGCGCGGTTTGCTCGCTGTCTGCCGGGCTCCGCGGGGAGAGCACGCGCTTGCGCTCTCGGCTCGCTCACGGCTTCGCCGTCGTCGGGCGGCGGTGCCGCCCGACTACCTGCGGGACCTTCGGTCCCGCTCCGTTCGCAGTCCGCGGTCGCAAGCGACTGCGCTTCCCTCGCCGAGACCCTCCGTCGCCACAGGGACAGTTCACGGCGTCACCACTCCCGTCGGTCGTGGTTCCTCGGAAAATGCCCGGGGAGGGCTCCGAACCCTCGATCTCCGCATAACCCAGGTCCGGGGTGTGACGAGCACCCCACGGGTCATGCCGGTGTGGTACCGCATGAGTCGTGTGACCCTATGAGTGCGGCGCTATGTCCAGCTAAGCCACCCGGGCGCAGTCGATGGTTTGCCACTCGCCGTATTGAAGGTTCTCATCTCCCCGGAGACTGTGGCGCCCTCACACGGTCGGGGGATTTAAGCCACCGCGCCGGTATGCACCCTGCATGGATATTCCAGACCTCGTCCGGCAGGAGCTCGGGGACGAGGAGATCCAGGCCGGCGTCACGCTCGGCGACGAAGACGCGGTCTGTTTCACACCGACGCGAACGCTCGTCTACCGCGGCGAGGGCCTGTTGAGCGACGAGAAAGTCGAGGCCTACCCGTTCGACTTCGAGCGGCTGACCATCTCGGAGGGCCGTCGCAAGACGAAGTTCACCCTCGTCTACACCGACGGGAAACGGGAGTTCGGGGTCCCCGGGAGCCGCGCCGACGCGGTCCTCGAACAGTTGCTGGAAGGGGCGCTGCGGGGCTCGACCGCCATCGGCGAGGAGGAAAGCGTCACCGGCGTCTTCCGCTTCAGCGAACTCACGCTCGTGGTGACTGAGGGCCGGTTGCTGAAACATCTGGGCAGCGTCACCTGGGACAACGACTTCGAGTCCTACCCGTTCGACGCCGTCACCGGCCTCGACTTCGAGGAGGGGTCGGTCGCGACGGCCGTCGTACTCACCGTCGACGGTCGCCCCGAGCGAATCAAGGCGCCGAGCAACCAGGCCTCCGCGGTCCGCAAGACGCTCCAGGAGTCGCTGTTCGCGTACCACGACGTGTCGTCGCTCGCCGACCTCAACGCCGAGGTCGCGGCCGACACCGAGGACGAACCCGACGACGGCGGCGGCCTGGGACTTGAGAGCGGCATCGACCCGCTGGTGAGCGACGAGGACGACGGTGAGGAAACGGCCACGACCGCGGCGGCGGTGGCACCCGAAACCGGCGGCCAGACCGCCGCCCCCGCGGCCGACGCCGAGGACGGCGACATCGCCGCCCTCGAACAGCAGGTCGCGCGACTCACCGAGGCCGTCGAGCAACAGAGCGAGCGCATCGAGGCCCAGGAAGCGACCATCGAGACGCTCATCGACGAACTGCGACAGGGTCGCTGAGCGGTTCGTTCGAACTCTTCGCCGAGACGCCGTCTCTCGCTACTCTCTCCCGAGAACGTTCCGGATACACGTCGAGCCGAAGGGCCCGAGTTCGCCGCCGTCGAACTGGACGAAGTGACCCGTACTGAGCGAGGCACCGCAGCGCTCACAGGAGAACTCGCCCTCTCGGACCACGACGTCGGCCTCGAAACTGACGTAGGAACCGCCGGAGCGGGGGCGGACGAGGCCGTCCTCGCGGTCGATGACGCCCCGCATCGCCGCGGTGTCGAGAATCTCGCGCTGGACCGCTGGGTTGGTCGTCACCGTCTCGATGCGGTCTATCGCCTCGGCGACCGACAGCGACTCGTGTTCCAGGTGGGCAAGCAGTTCGACCCCGAGTGCCACGGGGTCGCGCTCGTCGTCGGACACACCCGCCTCGACGAGTGCGACCGGATTAATCCTTACCGACTGCGGGGCGTCGAGGGCGCCACGGAAACCGTTCTCGTGAGAACGGCTGGCAACTCGCCACTGTTCGACCAGTATCTGATTATGACGATTGTCCATCTATAGAAGTATATATGTCGATAGTTCACTGTTAAACCGGGCTTTTCGTGACAATTATGTCGTTTTCCGGGCAAGAGTTATAACAATCGAAGCGTTACGTGTGATTGCAATGACGTACACACCGCTCGGCGAATCGGTCGAACTGTACCGGACCACGGAGCTGAGTCTCTCTCAGATAGCCGCCCGAGCAGGGGTCAGCGAAGGCGAACTCGCGTCGGAACTCCGCGCTAACGGTGTCGCCCTGCGGTCCGAAGACCAGGACGCCGCGACGACGACCCGTTACTAACACCGGAGACCGCTCCGACCCCTTTTTATACTGGTCCCCGCTGACGGCTGACCACAAGAGGTTTGACGGCCCGTCCCACTCACACGTGTAGATGGACCGCCTCGCGAAGCAACAGTTGTTCGGGTCGGCCGTCCTCGTCGTCGCTGTGGCCGTCGTCGCGCTCGTGCTCTCGCCGGGCCGACTCATCCGCGAGGCCATGCATCTCGGCGACCATCCGGCGTATCTCGCGGGCGTCATCGTCACGCTGTATCTCGTCCGCCCCTTCTTCGCGTGGCCGACGATGCCGCTGTCGGCTTTCGTCGGGTTCGTCCTCGGCGTCGGCTACGGGATTCCGGTCGCGCTGATGGGCGCGCTCGTGACCTGTCTCATCCCCTATCGGTTCGCCGAGCGGGCCGGCGAGCAGGGCGGGATGTTCGGCTGGCTGGGCGAGTCCGGCCAGCGCATCATCGAGGTGACCGGTGAGACACGCGGCGTGCTGGCGGCCCGACTCTCGCCGGTGCCGGCGGACCCCGTCTCCTACGGCGCCGGCTTTGCGGGCGTCTCGACGCGGGCGTTCGTCGTCGGCACGTTCGTCGGCGAGATTCCGTGGGTCGTCGTCGAGGTCGTCGCCGGGGCGTCGATGCGGTCGCTGACGCTCCAGGGGCTCTCTATCGAGGCGCTTCCGCAACTGCTGGTCCTGCTGGGCGCGCTCGCGGTGCTGGTGCTTGCCGGCCCGACCTACCGCCACTTCAGTGGTCGGCCCGACTCGTCGTGAACTCGAAGCGGGCGCCGCCCGACTCGCTCTCGGTGACCCGCACGGACCAGCCGTGTGCGGTCGCGATGTCCTCGACGATGGCGAGGCCGAACCCGGTGCCGCCCTTGGCCGTCGTGTACCCCCGTTCGAACACCTTCTCGTAGTCCTCGGGCGCGATACCGGGGCCGTCGTCGGCGACGTAGAACCCGGTCATGGCGTCGCTCTCGGCCGGCATCGTCCCGACGGTCACCGTCAGGTCGGTCAGGGCCGAGTCGTCGGGGGGGCGACGGGAGATAGCGTCGTAGGTCGCGCCGTGGTGGTACCCCCCGTGTTCCACGCTGTTGCGAAACAGGTTCTCCAGGAGCTCCCGCAGTCGGTCGGGGTCGGCGTCGACGGTCGCGGTGTCGACCAGTTCGAGCGTCGCGCCGACGGTATCGACGTTGGCCCACGCTCTCTCGGCGGCCGTCGCGACGTCTATCCCCTCGACGCTGCCGACGGAGTCGCCCTGTCGGGCGAGCGTCAGCAGGTCCTCGATGAGCTGTTCCATCCGGTCTGCGGCCCCTGCGGCGGCGTCGAGGTGGCTCACGTCGTCGGTCTCCAGGGCCAGCGAGAGCCGTCCCTGGACGACGTTGAGCGGGTTTCGGAGGTCGTGGCTGACGACGCTCGCGAACTCCGCGAGGCGCTCCTCGCGGGCCTTGCGCTCGTGGATGTCCCGGATGACACCGGCGGTGCCGGCGAAGTCGTCGTCGGTCGGTAGCAAGGCGAGGTTGTTCTCGGATGGAATCCGCTCGTCCCACTTCGTCACCACGTCCATCTCCAGGGTCCCGCTGTCGGTGTCGGGGTCCGCGAGCAGGTCCTGGATGAGTCGGTCGCCCCGCTGTACGTCCTCGTCGGTCATGATGACACCGATGTGTTCGCCGACGAGTTCGTCGGGGGCGTAGCCCGTCATCGGCTCGATGGCCTCGTTGACGAACGTGAACACGCCGTCCTCGTCGAGCGCGTACACCGGGTCGCCGACGGCCTCGACGATGGTCTCGTAGCGACCCAGCTCCCGGTCGCGCTGTTTCCGGTCGGTCACGTCACGCATCACGCCGACTGAGCCGACGAACTCGCCGTCGGCGTCGACCAGCGGCGCCACCTTGTTCTCGACGACCGTCAGGGTCCCCTCGACGTCGACCGTCCGCATCTCGACGGTCTCCCAGGTCCGCTCGGGCGACCCGAGGAGGTCGGACAGCACCGCCGTCGCTCGCTCGATGTCGTCGGGCGGCATGAACTTCTCGGGGTCGGCGCCGACGATGTCCTCGCGCCCGTAGTCCAGGTGGTCCACCATGGCGTCGTTGGCCATCTGTATCCGCCCCTCGGTGTCGAGGACGTACATCGGGTCGCCGACGTTCTCGACGAGCGTCCGGTACTGTTCGAGTTCCCGCTCGCGCTGGCGCTGGTCGGTGATGTCGCGGGCGATACCGGCGACGCCGAGCAGTTCGCCGGCGCCGTCCTCGATGAGCGACCCCCGGAACTCGTGGCGGATGCGCTCGCCGTCGGCGTCGACCAGCGGCGCCTCGAAGGTCGCCTGACCGGTCTGGACGGTCCGCTCGATGGTCTCGCTGACCTCGTCGTGGAACGCCTCGGGGATGAGGTCGAAGGCCGTCATCGTCGAGAGCGCCTCGTCGCTGTAGCCAAGCACCGCCGTCGCGGTGTCGTTCCAGCGCAGCAACTCGCCGTCGAGGTTGACGAGGTAGAACACGTCGTCCAGCGTGTCGACGAGGTTCTCCGTGAACTCCCGTTCGCGTTCCAATTCCTGCTCGCGCTCGATGCGGGCGGTGATGTCCGTGATGAACCCCTCCAGAATCTCGACGCCGTCCTCGCGTCCGACGACTCGACCCCGCTCCCACAGCCACCGCCGCTCGCCGTCGGCCGTCGTGACCCGGTAGCTCACCTCGAACGGCTCGTCGGCGCTGATGCTCGCCTCGACCAGCGGGTTGATTCGCTCGGCGTCCTCGTCGTCGATGAGCGTGCCCCACATCACCTCGCCGGACTCGATTGCCTCGGGCTCGTATCCGACCAGGTCGGCGGCCCCGTCGCTGACGAACTCCATGGGCCAGTCGGCCTCGTTGCGCGCCCGATACACCATCCCCGGGAGGTTCGAGATGAGCGTCGAGAGCTGTCGCTCGGACTCCTCCAGGGCTGATTTGGCACGGGTCTCCCCGACCGCCCGTCGGATGCGGTTCGCCAGAACGGTGTACTGGTCGGTGCCCACGTCCTTCTGGAGGTACTCCGTGACTCCCGCGCTGATGGCGTCACTCGCTATCTCCTCGTTGCCCTTCCCGGTAAAGAGGATGAAGGGCAGCTCCTCGAACTCCTCTCGGACGGCCTTTAGAAACTCCAGTCCGTTCATCTCCGGCATGTCGTGGTCGCTGACGACGCAGTCGACCGCCGACGTGCGGAGCCGGCTGAGTCCGTCCCGGGCCGAAACCTCGGTCACCACGTCCAGCCCATCGTCGGCCCGTTCGAGGTGCATGGCGGCGACCTCCGCGAACTCCCGTTCGTCGTCGACGTGGAGCACCCGGATGTCCCCCTCGCTGCTCATTGCCAGATACTATATTTCCATCCCTATAAATCCGCCAGCAGTCGGCGTCAGTAGAACGTGTCGGCACAGTCGTAGACGACGCCGTGTTCCGGGCAGACGTACTTGCAGTGTCGGTGGTACATCGACCGGTCACACAGCGGACAGGGCCGGCCGCCGTCGTCGCTCATACCACCGCGGACGGGCCGCCCCACTATCGCTCTTTGGGACGAAATTGGAACAGTCTTGGAAAAACACCTTTTGAGCGGGTTAGCCAAGCCGTAAGCATGAACGACGCCTTGCTCGACAGTCGGGGCGGGCAACTGCTCGCGGGCCTGGCCGCCGGCGCCGCCGGCGTCGCCGGCTCCTACGCCGCGACCGGCTCCACCCCGGCGTTCGTCGCCTCACCGGTCGAGCGAACGCTCTCGCGGACGATGCCCGGCGAGATTGTCACCTTCGCCATCGAGACCCTGGGCAGTCTCGGCCAGCAACTGAACCTACTCACGGCCGTGGTCCTGGTCTGGCTGCTGTTCGCAACGGGCATCACCGGGGCGATACTCGCCGGCCGGCGGGCCAACAACCGCGTGGTGCCGACCCTCGGGACGGCGGTGGTCACCTGGCTCGTCACCGCCGGGCTGACCGGGCGGCTCGTCCTCGCGCTGGGCCCGGTCGTCCCCTCCGTCGCCGTCGTCGCGCTCGCCCAGGCGTTCGACGCCTACCGCACCAGCACGGACCCCATCTCCTCGAAGCGCCGCCGGGCGCTCTCGACGGTCGGCGTGGCGCTGGGCGCCACCGCCGTCGGCGTCGGCGTCGGCTGGCGACGGACGTCGACGGGCGGGACGGCCCCGTCGCTTGAGGGCCAGGGCGTCGACGACGACGACGTCCAGGCGAAACTCGACACCGCAGAAGAGCGCTCGTTCGACATCGACGGTATCGAGCCGCTCGTGAGCGAGAACTTCTACGAGGTCGACATCAACGCCGTCGACCCCAACCCGACGGTCGAGGAGTACACGCTGTCGATAACCGGCGCCGTCGAGTCGGAGGTCACCGTCGACTACGACGAACTCAGAGAGATGAACGCCGTCAACCAGTTCTCTACCCTGCGCTGTGTCGGCGACAGCCTCAACGGCAGCAAGATAGACACCGCCCTCTGGACCGGCGTCCCGCTCCGGCGACTCGTCGAGCGGGCTGGCGTCCGGAGCGACTGCGACTGCGTCCTGCTCAAGGCCGAGGACGGCTACGAGGTGGAGTTCCCAATGGAGGCGTTCAACCGCGGCCTCGCCGTCTACGGCATGAACGGCAACAAGCTGCCCCGCGGCCACGGCTACCCCGTCCGCGCCGTGATTCCGGGCCACTGGGGCGAGGTCAACACGAAGTGGCTCACCGAGATCGAGTTGCTGAACCGCGAGGTCGACGGCTACTGGGAGCAGCGCGGCTGGGAGGGGACCGGCCCGGTCAAACCCACCGCGACGCTCAAACACGACGCGATACTGGACAGCGGCGAGCGCCAACTCGCCGGCCACGCCTACGCGGGCCTACGCGGCGTCTCGAAGGTCGAAGTGTCGACCGACGGCGGCGACTCCTGGTCCGAAGCGACCCTCTCGGAGCCCCTGCCCGCCGCCGAGGGCGACGGCCCCGCCCAGGACGCCTGGCGCCAGTGGCAATACAGCTACGACCCGCCGGGCTCGACGCATACGGCCGTCGTCCGGATGGTCGACCGCGACGGCAACGTCCAGACCAGCGAGGAGACCGGCCCCGTGCCGACCGGTCCCTCGGGATGGGTCACAAAGGAGTTCCAGTCGTAGTCGGGGCCGCTTCCGTGAATCGTGCCAGCCCGCCAAGCAGCGTCGGGCGGGACCGAACGGGGCGGCTGGCTGAACGAAGGCTGCCGGGACTCTCTGGCTGTTCAAACAGTGCGCAACATCGCTAGCACAGCGATACCTAACCAGAAACATCCATCCGGCTCGGCCACCACGACCAGGTATGCCCAGAGAGATAACGGGCGAGGTCATCCACGTCGTCGAGCCCGACGAGCAGGGCGACTACGAACTCGACGGGACCGTCGCGGAGCTGGCCGATTCCCGGTACCTCCTCGTCTGTCGCAAAGGCGGGGTGCCCTCCCTTTTCGAGCGGCTGGTCGCCTTCTTCAAACGGGACCCAATTACGCCGGTCACCCTCGTCTCCGACGAGGGCGCCGAGGAGGGCACGGAAATCGAGGCGACAGTCGACTTCACGACCGTCGACGGCGTCTACGAGGTCATCGAGATAGAGTAGCGGGGGAAAGCGAAGGCGGCTCCGGTGTCACACGCTCCGTCTGGCCGCGGGTTCGTTCGTTAGCGATTCGGGTTCAGCACTCGGACCAGCCACAGGACTCGCAGGTCTTGCACCCCTCCGAGTAGTACAGCGTCATCGAGCTACACTCGGGACACTCGGGGCTCTCCCCGGCGTCGATGAGGTCCTGCTGGGCGTCCTGCCCAGCGTCGGCCTGCGGACCGGCGTCAGTCTGACTCGCACCGCTGGCCTGCGGTCCGCCAGCAGACCCTGTCTGCTGTGCTCCGGCGTCGACGGACGCCGGACCCCCGTCGGTCTGGTGGGCGGCGTCGGCGTCCTCGTCGGCAGTCTCCTCCAGCGTGGTCTGTTGCGGGTAGGCCTTGTTGACCTCGCCGTCGAGGTACCGGCGCAGGGCCGTACCGATGGCGTCCGGGATGGACTGAATCTGCTCGCCCTTGTCCCAGGCGACCTTCGGCGACCGGATGCCCTGCAGTTCGTCGGCTATCTCCTCGGGGTCGACGCCCGAACGGAGCGCCGTCGAGATGGTCTTTGCCAGCGCCTCGGTGAAGGAGGCGGTGAAGCCGCCACTGTTCCCGATGTTGGCGAACAGTTCGAACGGCCGCTCGGCCTCGGGGTCCTCGTTGATGTTGACGTACAGTTTCCCGTAGCCGGTGTCGATGCGCTGGGTGACGCCGTGGAGCACGTCCGGTCGGGAGGCCTTCTTGGCGAACTCGCTGTGTTCGCCGTCGGCCACGGAGAGCATCTCCTCGACGGACTCGTCGAGGGCGGCCTGCACCGCGTCGTCCTCCAGGAAGCCCTCGATGCCGCCGAACATCGCCTCTATCTGGGCGACGACCTCCTCGGCGTCCATGTCGGCGAACTCGGTGTTCTGGGCACGCGTCGTCAGCACCTGCTTGCTGCGGGTGCCGTCGCGGTAGTAGGTGACGCCCTTGCCGCCGTGGTCGTAGATGTACTGGAACACCTCTGCGGCGTCCTCGACGGTGGAGTCGTTCGGGGCGTTGACCGTCTTGGAGATGGCAGAGTCGACGCCCTCCTGGCAGGCGACCTGGACGCCCGCGTGGTCCCGCGCCGAGAGGTCGCCGGTGGTGACGAACAGTTCGCCGATGGCGTCCGGCACCGTCGTCAGCCCGTCCACGCCGTCGAAGGCGTTGCTGGCCATCTGCTCTTGGGCCTCCTCCTTGACGGCGTCGACGTCGATGCCGTTGTCCTCTAAGGCCCGGAGGAAGTAGTCGTCGAACTCGACGAGCATCTCGTCGCCCTGGACGTCGTCGGAGACGTTCTTGTAGTAGGCGACGTTGTAGATGGGCTCACAGCCACCCGTCGTGTTGCCGATCATCGACGTGGTGCCGGTTGGCGCGATGGTCGTCGTGTTGTGGTTGCGGATGGGGAAGCCGTCTGCCCAGTCGTCGGCGTCCTCGCCGGTCTGTTTCTCGAACCACTCTCGGTACTCGGTGGGGTCGGCGTACTTGGAGTTGTCCCACTCCTCGAAGACGCCACGGTCCTCGGCGAGTTCGCGGCTCGCCTGCTTCGAGCCGTGGTTGATGTGGCGCATGACCTGCCGGGCGATTTCGTTCGCCTCCGGCGAGCCGTACTCGACGCCCAGTTGGATGTACAATTGAGCGAGCCCCATGATGCCGAGGCCGATTTTCCGCATCTCGCGGACCTTCTGCTCGATTTTCTCGACCGGGAAGTCGGACATCGTGACGACGTTCTCGAGGAAGCGCGTCCCGAGTTCGATGCGGTGGTCGAGTTCGTCCATGTCCAGCGCCTCCTCGAGGAAGGCGTCGATGGCCGCCTCCTGTGAGTCGTACTCGTCGGCGTGTTCGTCGGCCCAGACGCGGTAGTCGGGGGCATCGAGCGCCGCGAGCGTCGAGAGGTTGATGTGGCCGAGGTTACAGGCCTCGTACTCCTCCAGGGGCTGCTCCCCGCAGGGGTTGGTGGCGAGAATCTGGTGGTCCGGATGCTCCTCCACGTCGAAGGAGTGTTGCTTGTTCACTCGCTCCAGGTAGATGACGCCGGGTTCGCCGTTCTCGTGGGCGCCCTCGACGATGCGCTCGAACAGTTTCTCGGCGGGGATGGAGAGCACGTCGCCGACCTCGACGTACTCGCCGAGGTCGAACATCGAGTACAGCTCCTTGGTCTCGGCGGTCGCGATGTGTGGTTCCTCGGTGCGGGGGTTGGTGAACGTGAACTCCTCGCCCGCTTTCAGCGCGTCCATGAAGTCGTCCGTGATACCGACGGAGATGTTGAAATTCGAGAGATGGCCCTCGACGGCGTTGCGGAGGTGTTTCGGGACCTTGCCGTCGTCGTCGATGAGCTCGCGGGCCTCCTCCAGGGCCTCGGCGAAGGAGTTGTGCGTGAAGTCGTCGGGGTCGTTCAGGCGCAGCGTCTCGGCCAGCGAGACGTCCTTGTTCTTGGCGTGGATGAACTGGATGACGTCGGGGTGGGAGACGCGCATGACGCCCATCTGGGCGCCCCGTCGGGCGCCGCCCTGGGCGATGGTCTCGCACATCTGGTCGTAGGTCCGCATGAACGTGATGGGACCGGAGGCGATGCCGCCGGTGGAGCCGACGGGGTCGCCGTAGGGTCGGAGCTTCCAGAACGCGTAGCCCATCCCGCCGCCGGACTGGAACACCTGGGCGGCTTCCTTGGCGGTCTGGTGGATGTCGTCGATGTCGTCGGCCGGCGAGTCGACGAAACACGCCGAGAGCTGCTGGAGTTCGTCGCCGGCGTTCATCAGCGTCGGCGAGTTCGGCATGAAGGAGAGCGACTCCATCTGGGCCTGGAAGGCGTCGGCCGTCTCCTCGACGTGGTCGCGGACCGAGTCGGGAAGCTCGGGTACGACGGTGTCGTAGGCGAACTTGTTGACGTTGTAGACCGACAGCGTCGTCTCGGCGTCGTCCGTCGCGGAGGTCCCCTTGCCGAACACGTCCGCGGCGAGTTCGTCGCGTCGCGGGTGGTCGGGTTTTAGCTGGTCCGGCGTGACGGTGATGTCGACGTCTCGCTTGTCGGCCTCGAAGACGGCCTCGGCCAGCGCGATGTTCTTCGCGACCCGTTCGAAGAGGTCCTCCGGGGCCTCGACGAGGTCCCCGTTCGAGTCCTTGCGGAGGTATCGTGCGGGCAGGATGTTGTGGTAGGCGTTTCCTGTCAGCCGGTCTTCGAGTGTCTCCCCCTCGGTTCGCTTTATCGGGAGGGTGAGTTCGTCGGCGGTGAGTTCCGCGTCACTCATCCGTCGTCCTCCCCACTGTAGCGCCCCGCTCCTGGCCGATGTCCCGTTTTGGTGTGCTCCGAGTTCCGGTCATTTCTGGCGGCGAATAGGTATTCATGGATGTGGTATAACGCTTGCTTTCTCAGTTTCGTGTCAGGTGCCGTAGCTATCAGATAGTTTAGACTACGGTGGTTGTTGAGCGATGCCGGCGGCAGGGTACGAACTGCTCGTGTACGACCACTAGCAACGGCGGTTACTTATTAATGGTGAGTAGACCGCAGTGAAAGTGAAACGAGGACCCCACTAACCGCCCGATGAGAGTGGGAAATCCAGTGGAAACTAGTGGGGGTTTCAGGTAGAGACTGCCGCCGAGTGGTACCCGATATCGAAGCTTACCGTCCGCGTCAGACGTGACGCCGTCGGGCGATTAGCACGTGACACCACCGCCGTCGGGCGATGCGCCCCAGTGACGGTCGCTCGACAGGTGGCGATGGGCGCTGACGCGACGCATTCGGGCCCGACATCCCAGGTTCGTTTCAGTCGCTGGAGCGTAATCACTACCGGCGTCGGAGCCACGAAGTATTTGTGTCCGCTGTGTGTCACAGGCAGTATGCTCGGCCTGTTGCAACTCGGTGGGATTGGCACCGTTCCGGCGGTCCTCGCTGGCCTCGTCCTGATAGCTATCGTCCTGCTCGTCGGCCGCCTGGTCATGAAGGTGGCGTGGCGGCTGGTCATCATCGGTATCGTCGTCGTCGGCGTGATATGGCTGCTGGGCCTGCTCGGTTTCGGCGTGTTCTAGAGCCCAGCGAGGAAGTTCTCGATGACGTCGTGGCCGACGGCCGTCAGCACCGACTCGGGGTGGAACTGGACGGCCTCGATGGGGTAGTCGCGGTGACGCACGCCCATCACCAGTTCGGTGCCGTCCGCCGTCGTGGTGGTCGCCGAGACGACGAACTCGTCGGGCACCTCGGTCGCGACCAGCGAGTGGTAGCGCCCGCCCTGTAGTCCCTGGTCCAGTCCGGCGAAGACGCCCTCGCCGTCGTGGTCGATAGCGAAGGCCTTCCCGTGGATAGGCTCGGGCGCACGGCCGATGGTACCACCGTAGGCGTAGACGGCCGCTTCGAGACCCAGACAGACGCCAAGCGTCGGCACGTCGGGGCTCACCTCGCGGAGCACGTCCATCGTCACGCCCACGTCGCGGTCGTTCTTCGGGTGGCCCGGTCCCGGCGAGATGACGATGGCGTCGGGGTCGAACGCCCGTACGTCGTCGAGCGTGGCCGTGTTGCGAACGACCTCTGTCTCGGCGTGTTCGGAGACGTACTCGACGAGGTTGTAGGTAAAGGAGTCGAAGTTATCGACGAAGAGGACGCGGGGCTGGTCGCCGTCCGCGTCGGCCGCGGTCCCGGCGCTCATCGGCCCACCTCCGGTTCCTCGGCGACGGTCGCGTCGACCGCACCGGCCTCGCGCTCGATGCGTTCGACGGCCGCCAGCACGCCGTCCATCTTCTGCTCGGTCTCGACGTACTCGCTCTCGGGGTCCGAGTCCGCGACGATGCCGGCCCCGGCCTGGACGGTGATGCGGTCGTGGACCGGGTCGTCGCCGTCGGGCAGGGGAACGCCTTCCTCGACCGTCGCCGAGCGGATGACGATGGCGAAGTCGGTGTCGCCGCCCCAGTCGAAGTAGCCGACGCCGCCGCCGTAGGGACCGCGGGGCGACCGCTCCAGTTCGTCGATAATCTCCATCGCGCGAATCTTGGGCGCGCCCGACAGGGTCCCCGCCGGGAACGTCGCCCGGGCGGCGTCGAAGGCGTCACAGTCCGCGGCGAGTCGCCCCGTCACCGTGGACTCGATGTGCTGGACGTGACTGTACTTCAGGACGTTCATGAACTCCTCGACGCGGACGCTCCCGGCCTCGGCGACCCGGCGCACGTCGTTTCGCGCCAGGTCGACGAGCATCGTGTGCTCGGCCCGCTCTTTCCCGTCGGCGAGCATCTCGCCCGCCAGTCGGCGGTCCTCGACGGGAGAGTTCCCGCGTGGGCAGGTTCCCGCGATGGGGTTCGAGACGACGCGGTCGCCCGCCACGGAGACCAGCGTCTCCGGACTGGCCCCGACGATGCTCAGGTCGTCGTAGCCCAGCAGGTACATGTACGGCGAGGGGTTGACCTCCCGGAGCGCCGCGTACAGTCCCAGCGGGTCAACGTCGCCGTATAGCTCGCGAGTCCGGGAGATGACGCCCTGGTAGATGTCGCCCGAGAGGACGTACTCCTTGGCGCGGGCGACGGCGTCCTCGTACTCGTCTTTCGGCCCGGCCACCTCGGCCACACGGGCGAACCCGCCGGTCGAGAGTTCGTCGGCCCCGGTCAGCGCCGCCTCGACGCGCTCGGCCTCCGCGAGGAGTTCGTCGTACCGGTCGCCGGCGTCCTCGTCGGCCCGGACGACGGGGGTAAAGACGAGTTCGACGGCCCCCTGTGCGTGGTCGAACCGCAGCGTCGACGTGCTCAGGACGAACTGCGCGTCCGGGAACCGCGACTCCGGTCGCTCCATCCCGACCTCGTCGAGCCAGAGGTCGTAGACGGCGTCGTAGCCGAGAAAGCCGACCAGTCCCCCGTCTAAGTGCTGGCGGTCCATCTCGGGGAACCCGCGCAGTTCGACGTCGGGCATCGCCGCCCGCAGGTCGTCGACCACGTCGCCGCCGTTGGTGGTCACGAGGTCGGCGTAGCGGTCGTCGAACACCTCGACCTCGCTGTCGTCGCCCGTGACCGTCACGACCGCTCGCGGGTCGTAGCCCACGAAGGAAAATCTGGCGTGGCGGTCGTCCGTCTCCGGCGCGAAGGCGCCGTCGGGGTCGCTGGAGGCGACCTTCTCGGCACTCTCTAAGAGGAAGGTGTAGTCGCTCTCGGTGGCGTCGCTGGTCCGGCCGGAGAGGGCGGCGTAGGCGGCCAGTGGTTCGACGTCGACGGCGAGTTGGGCCGCGGCCCGAACCACGACCGGCCGGTCGGCCTCGGCGTACTCGATAAACGACTCGCGGGAGACATCGAGCGTCACGCCGATACCTCCCCCGCCGTCGCCCCGGTGGCGTTCGCGACGAAGGCGCGAACGGCGTCGTGGTCCTTCAGGCCGCCGCTCGATTCGACGCCGTCGTTTCGCTCCGCTCCGCGACGAGCATCGCGGTCGTCCGGGGCCCGCTCAACGCCGCTGGCGGTGTCGACGGCGAACGGCCCGACCGTTCGGACCGCCTCGGCGACGTTGTCGGGCGTGAGCCCGCCGGCAAGCACGACCGGAACGTCCAGTGCGTCGACGAGTTCGGCGGTGCGCTCCCAGTCGTGCGTCTCGCCGGTGCCGCCCGCGCCGTCGGCGTCGACCGAATCCACGAGCACGGCGTCGGCGTGGTCGGCGTAGGCCTCGATGTCGTCGGCCGCGGCGTCGACCACGGCGACGATTTGCTGGGTGACCCTGCGGGAGAGCGCGCCCAGTTCCGCGGGTTCGAGCCCGTCGTGGACTTGGACGGCGTCGGGCTCGATTTCGTCGACGCGGTTGACCGCCTGCTGGACGGTCGTCGGCATCGTCACCAGGACGCTGGTCACGAGCGGCGGGACGCCGGCGACCAGCGACTCGGCGGTGGCCCCATCGACTTCGCGAGGGGTGTCGACCGGGACCCCGTGGATGACGCCGACGGCGTCGGCACCGGCCGCGACGACGGCGTCGCGGTCCGCGGCGCTGGTGACGCCACAGACTTTCACCCGCGTCATGCCGAAATCAGGTCCTCCAGCTTCGCGGCGGCGTCGCCCGACTCGATGGCCTCCCGAGCGTGGTCGACGCCGGCCGCGTGGCTCTCTGCGACGCCGGCGACGTAGATGGCCGCACCCGCGTTCGCGAGGATGATATCCCGCTTCGCGCCGGTGACCTCGCCGGAGACGATGCCCCGGAGGTCCGCGGCGTTGTCCTCGGGGGAGCCACCGGCGACGGCGTCGATGCTGGCCCGGTCGAGCCCCATGTCTGCGGGCGTGACGGTGTACTCCGAGATGGAGTCACCGGTGACCTCGGCCACCGTGGTCGCGTCGTGGATGGCGATTTCGTCCAGCCCGCTGCCGTGGACGACGAGCGCCCGCTCGACGTCGAGGCGGGCCAGCGCCTCCGCGAGCACCGGGACGAGGTCCGGGTCGTACACCCCCAGCACCTGCGCGTGAGCGCCCGCTGGGTTGGTCAGCGGCCCGAGGATGTTGAAGACGGTGCGCATCCCCAGTTCCTGGCGCGGGCCGATGACGGCCTTCATCGCCGGGTGGAAGACGGGCGCGAGCATGAAGCCGATACCGTCCCGCTCGATGCGTGCCTCGACGGCCGGCGGTTCCGCGTCGACGTCGACCCCCGCGACCTCCAGTACGTCGGCGCTGCCCGACGACGAGGAGACCGAGTAGTTGCCGTGTTTCGCGATGGGGACGCCCGCCCCCGCCGCGACGATGGCGCTGGTCGTCGAGACGTTGATGGTGTCGTAGTCGTCGCCGCCCGTGCCACACGTATCGACCAGCCCCTCGCGGTCGGGCTGGATGGTCCGGGCCGCGTCGCGCATCCCTTCGGCGAAGCCCGCTATCTCGGCCTCCGTCTCGCCTTTGGCCCGCAGCGCCGACAGCAGCGCCCCTATCTGGGCCTCCGTCGCCTCTTCGAAGACGAGCCGCGCGACCTCGCGTGCCTCGTCCTGTGTCAGGTCCTCGCCGTCCGTAACGCGCTCGATGTATGCCTGCATTGTGCTCACCAATGGTCTTTTTCGTGTTGTAATGTACAAATCTGCACACTGACTTAAGCCTATCGGGCTCCGGGGCCGACGGCGAGTGTGGGCCGAACCAACAGACGCCGTGCGGGTCCGGAATTCGAAACCTTCAATTATACCCCCCGGCAACCATTGATTGCAAGCCAGCGAGGGTTCGTGGTCTAGGTCGGTTATGACACCTCCTTGACATGGAGGAGGCCGGCGGTTCAAATCCGCCCGAACCCATTTTTCAAATTCCGAACGCGAAGTTCTGGTAGAGGGATCTCGGATTATGCGGGCTCTGGCGTCGTCCCAGGGGTGTCTGAATGACGAGTTCGCCAGCAAGTGACAACGTTCCTCAATGCGTGGGCGTCCCGATAGGACAGCCCCACATTGTGACCTATCGGACAGGAACCCGGTGGTGAACGTCGAGTTATCGACCCGCCGCCGCGATGTCGCTCGCCGACTGGCCCGCCCCGACGTACCGTCGCCGGCGGAACTCGGCGTCCCCGTAGCGGCGGTCCATCTCCGGGCCGGATTGGTCCCGCCTTCCCGTATGAAGGCCCGCAATTCCGGACAGTTTCAGTAGCTTCTTACACCGGCCAGCGAACATTTAGGTATGAACCAGGCACTCGGTTCGGTCCAGTCGTTCGAGCAGTTCGTGTTGCTGTCGGTCGTAGAGCTGTCGGCCGACGGCGAGACGCCGACTCACTCCTACGACGTGACCGAGACGGCGAAGGCACGTATGGACGTGCTCGACCGGCCGCCCTTCGGCGGCATCGAGCGCCAGGAGGTCATCTCGGCACTGGGGAACCTGGCGGAGGCGGGCCTGCTCGCCAAAGCGGAGACGGAGGACGCGGTCGGGAAGGGGCGCCCGGCCTACGAACTCGCCGTCGAGGCGGGCGACGTAATCGAGTCCCTCGAAGACGACGAAGACGTCGGGCCGTACGCCCGGTCGCTCTAGTCGGAGGAAATCGGGGTCGCCGTCCGCTGTTCGAGCGCGGAGGGGTCACCGGCTTCCAGACGGTCCAGTCGGTCGGTGATAGTGTGGACGTCCTCGCCCTTCGTACACGGCGCGACGTGTGCCAGTTCCGCCCCGTCGTACTCGGCCAGCCCCATCACCGGGAGGACCATCGCCTCGGAGGCCGATTCGGTGGCCTCCGAGTCGACGGTGGTCCGCTGGTAGAACGATTCGAGCGAGACGTTGTTCGAGAGGGCCCACTGTTTGAACTCGGCGACGCGGTTGCAGATGTAGCGGCCCGCCTCCGTGGCGGCGGCGGCGGACTCGGGGGCTATCTGCTTGCCCCAGACGACGACGTTGTAGCCCGCTATCTCCTCGCGGCGCTCCAGTTCGTCGAGTTCGTCGATGACGCGCTCCTGGCGGGCCCCGGCGCCGTCGGGGAGCATCGAGCGGACGTACAGTTCGATGTAGGGTTCGGTCTGGGTCATGGTACCCGAGAAATGCGGGTAGAACTACAAATACGTTCCCTGGGGGGTGTATGGACCCGTCGGGGGGATATAATCACCTAGAACCTGACTGGAAAGGGACGACCGACCACACCCTTACTCGGCGTGGAGTGTCTCGTGGAGTCCGATGACGAGTGCGGGGACGACGACCATGAAGATGTGTTCCTCGATGGGGATGCCGAGCAGGTCGACACCGGTCCGCAGTTCGATGGCGAAGACGCCCACTTCGAGGGTGTACCAGTCCCAGACGTACGCGACGGGGTAGAGCGCGACGATTGTCTTGGCGGCCGTCCGCAGCGCGTCGGCCCGCCACAGCAGCGCCAGCGCGACGGCCCCCCAGACGACCTCCGTGACCAGGTAGGTGTAGGGACCGAACACGCCGATGTCGGGGAGCATATCCCACAGACGGCTCGGCCCTCCTAAACGTTGTCCCCGACCCCAGACGGTGGGAACTAAACCAACCTTGATAACCCTTCACGTGCTATCTCCGCGTGGGAAGCACGATGGATATTTCTGACATTGCCACGAGAGAGTTTGTCGAGGTCGACGCCAACAAGCGACTCGGGAAGGTGCGTGCCATCTTCGAGCGGGAGAACCCGAAGGGCATCATCGTCACCGAGGACGGCGAGTACGCCGGCGTCATCACGCAGAAGCAGTTGGTGCAGTCCCACGTCGAGGACGACGCGAAGGCGGGGGCGATGGTACGCTCGGCGCCGAAGGTCGAGCGGACGGCCGACGTGCGCAAGGTCGCCCGCGTCCTCGTCGAGGGCGGGACGAAGGTGGCCCCGGTGTTCCAGAGCGACGAACTCTGGGGTATCATCACCGAGGACGCCATCCTGGAGGCGGTCGTCGAGAACCTCGACGCGCTGACCATCGAGCAGATCTACACGGAGGACGTCATCACCGTCAGGGAGGACACCAACGTCGGCCAGGTCGTCAACCTCCTGCGGAAACACAGCATCTCCCGGCTGCCGGTGCTCGACGACACCGACGGCCTCACCGGGATGGTCACCCGCCACGACATCGTCGACGTCGTGGTCAGAGACATGGACAAGGCCACGACGGGCGACCGAGCGGGCGAGATAGAGCGGGTCCTCGATATGCCCGTCTACGACGTGATGAACAGCCCCGTCGAGACGGCCGAACTGAACGACTCGGTGCGCGACGCCGTCTCCCGGATGCTGGAGTACGACTTCGCCGGCCTCGTGGTGACCGACGACGTGGACCACGTCATCGGCATCGTCACCAAGACCGACGTGCTCCGGGCGCTGACCTACACCGAGGAGGAACACATGGACGTCCAGATAACCAACATCTCTCTGCTGGACACCATCTCCCGCGAGGACATCCGCGCCGACATCAGCGAGGTGGCCGACAAGTACCAGGCGATGCAGGTCCAGCACGCCCACGTCCGCTTCCACGAGCACAAGGAGAAGCTCCGTGGCACCCCGCTCATCCAGTGTCAGATTCGCCTGCGGACCAACAAGGGTCAGGCGGCCGGCTCCGGCGAGGGGTACGGCGCCGAGATGGCGTTCAACGTCGCGCTCGATAAGCTGGAGCGCAACGTCCTCGAACGCAAGGGCGTCCAGGCCGACGAGGAGTACCGCGGGCAGCTCCTCCGCAAGCTCGGCGAGCTGTAGTCGGGCTCAGACCCGGAGAAGCGTCTTCAGCCAGGCGGCCTGCCACGCGCGGACGCTGTTGGTCCAGCGGGTCCAGAACCCGGTGACGGGATTTGGCTCCGGTTCGGCCGACGCAGGGCGGGCCGTAATCTCCGCGTGACAGTCCGGACAGCTGTAGTGGACGGTCCGCCCGCTCCGCGCTCGCGTCCAGTCGCCGTCACACCGACTGCGGTAGCCACACTCCGGACAGAAGAGCGTGCTTTTCGCCGTACTGTCGGCTGGTTGGGTGTCAGTAGTCATTGGATTGGAGCGGAAATCGCCTCGCTCACGATGCCGTGGCGGCCGGGTCGACCGGCGCCACGAGCGAGACCGGGGGGTCGGTATCGGCGGCACCGACCGCGGACGGGTCACGAATCATACTGTATCCGGCCGTTTCGTTTCCACCGTGAAAAGTGTTTTTCCAGTCAACAATGAGGGTAGATGAGAAACATCCATCCAGAATAGAGAGCTATATATACACAGCGGCGGTCGGGCCGAGAGTAGCCGGACCGGAGGCCGCTGGTCGTCGGCAGACACGCGCCGAGGTGTCAGCCTCAGCTCGTCGTGTTGTTGAACGTGTCGTTCCCGTTCGACGTGCCGTTGCCGGTCCCGAGGCTCACGTCGTCGTCCTGCCACCAGCCGTCGTCGTCGAGGATATCGTCCTGGTCCTCTTCGGAGACCTCGTTGACGTTGACCGCGATGAGCTGTTCGTTGTCGCCAAGCGGCGAGTACTCCTGGTTCATCTGGTACAACTGGGGCTGGTCCGAGTCGCCCTGGTCGTCCGGAATGAACCCGAGACCCTCGTCGTAGTCGCCGATGGGTGCGTCTTCGGCGACGAACAGCGGGACGACCTCGCCCGTGTTCTGCCACCGAATGTGGTACGTGTTGTAGTCCGTGTAGGCGCTATCACGGACGTCGGGGTAGTTCGGCACCCAGTTGATGACGTCGGAGACGAAGGCGAATCGGGCGTTGGGTTGGAAGTTCTGGATGAAGATGAGTCCCTGCCACCCCTCGCCGAGGATACCGTCGTCGTCGTCCTGCTGTGCCGTCGCAGTTCCGGACGCTCCAAGCAGGAGTCCGCCCGACGCGAGCGCGCCCTTCTTCAGGAAGTCGCGTCTGGAGTCGGAGAGTCTGTTCAGCAGTGAGGTGTTCGTGTCATCGCTCATAATGGTTCCTCCGTCCCTCCGTAGCGGAGTTTTCGGGGTGAGCGCTGGCCCTGCAGATGCCACCCGCCAGACGGGAGGTGACGACGGCGGGACCGGTGATATCGGCCGGAAGACGTGCGCTGCCAGCGACACCACCACAGCGGCTACGTTGCAGTTGCCATCGGCGGCACCATCGTGGAGTATCGGGCACGTGTCGGCCCCGTCACCGACCAGCAACTGGTACTATCGAGCTTTGACCGACCGTGCCGTACGGTACCACTGGTGACACACGATGCACGCGACCAAAGAGGACCTCCCGACACTGATGGAGACGCCGGACGCGGTCGTCCAGCAACAACCTGACTTTGGCGACCTCTCCGCTGACACGACGCTGAGCGCCGAACACATGCACTTCGCCGCCGGGACGGACATCAGCCCGCTTCTGGAGGGGCTCCCGGACGACCACTGCCCGGTGCCCCACTGGGGCTACGTCATCGACGGCGAGATAACCATCTCCTACACCGACGGCAGCGAGGAGACCGACCGCGGCGGCGACGTTGTCTACTGGCCGCCGGGCCACACCGCCGTCGCCGAGCAAGACACCGAGGTCGTCCTGTTCAGCCCGCAGGAGGACCACCGGGACGTCTTCGACCACATGGCCGCGAAGATGGAGTGAGCGGGCGCGGGCCGAGAGCGCCGCCCATGTCGGGATACGAACTGATTTCTCCGAACTGAACGGCCGTCCGGCCGTGAGCGGCCTCCGTGCCGCGAACCGGGGACGGGCAGGGCTGCAGAAATCGGCATACGGCGGGCGAAGCGAGCCGTTTCACGGGAATCGAACGGAGTGAGATTCCCGCCTTTTTCACGAACGTTTTTGCGGCGAGAGGTGGCCACAGGCCACCCGAGCCGCAAAAAGGTTCATTGGAAGCCGATACGGCCGCTCCCGCCCGGCGTCCGCTGCGGGCTGGAACCGCCCTTGAACTCCTCTTGCATCTGCTCGTAGTAGTCGCGGATGTCGTCGGTAATCGTCGGCCGGACGCTCTCCATGGCCTGGCGGAAGTGGCGCATCTCGACTTCCTCGGCGTCGTCGGCCTCGCGCAGGGCCTCGATGGCGGCCTCGCGAGCGATGGACTCGAGGTCCGAGCCGACGAACCCGCCCGAACGCTCGGCGAGTTCGCGCAGGCTCACGTCGGGGGCCAGCGGCGTGTCCTCGGTGTGGATGCGGAGAATCTGCTCGCGGCCGTCGACGTCTGGCTCGCCGATCATCACGAGGCGGTCGAACCGGCCCGAGCGGATGAGCGCGGGGTCTATCATATCGGGGCGGTTGGTCGCGCCGATGACCATCACGTCCTCCATCTCTTCGAGCCCGTCGAGTTCGGTCAGGAGCTGGTTGACGACCCGTTCCGAGACGTTCGACCCCATCTCGCCGCCCCGGCCCGGCGCCAGGGAGTCGAGTTCGTCGAAGAAGATGACCGTGGGCGCGACCTGCCGGGCCTTCCGGAAGGTCTGGCGGATGGCCTTCTCCGACTCGCCGACCCACTTCGAGAGCAGTTGCGGGCCACGCACACTGATGAAGTTGGCGTCGGTCTCGTTGGCGACGGCTTTCGCCATCAGCGTCTTGCCGGTCCCGGGCGGGCCGTAGAGCAGGACACCCGACGGTGGCGTGACGCCCATGCGCTCGAACTTCTCGGGGCTGTTCATCGGCCACTCGACGGCCTCCTGGACCTGCTCTTTGGCCTCGTTGAGCCCGCCGACGCTGTCCCAGGACATCTTCGGGAGCTCGACCAGCACCTCCCGCATCGCGCTCGGACTCACCTCGTTGAGCGCGCCCTTGAAGTCCTCGCGCTTGATTATCATCCGGTCGATGAGGCTCGGCGGGATGTCCTCCTCGTCTAGGTCTATTTCGGGGAGGTACCGGCGCAGGGCCTTCATCGCGGCCTCCTTGGTCAGACTCTCGATGTCGGCGCCGACGAAACCGTGGGTGTCGGTGGCCAGTTTCGAGAGGGTCACGTCGTCGGAGAGGGGCATCCCGCGGGTGTGAATCTGGAGAATCTCCTCGCGGCCCACCTCGTCCGGCACGCCGATCTCGATTTCGCGGTCGAACCGGCCCGGGCGACGGAGCGCGGGGTCGACGCTGTCGACGCGGTTGGTCGCGGCGATGACGATGACCTGCCCCCGAGATTCCAGCCCGTCCATCATGGTCAGGAGCTGGGCGACGACGCGGCGCTCGACCTCGCCGGTCACGTCCTCGCGCTTGGGCGCGATGGAGTCCAGCTCGTCGATGAAGATGATGGCCGGCGACTCCTCGCTGGCGTCCTCGAATATCTCGCGTAACTGCTGTTCCGATTCGCCGTAGTACTTCGAGATTATCTCCGGCCCCGCGATAGAGAAGAAACTGGCGGAGGTCTCGTTGGCGACGGCCTTCGCGAGCAGGGTCTTCCCCGTGCCCGGCGGGCCGTGCAGCAGGACCCCCTGTGGCGGCTCGATGCCGAGCTTCTTGAATATCTGGGGGTGTTTCATCGGCAGTTCGACCATCTCGCGCACCCGCTGAATCTCGTTTTGCAGGCCGCCGATGTCCTCGTAGGTGATGCCGCCGCCGGTCTTCTCGAAGCCCGAGATGGGCTCTTCGCGGAGTTCCACTTCGGTGTCCTCGGTGATGAGGCAGACGCCTTCCGGTTCGGTCTCGACCGCGATGAGCGGGATGGCCTGTCCGGGCGAGCGCATGAAGGGATGGTTGGTCGAGCTCATCACGGGGACGATGTCGCGCTCGACGACCGGTCGCTTCAGAATCTGGCGTTTGACCATGCCGGCCGCGTCCGAGCCGAACTGCACCGACGCCTCCTCCGGCGGCGCCAGCACGAGCTTGTCGGCCTTCTCCGCCTCCGCTTTCCTGATGGTGACCCGTTCGCCGATACCCACGTCGGCGTTCTGTCGCGTGAACCCGTCGATTCGAACCGTGTCCGTGTTCCAGTCCTGCCGGTCCGCACGCCACACCTTCGCAGCCGTCGTATCGCTACCCTCGATTTCGATGATATCACCGGGCGAGAGCTTGAGATGCAACAACGTATCGGGGTCAAGACGGGCGATGCCACGACCCGAGTCGTTCGGGTACGCTTTCGCCACTTCTAGTTGCACTTCGTTCATAGAGTGAGACTACCAAAGGGTCCGTCACCGCGAGAGATATGCTTTATGCTACCGGCGGGCGCGGCGAGCAGCGACGGGTTTATATGCGCACTGCTATCACACGTCACGTCTACCGCAGATTCGGGCCAGCTACCGGCAGTTGACGCCCGATTGCGTAGGCCCCGCGGTGGCCGCCGGAAGCAGTCGACAGCCAGCGCCACGTTCGTGTCGCCGGGTGGGACGACACCCTCGGCGTGGACACAGTGGGCGACGGTCCGGACGTTCGCTCCCGTGGATAACGACGTTGCGCGATATATGAAAGTTTTCAGTAAAGTACTGTCGAACGACGTTTCCGTCTCACGGAACGACCGCACCACGAACTGATACGAAAGCCGCCACGGACTGCCGCCACCGCCGCGTTTGATAAGGCTGGCACCGAAAGCGGCGGTATGGCATTTCTCGTCCCCTTCGACGGTTCGCCGCTCGCCGACGCCGCCCTCGACCGCGCGGTCGAGTACGCGGCCGCGCTGGACACCGACGTGGTCGCGGTCAGTCTCGTCCCGACCGGGGCGGACTACGCCGTTCGCCGCCTCCGCGTCGACCCAACCGAGGACTTCGCCGCCGAGACCGCCGCGAACGACCTCCGCCGGAAGATAGAGGAGGCGACCGACGACGCCGAACTCAACTACGAGGACGTCAGCGCCTACTCGGCCAACGAGCTCTCCGAGACCATCCGTCGGGTGGCCCGCGACGTCGCGGCCGAAGTAGTGTTCTTGGGCAGTGCCGACACCGACGACGTCGTCGTCCCCATCTCGGAACTGGACGACGCCGACGCCTACGACGTCCACATCGTCCGCCGAACCTAGGACGAGTCGTATCTACGTACGCGGTTGTCAACAGCCAGAACGCGGGGCTGGATGAAGTATCGCTCGCCGAGCCTGCGGTGTGGTAGACTTTTCAGCCTCTAGAGCGAGTGTCGGGTATGCGAACACTCGCTTTCGACGGCCGGATGGGCGCGGCCGGCGACATGATTCTGGGGGCGCTCCTTTCCGCCGGCGCGGACCGCGACGCGCTCGGGCCAGTAGAGCAGGCGCTCGATGTCGAATACGTCGTCTCGACGGTCGACCGGAACGGTATCGGCGCCGCGGGCGTCGAGGTGTTGCTGACCGACCCGACGACGGACGGCGGTGAGGGGGACGATGAACACGGGAGCGGCGAACACAGTCACGACCACGGTCACAGTGACGGGGAACACGGCCACGAACACACCCACGGCGACCAGAGTCACGGCCACGAACACACCCACGGCGACCAGAGTCACGGCCACGAACACACCCACGGCGACCAGAGTCACGGCCACGAACACACCCACGCCGAGGGCCACGGCCCACACCGGACGTACCCGGAGGTCGTCGACATCGTCGACGGAATGGCTCTCCCCGACCGGGTCGAAGCGGACGCGCTCGCCATCTTCGAGATTCTCGGGGAAGCGGAGGCCGCCGTCCACGGCACCGACCTCGACGAGACGCACTTCCACGAGGTGGGGGCCGACGACGCCATCGCGGACGTGGTCGGGGCGGCGCTACTGCTCGTGGACCTCGACGTCGAGCGCGTGGTGACGACGCCGCTGTCGGCCGGCGGCGGCACCGTCTCGATGAGTCACGGGACCTACCCGGTACCGACGCCGGCCGTGGTCGAAATCGCCGAGCGGGCCGACTGGGCGCTGCGGGGCGGCCCCGTCGACACCGAGCTACTGACGCCGACGGGCGCGGCCATCCTCGCACACGTCGCCGAAGGGGTCGACCGACTCCCGTCGCTGACCGTCGACAGGTCGGGCTACGGCGCCGGCGCCCGCGAGTTCGCCGACCACCCCAACGTGCTTCGGGCGATGGTCGGCGACGGCGCTGGCGGGCTCCGACGGGACGACATCACGGTGCTGGAGACGAACCTCGACGACGCGCCGCCCGAAGTGCTGGGCGACCTCCAGCGGTCCCTGTCCGAGGCCGGTGCACGCGACGTCTCGATAGTCCCGCTGACGATGAAGAAGTCCCGGCCGGGCCACCTGGTGAAGGTCATCTGCAAGCCCGGAGACGCCGACCGGGTCGCGCGGCGACTCGCCGAGGAGACCGGGACGCTGGGCATCCGGGCCCAGAGCGCGGGCCATCGCTGGGTGGCCGAACGGCGCTTCGAGACCGCGGCGCTCGACATCGACGGCGCCAGCTACGATGTCGGGGTGAAGGTCGCCAGCGACACCGCCGGCGAGGTGTACGACGTGAGCGCGGAGTTCGACGACGCCGCGGCCGTCGCAGCGGCCACCGACCTGCCCGTCCGGGCGGTCATCCGGCGGGCCGAAGAGGCGGTACGGGAGTGAGTGCGGTACTGGAGTAGGGACGGCCCGCTGCTGGCTTCGCCCGGCGCACTCGCTCCGGTCAGCGGTCGGTCGGGTCCGGACCGCTATCCCCCTCGGCGTCACCGCCCCGCGCCGGGCCCGGTCGGGTCTCACTGGGCTCGCCGCCGTGTTCGGCCAGCGCCTCCTCGATGGTCAACTCGCCGGCGGCGACCCGGCGGGCCAGGTCGGCGTCGATGGCGCGGTTGGTCTCGCTTTCCTCCCGCGAGCGGTCCTTGATTCGAGTGAGTTCGCCGGCGGTGGGCTCGATGTCGCGACTCGTTATCTCCTCGCCCTCGCGGCGGGCGATGTTCGTGGCGGCCAGCACGTCGCCCATCCCGCGGGCGCCGCTGCCGAGATACGGCGTGGTGCCGGTCTCGTCGACCAGTTCCACGGGGACGTCCTCGATGTCGTCGATGACGCGCGAGCCGACCAGTCGAGCGCCGTCGCCGATGCGCACGAGTGGGTCGGGGGCGTCCTCGACCTCCCGGGCCACGAGGTCGGCGGCCTCGGCGGCGGGCACCTGGAAGGCCGCGACGACCGTCTCGCCGTGGAGGACGGCGACGCCCGGCCGCTCGCCGGGGTCGATACCGACGACGGTGCGTCCCGTCTCGCCCCGCAGCGCGTCGATTGCCGCCTCGACCGCCCGCCGGGGCCGCTCCGGGTCGGCCTGTACGAGGTCGACGCCGTCGGGAATCTCGACGCGCTCGCCGGCCGCGACGACGGCGACGGCCGCCTCGTCGGGCCACTCGCCGTCGGGTTCGATGGTGGTGAAGTCCACGCCGCGGTCGCGTAGCTCCGTGACCACGCCGTGGTACACCTCGAAATCGTCCGTGGCGACGACTATCACTGTCCGAGATTGGGCCGGCGACCACTTACCGCTGCTGGATTTGACCCCGGCGGAGACAGGCCGAGCGGCGACTGTTCGGCGGAAACCGTTTTCTGTCCCGGTGACGAACCCGAGACGATGTCGCCCACCGCTGTCCCGTCGGCCACCGAGCGGTCCGGCGACCCGCTGTGGGACGTGCTCGTCGGAACCTACGTCGCGTTGCTGGGCACCCCGGTCGTGTTGCTCGCCGCGACGCGTCTCGGCGTTCGAACCCCCGGTCTCCTGTACGGAACGACCGTGACCGCGCTCGCGCTCATAACCGGCCTGGGCTGGCGGGCCGCCGCACGCCGCCCCCGGCTGGCGGTCCGGCTCGGGTCGACCCCGGTCCGGTGGCTCCCGGGAGCGGCCCCGGTGCCGTACGCCCTCGGGGGGTTCGCGAGCCTGGCGGCCACCGGCGTCGTCGGAGTACTCGCGTTCTTCTTCGGGCTGGGAGCGCTGGTACTGGGGTTCGTCCTCGGGGTGATGGCCCGAACTCGCCACACCGACGCGAGGCTCGACGGCGTCGAGACCGACGCCACGTTCGAGGCTGGCTGGCCCGCCGCCGCCCGGCGTCGCCTCGGTCTCGCTGTCGGTGCCGTCGTCGTCGTCGCTGCCGTCTGCTTCGCCGTGGGCTTTCTCGCGGACCGCTGGCTGTTGCAGTCGGCGGGGCAGATACTGTTCCCGGCCGCCCTCGTGCTGTACAGTTCGACCGCGCAACGTCACTACACGGTAAGTGCCGCCGGGCTCGAACAGCGACTGCCTGTCGCGCGTCGGCTGTGGTCGTGGGCGCGGTTCGCGGGCTACACCCGCACGAGCGACGCGCTCGTCCTCCACCGGCCGCGGCGCGTCGACATCCGCCTCGCGCTGGCGGACCTCGACGACCCCGACGCCGTCGAGGACGCTATCGCCCGGTATCTCCGGGCGAGCGAGCCACGACGCTGACCGCAGGTGCGAGCGTTTATACCCGAATACGTCCAACCCACGCCCGTGAGCGACTACGTTCCGACCGGCTGTGGCCCGGTCGACGAGCTGCTCGGTGGGGGGCTCGAACGCGGCGCCGTCACGCAGGTGTACGGTCCGCCCGCGGCCGGCAAGACGAATCTCGCGCTGTCGTCGGCCATCGAGGTCGCCGCCGCCGGCGACGCCGCCCTCTACATCGACACCGAAGGACTGTCGCCCGACCGGATGGCCCAGATCGCCGAGGGCCGCGCCGAGGGGACCACCCAGACCGTCGACGACCTCGCCGGCCGGCTCATCGTCTCCGACGTACACGACTACGACGAACAGACCGAGGCCGTCCAGGACGCCGCGGAGTTCGCCCCGGAGGTCGAACTCGTCGTGCTGGACAGCGCCACCGGCTTCTATCGCCTGCGCCGGGACGACGGGGACAACGGCGAGACCCTGCGCGACGTGGCCCGCCAGATTACCCACCTGCTCTCGCTGGCCCGGAAACACGACCTCGCCGTCGTCTTCACCAACCAGGTCTTTACCGACCCGGACAGCGACCGCTCGACGGCGCTTGGCGGTCACACGCTCAACCACTGGTCGGGCGCCATCCTCCGACTGGACCGCTTCCGCGGCGGGAATCGCCGCGCCACACTGGAGAAACACCGTGCCAAGCCCGCCGGCGACACCGTTCAGTTCCGCATCACGAACGCGGGGCTGGCCGGCGAAGAGACCGCCGAGCCGACGCGGAACATGGACTGAGAGGGACTGGTGGAGTTCGGCCAGGAGTGAATCGGGGCCGGTCTGAACTCGTCTAGTCCTCGCTGTCGAGTCCCCGCGCCGCCAGTTCACGGTCGATATAGGCCCCGATGACCACGAACAGGAACACGACGGCCACCGCGATACCCCCGGCCACGACCAGCGCGATGGTCTGGAGGGCGCTCCCTTCGGCCCCGGTGATCCGGCTGTTCCACTCTACCACGCTCAACCCGGCCGTCGTCAGCGCGACGAGGAGGACGCCTGCGGCTCCGACGGTCCCGAATTTCGCGGTCCGGTCCAGTCGCATACCGTCCCCTCTGGCGCCTGACGAATATTCGTTACGCCGACAGAACCGAGTCCAATAGAGGTGTCTGGGCGCCACTGGACTCCGGCGCGCACTGTCGCACCCCCGTGGCGCGACGGCACTGTGCGAGCAACGCAGTCGGCTGGGGAGGGTGTGGCTGTCGCTGAGAACGTACGGCGAGCGAAGCGAGTCGTTTCCCCGAACTCGCGGCACAGCCGCGAGTTCGGCCTTTTTCGTGAGCGTTTTTCAAGGAGCCCTCCCACGGCGGCGCGAAGCGCCGCGAGGAAGGGCGACGCAGAAAACGGTTCAGTAGATGAGCGCGTCGTCGTTCTCTATCATGTACAGCGTGCGGGCGGCGATGTTGACCGCGTGGTCGCCGACCCGCTCGATGTCCCTGATAGTCAACAGGAGCCGCGAGACGTCGGCCATCAGCTGTTCGATGTCCGAGTCGCTGGAGTCGGCGTCGATTTCGCGCTCGATGAGGTCCCGGACGACGGTCTCCGAGGCGACCTCACAGCGGTCGTCGACCACGTCGTCGGTCTCGCTGATAGTGAAACACAGTTCGGGGTCCTCGGTGTCGTAGGCGTCCATCGCGTCCTCGACCATCTCGATGACGACCTCGGCGATGTCCTGGATGTCGACCTCCGGGAACACGTCCCGCTCCGCTTCGAGCGAGTACTCCCCGAGGTTCGTCGCCAGGTCGCCGATGCGTTCGAGGTCGGTGATAATCTTGAACGAGGCGGCGATAAAACGCAGGTCCGACGCGACCGGCTGTTGCAGCGCCAGCAGGTCGATACAGTCCTGTTCGAGGTCCAGATACAGCTGGTTGATCTCGTCGTCGCCCTCGATGACCTGCCAGGCCGTCTCCTCGTCTTTCTGTTCGATAGCCGACAGCCCCAGCCGCAGCCGGTCGAGGACGAGTTCGGACATGTAGAGCACGTCCTCGCGGAGCGACTCCAGGAGTTCCTGGTACGATTCGCGTGGCATTGTCGGGACTCTCCCGGCCGGCCGTATCAGCCTTTCCCTTTACTCAATATCGGCGGCCGGACGGGGGTGCGGCGAGAGAGCTGTCACGGAGAGCATACGGCGAGCGGAGCGAGCCGTTTCCCCGGAATCGAACGCAGTGAGATTCCGGCAGTTTTTCCCCCAAGTTTTTGCAAGCGGGGATTCGCGCATCGCGCGAATCCCCCGCAGTAAAAAGTGGGTCCTAGTAGATGAGCGCGTCGTCGTTCTCTATCATGTACAGCGTGCGGGCGGCGATGTTGACCGCGTGGTCGCCGGCGCGTTCGAGGTCCCTGACGGTGAGCAGGTACCGCTTGGTGTCGGACAGCGTCGCGGCCACGTCGGCGTCGGGCGAGCGGTCGACGAGCGAGCGGACGAGGTCGTTCGTGGCGGCGCCACAGCGCTCGTCGAGGTCGGTGTCGGCGGCGGCGACGTCCCGACAGCGCCGTGGGTCGCCGGTCTCGTAGGCGGTTATCGCGTCGTCGAGTTGTGCCAGCGTCATCTCGCCGATGTCGGTGATGGGCACCGACGGGACGGTGTCGCCGGCCATCGCGTCGACGTAGCCGCCGAGGTTGCTCGCGAGGTCGCCGACGCGTTCGAGGTCGGTCAGAATCTTGAACGAGGCGACCACGAGCCGGAGGTCCGAGGCGACGGGCTGATGGAGCGCCAGCAGGTCGATGCAGTCGGCTTCGAGGGTGAGATACCGCTCGTTTATCTCGCCGTCGGCGTCGGCGACGGCGCGGCCGGCCGCCGGGTCGCGCCGTTCGTAGGCGGTGACCGCGCGGTCGAGCCGGTCGGTGACGTCCCGGCCCATCTCGCAGACGTCGGCCTGGAGCCCGTCGAGCCGTGCCTCGAACGTGTCACGCGGCATGTACGTAACGTGTGGGAGAGGCGTTCTATAGATGTACCGATGGCCGGGACCGTGGTGGGGTACCCGTCACTCGTTCCAGAACGCGCCGGTGAAGATGACGAAGACGGGGATAATCTCCAGGCGGCCGAACCACATCAGGAGAATCAGCAGGAACTTGCTGGTCGTGGGGAACGCCAGATAGCTGCCAAAGGGACCCAGGAAGCCAAAGCCGGGCCCGATGTTGCCGATGGTGGCGATGCTGGCGCTGGCCGCCTCCAGAACCGAGAGGTCCAGCCCGACGCGGCCGGCGTCCAGCGCGAGCAAGACGGTGGCGAGGGCGAACACGAGGACGTACAGCATGGTGAAGCCGTAGATGGCCTGGACCACGTCCTCGTCGACGACGGTGCCGCCCAGTCGGACCGGCCTGACGGCGCTTGGGTGGGCGGTCGTGAAGAGCTGGCGGCGGATACCCTTGAAGACGACGAGCCAGCGGACGACCTTGACCCCGCCGCCGGTCGAGCCGGCCGAGCCGCCGACGAACATCGCCAGCAGCAACACTGCCTGCGCGGTGTCGTCCCACTGGGCGAAGTCGCTGGTCGCGTAACCCGTCGAGTTCAGTAGCGACGCTATCTGGAACGTCGCCTGTCGCAGCGAGTTCTCCAGGACGCCCTGCGTCGTCCCGCCGATGTCGAGCGGGGGAGCCGACCCGGTAAACAGCAGGCCCCAGAGGACGACTGCGAGGCCGGCGTTGGCGCCGATGTAGACCTGGAACTCGCGGTCCTCCAGCACGGCGGCGAACTCGTCGCGCAACAGGAAGAAAAAGAGCGCGAAGTTGGTCCCGGCCACGAGGACGAAGGGGATGATGACCCACTGGACGGCCGGCGAGAACGCCGCGATGGACTCTGCTTGCGGGGAGAAACCGCCGGTCGGCAGCGTCGAGAACCCGTGGGCGACGGCGTTGTAGACGTTCATGTTCGGGGCCAGTCCGGCGTAGTGGAGCGCGAGCAGGAGGACGACGAGCAGGACGGTAAAGCCCAGATAGAACAGCCAGAGCAGGCGAGCGGTCTCGGCGATTTTGGGCGTCAGCTTCTGGAGCTCCGGACCGGGCGCCTCCGAGTCGATGAGCTGGGCACCGTTGACCGCGGCCTCGGGCAGGATGGCGACCATCAGGACGATAATCCCCATGCCGCCGAGCCACTGGCTGAGCTGGCGCCACATGAGGATGGCGTGGGAGTGGCGGTCCAGCGAGATTTCGCCAAGCACCGTCGCCCCAGTCGTGGTGAAACCGGAGGTGGACTCGAACAGGGCGTTGATAGGGTGGCGCAGCGTCGACTCGGTGCCGTAGCCAGCGATGACGTAGGGGACGGCCCCGATGACGGCGACGGCGCCCCACGAGAGCGCGACCAGCAACAGCGCCTCGCGGGCGCCCAGTTGCGGGTCGTCGTCGAGCCGTTCGAGCGCGACGCCGACGGCGACCGTGATGGCTATCGAAGCCAGGAACGTCCCGATATCCTCGCCGTAGACGACGCTCACCGCGAGCGGGACCAGCATCGCGACGGCGAGATACTTGATGACCGTGCCGGTAAACGCGACGGATTGTCGCCAGTCGACGCGAACCGACATCACCGACCACAGTGCATTGCCCTACGCTCTCACCCCGACCCCGAAAAATCTCCCGTTATCCAGTTCGTCCCGGAACGGTCGGCGGGCCTAGAGCTTGCTGCTGGCCGCGTCCAGCACTTCGGTGTCGACGAACACGACCACGTGGTCACCGAGTTCGACGACGGTGTCACCGCGGGGGATGACGAGGTCGCCGCCGCGCGTGATGGCGCCGATGACGACCCCTTCGGGGAGGTCTCGGACCGACTCGCGGATGGGTCGGTCGAGGAGGGCGCTGTCGCCGTCGACCTCTATCTCCAGTACCTCGGCGCAGTCGGACTCGATGATGGCGACGTTCTCGGCCTGGTGTTCGCGGGTGAAGCGGGTTATCTCCTCGGCGGTCGCCTCGCGCGGGTTGACCGCCACGTCGACGCCGACCGCCTCAAACAGCTGGACGTACTCGCCGGAGTCGACGACGGAGACGGCCCGCTCGGCGCCCAGTCGCTTCGCCAGCAGGCTCGCGAGCAGGTTCTTCTCGTCGTTGTCAAGCGCCGAGACGACGACGTCGACGTCCTCGACGTGTTCGGTCTTGAGGAACTCCCGGTCGGTCGCGTCGCTCTCGAGGACCGTCGTCCGGGGGAGGGCCTCGGCCAGTTCGCGGGCCCGGTCGTGGTCGCGCTCGATGAGTCGCGGTTTCAGGCCGCGGTCCTGGAGCAGCCGGGCGGTGTGGTAGCCGATGTCGCTGCCGCCGACGACGAGCACGTCGCGGGCGCCGTGGACGTCGGGCGCTATCTCGTTTGCGAACGTGTGGACGCTCTCGGAGCTGCCGATGACGACCACGTCGTCGCCGGGCCGAAGCTCCGTCTCCCCGGTCGGGATGACGACGTCGTCGCCCCGGATGAGCGCGGCGAAGGTCAGCGACTCGTAGCGGTCTGCCTCCCGGACGGTCTGGCCGGCGATGGGGCTCGCATCGGGTATCTCGAACTCCGCCATCTGGACGGCGCCGTCGGCGAACGTCTCCACGTCCTGGGCCGCGGGCATCCCCACGACCCGCGAGATGTTCTCGGCGGTCAGCAGGTTCGTCGCGACCATGTGGTCGACGCCGAAGGCCCGGCGTGACCCCTCCCAGGTGCGCAGGAACTTCGCGCTCTTGACGCGGGAGATAGTGAACACGTCCGTCACGGTGTTGGCGGTGCCACAGGTGACGATGTTCGTCTCGTCGTCGTCGGTGCTCGCGATGAGGATGTCCGCGGAACGGATGTCGGCGTCCTCCAGCGTGTCGAGGTCTGCCCCGTCGCCCTCGACGCCGAGGATGTCCGTCTCGTACATCAGTTCCTCGACCCGCTGGCCGTCGATATCGATGACGGCGACCTCGTGCGTGTCCGCGAGGCTGGCCGCGATGCTCGACCCGACTTCGCCGGCTCCGACGATTACGACGTACATCGGCGCGCCTCCGGCCTGTGCATATCCAGCCCCTTTCACCGGGCCGGACAAGTGTATTTCCATCTCTGCACAGCTGCCGGACTGGTCCCCGAGAGTCCGACAGCCCCACCGCTGACTGGTAGCGGATACACACTCTTAACAGAGTGCGCACAGACTGGGGTGTATGAGCAGTGACTCCGAGGCGGGCGGGCGAGACCTCCTCGACCACGTTCTCCTCCCTGTGGCCAACGAGGGCGACGCGGCGGCCACAGCGACGGGGCTGGAACCGTACGGACCGGACCGCGTCACCGCGCTCCACGTCGTAGAGAAAGGTGAGGGGGTCCCCGACAAGACGCCGGTCGAGCAGTCCGAGGAGCTGGCGGCCGAGGCCTACGCCGCGGTGCGGTCGGTGTTTCCCGACGCCGACGAGCACACCGCCTACGACCGCCACGTCGCCGAGGCCATCTTCGAGGCCGCAGACGACGTCGACGCCACCGCCATCGCCTTCCACTCGCGGGGCGGTAGCCGGCTCCTGCAGTTTCTCTCGGGCGACATCACCCTACAGCTCGTCACGAAGGCCGATATCCCCGTAATCGCACTCCCCGACGAGGACAGCGATGAGTGACGAGGAACTCGCGAAGGACCTCGGCCCGCTCGCCGCACTGACCATCGGCGTCGGGACGATGATAGGCGCGGGCATCTTCGTCCTGCCGGGGACGGCAATCCAGGACGCCGGCTCGATGGCGGCGGTCGCGTTCGTGCTCGGCGGCGTTATCGCCATGTTCACGGCGTTATCGGCCAGCGAACTCGGGACGGCGATGCCCAAGTCCGGCGGGGCGTACTACTACGTCAACCACGCGCTGGGGCCCCTCTTCGGGTCTGTCGCCGGCTGGGCCAACTGGCTGGGACTCGCCTTCGCCAGTGCGTTCTACATGGTCGGGTTCGGCCGGTACATCGCCCGTATCTTCGGTCTCTCGGGTACTGTCGGGGTCGACCCGCTGTCGATATCCGTCGTCAAGCTAGTCGCGCTGGCCGGCGCGGCCTTCTTCGTGGCTATCAACTACGTCGGTGCGAAAGAGACCGGCCGGCTCCAGAACGTCATCGTGGTGGTACTGGTGGTGATACTGGCAGTGTTCACGCTACTCGGGACACTCCAGGCGGACGTGTCGAACCTCCCGCCGGCCAGCGACGCGGTCGTGACGCTGCAGACGACCGGCCTCATCTTCGTCTCCTATCTGGGCTTCGTCCAGATCACGAGCGTCGCCGAGGAGATAAAGGACCCCGGCAAGAACCTCCCACGGGCTGTCATCGGGAGCGTCGTCATCGTGACTGTCATCTACGCGCTTGTACTCGTCGTCATGAGTGCGGCGGTACCCCAGGGGTTTATCGCCGCTCTTTTCCAGAACATCCCTGCGGGCGAGACCGAGCCTATCGCCGTCGTCGAGGTCGGCCGCCGCATCCAGGGCACCGTGATGGCGGGTGCGTTGCTGTTCGGTGGCCTGCTCGCCACGGCCTCCAGCGCGAACGCCTCCATTCTCGCGTCCTCTCGCATCAACTTCGCGATGGGCCGTGACCGTATCGTCACGCCCGCGCTCAACGAGATTCACGACCGCTTTGGTACGCCGTACCGCGCTATCGGCATCACCGGCGGGCTCATCCTGTTGTTCATCGTCGTCGGCGATCTAGAACTGCTATCCGGTGCGGCCTCGGGGTTGCATCTCATCATCTACGGCCTGTTGAACCTGGCACTCATCGTGATGCGCTACGTCGCTCCGGAGGAGTACGCCCCCGACTTCACCGTCCCGCTGTTCCCGCTGCTCCCGATAGTCGGCGCCGTTCTCTCCTTTGCGCTGCTGGTGTTCGTCGCCAGCAACGCCCTCGCGCTCACGTTCGGCATCGCGGCGGCGGCGATAGTGTGGTACCTGCTGTACGCCCGCTCGCGCACGGAGAAACAGGGCATCCTCTCGAAACACATCATCTCGCGCTCCGAGGAACTGCCCGACGCCGCGGTGAGTGCGGCCGCAGGCGTCCAGCCCGACGGCGGGCAGTACCGCGTCATGGTACCGCTCGCGAACCCGGAACACGAGAAGGACCTCATCACGCTCGCCAGCGCCATCGCGAAACAGCGCGGCGGCACCGTCGTCGCCACCCACATCGTCACCGTGCCGGACCAGACGGCGCTGGCCGGGGCCGCCGAGCGGGCCGACGAACTCGACGCGACCTCCGAGCGCCTGATGCAGAGCGCCCGCGAGGACGCCGAGACGTTCGGCGTCGAGGTGGAGACACACACCATCATCTCTCACAAGTCCTTCGACGCCATCTTCGATGCCGCACGCACGCACGATGCGGACCAGGTCGTGATGGGATGGGGTCCGGACGCCCACGGCTCGCCCGGCCGGGCCGAATCGGCCCTGGACGAACTCACCGAGTCGGTCCCCTGTGACTTCCTCGTCCTGCGGGACCGCGGGTTCGACCCCTCCCACATCATGCTGCCGACCGCCGGCGGCCCGGACTCCGAGCTATCGGCGTCGGTGGCGAAACTGCTCCAGACCGAGTACGACTCCGAGGTGACGCTGCTCAACGTCGCCGAGGACCGCGACAACGCCCAGCAGTTCCTCCAGTCGTGGGCGGTCGACCACGGGTTAGAAGACGCCAACCTCCGCATCGAGTCGGGCGACGTCGAGACGGCCATCGAGGCGGCCGCGGCGGACGCGACGCTGCTCATCATCGGGGCGACCGAAGAGGGGCTTCTCCGGCGCCTCGTCTCGGGATCGCTCGTGCTAGACGTCGTCGACGAGGTCGACTGCTCCGTGTTGCTGGCGGAGAAACACCGCGACCGCGGCCTGCTGGAACGGCTGTTCTAGCCCACGGCACCGCCCCCTGGCTGCCCGTGTTCCGATTCGCTTACACTTCTGATTATTAATCTGTGAAATTTGGACGCGAACCTTAAGACCTGTATCAAAGATATCCCAGTATGAGCGACAACCGCAGTGGTGAGAGCATGGGTGGCGACCCCACGCCGGACGGCGGCGTGGTAGAACCGCCGTCGGAGAGCGAGGACGGCATCGACGTCGAATCGCTGTCCGACAGCGAACTGCGTGCGAAGTTCAGGGAGGTCGAGAACGAGCGCGACCAGGCACAGAAGCGCGTCGCGGAACTCGAAGACACCGTCGAGGACCAGCAACACCGGCTGTACGACCTCGAAGGCTCGCTGGCCGAGCTTCAGGGCGTCGTCAACGCCAACGCGTCGGGCGACCTGACCCGGCGGGCCGACATCGACTCCAACGTCGACTCCGTCGTCGATTTCGTCTCCAGCTACAACCGGATGCTCGACGAGTGGAACACGATGCTGAAACAGGTCAAGGAGGTCAGCACGTCAGTCGACCAGGCGACCGACGAGGTCGAAGAGGAGGTCGAGAAAGTCGAGCGGGAGGGCGAACAGGTGAGCCAGTCCATCGGCGAAATCGCCGACGGCGCCCACGAGCAGAACGAACACCTCCAGCAGGTCGGCGACGAGATGCGCTCTATCTCCGCGACCATCCAGGAGGTGGCGGCCTCGGCGACAGAGGTCGCCAACACCGCCGAGGACTCCGTCGAGAGCGGCGACAGCGCCCAGGAGGCCGCGACCCAGGCCATCGAGGACCTCGAAGCCATGGAGGCAAAGACCGAGGAGATGGTCCGGCAGGTCGAACAGCTCTCCGACCTGATGGGCGACATCGAAGAGATTACCGAGTTCATCAACGACGTGGCCGACGACACGAACATGCTGGCACTGAACGCCAACATCGAGGCCGCCCGGGCCGGCGAGGCCGGCAGCGGCTTCGCCGTCGTCGCCAACGAGGTCAAGGACCTCGCCAACGAGACCAAGGAGGCGACCGACGAGATTAGCTCGACCGTCTCCGAGGTGCGCGACCAGACCGAGACCACGGTCGAGAACATGTACGAGACCCAGGACGTGGTCTCGCAGGCCAGTACGGCCGTCGATTCGACTATCGACGGACTCGACGACGTCGTCCACATGATAGACCAGGTCAACACGTCGATAAAGGAGATAGACGACGCGGTCGACCAGCAGGCCCAGACGACCCAGTCGGTCGTCTCGATGGTCGACGAGGTCAGCACCGTCAGCGAGGAGACCACGGCGGAAGCCGAGACGGTCGCCACGGCGGCCGAGAGCCAGGCCGAGTCGCTCACGGACGTCACCCAGGAGGTCAGCGTGATGTCCGAGCGGGCCGAGGAACTCGGGTCGACGGCCGCGCAGTTCAACACCGGCGAGCGCCAGAAGCACACGGTGTCGAAAGGCGACACCGTCATCGACTTCTGGCACGCGATGGGCGGCTCGAAGTCGCTCCTCCTGCACGACTTCGCCCGCGAGTTCGAGGAGCAACACGGCTCGGTGCACTTCCGGCTCTCCTCGCTGGGCAGCTACGACGGGGTGTTAGACGAGAGCCTGGCGGCCGCCGGAACCGAAGAGATGCCCGCCATCGCCCAGATAAACGAAATCGGGAGCATGAAGGCGCGCCTGAGCGGGGCGTTCAAGCCCGCCGAACGCATCCTCCCGGGGACGGCGAAGGGGTCGCTGACAGACTCCGTCTCCGATTACTACACCGTCGACGGGGAGCTACAGTCGGTGCCGTTCAACTCCTCGAACCCCGTGCTGTGTATCAACCAGGACGCCTTCGAGGCCGCCGGCCTGAACCCACAGAATCCGCCCGAGACGTTCGCCGAGGTCCGCGAGGCCAGCCAGCGACTCGTCGACTCGGGCGTCTGTGATTACGGCATCACCTTCGCCAACTACTCCTGGTTCGTCGAGCAGTGGTTCGCCGAGGCCGGCCAGGAACTGGTCAACGCACAGAACGGCCGCGCCGGCGTCCCCGACGAGGCCTACCTCGACAGCGACTTCGGCCACGACTTCTTCCAGTGGTGGACCGACATGGAGGCCGACGGCCTCTACCACAACAGCGGTATCAAGGCCCGCGGGACGGCCAAGAAGACGTTCCACGACGAACGGGCCGCGATGCTCATCGGCTCGACGTCGTCGCTTGGCTCCATCCAGTCGGGCGCCGAGTTCGACCTGAAGACCGGCTACCTCCCGGTGCTGGACGAGCGCAACGGCGTCCTCGTCGGCGGGGCGTCGCTGTGGATAGGGGACGACCTCGACCCGCAGGTCGAACAGGCCGCCGGGGACTTCCTCGCGTGGCTGCTCGAACCCGAACAGCAGGCCCGCTGGCACCGCGAGACCGGCTACTTCCCGGTCTGTGACGGCGCCGCCGACCTGCTGCGACGGGAGGGGTGGTTCGAGGAGAACCCCCACTTCGCCACCGCCTTCGACCAGTTCCAGCAGTCTTCGGACACGCCCGCGACCAACGGCGCACAGATGGGGCCGTTCCCGGAGGTCCGGGGCATCATCGAACAGGCCCGCGCGGAGATGCCCGTCGGCGACGACATCGGCGACAGTCTGCGCGCGCTGAACAACGAGGTCGAAGCGGAGCTGTTCAGCTGGGACGCCGGACAGTAGCCGGCGTCGCCGAACGGAGCCCGTACCGGTATCTCTCTTCGCGGTTCTCGACGCGGTAACAGCCCCGAGACACTCGTTATCACGGACTGAAACGCTCGTCGACCGCCAGTATCAGCTTTCGAAGTTCGATAAGCAACCGCGTAGTAAGGTGGGTGGCCCGCGCAGTCGTTCCTGCACCACCATGCCTCACACACAGGTACCAGCGGTCGCGTGTCCCGTTCTCCGGGCCGAGGCCGTATCACCACCGGGTCACGACGCGACTCTCGGCACCGACTGCCAGTCGCCATCGCCTACCGGCGGCGACGGGGGACAGACTCGTGATTGAGCGGGTCCGGCAGGCGCTGGGCCGCGCAGAAACCGTCCACGAGTGTCGCCGCTGCGGCGAGACGGTCTCGGCTACGACGACACGTTGTCCGACCTGTGGGACCGACAGCATCGCCAGCTACACCGTTCGGTGAGCGGGCGTGTCCGGCACTGGGTCCGCCCGTCGCGAACAGTGAGGACGGGTGGTGCATTCGGCGAACGCGGTGGCTCGCGACGAAAAGCGGGCCGAAAAATCGAGTTTTTCGAGGAACCGTCAGCCGAACATCTGGCGCGTTTTAGGACAAAAGCAATTAATATCTGGCCCCAGTTAGGCAATATACGGTGAACGTCAACGACACCAACAACACGGAGGGGAAGGTGAACCGGCAGTGGGAACTGCTGGAACAGGCCGAAATCCCAGACCGTGACCGGGAAGCCATTACTGACTTCGTTCGCATCGAGCGGCAAGGAAACCAGAACCGAGCCGAAAATACGCTCTACTCCGACCTCAGCAACCTTCGGAACGCCACCGAGCGGGCGGATACGCCGTTGGTCGAGATGGATCGAACCGACCTCAGGGGCCTCATGCGCGTCCTGACGAAGCCGAAGAGCCAGGGCGGCCACGGCCTCGACCCCGACGGAGGCGGCATCTACAACTACAAGCGAGCCCTCCGTGTCTTCTTCCAGTGGCTCAACGAGCAACCGGACTACCCGGACTTCGGCTTCTACGACACCATCGAGATCCCCTCCCAGTCGGTGAGCCGCGTCAACGAAGACGAGATGCTCAACGACGACGAGATCGAGGAGCTGAAACAGCACGCTCGGAACCCGCGCGACCCGGCTATCATCGAGTTTTTGGCCGACACCGGGGCCCGCGTTTCGCTGGCTTCGCAGCTCCGCATCAAAGATATCCACGACCTCGAAACCCAGCGGCCTTACTTTACGCCCAACCCGAACGGAAACGGACACAAGGGGGCACCCGACAAGCGCTACCCGATCCTCCAAAGCCGGGCCGAGATCCGCAGCTGGGTGAACCAGTACCATCCCGACCCCCGGCCGGAGTCGCCGCTCTGGCCAGTCATCAGAGGATACGACCGCGACAACCCCCAGGAGTGCGCCCTCAGTAGCGACCGGCTCCGTGACGCTCTCCGGGCCTGTGCCCGACGAGCCGGTATCGAGAAGCCGGTCAACCCGCACAACTTCCGGCACACCGCAATCACCCGGCTCTCCAGGCAGGGGTTCACGCCCCAAGAGATCCAGCACATCGCCGGCTGGGCCGACGACCGGATGCTGGAAGCCTACGACCACACGACCGACCGGCAACGAAACGAGGAGATGCGCCTCAAGGCCGGTTTCATTGAGGAGTCCGAAACGGAAAACGGACCGGCCGAACCGCAGACCTGCGGGAACTGTCGGGAGACTCTCAAGCCGACGGCGCAGTTCTGTCCCCGATGCGGTGCCCCGGCTACGAAGGAGACCGAGGACGCCATCAGACAACAGGACGACCGGATCGTCGAGTCGGCGGCACTGGCCAATGGAGAATTGGCTAACGCCGTCCTGGAGTTCCGGCGATTGGTCGAACAGTCCCCCGAACTCAGGCGGATGCTGCTCGACGTGTGAGCAGCTCACTGGTCTTCTCCTCCATCGGTAAGGGCGATTGCCTTCTCGGCGTCCTCGGCTATCGGTAAGTCCGACTCGGCCAACTCGACAAAGGTGTCAAGATTCGTCTGGATTAGCTCTTCTGCCGTATTCGCACTTCTTCGCCCGGTAGGATTAGGCGAATCTGCCGTTTGCTTGTTCTGCGCTTCCTCAGTGTGGTTGTCGTCGGGTTTGTCCGTCATGTCTGCTTTGTCTTCCGGGGCATCCCGGATTCTGATGGCGGACAGGCCGACCGATTAGGCAGTTCCCGACGAATGGCCCGAAACCATTTTGTTAGTCGGAATCCGACTTATTGGTAGCCGGTGTTGGTCGACCGTCATGGTCGGTCTGTCCGGTCGCTTTGCTTCAGATGTCGGCGGGGACCTTGGCCGGGTCCGCCGACATCGATCGTTTCGCTTCCGAGCTGTAGGCTTCTTCAGGGCCGGGTTTCACCGGCCTCTGCGTGACCAGCTTGCGACTTGACGAACGGCTTGTTCGCAGTCCACAGTCGGGCCACGCCTGCGTATACAAGGATACGCCACCGACAAAACTATTTCGTCCGACTGTAGAAAGATAGTTAGGAGGAATTCGACTTGTATGGGTGAAGAAAATGACGACGAGATCCCGGACTTGTTCAGTGGCATCGAAGACAGCGACGGCAGCCTGTCTAGTGAGTCGGCTCTGAAGCCGGTTGACCGAGCAAGAGGTATTCTGTCACCGACCGACCGGGACTACTTGTGTGGCCTGAAAGACTACAGCCATAGCCAAACAGAGCTGAACCGACGGCAAGAGATCCGGGAGCGGACAATCGAAGGAATCCGAGATTTCAACCTTCTGTGGCTGCTGCTGGAGGAACCGGAATGGAAGAAGGTTATCGAGGCGTTCGAGGCTGAAGAACTGAATACGGCTTTGTCGTCAATGATTGCCTTCGCCTACACCGCGATCGGCCAAGATACCAGCCGCATGGAAGATATCCTTGAACGCGCCCTCTACGAAGGCGCCAACTACGACATGTCCGGCCGCTGGTCCGGGAAGGCGAACGACGCGACGGTTGATATCGATATCGACTATGAACCCAATGTTGAGGAGCTGTATACACGGGTTCAACAGGGGGAAGGAGATAATTTGACACCGGCCGAAATCGGCGCGCTGGTCCAGGCCGGCAAACTCGACCCGGATGATCTTGAGAAGCTGGAAAACACTGGCCCGGATTTTCCCGGCGTATACGCCGGCGGAGCTATCGAACGAACCGATGAGACCGACACAGAGGAGTAACTGGTGACTCGGCTATGGCATCTCATCGCTTAATCATAGCCGACCATTGGGCCGGGTCGAGACAAAAACAATTCCTGGGTTTTAGCCGGCTCAGATACCCGAATTAATGGTAGAAATGGTAGTACGTCGTTAGGGATCCGAGACCGGGATGATTGGCCGGCTATTCGAACTCGGCGAGTGGGTCGTATACATCTCCGTCTAACTCGGACAGCGCTTTTCGATAGTCGGCTTTCCGGTGGGCTGTTACTATCACGCGGAAGGCCACACGACAGGCCAGCCTCTTGCCAATCACAAGTCCTCCGTCGGGTCGTATGGGCTGGTCTGAAGGAAGGACGACGAGGTGCCACTGCGCGTATCATCCGACTGTTCAGCCGGTGAGTTATCGGCTTCAGCTATAGCTCGCCTCTCGTCGACGTATTGCCGAAGTGCTTGTCGGAGGACATCCGACCGGGAAGTGTCGGATTCGGCCGCCTCCTCGTCTACCTTCTCGCCGAGACTTTCGGGAACCCGGCAGGAAACGTGCGAAGTCACAGGTATACATATGTAGTTATCTAGTAAATAGATTGGCGAATCTATACGGTCAGCGTGTTCCCGTTCAGTCGTAACCACTCGCGCCGGTCCTCGTAATCCGGGATAAGCGTCCCAACGGTATTCCAGAACGAATTGGAATGCCGGTCATGGATGGCGTGGGCCAATTCATGCACAACGACGTAGTCCTGGATACGGATAGGCGAAAGTATCAATCGCCAATTCAGGCGGATGGTGCCGTCCTCGTATTCGCCCCATCGGTCCTCGATTTCAGTGACCTCAACCGAGTCGTACTGTGTCCCCAACTTCGGGGCGAATCGGTCGACCCGCTCCGGTAGCTCTTCGCCGGCTCGCTGGATGTACCAATCAACTACTGCCTGCCGCTTCCGTCGAACGCTTACACTGTCACCAGGGGCGTCGAAGCGGTGGACTCCGAGGGTGAACTGGTTGCCATCGAACGAAAGCTGAGGCTCCGGGACATCCGACTCAGCAACGTTTAGCCGGTACTGACGGCCACGGTACTGTAGTTTCTCACCGCTGAGGAACTCTTTTTTTCCGGGCGTATCGGCCTGCTCAGCGAATCCATAGATAGTCTTGAGGATCCACTGTTTCTTTTCCGCTAAGGCCTCCTCAATATCGTCAAGAGACGCTTCCATCGGTGCTCGAACGCAAAGCTCCATGGAATCATTCATTCGGAGGCCAATAGTCGAGCGCTCCAGGCTCCAGTCAATCTCATACGGAACCACTGTCTGCCCAATGTGGTACTCCCTCATGGCTGGTAATGGGCCCGTGCGAGTTCGATAATGCGGTTCGTCAGCTGGGACCGTTCACTCTCGGAAAGGGGCACGTCGGCCTTGATTAGTCGGAGCTTCACCTTTTTCCGGAGCTTTTGCTGTAGCGTCACCTTCTGCTGCCACTCGACGACGCCAGCGATGTCTTCGACCTCCGCAACGATGTCACCGGTCAACTGTACGAGCGCCTCCTGTTCGACAGCCCGGTCTTCGGCTTCAAGCACGTCTTCAATAGCGTGGTAGAAGGAAAGCTCCGTTTCGTCTGCAAGTCCCTTAGAGCGGGCTTGCTGGTCGCGAGAACGCATCTCGTCGAGGATCTTGGCGAGTTCCTCGATGATTTCGCCGTCACTCATGCGCTTCTGTTTGTACTTCTCGATGAGTTCCTCGACACGCTCCTGGAGGGAGCCGTACTGGACAGGGTCTTCGTCGAATCGGACCGATATCTCGTGTTGGACTGCATGGCGCATCTCACTCGCCCGGGCTTCGTCGTCCTCTAGGCTATCAATCTTCGCACCAAACTCCCCCTCGTCCATTATCGAGACCGGGTCGTCGTTGAGCACGTCGATGCCTTTGGAGCGGATGTGTTTCTGGATGAGCTCCCGAACCTTCTCGCCGCAGCCCTCCAGATTCATCGAGTCGTCCCGATAGCGCTGCTTTGCTCGGGCGTAGATTTCACTGAGACGGTCGAGGTCGCTCTTGTAGGGGTTCGCCATCGGGTCCGGCAGTACGATGTCCATCAGCTGCGAGAAGCGCTTGTACGCGTTCTTGAACTCGATACGGGTGTCCTCCGGTTCGAGCGTCTGGAGACACGCCTCCATGTCCTCGATGTCGTCGAAGAACGAGACCGCCTTGCGGTGGGCAGCTTCGAGTTCCGGCTTCTTGTCCGACAGCGGGACCATCGCGTGCTTCACGTCGTCATCGCTGAACATCGCCAGAGCCGTCTTGAGGTCGTCGGAGATACCGTAGTAGTCGACGATGAGCCCGTGATTCTTCTCCGGGAACGGCCGATTGACCCGGGCGATGGCCTGCAGGAGGTTGTGCTCTCGCAGCGGCTTGTCGAGGTACATCACCTGGGCAACCGGGGCGTCGAAGCCGGTGAGCAGCATATCGCACACAACCAGGAGCTCGACCTCGCCGTTCGGGTCGACGAACTCCTCCTTGTACTTCGAGAGCTCCGTATCGCTCGGTGCCCACTCCTTGACCTCCTCGGGGTCGTTGTGACCGTGCGAGATGACGGCGCGAGACTCCGGGCCGTTCAGTTGGTCGAGTTTCTTCTTGTAGCGGATGGCGGCCCGCTTGCTGGTCGTGACGACCATTCCCTTGAACGGCCGGGCGATATCGTTCTCGTAGTGCTCGACGATGTCGAGCGTCACCTCTTCGATGCGTGCCTCGGCCTCAGCGAGGTCGCGCTCCTGGGCGTACCGCTTCTGGATCTCGGCTTTCTCCTCGTCGGTTCGGTCCTCAAAGACGCGGTCAAAAATCCGGTCCAGGTTCGCGCCTTCGAGGTGGATGTCGGCGAGCCGGCCCTGATAGAGGATCTCGACGGTGGTATCATCTTCGAGCGACTGGTCGATGGTGTACGTGTCGATGTAATTCCCGAACGTCCGGCGGGTGTTCTTCTCGTCCTTCTCGATGGGCGTACCCGTGAATCCGACGTAGTAGGCGTTCGGCAGCGCCGTCCGCATATTGTTCGCGAGCTTCTTGTACTGGGTCCGGTGGGCCTCGTCGACCATCACGTAGATGTCGTCGTCGCGAGAGAGCACCGGGAAGTCCCCTTCCTCGTCGTCGTGCAGCTGGAACTTCTGGATGAGCGTGGTGATGGTCTCTCCGGCGTTGGTCTTGAGCTTCTCGCGGAGGTCGTCGATGTCTTCGGCCTTCTTCGGGTTTGGGAAGCCGCAGCGCTCGAACGTCGCGTGAATCTGGTCGTCGAGCGCGGTGCGGTCGGTCACGAGTACCATCGTCGGGTCGGGCTTCGCCCGGCGAAGCTTCAGCCCGAGAAAGAGCATCGTCAGCGACTTGCCCGACCCCTGGGTGTGCCAGACGACGCCGCCCTGTGCTTCCCGCCGACTGCGGTGGTCGATGCGCCCCAGGGCCTTCTCGACGGCGCGGTACTGCTGGTAGCGGGCGACCAGTTTCACGGCTCCGCTCTGGTTCGTCTCGAAGACGGTGAAGTGCCGGAGCTGGTCGAGGAGGCGCTCGTGGTCGAAGAGCGCGTACAGCATCCGGTGCTGTGGCGAAACGTAGTCGACGCCGAACAGGTCGGCGATGTCCTCGTCTTCGAGCGGATACGGGTCACGCCACGGCTTGTACTGGCCCTTGGGCGTTCCGTAGGTGCCCATTACTGCGCCCTCGTACCACGTCGCCACGGAGAACTGGTTGTACCGGAACAGCTCTTCCGCGCCCTCCTTGCCGGTCTCGGTGCGCTCGTTCTGGTAGCGCTGGAGCTGTTCGAGCGCCTCACTTCGTGGTTCGGCGACTGTTGGGGCCTTGCACTCGACGACGCCGAGCGGGATGCCGTTGACGAACAGGACGATGTCGGGCTTGACGACCTCTATCGGTCCCTCGACGCGGAACTGATTGAGCGCGAAGAAGTCGTTGTTCTCGGGGTTCTCGTAGTCGATGTACCTGACCGTCTGGTGTTTCAGCCCGTGGCCGCGGTCCTGCTTGACCGAGGTGTGTCGGACCAGTTTCTCGTGTATCTGCTCGTTCTCGTCCATCGTGCTCGTCCCCGCGACCTGCTGAATCTCGCGGACGGCCTTGTTCAGGTTGTTCTCGTCGATCCAGGGATTCAGGCGTTCGACGGCGGCGCGAAGTCGGGGTTCGAGTACGGCCGAGGACTCCGTTTCGCGGGGGTCGCGCCAGATCGTTCGCTGTTGGTCGACGACCTTCCAGCCGAGTTGCTGGAGCGTGTCGAGGGCGGGCCGTTCGGACTCGGCGTACTCGCTGGGCATGGGTTAGTCGGTGTTAACGCGGACAGTGCCGGTGAGGAGGTCCTGCATGAGGCCGCGCTTGAGTTCTTGGAGCCCCTTCTTGTGATTCATCTCCTTGAGGTACTTCTCTTGTAGCTCGCGAAGACAAGACGCGATTTTCTCCTGCTCATCTCGCGGAGGGATTAACACGGATAGCGTTTCCAATTCACTACTGTTGATTGAGTCAAAGGTGCTACCTGATGCAATTGACTTCACATACCGTTCACGGTGTGCAAGGTGATGGTGTAGATATTCTTGGTCGATACCACGAGCGTTTACTGCTGCGAGTCCACGCCCGATACAACATCGTTCGTTCGCGACGTTAACCTGCCCGACATACGTGCCTCTGATAGTAACGAGAGTATCGCCCTCTTCTGCGATTTTCTTGGGCTCGGAGCACCAACGGTCATTGGTTGGATTCCGGTACCCAAACTCATTATTGGCCTGATAGAATGGAAGCCCATCACCCTGTTCGTTGTAATGCTTCGACTTGGGTGACGAGCCCATTTTGACTTCGGCGACCTCGGCCAGTTCACGGATGTCCCAATCTGCAGGGACTTGACCGAAAGTTGGGGCATCCGTGAGTGGATGGTCATTATATCCAGTATGAAAGAACTCTGTCATGAGCCCGAAACGCAACTCCTCTGTCCTTTCGATAATCTCGTCTGTCTGCTGAATCTGCTCGTCGACCGTCGAGAGGATGTCGGCGATGCGGCGCTGTTCGGGGAGTGGGGGATAGAGAACGTCTAAACTCCGGTATTCACTTGCGTTAATGTTTTGTTGAGCACCATGACGAGTAATGCGGTCTACCCAGTCATGATAGAGTTTCGACTGAACGTATAGAGCAAGGAAATCGGGGTCAGCCTGCGACTCATCAAGTTCGAAGCGAATTAGATAGCCAGCATAAGCGGCGTCTATATTGTCCTCTCTGCAAAGGTAGCTTTTCCCCGCAGTTGCGCCAGTACGGGCGAACAGTAAGTCACCCGCTGAAAGGTAGTAACCTTCCGCATCATCGCGGGTGATTGATTTCCGGTCATTGTCTTTTAGAAACCCATCATCTCCGATATCCGTGATTCGGATGTACCGTGGCTTCTCAGGATCGTATTCTACGGCAGAAACGTTTGCACCGTAGTTTCCCGAATTCTTGGTTAATTCGTCCAGCTTTCGAACATCCCACTCTGGAGGGATTTTGACGAGCTTAGGGCCCAACTTTACCTCTTGGTAGCCCTCCCGAAGGTCCGACTGCTCTACGGCTTCACTCATCGGTAGTCCAGTTCCTCCATGTACTGCTGCAGTTCCTCGTCGGTTTTCCGGCGCTCCTCAGCCAATTCATCCAACTCCCGGAGCTTCTCACTCACGTCGATGGATTCCTCTGGCTCCGTGGTGTCGACGTAGCGCGGGACGTTCAGGTTCCAGTCGTTCTCCTCGATTTCCTCCAGGTCGACCAGTCGACTGTGGTGGTCCTCTTCGCGCCCGGTGAGGTGTGTCTCGGCGAGGTACTCGACGCCCGCCTCGGTCAACTGGTTCTGGTTCGAGAGCTCCTCGAAAACCTGCACGCCGGACTCCCGGAGCGTCTGGTCCTCGGCGTAAATGAACTGAATTTTGCCCTCGCGTTCTGCGGGCTTGTCCTTGTTCATGATGAGGATACAGCCCGGCGACCCCGTGTTGTAGAAGAGGTTCTCGGGCAGCGCGATGACGGCCTCGATGAAGTCGGCCTCCAGAATCGGCTTGCGAATCTTCTTCTCCGAGCGCGAGCGGAACAGCACGCCGTTGTCCATCACGATGCCCGCCTTGCCGGTCTCCGAGAGCGACGCGAGCATGAGCTGAATCCACGACCAGTCACCGCGGTTCGACGGCGGCAGTCCGTACGGGAAGCGGTTGTACGGCTCGTTCTCCTGTACCCACTCCTTGCTCCACTTCTTCTGGTTCCACGGCGGATTCGCGACGACGCGGTCGAACAGTTCGAGTTCGTCGTGCTCGGTGACGAACTTCGGTTCGGTGATGGTGTCGCCCTTCGCGATCTTGGCGTCCTGCAGCTCGTGCAGCAGGACGTTCATCTGGCCGATTGCCCACGTATTCAGGTTCTTCTCCTGGCCGTAGAGCGAGATGTCGTCGCGGTCGCCGCCCTCCTGCTCGACGTGCTGGGCGGAGTAGATGAGCATCCCGCCGGAGCCACACGCCGGGTCGTAGACGCGATCCCCCGGCTCCGGGTCGACGCACTCGACGAGCAACTGGACGACCTCGCGGGGCGTGTAGAACTCGCCGCCCTTCTTCCCGGCGTCGTCGGCGAACTGCCGGATGAGGTACTCATAGGCCCGTCCGAAGATGTCGGGGTCTTCGAGGTCCTCGTTCCGGTAGCGGTGCTTCGAGAAGTGCGTGACGAGTTCGTCGAGCGTCGCGTCGCTGAGGCGGTCCTTGTCGTTGAAGTCGACGGAGGTGAGCACCCGGTCGGCGATGGCGTCATTCTCGTCCTCGACGGCTTCGAGCGCCTTGTTCAGCGCCGCGCCAATGTCGGTGTCCTGTGCGGCGATGTGGTTCCAGCGGGCGCGGTCGGGCACCCAGAACTCTTCGTGGAGGTCACGGTCGCCGCGAACCGTCTCCTCGTCCACGTCGTACTCCTCCGCGATCTCCTCGGTCTCCTCGTCGAAGCGGTCGTTGATCCGCTTCAGGAACAGCAACCCGAAGATGTAGTTCTTGTAGTCGGCCGCGTCGATGCTTCCGCGTAGAATGTCGGCGGCTTCCCAGAGATGAGATTCCAACGTATCGAGGTCAAGAATCGAATCGCCGTCGACTCCTGGCAGCGTCTCCTGCTCGTGACTCATTATATAACAAGTCACTGGCCACCAGCCGGTTAACCCTTTCCGACGCAGTCCTGCGATAGACGCGGAAGCAGTGCATATTCTGGCAAAGCGGAATACTATTTGAAGAATACAGGAGGGTATAATAGAGCAGTGCCCACACCGTTGATACAGTTTCATTAAATCAAGCGCATAGTCGCACTGATGAGCGAACTAATAGTAAAATCACTCACTATTTGAATAGAATTATAAGAGCACGGTCAAGAATGGGTTAGCATACGATGATAGCTGCCAACGAGTATAACGCCCTATCCGATCTCGAAAGTAAGCGTCAGGAGGCACTCAAGTCGTTATTGTACGATGACGAAGAATTTATTTATGCTATCGATATTAATGACGCATTTCTTATGAAAAAGGCGCGAGCGTCAAAACTAGTCTTGACCAATCAAAGAGTGATTGAGTTCAAACGCGGGTTTATTAAAGAAACATCTAAGGACTTTCTATTGGACGAAATTGCTAGCATCGAACACAAGAAAGGATATGTAAAAAGGAAAATATCGCTGGAGGGGCATGGTGCTTCTTCAGAATATCAAACGTTGCAGGATTTCGGCCGGAAATTCGTCACTGCCGTCCGGAAAGAAAAGAATCATAATAAGAAGTCATAAACATCTCGACTGGACATCATAAAACGAGACATCGACTAAGTGGCTGATTCATTGTAGCACAACTGATCTTATCCCATATGAGTTGTTTTATGACGATATCCAAATAGAATTAAATGTTTAGCTGTTCTTTTTTCCTCGCCGGTGGAGCCAAACGAGCAAAACCGTCACACCGGCAATAGGCCCAGAGAATTCGCCGCCATTCAATTCAGCAGAGAGTGCTAGCCAACCCATTCCGAGCAAAGCGGCGAGCAAAAGCGGGAAAACGATTTTTTCGCCGATGCTCAAGCCAGTCCAGAATGATCCACCGCTCGAACTCCGTGCCGAAGACGACCGGTTCTGTTGCCCCTGTGCGGCCGGGGAAGCACTCGGCTGTTGGTCGCAGTCAGTGCAAATAACCGGGCCACCACCAAGCTCCTGATACCGAGAAGGAGCCAATCGGAGCCCGCGATTACAGGATTGGCATTCGGTATGAATCGCGCAGTCCCGACAAATAGGGTCCTCGCCAAATATCTGGAAATAGCGAGTATCAACCTGAAAATCCTTGTCGCATTTGATACAATTGACATTGGCCTGGCCCATAATGCTATGTTAGCGATTTCATACAAATAGGTAATGATAGATTCGGTTTCATGAGACAATTATCGGGGGTCGCCAACCCGATATTTTTTGTGAAAACACAGATATATTGGGTTCAGAAGTCGTCAAGGCTGGTCCCTCTGGTGTAGTCCCCGCTGGAGCCGGAACTGTCGTTTGTTGAACTGACACCTTCGTCATCCGTCTCCAGATACTCGTCGTCGACCGACCCATCACTGACGAACTCTTCGATCCGGTCGGCAGTCCGTTTCCCGACACCGGAAACGTTGCCGCTCAGCGTATCGACGAAGAAATCGGGGTTATCTAAGCCATCGTAGAACGCCGTCAGTTGCTCCCAAAGGGATCCATCCGGCATCTCGTCGACGCCGGCAATGTCCGGTCTGGCGAGATACTCCCGAAGCTTTCGGACACGGTGGCGGCCGAGGCCTCTAATGTTCTCGACGAGCGGGACCTCGTCGCGACGAACGCCGCGCTCAACGCGGAAGGTCATAATGTCCAGCCACTCCGGCCGGTGAACCTCCGGAGAGGCGTCGATGAGATACTTTGTCGCGTCCAGCGTATCGGCTACTTTCCGGGCATCAGACGAGATATATGCGCCGTCAACGCCCGTCCGCTGTTCTATCTCCCGAGTGTCGAGGTTCTTGATCCAGTACCATCGGAGAATACCGGCCGTGATTCCGTACTCGTCGACGGGTAGCTCATGCTCCTGTAGTAGGCCCTCCAGCTCGTCAGAACAGTTTCTATCGATTTTTCGGTCGGCGAGTATGGTTGTCTGATAGACGAGATTAAGCCGGGTGAGGTTCCCCGTCCCAAGGTCTTCCAGCCAGTCGTAGAAGTTACGGATACCCGCCAACGTTGCGTTGCTGAACGAGTTGAAGGCAAACTCGATTGTCCCCTCACCGAGCGGCGTCGGTTGGAACTGCCGGGCCGTGTCCTTCTCCGTAATGAAATCAAGGTCTAAGAGCCAGTCAGCGGTCTCTCTGAGGCGGCTGTTGAGCCGTTCGTCCTTCGAGGAGTGTTCTCGGCCCCAGGCGCCAATCTGTTTCATCTGCTGCCAATACAGCATCTCCTTGACGAAGGCCTCAATCTCGTGGGGCGTGTCCCAGCCGGTCGTGACCAACTCTAGGAGCAACCACCGGAAGCGCTCGTCATTCTCGATGTGTGTCGTCACCGGTTCCAGCTCCCTGTGCGGCTCGAAGTACCGCTCGATCGTCTCTTCCGGGTCGTCGGTCAGAGTGAACGCATAGCCCTCGTCGTAGCCGTATCCCGGCCTGGCGGCTCGGCCGATCCACTGGACGTATTCGTATACCCCGACAAAGTCCGGGCCACGCTTGATATCGGCGACGATGACAGACTGGACTGGCGCATCGAAACCATAGGCGATGGTCGTCGTCGCGAAGAGGCACTTGATTTCCCCCTCTTCGTAGAGGTCAACGATCCACTCCTTCACGTTCTGGGGCAGGTCGCTATGGTGGAAAGCCACCCCACCGTCCATCATCCGGGCCAAGTCTTCGAGTGTACTGGTTAGCTCTCCCTGGCTCTTGCGCTCCATTTCCTCCATGAAGTTCCGGTCGGAGGCGTCGGCGAATATCCGAGTCTTGGCGACTTCCTCCGCTCGGGACTCCGTCCACGATTTGGCGTAGTTGAAGACGAGGAAGGGCGCTTTGTCCTGCTCTGAGCGGATGAAATTGGTGAGGGCGTCCTTCTTTTCCTGGGGACCAACACCGACGACCTCTTCCTTGATTTCGATCTCACGCCCTTCTGGGCTGACAGTAAGATCGGCGTCCATCCAGTCGGCAAGTTCCTGCGGGTTCCCCAGGGTGGCACTCATCGAGAAGATCTCGATACCTTCGTACATCGCGGCGGCGATCGCTTTCTCGATACCCGGCCCGCGAAAGCCCCCATAGATTTCGTGGAAGTCGTCGAGGACCACCAAGTCGAGGTTGCGAGCGCTGCCTTTGTCTTGAAGAATTGCGCGATAGAACGAGTCGAACGTCGCAACGATCACATCGCCGGACTGGTAGGCACTCGGTCCCGAGTAGATTCGGTACTCGTCGCTACCCCATTCCTGCATCGATTCCCGTTTGTCTCGGACCAACTGGCGCGACGGCACCAGATACGCGACACGGCCGCCCTGGTCCAGCTGCTTCTTCGTGACCGCCTCGGCACAAAGGGTCTTACCGTTGCCCGTTTCGGCGACGAGGAGATGGTTCCCAGGGGCCAATATACCGTCTTCAAAAGCCAGTTGCTGGGTTTTCTTGAGCGAGTCGTAGCCGTGGGCGCTCATTATTTCGTCGACGATGTCGGCGTCCTCAGCCGGGAGGTCGGGGATGTCACTCATCGCTCGACTTCCTCGATTGGGTAGAGGAAGTCACTCTCCAGCTGCTCACCACCCAGCGAATCGTAGAGAGCGAACAAGTCGGCGATGTCGCTGATGCTGTAGTCGTAGAGGAGGCGCTCTAGTTCGTTGTGTGTCCTGGTTTCTTCCAGCCCGACTACCACGCCTTCAACATATTTTTCTCCGAGAACCTGGCCGACATGGCTCCCCTGGACGAACTTATCCTCAATCCCCAATCGCTCCCAGTAGTCCTCATCAAAATTGTAGTCGTTGTACCAGACGCTGTCGTTGTCGATATTCTCAAGATCGTATGCAATAAAATCAGGAAGTATCGGCTGGCCCTCCTGAAGTTCGTCTTCATGCCGTGCTGTGGCCGCCTTCGCGAGGTCGATATGGCCGGGACAAGATGTTTTCAAATCCGCCAGGAGACCAGTGGTTTCCCCGGACTCGTCGAGTTCCTCGGCCCAGTTGAGCAAGTGCTTCAAATCGAAGTAGGCACCGTTGTAGGTCAGCGTTCTTTCGATATCCCGCCCATCGCACCAATCAGTCATTCTATCGAATAGGTCCGCAGTATGCTCCGCTCCCCACCCACCACGCCGGAAGAGGACAGTAGTGTCCGGTTCGTTGAGCGTGTCGTCGCTGTAGGCCAGCCCAACAGAAACCCATTCGTAGAAGCGGGTATCGTTGTCTCCGCGGTCGGGTTCCTCGAACGGGCTTGCAGTTTCGATATCAAGTGCTAACGTTCCCATAGATATACTGACAATCCCGATAGGGGACATGATAAAACTCCCGGACGGCCCACCCAACCAACCCCCGTTTCATCTGGATCAACTGGAACTCGTGCGGAGGCGGAGTATGTTTTTTCGCTCGTGCCCTTAGGCACACTCCCTAAGGGGTCTGTCCCGCTGGATGGGACCAGCACCCGACACAGGACTGGCGAAGCTACGATTCCGCCGACAGGGCACAAGGCTGCACAGCTGCTTGAACCGAGAAAAGGGCTTATTTTGCCGCGTATTTACCGGGGTCGACAGTGTTGCCACTCACCAGTCAGCTCGTTAGCCCACGGAAGCGCCGACTATGCCGCTGTTCCAGGAGCCGCCACCATCCCGCCATTTCAGGTTGGCACCCCGGAGTTCCAGCGGATCCCGGCCGACCTTGCGCCATGCTTTGATGGCTTCGTGTAGGACATCGTCCAGTCGGGGGCAAGACGTGCTCTTGAGTCGGGATAACATCGTATCGATGCGTAGGGTCAACTCTCCGCTTTCGTCGTCTCTTGACACCCTCGCGGCGTACTTGTTGCACCACTGTTGCCATGCGCTCGACGACGCTTGCCTCGCTTCCATCCCCAGCAGGCTGGCGACTCGGCCGGCCGCGTTCTCGATGTGGTGCTCGGTTTTCTCGACGATAGCCGCAATCTCCTGTTCGATTTTCTTGGTGGCAAAGGTGACTGTCGCGTTCTCGTTACGGATCAGTCCGTCTAACCGGTCGAGAGCGCGGTAGATCGTGCTGACACCGTACTCAGTCGTCTCGGCTATCTCTTCTGGGTGTTGCTTCCCCCCGTCAGTCACGAGCGTCTCAAGGACGGCTACGTCGCTGTCACAGAGGTCGCGCATCTGTGTTACGAGCAGCGCCTCCTGTTGGGCTTCCATCTCCGGCGTCGGGTCCTGCTCAAAGCTTACGGCTGACTCAGCGGGCTTGACGGCGAAGTGGTGGTCCGAGACGAACGTAGTGGGGTCTGCTTTCGTCGGAACGTCGGCCCAATAGAGGGTGTTGATGAGCGCCTCCTCAATCTCCCGCCGGAGTTCCTCTTTCTGTGCCCACTTGATGGCGTTTCCATTATTCAGTGACTTCTTGACTAGCACGCCGACCTTGGGATGGAAGAGCGGATCCGTCTCGTCCTTCTTCCGAACGTGCTTGGGATGGTAGTGCTTGACCTGCTTGCCGTACTGGTGACCGGATATCAGGCGCTTAGCGTCTTGTTTTGGGAGAACAGCCCGATGGTTCTTACCGACTATCTCCTCGTTGTCGACCTTGTACTCAAACCGGCTCCCCTCTTCGGTAGCGCAAAGGTGGAGATACCGTTGCATGATGCCCGACTGTCCGACCACTTTGGGGCTCATTGACCGCCGGAGTCGAACGTATCGCTCGAAGGTGGTGATGTTGCTCATCTCGTGGGGTTGCGTAGCGAAGTAGTCGGAGTTGACACGCATTCCCCCCTCGTTCGCGAGAACGCTGAGCACCTGGGGCAGCAGCTGGTAGTACTCCTTTGGCTCGAAGTTCGACCCGCTGAAGTGGACATTGACGCCTTCGGCATTGCTTGCGTGGTCGAAGGGGCTGCTGATTCGGTCGCCCGTCTCGTAGTGTTGCATCCCCGTGAACCGGGGCTGGATCAGGTAGTTCGCCTTGCGCTCGCTTTCGCCTTCCTCGTAGAGCCCTATCCGGAACTCATACAACCGGTCTACGTCGACCGGGTCGTCAGGTCGCGGTGCGATACCACCTTTCTGGTACTTCAGGTTGACCGTCCAGGTACTGCCCGCGAGATCCGTTTCTATCTCACCGGAGTATCCATCGAACCCGTCGAACAGAAGCTTGCTGACGACCCAGTACGGGCTCAGGCCATGCTCGGTGAAAATGAGGTTGCCCTCGCATTCGTGCGGAGCAGTTGCGACGTGGCTCACGCCGACCACCCCCAGCCGAGGGAAGATTGAAGCCGAAGCAGTGGCTCAGGGGTCGTAGCGGACTTAAAGAAGTGTAGATATTCGGCCGTTCTATCCGAACATCTGGCGCATCATCGGATGCATCTCCATGAGCTGCTCCTCGGCGATCTCCTCGTACAGCTTGTACGTGATAGAGACCGTCAGCAGCAGTCCGGTCCCGGAGACGTTCCCGATGGTGCCCATCATGTTGGCCAGGACGGCCAGCAGTCCCACGAGGGCCCCACCGATGACGGTGACCTGCGGGATGTACCGCTCGAGGACCTTCTCGATGACGCCGACGTTCTGGCGGAAGCCGGGAATCTGCATCCCGGAGTTGTGAATCTGTTTCGCCGTCGCCTCCGGGCCCATGTCGGTGGTCTCGACCCAGAAGACGGCGAAGACGGCCCCGCCGACCAGCATGAACGTCAGGTCGATACCGATGCGGATGAGTATCTGCCAGACCGGGTTGGTGGTCGTCCCCTGGAGGAACCACATCCAGTCACCGGGCGACTGGATGGGAGCCAGGTAGTAGAACAGGCCACCGACCGGCTGACCGGCGTTGTTGTAGGTCCCGAGCCAGCCCGGCAGGTTCGCGACCTGCTGTTCGAGGATGCGCCCCAGGAACTGGATGTTGGCCTGCAGCGCGCGGACGAGAATCATCGGCAGGACGCTAGCGTAGATGAGCTTCACGGGGAAGCGGCCACGCGCGCCCTTGACCCGGGCGTTCGAGAGCGGAATCTCGACGCGCACCGACTCCGCGTAGACGACCACCGCGAAGATGAGGACGGTCGTCGCCAGCGCGAGTAGTCGGCCGCCGCCGGGCGAGAGGAACAGCGTCTGGATGCCCGAGGCCGTAAACAGCGACCCCGTCGCCTGCTGGCCCGTGACGAACAGGTACCAGGTGTAGACGATGCCGTTCTGGTTGCCGATGAAGGGCGTCGACAGCAGGCCGCCCAGCAGCCGCTGGCTGACGCCGGCGACGATAAAGAGGCCGATACCGGAGCCGACGCCCCACTTCGAGATGACCTCGTCCATGAAGAGGATGAGGACACCGCCGACGAACATCTGGGCGAAGATGAGCGCCTGGACGCCGGTCGCGCCGATGCCCAGCGACTGGGCGACGGCCGTGTCCGGCGGCAGGAAGTTCGCCGCGAACACCATCGGGATACCGGTCAGGCAGATCATCACCAGCACCAGCAGCTTCTGGAGCCCCTGGTAGAGTATCTGGTCCCGCGGGTCGTCCTGCGTGTTCAACCCGAGCAGGTTCGCCCCACCGAGCAACTGCAAGACGATGGAGGCGGTGACGATGGGTCCGATACCCAGCTGCATGATACTCCCCTGGCCGGAGGCCAGAATCGACCCGAATCGACCGAAGACCTGCTGACTCGCGTCGATGTCCAGACCGAACAGCTTCACGTTCGTCAGGAAGAAGTACAGAATCAACACGCCGCCCGTCCAGGCCAGTTTGCGCTTGAACGGGACGTGTCCTTCCGGACGTCGGACTGCCGGCATCCGCACGAGCAGTGGTTCGGCGGTGTCCTTCCAACTCATTGTCGTTCCTTATTCCTCGTTGTCCGATTCGTCTTCGGTGTCGGCATCTGCCTGCCGTTCCTCACCGAAGTCCGTCAACTTTGCGGTGCCGCCCGCGTCTTCGACTTTCTCGATTGCGCCCGCCGAGAAGTCGTCGGCGATGAGGGTGAGTTCGTTGCGGACCTGGCCCGCGCCCAGCACCTTCACGACGTCGGCGTCGTCGGCGTCGTCGACGACCTCGCGGGCGTCGATGATGTAGCCGTCGCCGGCCTCCTCGGCGAGGTCGTCGGCCGCCAGCAGCGGCGCGTTCTCGTCGAGTTCGCGGACGTCGACCGTCGCGACGGTCTCCTGGACCTTCTCGGGTCGCTTGAAGCCGCTCTTGCCCAGCGGCTCGTAGTTGTGGAACTCGTGCTTGTCGCGGCCGGCGGCCCCGCGGCCACCGCGATGCCCGGCACCGCGTCGGTTCTTGTGCGACCCGCCGCCGTGCGTGCGCGAACCGCGCTGTCGTCGTTTCTTGCTCGTCATTATCGCATCGCCTCCAGGAGTTCGTCGATGCCCTCGGTGTCGTGTTTCCCGAGTTCACCGCCCTCCTTGGTGGGGTGTTTGATGCCGTCGTGGCCGCCCCGTGGCGGGTGCAGACGGAGTGTCGGGGAGAGACCCTGCTCCTGCAGCGTCGTCTCCTCGGAGACCAGCGCCCACGCCAGCCCCTCGATGTCGTCGAACTCGGTGTTCTCGGCGACCCACTCGTCGTCGACGTCGGCGTCGCCCTCCGCGGGCTCCGCGCGCGTCTCGATGAGCAACTCGACGGTCTCCTGGCTCGGCTCACCGAAGGCGACGAAGTCGTTGACCTTCGTCACCATCCCACGGTACGTGTCCGTGTCGGGGACGAGCGTCGCGTGGTTGACGTGGTGGATGTTCAGCATCTTCAGCGTGTCGTGGATGTCCGTATCCATGTTCACGTCGCCGCGAATCTGAACGAGCGCCTGCATCACTCGATCACCTCACGTTTCTCGAAGGTGCGCTCGGGGACGCGGGCCTCGGCCGTGTTCTGCAGGGCGTTGAAGGTCGCCTTCGCGAAGTTGACCGTGGTTCGCGTGTTGCCCGACGAGCGGGTCCAGATGTCCTCGATACCGGCGAGTTCGAGCACCTTGCGGACGGTCTCCCCGCCCGCCAGGCCCAGCCCACGCGGGGCGGGCTGAAGCTCGACCTCGACGCTCCCGGCCTTGCCCTCGGTGCGCAGCGCGACCGTGTGCGGACGGCCACAGCCACACTCCCAGGACCCACAGCCACGGGAGACGTCGATGATGTTCAGTTTGGCCACGTCGATGGCCTTCTGGATGGCCCCGCCGACCTGGTCGTCACGCCCCTCGGCGTAGCCGACCAGCCCGTCGCGGTTGCCGACCGCGACGACACAGCGGAACTTCACCCGCCGGCCGGAGTCGGTCATCCGCTGGACCATGTTGATGTCCAGCACCTCGTCTTCCAGGTCGGGAACGAGCTGGTCGACGACTTCCGATTCTTTCAGGGGAAGCCCCGAGTTCAGCGCCTCCGTCATGGAGTCGATCTCGCCCTCGACGACCTGCTTGCCGAGGCGTGTGCGGGGTTCCCAGCCGTTGTCAGCACTCATAGTTCGATGTCACCTTCCAGTAGTGTCTCCCGAATCTCGTCGAAATGTGCCGGGAGGTCTGCCGCGTCGAAGTCCCCGCTGTACAGCGGTTCCTCGAGCTGCTCGTCGTACTCGGCGATGTGGGCACCGCGCGTGCGCTGCCAGTCGGCGAGGACGTCGTCGTTGTGGGGGATTTCGAGGCCGGCGTCGATTGCGCCTTCCTGTATTGCGAACACTTTGCTTCCGGGGGTCGGGGTGTTGAGGCCGATGTCGAGCACCGCTTCCTCGACGCCAGCGTCGAGCGCGCGGAGCCCCGCGAGCAGGCCGGTGAGGTAGGCCGCGGGCATGTTGCCCGTCGGCGCCTCCCAGCCGTACTCGGCGAGGTCACCGGACTCGGCTGCCGCGAGCGTGCGGTCGCCGTCGGGCCCGAGGGTCACCAGCTGCGCCCTGGTGTGCTTGTTGCTCTTTCGAGCGACGAGGCGGGGCTTGCCGGATTTCAGCAGGCGCAACCGCTGATGGTAATCGGTTCGGGCCTCGCGGCGTCGCCGCATCGGCACCTTGTATCGTGGTCCTGTCGCCATTATGCGTCACCGTGGTTTGCGTCGATGTAACGTTCGAGGTCTGCGACGCTGTCGAACTCGCCACCGCCGGCCTTGTCGTAGAGGTCGCGGTAGACGGACTTCGACAGCGTCCCGTCGTCGCGCAGTTCGCGCAGCTTCGTTCGCTGTGCGCGGATGCGCGACTCCCAGCTGTCCTTCTCGTTCTGTCGGGCCCCGGCCTTGCCCTTCCGGGAACCGGCTCCCTTCTGGTGGCCGTAAGCCTGCTTTGCCTTTCGCTCGCGGGCGCGACCGCGGGAGTTGCCCTTCTTGTCCTTGGCCGTGATGGCGCCCTCGTCGACTAGCTCGCGAACGTCCTCGCGAGTGATGGCGTCGGCGATGTCACCCTGGCGTTCGGGGTTGAACCAGACGCGGTCCTTCCCGACGTCGAGGATGTCCGATGCGAGTCGCTTCTGTGCGGAGAGGTCAGTCATTCCTCGTTCACCTCGACTTCGACGTAGGTGGGGTTGAGCACGCGGATGCCCGCGTCCTCGGCTTCCTCCTCGATGCGCTCGCGCTTGCGGGCGCCGACCTTCGAGGCGATGCGGACGGCCTCGACGTCACCGTCGACGCCCTCCAGGTCGTCCACGTTGTGGACACGGACTTCCTCGAAGCCCGAGGGGTGCTTGCCGCGAACCGCCGTCGGCGAGCGAAAGCCCGCTTCGACGGTGGCGCCCTTGCCCTTGATGCCGCGGCGCTGCTTCGAGAGCTGGCCGCGCGGGCGTCGCCAGGACGTGGGCACGCGCTTTTTCTTGTGGTAGTCCTGTCGGTTGAACTGCGGGCCGCCGACGCGGTGTCGCTGGGCCAGCAGTCGGGCCGTCTCGTCGTCGAGGTCCGGCGTCTTGTCGGCCAGGCCGCGGGGCTGGAGCTCCGTCTCCACGTCCTCGGCTTCCTCGGCCTCCGGCTCGCCTTCCTCTTCGACCTCGGCCTCCGTCTCGGTCTCGACTTCGAGCCCGCCGACGTCGGCCTTGATTCGGGCCGCCAGCGCGTTACCCACGCCGTCGGCCTCGGCCAGTTCGGACTGGTCCGCCGCGCGGACGTCGTCGACCGTCTCGAAGCCGGCCTCGCGCAGCGAGTCGGCTTTCGCGTCGCCGACGCCGCTGATGTCGGTCAGCTCCATGTCGCCGTCGTCGGCCTCCTCGGCGACCTGGTCGGGGTCTTCGGCTGGCTCGCCCTCGTGGGGCTTCTCCGAGGCGACGTCCTCCTGGGGACCGGTCCCCTGCGAGAGGGCCTCCTCGTTCGCGTCGGCGTCACTACTCTTGCCGTCGGGGTTGTCTGCCATCAGGCGTCACCTCGAGACGGTTTCTGGGTGATGTACACCCCGTCCTGGAACACACGCACGTCCTTGTCGTTGATGCGCGTGAGCTGTTCGATGTCCGCGGCGGTCTGACCGACGGCCTCGATGTCGGGGCCGGTGACGGTCAGCTCCTCGCCGTCGACCGACACGTCGGTGTCACCGTGGACGGTGGTCCGACGGGCGGCCTTCTCGCCGAGGAAGTTCTCGATGACGACGTCGTCGCCCTCGACGTTGACCTGCATCGGGAAGTGGGAGTAGAAGACTTCCATCTCGTACTCCCACCCGCTGGTCACGCCGTGGTACATGTTCTCGATGTGGCTCTCGAAGGTCCCGATAGTCGACTGCGTCTTGGCGTCGTCCTCGTCGGACTCGACGACGACGGTGTCGCCGTCGACGCTGACGTCGATGTCGGGATACCAGAGCCGACGTGTGACGGTCCCCTCGGGACCCTCGACCGTGAGGTCGAGATGGTCCTGGGAAACGTCCACGTCCTCCGGAATCTCCAGTTCTACTCGTGGCATTGTCTTAGTACACGTACGCGATTACTTGGCCACCGACGCCTTCCTCACGAGCCTCGTAGTGGCTCATGATTCCGTGGCTGGTCGTCACGACGAGGGTCCCGTAGTCACGGGCGGGGAGGAACCGCTTCTCCCACTTCTCGAACTCGTCGGCGCCCGCCGAGTAGCGGGGCTTGACCGGGCCACACTCGTTGATGGCTCCTTTCAGTTCGACCTCGAACTCACCGGCTTTGCCGTCGTCGACGAAACTGAATCCGTCGATGTACCCGCGGTCGTAGAAGACCTCGAGCACGCTACCGATCTCGTTCGAGGCGGGCGATACCGTCTGCTCCAGATGCCCGACGCTCTCGGCGTTGTTGAGTGCCGACAGTGCGTTGGCGAATGGGTCGTTTCCTGTCATGGTTAGCTGTACTTCTTGAAGCCCATGCCCCGCGAAATCTCGCGGAAGCACTGGCGACACAGCCAGATGTCGTACTTGCCGACCAGACCCTGCTCGCGCCCGCAGCGCTGACAGGACTCTAGCTGGCCCGTCCGCTCGTCTTCGGCCTGTTGGGTTTCACTTTCGCTCATTCGCTCACCTCCACGTCGAAGGTCGACTCGATGAACGCGACGGCGTCGTCGGGGTTGAGTCGATGGTTCGAGGGAATCGAGCGGGACGCCTTGTCCCGCTTGGCGACGCGGTAGCCCGGGCGGACGAGGTTGACCGTCACGTCCAGCCCGTAGATTCCGATGCTCGGGTCGTACTCCTGGCTCGGGAACTCCGTGTGCTCCTCGACGCCGAAGCTGAAGTTGCCGGTGTCGTCGAACTGCGAGGCGGAGAGTTCGGCGAGCGGCAGCGCCGTCTCGAGGAACTCGGCGGCGGTCTCGTCACGCAGCGTGACCTTCGCGCCGATGGGGTCGCCCTGGCGGATGTCGAACTCGCCGACGGTCCGCTTGGCCGTGGTCCGGACGGGCGTCTGCCCGGTAATCTCGCCGATGATGTCCTCGGCGTTGGCCAGGTCGCGGCCACCGTGGCCGATACCCATGTGGACGACGACCTTCTCGATGCTGGGTTCGCGCATCTCGTGGAAGTCGGCCCCGGAGTCGCTGTCGGAGCTCATTCGTCATCACCCGTGAAGTTCTCGTCGATGACGACGACGTACTCCTCGACCGTCTCGAAGCCTTCGCCCTCGTCCTGAGAGACCAGCACGTTGTTCTGGGCCGAGCCCGGCGTCACCTGAATCTCGTCGACGGTGCCGATTTCGCCCGCGTGGGCGCCCTCGACGGCGGTGACCAGCGCGCCCTCCTCGTACTCGAAGTGGGCGATGACCTCGCTCGACTCGTTGTCGACGACGATGGAGTCGCCACCGGCGTACTGGTCGCCGTCCTCGACGACGAGCGTCTCGCCGTCGTGCAGCCCCAGCTGGACGTCGCCGCCCGAGACGTGGGACTTGTTGACTATCTTCCCGAGCTTGGACTCGGCGGCGTCGGCCTCGATGGCCGTCAGCGCCAGTCGGCCGCCCTCGCCGGGGAAGACGCGGTAGTACTCCTCGCGCTGGGTGAAGGCGAGGATGTCGAACATCCCGACGGGCCGTTCCTCGTCGGAGACCGCCTTCCCGTTGATGAGGACGTTGTCCTCGTTCAGGGCGTAGCGCGCTTCCTTGCGGTTGTCGGCGTAGCCCAGCACGTCCCGCAGGACGATGAGCAGGGGGACCCCCGACTCACCGTGCGGGCCGGCGCCGGCCTTGACCGTAAACGTTGCCGTCTTGCGCTCGACGGGCCAGCTGTTTGGCACCGACAGGCGCTTTTGATGCTTGCTCATGCGGTATCATCCTCCGATTCGAGACGCGCCTCGCGGCGGTCGTCCTCGGTGTTCAGGTCCGTGACCCGAACGTTCGAGGCGTCCAGCGGGCGGGGGACCTCCTCGCCGTCGGTGGTCTCTAAGGTGACGTCCTCCACGTGGACGACGGCGTCCTGCAGGTCGACGGTGAGGACCTCGCCCGACTCGCCGGCGTAGTCGCCACGGAGCACCTCGACGGTGTCCCCGGCGTTGACGCGGACGTTGCGCTGGCCGTACTCCTCGCGGAGGTCCTCGGCGAGCGTGGCCCGCACCTGCTTGTGTCGCTCGTGCAGCGGGGCGTCCCGTTGACTCGTTCGCTGTTTGTCTGGTTGTTGCGTCATCGTTACACTATCATCGTCGCTGCGGAGGCGACGCTCCCGAACCGTTCCGCGACTTCCCGCGAGATGGGGCCCTTGAGTTCGGTCCCGCGCGGGTCCTCGTTCTCGTCCACGATGACGGCCGCGTTGTCTTCGAACTTGACGCGGGTGCCGTCGGGACGGCGGATTGGTTTACGCTGGCGGACGACGACGGCTTCGAGCACCTGGCGACGCATCTCGGGCGTCCCCTTGGTGACCGACACCGTGATCTTGTCGCCCAGCCCCGCCTTCGGGTGGCGGTTCTTCGTCCCCGAGTAGCCGTGGACGGAGATGACTTTCAGCTCGCGTGCGCCGGTGTTGTCGGCACACGTGATGAGCGAGCCCTTCTCCAGGCCCTGGGTGACGTCGGCGTTCATCGCCTCCATTATTGCTCACCGTCCTCGACAGCCACTACGACGTGGCTCTTCGTCTTCGAGAGCGGTCGACACTCTGCTATCGTGACCGTGTCACCGACCGCGAGGTCGAGACAATCGGGTGCGTGAGCCGGGACGCGGCTCCGCCGCTTCATGAAGCGGTCGTATTTGGGCACCTTCACGTCGTACTCGCGTTCGACGACGACGGTCTTCTCCATGTCAGTGGAAGCGACCTCTCCGTTCAGTGTCTGCCCGCGCACGGAGAGCTCTCCGTGGAAGGGGCAGTTCTGGTCGGAACAGGCCGTCTCCGGTTCCTGTACGTTCAGTCCTAGCGCCATTTGGAATCACCTGCGTTCGCTGTGCGTCGAGCGGGACGGGCGAGTAGTCGCTCGCCCTCGACGCGGACGGTCTTCGTTCGCGGCTCGTCGCCGCTCACGTCGGTCGAGGCGCTTTGCGCCTCGCAGTCCACGTCGAACGCGAACGTCGCGCTGTCCTTCGGCACGTGCCACACCCGAGTGTCTCGCTCGATGGTCAGCAGCTGCGTCGTCTCCATGACGACGCGGCCGCTGATACCGACGGCGTCCGGGTTGGACGCCGCGACGACCTCGACGTCGAGGCCGACGAGTTCGTGTCGCGTGAGCGTCTCGGGTGTCAGTGGCATTATTCGTCCTCCGACTGGAGGTCGCCTTCTTCGCCCTGAATCGTCTTGATTCGGGCGATGGCCTTCTTCAGTTCCTTGATGCGGCCCGGGTTCTCCGGGGCGCCGCCCGCCGCCAGCGTGGCGCGAGCGTTGAGCAGCTCCGTCTTGAGGTCGTCGAGTTCCGCCTCGCGTTCGGCGGGCGTCATGTCGCGAATCTCCTGGACGTGGAGGACGGCCATTATTCGTCAGCCTCCTCGGTGTCGTCCGACGCCTCGTCGGCGTCGTCCATCTCGTCCATGAGCTCCTCGGCTTCGGCTTCGACGTCCTCGTCGAGTTCCTCCTCGACGGCGTCGTCGAGTTCGTCGACGTCGACGTCCTCGACGTCCTCGTCGGTCGGAACGTCGACGTCGTCTTCGATGACCTCCTCGTCGACCGCGTCAGCGGCCTCGTCGGCCTCGACGCCCTCGTCGGGCTGGTCGTGGTCGACCTCGGTGGTCTCGGCGTCCTCGGGTTCGCCTTCGAGGAGTTCCTCGACGGACTCGCCCTCCGCGTCGGCGACGTAGTCCTCGACCTCGACGTCGTCGTAGATCTCGAAGTCGTCGGGGAGTTCCGCGTCCGGCGGGATAATCCGCACCTGGACACCGATGGTGCCCAGCTTCATCACCGCGACGCCGACGCCGCTGTCGACGATCTCCTCGGCGGGCTCGCCGTTGTGCTTGATGTAGCCGCGGTTGAACTTCTCCACGCGCGAGCGTGCACCGGTGACCTTCCCGGAGAGGACGATTTCCGCGCCGAGCGCGCCCGACTCCATGATTCGGTCGATGGTGGTGTGGCCGGCCTTGCGGAAGTACCAGCCGCGTTCGAGGGCGTTGCCCAGGCGGTCCGCGACGATGCGGGCGTTGAGGTCCGGCTCCTCGACTTCCTGGACGTCGACCTGCGGGTCGTCGAGGTCGAAGCGCTCCTCGAGTTCCGTCGTTATCTTCCGGATGTTCTTCCCGCCCTTGCCGATGACCATCCCCGGCTTCTCGGCTTTGAGGACGATCTGTGTGCCCATCGGCGTCTTGGCGACGTCCATGCCGCCGTAGCCGGCGCGACCGAGTTCGTCTGCGAAGAACTCGTCTATCTGGGTCCGCTGGAGGCCGTCCTCGATGAACTGCTGTTCGTCGGCCATTAGCCTTCGACCTCCTCGAGGACGAGTTCGACGTCGACCTGCGTGGAGTTCCACGCCGAGGCCCGACCCATCGCTCGCGGTTTGCGACCCTGCGACTCGCCGACCTTGTGGGCGGCGACGTGCATTATCTCCATGGCTTCACCGTCGAAGCCCTGGTGGTCGGCGTTCCCGATTGCGTTCTCGAGCAGGTCCTGGAAGGCCTCGCTGGCCTTCTTCGGGTAGCGACCCGCGTCCCAGCCGTCGACCTTCGACTTGTGGCCGACCCCGGAGTTGTGCTGTTTGAACGCGACCGGCTGGTCGCCGGCGATGACCGAATCGAGGAACTCGACGGCGTCGCCGGCCGTCTTGCCCTTTATTTCGCGGGCGATGGCCTTGCTGTGCTTGATGCTCATCTGCCGCTCCCGGAGCATGGCTTTCGCGGTGGTGTCCGGGTCGGCGTCGACTGAGTAGCTGATTCCCATGATTACTTGAGCGGTACGAATTTCGAGGAGCGTGTCGCCCCGATGCCGGCCTGACCGTGTTCGACCGAGGTTCGGGTGAGCTGGAACTCACCGAGGTAGTGGCCGAGCATCTCGGGCTCGACTTTCACGCGCTCGAACTCCTGACCGTTGTGGACGGCGAAGGTGAGGTTGACCATCACCGGCACCACCGGCATGTCGCGCAGGTGCGTGCGAATGGGGTTGTTGGCCGTCGCCTCCTCCTCGGCGTCGCGGGCCTTCTCGAGGAGCTTCTGTTTCTCCTCGGTCAGACCGCGTTCGATACTTCGCCGCTGGCGAGCGGGGAGCAGTTCCGCGACTTCCTCGAGCTCCATGTCCTGCAGCTCGTCGAGCGTGTGGCCCCGGAAGGAGAACTCTCCCTCGTGGCCGATTTGGTACTCTGAACTCATTCGTTACCACCTCGACCGGTCCGCTTCGAGGCGATATCCCCGACTTTGCGGCCCGGTGGGGCGTTGCGGGAGATGGACTTGGGCTTGCCGGGGTGCTGTCGGCCGCCGCCACCGAAGGGGTGGTCGACGGCGTTCATCGCGACACCACGGACGCGTGGGTACTTCGTCCCGCGGGCTTTCATCTTGTGATGCTTGTTGCCGGCCTTGACGAACGGCTTGTCCGTCCGGCCGCCACCGGCGACGACGCCGATGGTCGCGCGGCACTGCGGGTCCAGTCGCTTCATCTCCCCGGAGGGGAGTTTGACGACCGCGACGTTGCGGTCGTGGGTGAGCAGGGTGGCGTTGACGCCCGACGAACGGGCGAAGCGGCCACCGTCACCGGGGCTGGACTCGACGTTACAGACCGGGACCCCCTCGGGAATCTCCGCGAGCGGGAGCGTGTTCCCGGGGGCGATTTCGGCGCTGACGCCGACCTGCAGTTCGTCGCCCACGCCCACGCCCTCCGGCGCGAGCACGAGGCGGTGGTCGCCGTCCTCGAACTCGACGGCCGCGACGGGCGCCGAGCGGGCCGGGTCGTGTTCGATGTCCACGACGGTGCCGGCGATGACGTCGCCGTCTTCGACCTTGCGGTGCTCTAAGTCTGCCTTGTAGCGGTGCGAGGGCGCCCGGAACGTGGACGTCCCGCGACCGCGTCGTTGTCCCTGGATTCGTCGTCCCATCGTTAGAACACCCCGATTCTGGAGGCGACTTCCTGGGCGTCGTCGTCAGCCGAGAGGCGAACGACGGCCTTCTTCTCGCCGTCCATCGTGTTCTGCGTGTTCACGCCGACGACGGTGACCTCGTACTGGGACTCGACGGCCTCGGCGACCTCCTGTTTCCCAGCGCTGTCGTCGACGACGAACTGGAGCTTGTTCTGGAAGTCCATGTCGTTCATGGCCTTCTCCGTGACGTGGGGGTACTTGATGACGTCCCAGGTCATCGGGAACCGACCTCCTCGACTGCGGACTCCGTGAAGACGGTGAGTCGACCGGGCGCGCCGCCGGGCGCGAGGTCCTCCGCGTTGACCTCACGGGCGGTGGCCACGTCGACGCCCGCGAGGTTGCGGGCGGCCGTCGAGGGCTCCTCGCTCGTCACGAAGAGGATAGAGGAGGGGCGGCGGTACTTCCGACCGCGCATCGAGCCCTTCCCGGCCTTGATCTTCGTCTCGTCGGCGCGCTCGATGTCTGCCGCGACGTCGAGCGCTTCGAGCAGCCCCAGGACCTCCTGGGTCTTGACCAGGTCCTCGAAGTCGTCGGCGACGACGACGGGGACCTCCTCGGCGTCGAACTCGTGGCCGCGCTCGGCGACGAGTTCGGCGTCCGTCGTGGCGGCGAGCGCCGACCGCACCGCGAGCTGGCGCTCCTTGTCGTTGATGTCGATAGAGCGGTCTTTCTCGGCTTTCGGCGGGTGGGCCGCGCGGCCCTTGACCGCCTGCGGGACGCGGCGGGCACGGCCGTCCTGCTGTGGGACGTGTGCCTGGCCGCGGCCGCTACCGAACGACTCCGCGGGCGTGCGGAGGCCGGCGTACTCGTCGGCCCCGTAGTCCTGCTTTCGGTTTGCCTGGGCGGCGTGAACGGCCTTGGCGATGAGGTCCGCGCGCACCGGTGTCTCGAAGACATCGGGGAGCGTGACCTCGCCGTCGGCCTCGCCGTCCAGATTGTGGATTGTTGCCTGCATGGATTATCCCTGGTTCGATTCCGTGGAGACGAAGCGCACCTCGGGGTCGAGGCGCGGCTGGTCGTTCGGTCGGACCGCGGGCCGGAAGCGCACCAGGCGCTTGTCCGGACCGGGCACCGAGCCCTTCACGAGCGTGTATGGGCCGTCGACCTCGCCGTAGTTGACGAAGCCGCCGTCGACGGTGGCGTCGTCGCCCTCGCCGATGTCGATGAGGCGCTTGTTCAGTTCGGTGCGCTGGTGGTAGCCGGTCTGGCCCTGCTGGGGGACCGTCGAGCGCACGCGAGACGGGTTCCACGGGCCGAGGTTGCCGATGCGTCGGCGCCAGCCCTGGCGGGCGTGCTTGCCCTTCCGCTTCTGGACGCCCCAGCGCTTGACGGGACCCTGCGTCCCTTTGCCCTTGGTGACGCCCGCGATGTCGGTGTACTCACCGGCGCGGAAGACGTCGTTCATCGAGTGCTCGCCGCCGTCCTCGACGAGGTCGAGGGCGTGGTCGAGTCGGTCCGAGACCGAGCCACCGCCGACGCGAGTCTCCATCACGTCGGGCTTTTTCTTCGGGACGCTCGGGACGGCGTCGGGGACGGTGTGCGTGATGAGACGCACATCCCCGAGGTTGCCGGCCGCGAGAGCGTCGCGTACCTGTTCCTCAGCAGCGTCCGGGTCGTGGTCCTCCGGCAGGTTGAGGGTCCGGTCGAGGTCCGAGTGGAACTCGTCGGTCCAGACCTCCGTCAGCGGACGCTGACCGTACGGCGTGTCTTCGTACGCACGCAGGGCGACGGCGCGCATCGGCGGCGTCTCGACGACTGTCACCGGGACAGTCTCCTCCATCCCCTCGCGGGGGGAGTTGGGTTCGTCGTTGACCAGCACGACGTGTGTCATGCCGGCCTTGTAGCCGGCGAACCCCTGGACGCCCGGCTGGCCGTCGTCAGAGGGCCAGCTGTTGAAGCGAGGCGTCTCGCTCGTCGAGCGCTTGCGCGGGCCGAAGCCCAGCGAGCCTTTGCGTGGTCTGCTTGGTTGTGGCATTCGTTTACTCCGTGAGGGTTAGACAGGCGAGGGAGGCGAACATCGCTTCTTCAGTTCGCACGACCTCGCTGCCCTGGTTCGGAACCGTATTCAGCCAGAGGTCGAACCCTGTGGATTCGTCGTCTGTCTGGTCTCCGACGGCGTCCGGGTCCACGTCGAGTATGGACGGGAGTCCACGCTCGGGTGCCCCGAAGGCGACTGTCATGCCGCCCTCGCTCTCGCGCCGCTGGGCCAGCTGGCCCAGACGGCGGGTCGTCGCCAGCTCACCGTACCGCGATGACGCGATGGTGAGTCCGGCGTCGTCACGCGAGAGTGCCATGTCGAGGTCCGCGGAAACGACGTCGAACCCCGACAGTGGGGCGTCGACGAGTTTCGCCCGGACCGGCCGTCGCGAAGAGACCCTGACGGTCACGCGCTCCCCCTCGCCCGCGTCCATACCGTCTGGAACGGGGAGGGAGATCGGGTGTTGCATACCGCAATTGACCCGAACGCGCCCATCAGCTCCGACCTCGGTCACGATTCCCTGTCTTAACGACCCCGAACCCTCGGATCCGGAGCCGGTCTGTGAACGCACGCGGAGCGGCGGCAGGACGCCGACGTACTCTAGTTCGTCCCGCTTGCCCCACATCTCCTTTCGGAGGTGTGGCGGCGTCGCGGCGTACCGCAGCACGGTTTCGACGAACCCGTCTTCCCACTTGCCGGCCCCGTCGGGGTCCGGATACACGGTCAGCCGGTCGACCCGGAACACGGTGGCCGCGCGGGCCACGTATCCCAGTTTGCGAGTCGCCTCGCGTCGGTCCTCGGCCTCCCGTGTGAGGGAGTCGGGCACGAGTACGCTGGTCGTCATGCCGTGACGCTTCCACGTCGCGCCACTAGACTGTAGCGATACTACTCCGGCCCTACGGTAAAAAGACCCCGCTTCGCGCGTGCGTTGAGATTCGTTCACACGCCCCCTCGGCGCCCGTGCCGTGGGAACGCGCCACACATCGATTGCCGCTTCCGAAAGCTAACAGTATGGGCACAGTATGCATACCAGCTGCCAGTTCGATACCCACGCCGGCCCCCAGTTTCCCCCGTGAAACGCAAGGCTTTTTACTATCACCCTCGCCACTTTGGAATGCAGAGAGGCGACGTGCGAAACGGTGCGCGCTGGTACCGAGCGACCCCACGTGGTCGCGAGGGTCAGGGCGAAGGAAGTGAGCGCTGGTAGTGTAGTTGGTATCACGTGACCTTGCCATGGTCACAACCTGGGTTCAAATCCCAGCCAGCGCATTTCTGTCGACGCAAACCGACGAGCGAAGCGAGTCGCGTTTCGAGACGAAATCGTTCTGCGGATTTGAGCCCTATCAGACGCGCGCAGCGAAACGAGCACGTCTGAGTCCGGTTCAAATCCCAGCCAGCGCATTTCTCTTCATCCAAACTTCCAAGCGGCGCGTTTCATCGCGCCGCGTACTGGACGCTGTGAATGCGACAGGGATTTGAACTACGGAAATCCGAGCGGAGCGAGGATTTGCATCGAGTTCAAATCCCAGCCAGCGCATTTCTACCGAACACAAGACCCCGAGCGACCGCTGTGCGTGTCGCTCGATTCGTGTGAGGGGTAACTCTCTCGGCTCTGCGTAGCGGCCGAGAGAGGGGAGCGGGTCCGTTCGACGGGGCGGCACATACTTGCTGTTTCATGGCCATATGCGGGATATGTCCGACCTCGTGCCGAGTGACCTGGTTCACGGTAAGATAACGCGCATCTCGAACAGCGGCAACGGGATACTGGATTACGGCGACGGGGAGATCTCCGTCGGTCCGGTCCGACCCGATGCGGTCGGTTTGTCCGTCGACGCGGTAGTCTACGACGAGACTCTGGCACTCTGTCTCACGTCAGCGGCGCGGTCGGAGTTCTACGACAACAGGATACGCGCGCAGACGAGCCAGCTCATCGACAACCCGCCGACGGACTGCCCGGGCGTGGGGGAACTGATAGACGTCGAGCTCTCGGGACGCAACTCCGCCGGGAAGGGGAACGCGACGTTCTGTGGACTGCCGGTCCGTATCCAGAACGTCCCCGAGGGCACCAAGGCGGGCGAGAAACTGGCGGTCAAAGTCCTGCGTATCGAGCCGAGCCGCCTGTTCGCCACGGCGCTTACCGACCTGAACCTCCGGGACCGACTCCCGGAGGTCGGCGAAACGTTCAGTGCACCGGTGTCGGACCGGACACAGAGCGGGAACGGGGTCGTCGATTCCTTCGTCGGCCATCGCATCAATCTGGGACCAGTCACACCGGACGCCGTCGGCACGGAGGTTGAGGCCGTCCTGCTTGACGAGGAGTTCGCGTTCTGTCTGACCGAGGGAGTGGTCGGCCCGGAGTACGTCGACGCGATGGCCCCCCACGTCACCGAGGCAGTACTGGACAGGTCCAGGGACCTCGCTCGCGCGCTGGGACGTGACACTGCCGACGATGCGCTCCCGGGGCGAGTAGTTCGCCCCGTTCGAAAGCGCCGGAGCGGGTTCAGCCGTACGGTCCGTGAGGCGTACGACTACCGGTGCGCCGTCTGTGGCAACCGGTGGCAGGACGAGGACGGCTACTTCGAGGTCGAGGCGGCGCACATCTACCCGGTCGCCGGCGCCGATAGCGCGGACGAGTTCGAGGGCGGGCCGGACGCCCTCCAGAACGGGATGGCCCTGTGTCGGACACACCACTGGGCGTTCGACCACGGATGGTTCGGTATCGACGACGACTACCGCATCGTCGCCCGGGACGACCCGTCACGAGACGGGTACGACGAGATGGCGGTGTACGACGGGGAAGAGCTGTACCTGCCGTCCGACCGGTCGGCGTGGCCAGCGAGACATTACTTGGCGTACCACCGGACCCGAATCTGGAACGGTGGGGCGTAGCTCGGGAAGGCCACGGCCGCACCGGACTGACCGCTCACGGCATCGCGCTCTGTCTCGTCGACCGCCTCGGCCACCTCGCCGAGTCCGCGTCGAAATTACTCGGTTTCGGTCCGCAGGCGGTCGACCGCCGCCCGGAGCGGCTCGGTGACCACCGGTTGGAGGGATAGTCGTCGCTCCTCTATGTGAGATACCGCCGCTGGTCGTCGATAATAGATGGCCAGGTGGTTGCAAGGCGGCAGCGAAGCGTCGACAAGCACCAGCGTTAGGAGCGAGCCACGCGCAGCGAACAGTATGACCTGTATCGGATTTCTGTCGGTCGCACCGGTCGTCGAGGAGAGCATGGCGCCCTACGTCGCGGACGCGGTCGCCGCCCTCGACGAGTTCGACGTCGAGTACGAGACGACGCCGATGGGCACGGTGATAGAGGCCGACGACAGCGAGGAGTTGTTCGCGGCGGCCCACGCCGCCCACGAGGCCGTCGGCGCACAGTCCGACCGCGTCGAGACGTTCCTGAAGATAGACGACAAGCGCGGGGTCGACCAGCGCGCCAGCGAGAAGGTCACACGCGTCGAGGACGAACTGGGCCGCGAGGCGCGAAGCGGTAGTGGTGGAGATTAAAGGGCAGGGTGGCAAAGACCGGGTATGAACACGCTCAATCGGATGGCCACGGAACTGGTCGACGAGGCCATCGACTTCGCCGACGAACTGACGATAGACGTCCACGCACTGGAGGGCGACGCCGCCGTCCTCGACTTCGGCGTCGAAGTCCCCGGCGCCGTCGAGGCCGGACTGGTGCTCGCGGAGCTCCAGACGGCCGGGCTGGCGACGGTCCAGACCGGGATGGCCCAGGTCGACGGCGCGCCCCTGACACACGTCGAACTCGCGACGGACCACCCGGCGCTGGCGCTGCTCTGTTCCCAGAAGGGCGGCTGGGAGCTGGCGACCGACGACTTCGAGGGGCTGGGGAGCGGCCCGGCCCGCGCGCTGGTCGCCGAGGAGGATATCTTCGGCCGTATCGGCTACCGAGAGGACGAGCAGTTCGCCGTCCTCGCCGTCGAGACCGACCAGCTACCCGACCAGGCCGTCGCCGCGCAGGTTGCCGAACGGACCGGCGTTCCGGAGACGGGCGTGTTCCTGCCCGCCTTCGCCACCGCGAGCGTCACCGGCAGCGTCGTGAGCGCGGCCCGAGCCGCCGAACTCGCGGTCTTCCGGCTGGCCGAACTGGGCTACGACCCGGCGGAGGTGCTCTCGGCGAACGGCCGCGCGCCGGTCGCCCCCGTCGCCGGTGACGAGGCGGCCGCGATGGCCCGGACCACGGACGCCGTAGCCTACGGGAGCGAGGTCCACCTGACCGTCGACGAACCGGTCGAGGATGTCGAGGCCGTGCCCTCCGTCGCGGGCGCGGAGTACGGCCGCCCGCTGGAAGGCGTCTTCGAGGAGGTCGACTGGGACTTTACGGACCTCCCCGTCGAACTGTTCGGGCCCGCGAAGGTGACCGTCGACGTAGTCGGCGGCGACACCCACGTCGTCGGCGAGACCCGCGAGGACGTACTGGCCGAGAGCTTCGGGCTCTGAGCGGATGCGCTACAAGGTCGCCCCGCCGGCCCGGTCGCTCGACTTTCTGCGGACGGCCCGCGGGACGATACCGCTCGTCCCGGACGCCGAGGCGGACTGCTGTGGCGCCATCCAGCGGTCGACTGACGTCCCCGACCGCGAGACGGCGCGGGAGTATCTGACCTTCTTGCAGGCGCTCGGATTGGTCGCCGAGAGCGAGCGGGGGTACCACCGGACCCGCGAGGACGTGGACCGCGAGGCGCTCGCAACGGCCTACCGCGGGCAGGTGTTCCCCGTCGCCGAGCTACTGGACGCCGTGGCGGCGGGTGCGGACAGCACCGAAGCCGCGTTCCGGGCAGTGCGCGAGGAGATTCCGCGCTGGGAGCGCGAGCGCGACCCCGAGTGGGAGCGCCGCTGGCGCGAGCGGGTCGACAACCTCCTCGGGTGGGCGGTGGTGTTCGACCTGGTCGCCGTCGAGGACGACCGCTTCACCCCCGCTCAGTAGGCGATTCCGACCCGCTCGCAGCCGTGGCTACCGTTGACGGCCGCGTCGTAGACGAGGGTCGCCACGTCGCCGCTCGACACCGACTGGCCGCCGTCAGGGAGGTAGTCGACCGCGGTGCGGTAGTGGTTCGTCGGCGGGCCGTCGGGCATCCGAGGCGGGCAGACGAGCGTCCAGTCGAGTTCCGAGGGACGGAGGCGGTCGTAGACCGTTCGGTGGGCGGCGGCGAGTGGGCGCAATCCCGCGCGAAAGCCGTCGGTTTCGAGCCGAAGCCGCCCCGGCGTGGCCTGGAGGATACCCGCGGCGGCCACCGCGACCAGTCGCTCCACCCCGCCCGCGCCCATCGCCGCGACGAGATTGTCGATACCGGCCCCGAGGACGGCGAGGTCGTCCCCGTCGGGCCCGAGCGCGCTACAGACGGCGTCCTGGCCGTCGATTGCGGCCGCCACGGACTCGGGGTCGGTCACGTCGCCCTCGACGACCGCGACGTCCCGGGGCGCCCGGTCTGCGTCCCGGACGAACGCCGTCACGCGGTGCCCGCCGGAAACGGCGTACTCACAGAGGCGTCTCCCGACGCGCCCACTGGCTCCGAAAACGAGCAGTTCCATAGCGTCGCGAAGCACTCGACGGATAAAGCGAGGGTACCTAACGGCGTCAGTCCGTCCGGACATCGGTCACGGTGCCGACGCCCTTCGAGCGGCCCTCGCGGAAGACGAACTTCTGGCCCTCCTCGACGAGGTACGACCGGAACTTGAACCGGACCCTCGTCGTCCCGGCGTCGCCGGGCAGTAACTGTCCGTCCTCGGGGTAGAACTTCGCTGCCTCGCTGACGGTCTCTAAGTGGACGACCGGCTCGTAGCCGTCGCCGATGCGGGTCGGGTGGTTCAGCACCATCACCTCCGCCTCGAACTCCCGGACTGGGTCGGGGTCGGCGTCCCGGGGGAGCAACACCATCCCGCGCTCGATGTCGGCCTCCCGGACCCCCTTGAGCGCGATGCCGACGATGCGGCCCGCTTTGGCCTCGTCGACGCGGTGGTAGTGCATCTCGATAGAGCGCACGTCGACCTCGCGAAAACCCCCGTCCTGCATCGGTCCCAGCAGCAGTTCGTCGCCGGCCTCGACCTCGCCCGATTTGACCGTGCCCGAGGCCACCGCGCCGACGCCCTGGACGTTGTATGTCCGGTCGATGTACATCCGGAACTCCCCGACCTCGCCGCCGGTCTTTGGCAACCGCTCGAACATCTCGTCGAGCGTGTCCAGCCCGCACCCGGTCACGGCGCTTGTCGTCACGACGGGGACCACCGTCTCCGATATCTCCTCGATGGCGGCGTCGACGCCGTGGCGCTCGACCCGAAGGGGCGTCTTGTCGACCTCGCGCAGCGCTCGCTCGACCTCCCGTTCGACCTCGGAGACGCGCTCGTCGGTCACGAGGTCGGTCTTCGTGAGCGCGACGATGGTCGGCAGTTCGGTCGCGAGCAGGATGCCCAGATGCTCGCGGGTCGTCGCCGTGACGCCGTCGTCGGCCGCGACAGTCAGGAGCCCGTAGTCCAGTTTCTGGCCCACCAGCCCGCGGATGGTGGTCCGGAGCCACGGCTCGTGGCCGACGGTGTCGACGAAGCTCACGAGCCGGTCGGACTCCTCGACGATACGGGCGCGGTCGGTCTTGCGGTGGGGGTTGTCCATCCTGACCGGCCCCTCGTCGTCGAAGCCGTAGACGCCGTAGGAGAGGTCCGCCGAGAGGCCGCGTTCGACCTCGTGGGGCTGGACGTCGAGGAACCCCCGCGTCCCGCCCTCGCCGTCGTCGGCCTCGCCGGTGACGAGCGACCCCACGAGCGTTGACTTGCCGTGGTCGACGTGGCCCGCCGTCCCCACCACGATGTGGTCGTCGTCCTCGAGCACCGCGCCCTCGCGGACGGTGGCGACGCCGACGATGCCCTGTGTGGCGTCGCCCTCACTGTCGGCGCCGCCGGTACCGTCGTCGGCCTCCCTGGTACCGCTGTCGACGCCCCAGGTCTGGACCGCCTCGATGTGGGCTCCTGCCTCGTCGGCCAGCAGGCTCAGGACATCCATCGACTCGGAAAACTCCGCCGGCGAGATGCCGGCCAGACCGCCGTCGTCGGTGACGCCGACCACGTAGGTGGCCTCGCCCTCCCCGGAGAGGACGCGGTGGCGAAGCTGGGCGGCCAGCGACTCCAGTCGTCCCTCCGACAGATGTAGTTCCTCGGTGAGCCGTTCCTTGAATTCGACGCTGCCACCCTCCTCCTCGCCGCGGTCCAGCGCGCGCTGAAGGACGGCCCGGTCGGGGCTCATGAGGGTCCGTAGCGGAGGGGCAGATAAAAGCTTTCCCCGGGTATGGGGTCGCTTACCGCTGTTGAGCACGGTGGGTGGCTCTATCTCTCACAGTAGGCTCGGGCGAGCATTTATCTGGCAAGCCGGAACCAGCCCGACCCATGTAGCGGAGTCGCCGGCGGGGAGCAGCGGTCGCGCGGTGTCGCCCCCGTCGAACGTCGCCAACCCGACACCGCCAGCACGCCCTACCGGTACGGCTCGACCGCTTCGAGGAAGCCGTCGGCGTAGCTCGCCTCGGTCACGCGGTCCGCCCGGGCGAGCGCCGTCTCGTCGGCGTTGGCGACCGCGACCGACTCCCCGGCCACCTCGAACACCTCGGCGTCGTTCTCTGAGTCACCGACCGCGAGGAACTCCGTCGGCTCCCGGTCCAGTTCGGCACAGACCGCCACCAGCCCCGTCCCCTTGTCGATGCTGGGGTCGGTCACGTGGTAGGCGAAGCCGGTGTCGAGAAACTCCAGTCCGTGCTCCTCGGCCAGGCGTCGCAGCGGTTCCTCCGGTTGGGACAGGTCGACGACCACCTCGGTCTCGCGCCACCGGTTGGCCAGGTCGACCTCGCCGAAACCCATCTCGTAGCCCAGTTCGCGGTACGCCTCGGCGACCGCGAGACACGCGGCCTTGTCACCCCGAATCCGGAGCGTGTCCGTGGCCTCGACGAACACCACCCCGCCGTTCTCAGCGATGACGGTGTAGTCGATGCCGACGAACTCACAGAGAGCGATGGGGTACGGCATCGCCTTGCCCGTCGCGACGACGACCGGCTCGGGCCACTCCGAAAGAACGGGAAACACGCGCGGGTCGACGGCCCGTGTTTCGTCGGTGAGTGTCCCGTCGATATCGACCACCAGCGGCGGTGTCTCGGTCATACGTGGAGTGACGCCGGCACGGATTTGGTCGTTGCGGTCCCCCTCTCCGGTCCGAGAGCCTCAGTCGTCGGTGAGCGTCTCGTAGGCCGCCTGCACCCGTTTGAACTCCCGTTCGCTCCCGCTGTCGGTGTCCGGATGGACCTCCTTGACCCGCTCGCGGTAGGCCTGCTTGACCGCGCTCTCGTCGGCGCCGGGGCTCAGGTCCAGTCGGTCGTAGGCCTCCGCAGGTGTGGGCCCCGACGACCGCTGGACCCGCTGTCGACCTCGCGTCTGTTGTCGCCCGCCTCGGGCCTGCTGGCGGCGGGCTCGCGCCTGTCGAACGCGCTCGGCGGTCCGGCGGGCCCGTCCGTCGCGGGGCGGTTCCCACTCCTCGCGCGGGCCCGCGCCGAAGCCGCCGCGGCCGTCGGTCCGGCGAGCGCCACGCCCGTCGGTCGCGGCCCGCCGCTCGACGCGCTCGTAGACGCTCGCGGCCATCCGCCCGCTGAGGTGGTAGTACATCAGGTACGTCGAGGCCCCGAACATCAGCGCCAGGAAGAGCACGGCCGGGCTGGCCAGGATGCCCACCGCGGTCAGCACGGCTGTGAGGACGCCGAAGACGACCGCGATTCCCTTCGTGAGCCGGTCGTACTGCACGGTCACGCGTTCGGGCCAGAGAACCGTAAGCGTCTCGGATGGGTCAGGGCCGGTCGACGGTGACGCGGCCCTCGTCGACGGCCAGTTCGAAGCCGGCGTCCCGGAGCCAGTCGGCAGCGGCTCCGTCGCTGTGGAGCAGGACCTCCGCCAGGTCACCGGGCTCGTCGACGTCCGTCGCCAGCAGACGGGAATCGACCTCGGCGACGGCCGCTCCCACGTCGCGGGCCACGCGGCGGTGGTCCCGAATCGACGCGCCGTGGTAGTCTACCCGGAAGTCGGGGTGGCGGCTGACGAAGGCGTTCGTCCCGCCGCCCAGTCCCGGCGCCAGCACGACATCGGCGTCCGGGGCGAACAGGCGGGCGACGGCGTCGGCGGTGAGCAGCGGGAGGTCGGCCATCACCACGGCCAGCTCGCCGTCCGTCTCCGCGAGCAGGTCGTTGACGAGCGAGTCGAGCCCCCGGTCGTCGACAGTGACAGGTGCGTCACACGCGACTGGCGCCGTCGCGACGACCCGGGGGCTGTGGCCGGCCGTCTCGAGCGCGTCCAGCACGTCCGCGAGCATGGCTTCGGTGAACTCGCGGCGCTCGTCGGGCCTGAGAACGGAGGAGAGGCGGGTTTTCGGGTCGGACCCCGAGACGGGGACGACGAGTCGCATTACAGCTTGCTGTAGTCGTCCTCTTGTGACTGGCTGTAGAGGTAGTACCCCCCACCACCGAGCAGGAGCAGGAGGACGACCGCCCCAGCCGCGTACAGCAGCGTCTGGGTGGTCTGCTGGCTCTGCTGGGCCTGCTGGGCCGAGTTCTGAGCCTGGTTCGCGAGGTCGATAGCGTTCCCGAAGTTGCCGTTCTCGTAAGCGGAGATGGCGTTCTGGCGGAGCCCCTCGGCCTCGCTGTTGCCGCCGGCCTCCTGGATGGCCGCGCCGGCGGCGTCGATAGCGTCCCGGGCTTCACGACTCTGGTTCGTGTAGTGGTGCGCCGAGTCGGTGCGGAACTCGTTCTCGTTGCTCCCGGTCACCCGCGAGAGCGTGGCGACGGTGTAGTTCTCCCGTGGTTCGTACGTGTAGTTCTCGACGGCCGGAGCGGTGCCTTCGAGGACGATGCGGACCTCGTCACCGTCCTGGTCTCCCTCGCCGTCCATGCTCTGGTTGAACGACTGGGTCCCGTAGGTCTCGTCGTAGACGACGTTCCCGCGGTCGAGCACCTCGACGGTCCAGCTGACGTCCTCGAGCTGGGTCTCGCCCCGGAGCGTGTACTCGCTTGGCGGGCCCGTGTACGGGTCGTCGATGACGTACGTGACGGTCACCTCGTCGCCGACAGCGGTCTCGTTCGGTACACTGCCGTCCGTCGAGAGGGTGAACGCACCGGCCGTTCCCGCGACGGCGAGCAGTCCCACGATACAGAGCAGCGCAGCAGTCGCCCTAGAACAGGGGATCGAGTTCATCCTCATCGTCTTCAACCAAGTTCTCTAAGTTATCTTCGCTTTCCTGGCGGATATCGTCGATGTTGTCCTGGGCTTCGATGGCGACCTGCTGGAGCTCCTTGATTCGGGGGACGTTGTGGACGCCGGCCAGCAGGATGGAGGCGGCGACCTTCGGAGCGTTGGTCGGGTAGTCCCCGCCACGCACTTCCATCGAGCCGGTCTGCTCTTCGAGCCACTTGCGACCGCGCTCGATGCCCTTCCGGTTGAGGTGTTTCGGCGGGCCGGCCATCACGAGGAGAGCACGCTCGGTGCCCTCGATTTCACAGGGCAGCGTCAGCCGCCCCAGCGCGGCCTTCCGGACCAGCGAGGTGATGCGGTTGGTGGTGTTGGCCGTGTCGATGCCGTCGTCGCCGCCGCTGTCGCCCTTGAACCGCGAGAGCAGCCCGCCGCCGCCGGAGCTGACCTCGACGTCCTCGGAGGCGTACCCCACAGTAGAGACGCCGCCCCCGTCGAGCGTGTTGATAATCTCGGAGGAGTCGACGACGCTCTCGGCGATGTTGTCGCCGGCCTCGACCTCGCCGGCGCCAAAGAGGACGCCAAAGCGGCGGACGATTTCCTCGTTGATGTGGTCGTAGCCGCCCTCGACGGACTCGCCGGTCTGGCGCCAGGCGTCGTTGTCGAACACCATGAGGTTGTCCACCTCGCGGACGAACGTCTGGAACGACCGGGCGGCGTTGAGCGTGTAGATGCCGCCCTCGTCGCTGCCGGGCAGGACGCCGAGCCCGTAGACCGGCTCGGTGTAGATGCGTTTGAGGTGTTTCGCGACGACCGGCGAGCCGCCCGAACCGGTCCCGCCGCCCAGGCCGGCGATGACCAGGAACGCGTCGACCTCGTGGACGGGGATGTTGTCGATGGCCCCCTGGACCTCGTCGATGTCCTCCTCGGCGATTTCGGCGCCGAGTTCGTTGTCGGCGCCCACGCCGTGACCCTTGACCCGTGCCTGTCCGATGAGCACCCGATTCTCCTCCGGAATGTGTTCTAGCCCCAGCAGGTCGGCCTTGGCCGTGTTGACGGCCACGGCCGAGCGGACGATTCCCGAGCCCGTCTTCTCGTCGTACTCGAGGAATTTGTCCACGATTTTGCCACCGGCCTGCCCGAAGCCGATCATCGCGAGTTTCATTGATATGGTTCTCCAGTTAAAAGGCCTAAGTAGGAATACCCGTATAAGTTTTTTGCCCAAATCTCAGTGATGAAAGTTCGCTCCAGAAATAAAAGTGCCCTGACATCCCCACCCGGTGCAAATCTTGAGCGGCCCCCAGCGGAGGCCTGCGGTCGGTTCCCGCCCGTTCGGGTCGAGTTCGGACGGTAGCGGCCGTCGACAGGAACGGCGGTGGCGGTTATCTGCCCTGACAATGCAGGCACCTACGCGACGCCCAGATACGAGCGGAACGACCGCAAGGATGCGGGGTCGCGACCGAACGCCTCGACGTCGTTGGTCGTCGGGGTGTTGTCGAAGTCCAGCCCTTCGTACTGGTCGCTCCCCATCGGAAAGCCCAGTGAGCCAAGCACGGGGAGGCCGATTTTCGCCAGCGGCATCGGCAGCGGCACGATAGTGATGGACTTGCCTTCGGCCTCGAACACCAGTTCCGTCGCCTCTCGGAGACTCAGGGTCTCGGGGCCGCCGACCTCGTAGATCTGGCCGACGTGTTCTTCGCCCTCCAGGGCGTCGGCGAGCATCGGCACGAGGTCGTCGACCCAGATGAGCTGGAAGTGGGCCTTTTTGCCGCCGCCGGGGAGCGGATACAGCGGCACGGCGGGGGCGAAAATCTGCTTGAGTCGCTTGGTGAAGTAGACGAACTCGCCGCCGTCACCGAAGACGACCGACGGGCGGAAGACGACCCAGTCGAGGTCGGAGTTCTTCACGACGCCTTCGGCGTCCCCCTTCGCGCGGAGGTAGTGGGTCGCGCCGTTCGGGTCCGCGCCGAGCGCGCTCATCTGGAGGAAGCGGTCGACGCCGTGTTCCTCGGCGGCCCTGACGCAGTTCTCGGTCCCGCCGAGGTGGACCACCTCGTGCATCTCGTCGCCGCCGTCGGGCTTGAACAGCGGGGAGAGCGCGGGGAGGAAAACGACGGCGTCCCGACCCTCGAAAGCGCCCTCGATGCTGTCGTAGTCGGTCACGTCACCTTCCCTGCGGGTGACGCCGTCGGGCAGCGCCGCCTCGTGGGGGTTGCGTGACAGGGCGGTCACGTCGTGGCCGCGGTCGTCGAGTTCCCGGCAGAGGTGCTGTCCAACGAAACCACTCCCGCCGACTACGAGTACGTCCATAGCAGTTCCTTCCCGCCGAACGAACGTAAAGATAGGGCGAAACCAGTTGGGGGCGAACGCTGACTGCTGCAGTCTTGTTCCGGTGTCGTCGACTCCGATGGGGCGGTCACCGGGAGACGCGTACCGGGGTTCGGCGCGCTTACGTACCCGGCCATCCACGGGCCGGTATGCTCGTGACGCTGGAGGGACTCGACGGCAGCGGCAAGACGACGGTGTGGGAACGGCTGCGGGCCGACGACGCCCTGCCGAACGACGCTGTATTCACTCGCGAACCCACGGATAGCTGGTACGGCGACGCCGTCATGCGCTCTATCGAGGACGACGACGCCGACTCGCTGGCGGAACTCTTTCTGTACACCGCGGACCACGCCGCCCACCTGGCCGACACTGTCCGGCCCGCCCTCGAGGACGGGAAGCTAGTCGTCTCCGACCGCTACTCGGACTCCAGATACGCCTATCAGGGCGCCACGCTGGGCGACAGCGACCACTTCGAGGACCCACTCGCCTACGTCCAGCGGGTCCACGAACCCTGGACCCGGCCGCCGGACCGGACGGTGTATCTGGACCTCGACCCGGAGACGGCCGCCCGTCGCAGCGGCGCCACGAACAAGTTCGAGACGGCCGACTACCTCGCCGACGTGCGAGCGAACTACGAACGACTCGTCGACGCCGACCCCGACCGGTTCGTCCAGGTCGACGCCACGCAGGAGCCTGATACCGTCTACGAGCGGGTTCTGGACGCGATTCGCGACTAGGTGGAGGTGGGCAGGTCGACCTCGTCGGGCGAGGGCATCCAGACGTAGTCGAAGGTCATCCCGAGCGCGAGCGGCAGCAGTATCGCCGCGCCCACCGCGGCGACGTTGCTGAGCCCCAGTCCGGCGCCAAAGCCCAGGATGGCAAACAGCATGAACACGACGAACATCGCGACCGGACAGAGCAACACCGAGTAGACGAACCCGCCCCACCGCGTGTTCAGTCGCACCCGGAAGAAGCGCGTCATGAGTGCCGTCACGGCGCTGTTCAGCAGCACGATGACGAGCAATCCGGCGAGTCCGACGACGCTGACCATACCCCAGATAACGGGTCGAGCGTCTTTGCCGTGTCGGAACGGGACGCCTGGTGAGACGGCGCCTACTCCAGGCAGATGTACGTTCGCGTGTCGGCGACCCCCTCCAGGTCCCTGACCCGCGTCGACACCGACTGCATCACGTCGTACACCTCCTCACCGGTGGCCTCGGCGATGATGTCGTACTGCCCCGCGACGATGTGTGCCTCCGTGATTCCCTCCGAATCCCGGACGGCGGCGAGCAGGTCCTCGGACTTGCCCGCGACCGTCTTTATCATGATGAACGCGGATGCCATACTGTGGTATGACGTACCACAGTGTCAAAAACGTTCGCGCGAGCGGTTGCTTCGGCTGTCAGGGTCACTCGGGGAGCGCCCCACCGGGCGGCACGGGACAGCGGGGTGTACTTTTATTCGTCCCCGTTGCGTACTGCCGTCTATGCTATACGTTATCGTGGGTGCCGGCCGTGTGGGACTGCGGACCGCACGGGTACTGCGAGAGAGTGGCCACGACGTCACACTCATAGAGCGCGACGAGGGCGCCACCGAGCGGGCGCGGGCCGCCGGCTTCGATGTCATCTCCGGCGATGGCGCCCTCGAGCAGACGCTCGAATCGGCCGACCTGGACGAGGCGGACGCCCTCGGCGCGCTCACCGGCGACCTGAACGACAACTTCGTCGCCTGCATGATAGCCAAGGAGCACGGCTGTCGCACCGTCATGCGCATCGACGAGGACTACCGCGAGAACATCTACCGGCGCTACGCCTCCGAGGTCGACGAGGTCATCTACCCCGAGCGGCTCGGGGCCATCGCCGCGAAGAACGCGCTACTGGGCGGGAACATCCGCGCCATCGCCGACATCGCCCAGCACCTCCAGCTCGTCGAGTTCACTATCACCGACTCCGCACCGATGAAAGGCTACTCGCTCTCCGAACTCGAACTGCCCGCAAACACCAGGCTCATGGCCCACGGGAAAGGCGACGCGCCGCTGACGACGCCGGACCTCGACGAGACGCTCGAAGCGGGCGACCACCTCGTCGTCCTGGCCGACTTCGACACCCTCGCCGACGTCCGGAGCATCGTCGTGGGTGAGAGTGGCCCGGCAAAGGCCCTGGGAGGTGCCTGAGGATGGTCACCGCCTACGTCATGGTCAAGGCCCACACCGGCGACGCCGACCGGCTGCGAGACGAGATCAGTGCCATCGACGGCGTCACCGAGGCCCACATCGTCGCCGGCGACGTCGACCTCATCGCCAAGGTGAGCGTCGAGAGCCCGGCGGCCGTCAAAGACGTCGCCGCCACGCACATCCAGGACATCGAGGGCGTCGAGTCCACGCAGACGTACATCGCGATGGACTAGCGAGCGCTTTTTGCACCTCACTCGGTCGCTTCGCGACCTCGTTCGGGCAAAAACGTCCTCAGAAATCTTCGATTTCTGATGGGCTGTGTCAGAGCTTTGCTCTGACGAACGTGGGGGAAAATCGCGGCGTGCTCCCGTCGCACGCCGGAGGCGTGCCGTAGTCCGCGCGCCGCGGTCGAACACGCGGCCAGGGGCCGCGGATGCTCCTCCACGCTACACCCTCTTTGGAGGCCTGCCCTTCCCCGAGTCGTCGCACGGAGGCGACTCCCGGCCACCGCTGCCGCTACCGTCCGGATACGTCCACGAGGATTCGACTGCTCGTCCCGCGGCCGCCACACCCACTACAACGGCGTCCCGCCGCGAGACCCCTCACTGCCGCCCGTGCTCGCCGAGTTCATGAGGTCGGCGACGACGCCGACGTAGTCGTAGCCGGGGACGATACCCTCGACGTAGGTCCCCTCGACGTACTCGACGAACGTCTTGGCCACGTCGGCGGCCTCGCGCTCGCCGCCCAGGCTGAAGCGGTAGGTGACGACGACTTCCTCGTCGTCCGCCTCGACCGTGTACTCGTCCAGGTCGACGGCGACGCGGGTGGCCTTGGGGGCGTCTTCCAGTCGCCGGTCCAGCGTGTCGAGCCAGCCCTCGCGGACGGCGGGGCCGACATCGTCGGCCGTCGCGGCCTGGAGCGTCGGCGCTCGAACGGTGACCTCGTAGTCGGTGCGCCAGGCCTCGCCCTCGCTCGCGGTGACGTGGCCCTCGAAACTCGTCGTCTCGACCACGTAGCCGTTGGCGCTAGGCACGAACGTCTCGCGGGCGTCGAACACGTCTGTGACGGCGTCGGGAACCTCTGTCATTAGCCGCTGATAGGTCGCTGGCCCGCAAAAACGCGTCGTCTTCTCTGAGTGGCGGCCGCTCGTTACTTCCAGGTGACGTAGCTCGGCGCGGCGATGCCGATGGCCTCCAGCACCTGCAGGACGGCCATCACCTCGACGGCCAGCGGCGGCATGCCCGCCGGCGCGTTGAAGTAGAAGTAGAGCGCGACGGCGTTCTCTGCCAGCAGGAACGTCGCGAACACGATAGAGCCGAGCGTCATCGGCGCCTTCCCCCGGTTCGAGATGGCCGTCGCTCGCGGTCTGAGAGTGCGAGGGACGCGATTTGAACGCGCGGACCCCTACGGGAGCGGGTCTTAAGCCCACCGCCTTTGGCCAAGCTCGGCTACCCTCGCGCATCTCACCCTGCACACTGCGAGGGAAAACGGGTTTCGGTTACCGTCGACTGGAACCGTGTGAGCGGTCACACGGTGACGTGTCGCTGCGCGAAGGGACAGCCGGCAGTGCTACCAGTCGACCGAGAGGCTGCCGTCGCCGTCCGGGTCGGGGGCAACCTCCTCGTTCGTGCGGCGGTCGACGACGTGGATGACGCCCCGACCCTTCTTCGCCGGGCAGATATCGGCCGCTTCGACGTTCTGGTCGAGTTCGTCCTCGCCGAAGAAGTAGGCGTTGGGCTTGGCGATGCCGGTATCGAGGTCCAGCGACCAGTTGCTCGACACCTCGGCGCACTTGCCAGCGCCGAAGCACTTGTTGGCCTCGAAGATTATCTTGTAGGGTTTGTCCTCGACCGGCGGCGCGTTCTGCTCCCCGAACTCGCTGGGGTCGACGGGGTCGTCGGCCTCTGTCATGGCAGTCCGTAGAGAGCGGATGGTCTTTCCGCTGTCGGTTCCCGCAGGGACTCAGGCGACGATTTCGACGTCGTCACCCACACTGATGGTCGCTCCGCGGTCGGCCTCGGGGACGCGGGCGATGAGCATCATCGTGTAGAAGTGGTCGAAGGCCTCGGGGTCGGCCCAGTCGGGGAACGTCTCGCGGCGGCGCCGGACGAACCGCTCGCGGAACTCGGGGGTGGGCTCGCCGGAGTCGGGGTCCCGCGAGGGGACGACACAGCGGCCACAGGGAGTGACGCCCTCGATGCGCACGTCGCCGGCCCGGAACGCGGGCGCGTCCGCGCCGACGAAGCGGTCCTCCCAGAACGCCGGGACGCCGCCGACCTCGATGTTCGCGCGCAACCGTCGGCGCGCGCCGTCGACGGTCACGCCCTCGAACCAGTCGGCGACCGTCTCGAGGGTCGCGGTGCTGACGACCGACGGACCCATCGACTGGCGGTCGACGTGACCGAGGTCGGGGCTGTGGTCGAGGCGCAAGTCGCCGTCGAGGCCGAGCGCGTCGGCGAGCCACGCCGCCGCCTCGGCGCGACTGCTCTCGGTGTCGAGTGCGAACTCGCGACGCTCGGGCGAGGCGACACGCAGCGTGACCGTCTCCGGGTCGTAGGCCGTCGAAAGCGCGTGAAAGCGGCCGGACTGCTTGGCGTTGACCCGCTCGCCGTCGGCGTCGAGTAGCGCGAACTCCCGGTCGTGTTCGAGCGTCCCGCCGGGGAGCACCCGCGACCGGTCGACGTCGAGGCGGTCCAGCCCCTTCACCGGATAGACCGTGAGTCGGTCGATATGTGCCACTGTACGGGGGCAGGTCAGGCGGCGACAAAGCCGTTGTGCACCGCCTGCAGAGTCCGCGTGACAGGCCCCCTGTCAAACTGACAGAGCGACAGCATTACCAACGCCCCACGCAGAGTATGACGAGAGATGGTCGAGCACACACGGACGCTGGATTTCAAGATAGCCTTCGCTATCGGACTCGGGACGATGATAGCCGCCGGTATCTTCTCGCTGTCGGGGACGGCCGTCGCCGCCATCGGCTCGAGTGCGGTCGTCGCCTTCGTCATCGCGGCGCTCATCGCGGGCGTCACCGCGGCCGCCTACTCGGAGTTTGCCTCCATCTACTCCGAGAACGGCGGCGGCTACCTCTTCTGTTCGCGGACCTTCGAGGACCGCGACCTGTTGACCTACGCCATCGGGATGTCGCTGTTCCTTGGCTACACCGGGACGACGGCGTTCTACCTGGCGACGATGGACGAGTGGTTCTTCGAGTTCGTCCTGCCGGAGTGGCTGCACGTCCTCCCCCACGGGACCACCGGCGTCATCGCGGCGGTGCTCCTGGGCGTGCTCAACGCCCGCGGCACCGAGGAGAGCGGCGGCTTCCAGCTTCTCGTCACCGGCGCGAAAGTCGCCGTCCTCTTTGCCTTTATCGGCGGCGCGCTGGCCTTCCGCGGGCCATCGACGGCGGTGACGGAGTTCGCGACCAGCTTCACCGGAGGGGCGGTCGACATCCTCACTATCTCCGCGCTCGCTTTCATCACGTTCTTTGGCTTCTCGGCCATCGCGGCCAGCGCCGGCGAGATAATCGAACCCCAGAAGACGGTGCCGCGGGCCATCGCCGCGAGCATGGTCACCGTCACGATTCTGTACGCCTTCGTCATCGTCGCGATGGTGAACTCGCCGGTGCCGCCGGAAGTCATCGCCCGACAGGGCGAGACGGCGATGGGGGAAGTCGCCGCTGGCTTCCTGGGCAGTATCGGCCGGTCGCTCATCGTCGCCGGCGCCATCTTCTCGATGGTGTCGGCCTCGAACGCCTCTATCCTCGCCGCCAGTTCCATCGGCTCGCTGATGGGCCGACAGGGACAGGCCCCCCGGCGGTTCTCCCGCATCCACCGGGAGTACGGGACGCCGTTCTGGAGCGTCGCCACCGCGACGGCGTTCATCGTACTCCTCATCACCGCCTTCATCGGCCTGTTCCCCGCGGAGGGCGGGCTGGGCGCCTCGCTGGGACTCAACCTCGGACTCACGGCGCTGACGGGGTTTGCCACGCTGAACCTCCTCATGCCGCTGGCCGTCGTCAACGTCGCGCTCATCGTCTCGCGACGACGGTTTCCGGATATCGAACGCGGGTTCAGCGTCCCCGGCGTGCCGGTGGTCCCGGTCGTGGGCGTGCTGGCGAACCTCGGCCTCATCTATAACCTCCCGGTCGACGGCGTCGTCACCGGCCTCGTCCTGACCGCCGCCCTCGTGGTCGGGTACGTGGCCTGGGGCGGGGCCCCCCGCCGCGAGGAGCTGTTTCAGGAGGTCGTCCCCGGCGCCGAGCCGAGCCCGGAGACGGCGGCCACGGAGGCTGCCACAGAACGCTACCGCGTACTCGTGCCCGTCGCCAGACCCGACCGGGCGCTCCGGTACGTCCGTCTCGCCGAGCGCCTCGCCACCGCCGCCGACGAGGAGCCCCTCGTCCACGTGCTCACCGTCACGCAGGTGCCCGACCAGACCCCGTGGGAGACGGTACAGGACACCGCCGCCGCCCGCACGGAGCGCATCGAGGACGAACTCTCGAGTGCCGACCTCGACGTCGACTACGTCGTCGAGGGCCACACCTGCCGCGACGTCGCGTTCGATATCGTCCAGACGGCCCGCGAGGACGACGTCGACCTGATTCTGATGGGGTACCCGGAACGCCACCAGGACGTGACCGAGACCGTCGAACACGAGGCGCCGTGTGGGCTCTTCTTCGCCGACAGGACGGTCAGCGCCGACGACCTCTCGACCATCAACATCGGCGCCGGCGGGGGGCCACATCACGAGGCGTTACTGCCGCTGGTCGACCGACTCGGTCGCGAGGGGAGCGACCTGCATCTCATCAACGTCTCCTCGAGCGAGCGCGGCACCGACGAGATGGCCGGGACGACACTGGACGCACTCGCGGGCGTCGAGGAGACCTCAGTGACCAACGTCTTCGCCGACTCCGTCGCCAGCGGACTCGTCGAGACGGCCGCGGACAACGGCGGCGTCCTCGTCGTCGGCGCCTCGCGAGACCGGTGGCTCAAACAGGCACTGTTCGGCAGCACGCCCGACGAGGTAGTGCGGCTGGCGACCGAGCGGGACGTGCCCGTCCTGGTGTACGCGAGCGAGACGGGCGTCAGGGGACAGCTGAACGAACGGCTGTTCCCCGTGGTCCGGTACCTCAGAAAGCGGTTTCCGCGGCAGGCGTCCACTTCCGGCGGGACCCCCAGAAGCGCCGACTAGCGGTGAATCTCGACGGATTCGAGCAGAATCGGCGTCGTCGGCGCGTCGTTCATGTCCGTGTCGGCGTTCCCGATTTCCTCGACGACGTCCATGCCATCGACGACTTCGCCGAAGACGGCGTGCTTGCCGTCGAGGTGGGGCTGGGCGCCCAGAGTGATGAAGAACTGCGAGCCGTTGGTGTTCGGGCCGCGGTTTGCCATGCTGAGTTTGCCCGCGCCGTCGTGGGTCAGGTCGTCGTGGAACTCGTCGTCGAAGGTGTACCCCGGGCCGCCGCGACCGGTGCCGGTCGGGTCGCCCATCTGAATCATGAAGTCGTCGATGATGCGGTGAATCTCGATGTCCGAGTAGAGCGGGTCGATGCGCTTCTCGCCGCTGTCGGGGTCTTCCCACGCGCCGGTGCCGGGACCGACCTCGGTCCCCTCGTAGTCGTCGGCGCCCTCGGCGTGGCCGACGAAGGCCTCGACGGTGTTCGGAACGCGCTCGTCGTACAGTTCGACTTCGATGTCGCCCTCCGTGGTGTGGAGCGTCGCTGTCAGGTCGCTCATACCCGGCCGGAGGGCACCGGCGGGGAAAAGCCTGCCCACTGGCGCCGAGGGTTCTTGTACGGGGACGGGAGCAGGCCCGCTATGACCTGACCGCGGACCGCGAGGCGGGTCGCGGGAGTCCCACACGTCGCCTCGCGGGCCGGAGTGTGGGCTGTTCGCTCAATCGAGGTGCTCGAGTAGCAGTTCGTTCACCCGCTGGGGTGCGTCGAACTGCACCCAGTGGCTGGCGTCGGGGAGCCGCTCGACCCGGATGTCCGGGACCCACTCCCGTAGTCCCTCGGTCAAGGAGACGTCGAGCGCCGCGTCCTGCTCGCCCCAGACCAGCAGCGTCGGCGCTCGCACCGGCAGGTCGCCGACGCCGCCCCGGGTCAGCGTCAGCTTCGCGTTCCGTCGGGCGAGCGCTCGGTAGTAGTTGAGCGCCGCGGTGCGGGCGCCGGGCCGGTCGAGGGCCGTCTTGTAGCGTTCGATGTCCCGCTCCGAGAAGGCGTCGGGCCGGACCGTCCCCTCACCGAGCAGCCGTTCGATGGCCTCGTAGTCCATCGCGCCCAGCGCCCGCTCGGGCAGTTCCGGGAGCTGGAAGAAGCCGACGTACCACGATTTGGCGAGTTGCGCCGGGTTCGAGCGCAGCGTCCGCTCGTACTTCGTGGGGTGGGGCGCGTTCAGCACTGCCAGCCGGTCGACCAAGCCGGGCCGGTCGATGGCCGTCTGCCAGGCGACCAGCCCGCCCCAGTCGTGGCCGACGATATGGGCCGACTCGCGGTCGAAGGCGTGGACCACCCCCGCCACGTCGCTGACCAGTTCGTCGATGTGGTAGGCGTCGACCCCCGAGGGTTTCTCCGAGCGGTTGTAGCCACGCATGTCCGGCGCGACCACCCGATAGCCCGCCTCGGCCAGCGGCGGAATCTGATGGCGCCAGGAGTACCAGAACTCGGGGAAGCCATGCAGGAGGACGACCAGGTCGCCGTCCTCGGGGCCGGCGGTGACGGCGTGGAGTCGGACGCCGTTCGCGGAGACGGTGTCGTGGGTCCACGGGTCGTCCGCGACCGGGGCCGTCCAGTCGGCTTCGGTGTCTGACCGGGGCATCAGTCGTCGTTCGGGCCCGAGAGGAAAGTGGGTTCTGTCCCGACGGTGGTGCCGACGACCGGCCGCCACGCTCAGCGAGCGTCGGCCAGCGGCCCGCGTCGCCGCGAGCCGCGCCGCCCGCGACCGGCGTCCCACGAGCGGGACTCCGGTGTAGGCCGTTCGCCAAGCGTCACGCTGTCGGTGAACTCCCGGCCGTCGCGCCGAACCGTCAGGTCGACGCTGTCGCCCGGCGCGGTCTCGGTCAGCAGGTAGCTCGTCAGTTCCTCCGTCGAGCGCACCGTCCGGCCCGCGACGCCGACGATGACGTCGCCGCCCACGGGGACATCGCGCCCCCTGACCCGGACGGTCCGGTTACAGCCGCGGAGCGTCGCGCTCGACTCCGGCCCCGCGTCGACGACGAGGACACCGCCCGTGTCCTCGAAGCGGTTGGCCTCCGCGACGGTCGGGGAGACGTCGATGGTTCGGACGTTGAGGTAGGCCGATCGGAACGCGCCGTCCGCGACGAGGTCGGGAACGACGCGCTCGACGATGACCGGCGCGATGGCGAAGCCGATGCTGTCGCCGCCCTTGGCGCGGTTGACGCCGACGACGGTGCCGTCCAGTGTCAGCAGCGGCCCGCCGCTGTTGCCGGGGTTGACCGCTGCGTCGGTCTGAATCGTCTCGGGAATCGTGAAGCCGGTCCCCGTGGGATTGGACCGGTTCGTCCCGCTGACGTAGCCCACGGTGATGGTCCCGTCCAGGCCCATCGGGTTGCCGATGGCCGCGACGCGCTCACCCGGGTCGGGATTCGTCTCCGCCACCGGGAGCGGCGTCGCGTCGGCGGGCAGGTTCGACACGTGGACCACGGCGAGGTCCGTGTAACGGTCGGTGCCCACGACGGCGCCGGTCCGCCACTCGCCGTCGTGGAACCGGAGTTCGACGTAGTCGGTGTCGCCGACGACGTGCTGGTTCGTGACGACGTGCTCGTCGTCGTAGACGAAGCCGGAGCCGGCACCGCCCCGTCCGTTCGACTGCCCGTCGTCGGTGACGTACACCGAGACGACCGACGGGATACGCTGTTCGTACAGTTGCTTGATGGTTGGGGTTTCTGACATCACGGGGTCCGCCGTGCAGGGGCTGTCCCCTGCCAGCAAGACTCACCCGAGGTAATTGCTACTGCTATAAAAGTGGTTCGGCGCTCAGAACGCCCGGAGCGCCTCGAGCGCGTCGGCCGCGCTGCCGTCCTGGATAGCCTCGCGGGCGGTAGCGAGGCCGTCTTCGATGCTGTCGGCGTCCCCGCGGGCGTAGATGCGCAGGGCGGCGTTGAGGGCGACGGCGTCGGCGAAGCCGTCGGTGCGCTCGCCGGTCAGGACGGCCTCCGTAATCTCGGCCGACTCGCCGGCCACGTCGTCGACGGCGAGGTCGTCGCTGGTCACGTCCATGCCGTACTCGCCCGTGCGAATCTCGAAGTCGGCGATGTCCTCGTCGTCGCTCTCCGCGCCCGTGACCGGCCACTCGGCGACGATGGTCTCGCCGGGGCGCACGTCGTCGTACCCCTCCATCCCCTGGAAGAACAGCGCGCGGTCGAGGCTCGTGGTCTCGGATTCGAGGAGGGTGCGGACCATCTTCTTCGCGAACGGGAGGTGGTAGAAGCTGCCCAGGTGGACACTCGCACCGGCGGGGTTGGCGAGCGTCTCGACGGTGTTGACGAACGAGCGCACGCCCATGTTGTCGCGGCGGTCGAACAGGGCGTCGATGCCGGGGTTGAACGCGGGCTGGTAGTAGAAGCCAAAACCCACGTCGTCGACCATCTCTGCGCTCTCGGCGGGGTCGAGTTCGGTGCGGACGCCCAGTTCGTCCAGCACGTGCTTGTAGGCGTCCTGCTTCTGTGTCGGGACGCGGTCGCCCGAGTGGACGACCACGGGCGTGCCCGCGGCGGCGGCGACGAGGCCGGCGGCGACGCCGAGAATCGCGGAGCGGCCCTTGCCGTCGTAGTTGGCGCCGCAGTCGACCGGGTCGGCGTCGGGTTCGGCGGTGACGACCGACTCCTCGGCCATCACGTCGACGTAGGCGCCCAGTTCCTCGGGCGTGTTGCGCTTCCAGCGGTTGGCGAGCCAGAACGCGCCAAGTGTCGTGTGGTCGGGCTCGCCGTCGAGGATGCGCTGGAACGCCTCCCGGGCCTGCTCGCGGGTCATGTCGTCGGCGGACTTGTGGCCCGAACCGACGACGTCGGTCATCAGCCGTTTCAGCGGCCAGTCACCGTACTCGCGGGTCGCTTGTGCCATGCTGCGCGGTTAGGACTGCGGTTTCAAAGCCCCTCCGCTTCGTTCCCACGGCGCGAGAACACGGCGCGCTCCCGAAAACGATACACCCGTTCACTCCTAACGCCGACCAATGAGCCTCCGGTCGGGTGAGTGGCGGGACCGCATCGACGACGTCGACGCCGCGCTCATCGACGAGTTCCAGAGCGACTTCCCGGTTCGGGAACGCCCCTTCGAAGCGGTAGGCGAACACCTGGGCGTTCCGGCCGGCGAGGCACTCGAGCGGGTCGAGCGACTCCGCGAGGCCGGTATCTTCCGGCGCTTTGGCGCCGTGTTGAACCCGCCGGTCATCGGCTCCTCGACGCTGGCCGCGGTGTCGGCGCCCGAGGAGCGCTTCGAGGACGTGGCCGAGGTAATCAACGGCTACCGGCAGGTGAACCACAACTACGCCCGCGACAACGAGTGGAACATGTGGTTCGTGGTCACCGCCGGCTCCCGCGAGAGACGCGACGAAATCCTGGCCGACATCGAGGCCCGGACCGGCTGTTCGGTGCTCGTGCTCCCGATGCTGACCGACTACTACATCGACCTCGAGTTTCCGGTGGTCAACAGCGATAGATTTGCACGGGAATCTATCGAGGGCACCGACGCCAGCGCGACCCGCATCAGCGAGGACGCCACCGCCGACTTCTCCGACCTCGACCGCCGGCTCCTGCTTTCGATACAGGCCGGGTTCCCCCTGTCGGCGACGCCCTACCGCGACATCGCGGCCGGCATCGACGCCGACGTGGACGACGTGCTCGCGGCCATCGAGCGCCTGCGGGCGGACGGCTGCATCAAGCGCATCGGCTGTGTCGTCAACCACATCACCACCGGGTTCGACAACAACTGCATGGTCGTCTGGGACGTCCCCGACGACCGGCTCGACGAGTGGGGCGAGCGCGTCGGTGAACTCCCCTACGTCACGCTGTGTTACCACCGGCCGCGCCGGCCCGAGCAGGACTGGCCCTACAACCTCTTCACGATGATTCACGGCCGGGACGCCGACGCCGTCGACGAGAAGATAGACGAGCTGGCGACGGCGTATCTCCCGGTCGACCACGACCGGCTGTACTCGACCGAGACGCTGAAACAGACCGGGGCGCGGTACGACGACATCGTCGGGGAGTAACGGCGCGGGCGCCGGCGGGCAGCGCCGCCACGGAGCCCGAGCGACTCGCGACCGTCACGGGCGTCTGTGCGAGTCGAACACGCCCGAGCGGGGAGTTTCACGCTGTGTTAATTGCCACAACTCTTTTGTTATCTTTGCGCCTCCTGTAAGTCGAGACAATGTCAGAACCTGGGGGGGCTCGGATACTCGTCGTCGACGACGACGCCGACGTGGCGGAGACGTACGCATCGCAACTGACGGGGACGTACGACGTCGAGACGGTCTACAGCGGGCCCGCGGCGCTGTCGGCGCTCTCGCCGTCGGTCGACATCGTGTTGCTGGACCGGCGGATGCCGAAGCTCTCGGGCAGCGAGGTCCTCGCGGAAATCCGCGAGCGGGGCCTGGAGACGCGCGTCGCGATGGTGACCGGCGAGGAGGCCGACTTCGACATCATCGAGATGCCCTTCGACGACTACGTCCAGAAGCCGGTCACCGAGGGGGCGCTGCTGGGGACGGTCGCCCACCTCGTCCGGTGTCTGACCTACGACGAACAGCTCAGGGAGTACTACGCGCTGACGGCGAAGCGGGCCGCCCTCATCCAGAGCAAGACCCTCGGAGAACTGGCCGAGAGCGACCGGTTCAGCGAGCTCGAAGCGGACATCGAGACGGCCGAAGCGGCGCTGTCGGACCTGGTGGCCGACTTCGACCCGACGGACTTCGACCGGGCGTTCCGGGACGTCGACCGGCCGGACCCCCCGACCGCCGACTGAGCCACCGGTCGCCGACCGGGCCGGCAATATCGGCCTATTCGTCGGCCTCTATGTTCCGAAAGCAATAACCGAGTCTCGTCCCTAGCGGGGTCAATGAGTCAGCAACTCCCGGACGTGCAGGCGTCGAGTCCGGACGTGACGGTCGGTCTCAACCGCGTCGGTGTCACCGGTGTCGAGAAACTCGTCAAACTGGGCCGGCGCGACCGGGACCCGATCGTGCTCATGGCGGAGTTCGAAGTGTTCGTCGACCTCCCCTCCTGGCGCAAGGGCGCAGACATGTCCCGTAACATGGAGGTCATCGACGAGACGCTGGAGACGGCAGTCTCCGAGGAGGCCTACCGGGTCGAGGACGTCTGTGGCGACGCCGCCGAACTGCTCCTGGAGAAACACGACTACACGACGAAGGCCGAAGTGCGGATGGAAGCCGACTACGTCACCCACGAGCTGACCCCCGAGAGCGAGATGGCGACCCAGTCGACGGCGACCATCATCGCCTCGGCGACGGCGACCGAGGACGGCACCAGCGAGGAGATAGGCGCGCAGGTGACGGGCATGACCGTCTGCCCCTGCTCGCAGGGGATGTCCGCCGCGCGGGCCCGCGAGACCCTCCAGAGCATGGCCGTCGATAGCGAGGTCATCGACGAGTTCCTGCAGAAGATGCCCCAGGCCGGTCACTCCCAGCGTGGTCACGCGACGCTCACCGTCGAGAGCGAGGGGACTCCAGAGGTCGACCTGAACGAACTCATCGAGGTGGCCCGCGACTCGATGAGCGCCCGCATCTACAACCTCGCGAAACGGCCCGACGAGGACCACATGACCTTCGAGGCCCACAAGGACGCGAAGTTCGTCGAGGACTGCGTCCGCGCGCTGGCCGAGGGGGTCGTCGACCACTTCCCGGACCTGCCCGACGACGCCGTCGTCTACATGGAGCAGTCCAACGACGAGTCCATCCACCAGCACAACGCCCACGCCGAGCGTATCGCGAAGCTGGAAGACCTCCGGGCCGAGGTCGAGCAGGAACAGCTGGCCGACGACTGAGACGGACCGTCGGCGGTTCTCAGGGCGGTCCGACCGGCGTGGCCTCGGCCCAGTGGTCGTCGAAGGCCTCGCTGACGTCGGCGGTGAAGGACGGGTCTTTCAGGTCGACGACGCCGAACGTCTCGTCCCGCCCCAGCGGGTGGGGGACCTCGATGCAGACCTCGGCGTCGTCGATGAGTTCGAACGTCGTCGAGACGCGCTCGCTGTAGCGGGCGCTGTAGTTCTCGTAGGCCGAGAGTCGCTGGTAGTAGGCTCGGTTGGCGCCCTCGGGGAGCCGCTCGAAGAGGTCGCGTTCGACCAGCAGGGAGACCTCGACGCCGCGTTCGAGCGCGCGGACCAGTTCGTCGACGACGCGCTCGGTCGCCTCGACGATGTCCAGTTGCTGGGCGGGCGGCGAGCCGGCGACGACGATACGGTCGTCGGCCGCGGCCAGCCGCTCCAGAAGCAGGTTCAGCGTCTCCTCGGGCCCGACGGCGGCGGTCCAGAACGGCTCGTCGACGTGGTCGCCCGCCTCAAGCTGGTCGCCCAGCTCCGAGACGATGTCCTCGTACTGCTGGGCTTTCGCTTCGAGTTCCTCCTTCTTGTCGTCCAAAAGCCGGTCCAGCGCCGTCTCGGGCTCGACGGCGACGTACTTCTTCGGCCGGCTCGCGGTCTGGCTGCGCACCAGCCGGTAGGTCTCTAAGCTGTTGAGCACGTCGTAGATGCGTCCCATCGGCACGTCGCTGGCCCGGGACAGCTCCTTGGCCGTCGTCGGTCCGGTCGAAAGCAGCGACCGGAACGCGCGGGCCTCGTACTCCGAGAGCCCCAGGTCTCGCAGGCTTGCCATACGCCCGCCTCTCAGCGGACGAACAAAAACTAATCGGCTGTTTACTGTTTCACGCGCCGCCGGTCAGCGCCGTGTCGAGTTCCCGCGGCGTCGCGCCCTCGGCGGTGACCGTCCCACCCTCGTAGCGCCGGGCGACCCCGTCACCGTCGGGGTCGGGCACCACGGTCGTCTCGTGGTCGGCAAGCCGGAGCGCCGCCCGGTGGAGGTCCGTCCCGGCGTCGGTACCGACGACGAGTCGCTGGGGGTCCTGCAGGCGGGCGGCGACGGCCGCGTAGCCGGCCACCTCGACGCCCATCCGTTCGGCCGCGCCCGCGAAGGACTCCACGGCCTGGGTGGCAACGGCGCGATAGCTATCGTCGCCGGTCAGCGCGGCCAGGTCGACGAGCGCGTCGGCCAGTTCCACCGTCGAGTCGAGCGGATGCAGCGACCGGCCACAGAGCCCCGCCCCCTCGTCGGGGCCGTCGCGGAACGCGCCGCTCGCTTGCTGGCGGTGTTCTATCGTCCAGTCGGCGACGGCCTCGGCGGGGCCGCCCTCCCCCAGCACCTGCCAACTGGTCGTCAGCCCCTGGAGCAGGCCGGCCTGGTCGGCGAGCAGCCCGCGGTGGCCGTCGGGGGCGTCGTCGTGAATCACTGCGCCGTGCCCGTCGACGAGTTCGGTCGTGACGTACTCTCTCGCGCGCTCGGCGTAACGCCGGGCCCGCTCGTCGTCCGTGTAGGCGTGGGCCCACAGCAGCCCGTCGATAGCGAGGCCGTTCCGGTCGGCGAAGACGGTCGTATCGACGTACGGCGCGTCGGCGTCCTCCCGGCCCGTCGCACTCGCCTCGTAGTAGTCGTCGTCGCCGGCCTGGCTGCCCGCGAAGGCGTCGCCGGTCCAGAGGTCGGTCGTCAGATACTCCACGGTCCGCATCGCCGTGTCCCGGTAGGCTTCGGTACCGGTGTAGCGGTAGCCGTGGGCAAAGGCCCGCACCAGAGCGGCGTTCTCGTCTAGGAGTTTCTCCCGGCGCGGGTTCGACCAGTCCCGCCCCGTCGCGTAGCGATAGAAGCCGCCGTCGTACGTGTCGAGCAGGTGGGTCTGGACGGCTTCGAGTGTGCGGGTGGCCTGGTCGCGCGCCCGGACCAGCGCGAACTCGATGGTCCGGGCGAGCGGGAACTTGACGTCTGCTCCCCAGCCGCCGAACTCCTCGTCGAACGACCCCAGCAACTGCTCTACCATGTGCTCCTCGATGCGCGGGCGCAGGTCGCCCGCCGGCGGCGCCTCGTCCTGTAGCTGGCGCGGCACCGACCCCGCCGCCGTCCCCTTGGCGTCCCAGGATTCGCGCACCGAGTCGAGGATGCCGCGAAAGCCGTTCGGTCCCAGGAAGGTCGCGCCGCTGATGACCTCGCCGGCCGGCGTCAGGAACACCGTCGACGGGAACCCGCCCATGGTGTAGCGCTCACGGACAAGCGGGTTCCGGTCGGCGTCCACCCGGACGGGGACGAACCCGTCGTTGACGTTGGCCGCGATGCGTGGCTCGCCAAAGACCCCACGGTCCATCGCCCGACACTCCGGGCTCCAGGGCACCGAAAGCGAGAGCAGGAGCGGCTTGCCGCTCCCGGCGGCCCGCTGGAACGCCTCGGGCCCCCACTCGCGCCACTCCACTTTCGTGTCCGCCGCGAACTCGTCCATACCGGCTGTCGGTGACGGGTACACATAGGGGCTGTCCTCTGGCGCGGGCGGCGTCTCCCCCGCAGTCTCAGACGACGATGACGACGACGCCGACCACCGCGACGGCGGCGACGGTGTAGGCGACGGTCCGCTCGGAGACGCTGTGGACGTACCGCCAGCCCAGCACCTGCGCGAGGACGTAGGGAACGCCGACCACCAGCGCCGGGACGAGCGCCGGCGTCGTCCCCTGTACCGCGTGGCCGGCCGTCGCGTTGACCGTGATGAGGACGCCGCTTGCCAGCCCCGCGCCGATGGCGGTGACGGGCGCGATGCCCGCGACGAGCATGAGCGGGACGGTCAGCGCCGGGCCGCCGATGCCGGTGATACCGGCCGCGACGCCCACACAGAGGCTCCCGAGACCGACGAGGCCGACTCTGCCCGTCGTCCGCCAGCGTTCGGCGCGGTCCCCTGGAGCGGTCGGGACCGGCGACCCGCTCGCGGCCGGGCCGTCGGTCCGCCGCTGTCGGTAGACGATACCGACCACGGCGAGCAGGAGCGTGCCGGCCAGCACGGTCTCGAAGCGGGCGACCGACAGCGTCGGCGCCAGCCGCGTCCCCAGGTGGGTGCCAAGCACCGCCGGGACGGCGACCAGCGCCGCCAGACCCCACGCGATGCCGTCGCTGTAGCGATACAGTCCGGTGGCCGACAGCGTCGCCACGACGAAGACCAGACTCGCCGTGGCGGCCGCCACCGGCGACGACAGCGCCACCACCGCGTTCAGCGTGAGGATGACCGGGATGCCGCCGGGGCCGCCGATACCGCCGACGACGCCGCCGGCGGCGCCCACGAGTGCGAGCACGAGGAGCGTCTCGGGTCCGGGCATCGGTCGCTGAGGTGACTTCCGGGAGCACCGTCCTAACAGTTGCTGTCGCCGGCCACGCCGTTGCCGACGAAAGACCGAACTGTCCGCGCGCCGAACTCGGGGCAATGGCAACACAGGAGGTGAACCATCCCGGGCCCGTGACGCCCGACGACGAGCCCCCGCGGCCGGGCCGGGTCCCCGTCCTCGACAACACGCTCTCGATGCTGCGTGACCCACTGGCCTTCTACGACCGCGTGGGGGCGATGGACGCCGACGTGGTCGGCTACAACGTCGCGGGGACGACCGGCTACTTCGTCACTCATCCGGACCTCGTCGAGCGGATACTCGTCACCGACGAGGGGAGCTACGAGAAGGGGGCGCTGCTCCAGCGCTCGCTCGGGGAGTACATCGGCGAGGGCCTGTTCCTGCTGGAAGGCGAGGAGTGGAAGGAACAGCGCACGGCACTGCAGCCCGCCTTCTACCGCGAGAAGATAGCCGCCTACGGCGAGTCGATGACCGACTTCGCAGCGGCGACCGGCGACGGCTGGACCGACGGCGAGCGCGTCGACGTGCTGCCGGAGATGCGAGAGTACACCCTCCGCGTGCTCGGGAAGACGCTGCTGGACGTGGACATCGACCGCACCGCCGACGCCCTGGAGCCGCTGCTGTCGGCGCTCCGGGAGCGACTGGACCCCCGGTCGCTGTCGGCGTACGTCCCGCTTTCGGTACCGACGCCGACGAACCGCCGCGTGCGGTCGGCCCGCGCGAACTTCGAGGCGACGCTCGACGACATCATCGCCGAGCGCCGGGCCGAGAGCGCCGCCGACCGGGAGGCCCGCGACGACGTGTTGTCGTTGCTCCTCTCGCTCGACGACGAGACGATGAGCCGGAAGCGGCTGGGCCACCAGCTACTGACCTTCCTGGTGGCGGGCCACGACACGACGGCGCTGACCCTGACGTACGCGTGGTTCCTGCTCGGTCGCCACCCCGAGCGCCAGCGAAAACTCCACGAGGAACTCGACTCGGTGCTGGGCGACGCCGACCCGACACCCGAGGACCTCTTCGAGTTGCCCTACCTCGACGACGTGCTGACCGAGGTGTTGCGGCTCTACCCGCCCGCCTTTACCACCTTCCGCCAGCCGACCCGGCCCGTGACGCTCGGGGGCTACGACATCGCGCCCGACGCCCAGTTGACGATTCCCCAGTGGCTGGTCCACCGTGACGAACGGTGGTACGACGACCCCGACGCCTTCCGCCCCGAGCGCTGGACCGACTCCTTCGAGGCGCAACTCCCGGACTACGCCTACTACCCCTTCGGCGGCGGCCCCCGCCACTGCATCGGGATGCGCTTTGCCCGGATGGAGGCGAAACTCGCCATCGCGACGCTGGCGGGGCGCTACCGCTTCGAGACCGTCACCGAACCGCCGCTCGACCTCGCGATGCGGATTACGCTCTCGCCGACCGAAGCCGTCGACGTTCGGGTCCACGAGCGGTAGTGCTGGTCGGCGCTGCGCTTCTTCGAGATGTCGAACATAGTGAGACATCTCGCTGCTCGCGGTTCCCTTCGGCCACCGCTGTGCCGTTCCGAGGCGTTCACTACGCTCACGCCTCCCTGCTCGCGGTTCCCTTCGGTCACCGCTGTGCCGTTCCGAGGCGTTCACTACGCTCACGCCTCCCTGCTCGCGGTTCCCGCTGGTCGCCGCTGCGCTTTTCGAGGTCGCTCACTTCGTTCGCGACCTCGCTATCCAAAAGCGTTTGACCGAGGCCCTGCAAGCGAGGGTATGCTCCGGGCTATCGCCCTGTTGTTGCTCATCCCGCTGTTCGACGCGGTGTTGCTCGTCGCGCTCGCGACGGGCGTCGTCTATCCGGTCCCGCCGCTTGTCATCGTGGCGCTGGTCGTCCTCACCGCCCTCGTCGGCATGTTGCTCGTGCGGGCGGAGGGACGCGCGACACTCCGGAAGATACAGCAGAAGCTCGCGACCGGCGAGGTGCCCACGAACGAACTCATCGACGGCGGGCTGCTCGTCGCCGCCGGCGCGTTCTTCCTCACGCCCGGCCTCGTGACGGACTTCGTCGGCCTGCTGCTGGCGCTGCCGCCCACCCGCTACCCCATCCGTGCCGCGGTGCGCCGGTGGGTCGTGCGCCCCTACATCGACGCCAAGACCGGCGGCTTCGCCTCCGGCCAGGTGTACGTCGGCGGCTTCCCCGGCGAGGAAGGCGCGGCCGACGCCGGCGGTGCCGGACCGGGCGGGGCCGGCGGCGACGGCGGCTTCGACCGCGAGAACGCGACCGACGTGGACTTCGAGGAATCCGACGAGAAGTAGCGAGGGCGCAGACGGCGGACGCGACCTCGAAATACACAGCGGCGAGTGACAGGAACCGCGAGCAGTATCGCGCCCTGTGGCGGTTTGACACCGCGCTTGTGAAACGTCACCCTTTTCTATACCCCTCGGGTACACTCTGTTGCGCTCACCTGGGCCAATAGCTCAATCAGGTTGAGCGCTCGGCTGATAACCGGGAGGCTCTCGGTTCAAATCCGAGTTGGCCCACCTCTGTCCCTATCGGGCACTGTCCGACGGGGAACTGGGGCCGCAACTCCCCAGCCACTTCATCTCGGTTCGACACTCCACAGCGGTGCATCGGTTACTGTCAACTCGGACCGGATAGCGAGCCGTGTGACCGTCTGGAACAGTCAAACAGTGTACAAATCGCACACAGAGTTGTTTACTGACAGTCATAAGTTATTTACAGATATCCGCGAATTGCTACGATGATATGATAGAAGCAGCACTTCGCTATCAGACGGAGGGCGAGGATTGGGTCAAACGGGTCGGTATCGGGAGCGCGGCGACGTTCCTATCGTTTTTCATTTTCCTTCCGATATTCCCCGTCTACGGCTACATGCTGGAGGTCATGCGACAGGTACTGCGTGGCGACGCCCAGAACCCGCCGGAGTGGAGCGACTACGATATCGTCCAGCTCAGTATCAACGGCGTGAAGGCGTTCGCCATCCTGTTCGCGTACGGCTTGGTCGTCGGGTTCATCACGCTCGTTCCAGCGGGGGTGTTCTTCGTGCTGGGAGCCATCCTTCGGAGCGCTATCGTCTCGTTCCTCGGTACGCTCATCGGCGGCGCCCTCTACCTGGTGGGCATCGTCATCATCGCCGTCATCGCGCCGATCATGATCTGTAACTTCGTCCTCACGGACGAACTGAGCGCGGGCTTCGACATCGACGTGTTGCGGGCGTTCGTGACCAACCGGACGATGCTGCGGGCCGTGGGGCTGGCCATCGTCGTCAACATCGCGGTCAGCATCGTCAGCAGTATCGTGTTTTTCACCATCGTCGGCCCGGCCGTCGTCGCGTTCTTCGGGCTGTCGGCCGTCGCGTACATCTGGGCGAACGGCTTCGCCGACGCCTACCGCGAGGTCTACGGCGAACTCCCGGAGATTCCGGACGGACCGGTCAAGATGGGCGTCGGCCAGCAGTCCGGGACCGCGGCCGGGGCGACGGCGACTGGTGCGGGGACGTCCACTGCGGCCGATGAGGGGACGACCACCGGCGGCACGCCCGACGATATCGCCACCAACGTCAGCGACCCGACCGGGACCGACGAATCCGATGGCCCGGACCCGACCGACGAGGAACGCTGGGACTGACGGGCAGCGAGCGGATTTTCGCGGTGGAGTCGCGCTCGCAGTCGGCGGACACGCCACGGTGTGCAGTTCTGTCACCGCTCTCGCCCGCTGGCAAGTCGAAGCGCGTAAGACACCACCGGGTATCATAGCAACCATGACCTCCGACGCCGCCGAGACGCACAAGAACGCCGAGCAAGACGTCATCGCGGTCGACCCCGACGACGAGCCACAGGGGCTGGTCAACCGGCTGGAGGCCCACACCGGCGACGGCATCCGCCACCGGGCTTTCACCGCGCTACTGTTCGACGGGGACGGCAACATATTGCTGGCCCAGCGCGCGGCCGACAAGCGCCTCTGGGACACCTGCTGGGACGGCACCGTCGCCTCCCATCCCGTCGAGGGCCAGACACAGGTCGAGGCGACCGAGGAGCGCCTCGAAGAGGAACTGGGCATCACCCCGGACCAGTACGACGACCTCCGGGTGACCGACCGCTTCGAGTACAAGCGCTACTACGAGAACGCCGGCCTGGAGTGGGAGGTCTGTGCGGTCCTGCAGGCGACGCTGACCGACACGACGCTCGACCCGAACCCCGAGGAGGTCGACGGCCTCATGTGGGTCCCCTACGACCGACTGGACGAGCATCCGGAGTACTACCGGCAACTGCGGCTCTGCCCGTGGTTCGAAATCGCGATGCGCCGGGACGAGGAGCGGTAGGGCCTCAGGCGGCCGGCGGGTCGTCCGTCGGCGAGTCGTCCGTCGACGAATCGTCCGTCTTCGGGTCCGTCATCGGCGAGTCGTCCGTCTGTAGCCCGTCGGAGTGCCGTTCGGCGGTGGCCGGCGGCCTCGCCGCCGGGAGTTCTATCTCGACGGTCGTCCCCGGCCCGTCGGCAAAGGAGAGCGTGCCGCCGACGTTGCGTACCACCCACTTCACGAGCCAGAGCCCGACCCCGGAGCCGTGCTGGAGCGGCGTCTCCTCGCCGGCCAGGATGACGGCCCGCTCGTGGGCGGCGATGCCGGGCCCGTCGTCGCTGACACGGACGACGACCCCGTCGTCTCGGACGGTCACCTCGATGTCCACGGTCACCGGAGGGTCGCCGTGTTCGACAGCGTCCTGCCGAGCCTGCGAGGCGGGGCCCGTGGAGCTGTGCTCCACGGCGTCATCGGAACGCTTCGCGTTCTGATTGCCTGTCGAGCTATGCTCGACAGCGTTGTCGAGCAGTTCCTCGAACGCGAGCGTCAGCGCCGGCGACCCCTCGACCCAGCACACCTCGGGACAGGAAAGCGCGATGTCGGCGACGGGGTGGCGCTCGCGGGCCTCGGTGACGACCGCCGCCAGCAGTTCCGGGAGCCGGAGCGGTCTGGCGCGCTCGCTCTCGAGGGCCTCGGAGACGCGGCCTATCTTGTTGCTCCGGTCGACGATGTCGTCGACGGTCCGGACGATGCGGTCGATGCGGTCCCGCTGGGCCGGGTCGACGCTGTCCGCCAGCAGGTCGGCGTTGCCCCGGACCACGTTCATCTCGTTGCGGATGTCGTGTCTGAGCAGCCTGTTGAGCACGTCGATGCGCTGTTCGCGCTGGCGGCGGTCCGTCACGTCCCGGAGGCTGACGAGGTGGCCCGAGACCACGCCGTAGGAGCGATACAGCGGCGTAATCCGGACGTCGTAGTACCGGACCGCACCGTCGCGTTCCAGCCGGGTGTCCGTCTGGGCGCGCTCGCCAGCGTCGGGGACCGTCGCGGCCAGGTCGGGCAGTTCGTCGGCCAGTGCCCGCCCCGAGAGCGCGTCGGGGGGCGCCGAGAAAAACACCGTCGCGGCGGCGTTGACGTCGACGATACGGCCGGCGCCGTCGACGATGATGACCGCGTCGTCCATCTCGGCGAACACCGCCTCCCGGCCCAGGTCGCGGGTGACCGGGGCGACGTCTAACAGTTGGCCGCGCAACAGCGCCCCCGAGAGGACGACGCCGGAGACGACGTAGCCCAGACTCGTCGGGTCGAACCGTGCGGGGACGAGGTCGAACGCGTGGATGGCGTGGCCGACCGTCGGGACGGTGATGGCGACTAGCAAGGCGAGCACCTGGCCCTGGAACCGGTCGTTCGTCCGCAGCATCGTCCGGATGAGGAGGACGCCGCCGGCCAGTATCAACACGAGCATGTACGCGAGATGGCCCCAGCGGGCCAGCCCCCAGACCGGGACCAGCGTGGAGGTCCCCGCGGCGGCCGCGACCCCGAGGCTGCGAAAGACCAGTCGGTGGGCGCCGTTGGACCACACCAGCGTGACGAAGACGGCGGGTTCGACAAGCAAGAGCGCGACCCGCTTTCTGGTGAGCCAGTACGGGTGGCCGGTGTACTCCACGACCGTCACGAGCCACGCGACGGGGACGACGACCGACAGCGTTAGCTGCGTCTGGAGCAGTCGCTCCATCAGCACCACGTCGGGGACGGCGAGTTCGAGGCCGTGAGCGACGGCCCAGAGGCTCGCCGCGACGACGAACGCCGCCAGCGGCCCGGCGCCCGGGCGGTCGCGATGGAGCCAGACCAGCACGGCGACACCCATCCCGACCACGGCGGCCAGCAGGACCACCGCGAGGGACCAGGGGACCATTTGCTTCGACCGTGGATAGACGCCGGTATAAACGTTCGCGGCCGAGTATCGACTCCGATACTACGACCGGCGCGAGCGCAGCGCCGACCACACCGCGACGGCCCCCAGCAGGAACGCCGGCACCAGCGGCAGCGCCAGGTAGGCGGCCCGGAGCGTCAGGCCGAGCGACCTGACGAACCCCTGTGCGGCCGGCAAGAGGAGGATGGCGAGCGGGATGACGAGAAAGCCGAGGACGACCATCGCCACGAGCACCCACCCCTCCGCGCCGAACTCCTCGCTGGTCTCGGCCTGCTGGGGCGGTTCGCCGCTGGGTCGGTGGACGTAGCCGTCGTCACCGTCGTCGTCGCTACCCATCGAACCCACCCGCCCGCCCGGCCGAGCAGTCGAGCGAGCGACGCCCGTTCCCCCGGCGTCGCGGCCGCGGAGCGTGCCGTCGGGTCCGGACAGCCACATGAACTGCCTGCATACCTGTCCGTCGGGCGAGCGGGCGCAAAACACTGGCGGTCGGCCGCTCGTGGGACTGGCGGAGCGTCTTTCCGGCCAGCGCTGGCCGCGCGGGTCGTCGCGCCGGGACACCAGTCCTCTCAGGCGTCTATCAGCGGCTTCGGCCGACTGATTTCGAGATGGCTGACACGGTGTCCGTGTTCGTCCTCGTGGAACTCGCGTTGCCCTGTCGCGTCCCCCGCCGTCGTGTACAGTCCTTCGAACGGACACTCGTGACACACCACGTGATACACCCCACTCATATGCGAACTGTCCGCACATCTCGGCATAAATTTTCCGGGCTGTCTTCAGGAACAGAATGTCTCCTCACGGGGCTCACACGGGGGAACCATTTAGCGGGCGTGGGACGTTGTACCGCCATGGTCGATTTCCAGTCCCGCGACACGCGCCGCGGCCCCACCACGGACGACGAGTCGGAGGCCGGGTCGGCATCGTCGGACGCCGCGGCGTCGGGCGAGACCGACGACGCCGAGGCGGCCGGCGCCACGGGGGACGCATCCGAGGGGAACGGGTCGGAGAGAGCCGGGGACACGACGGCCGAGGAGACGGTCGGTGAGCCAGCAGACGGGCCGGACCCGCTGGCCGAGGAGCGCGGGTCGGCGGCCGATTCGGATCCCGTGGAGAGCGAAGCGGGGGCCGAGGACCCCCTGGCGGTGGACCCGGCGGACGAGGGCGCGACAGTGAGCACAGACGAGACGGTCGAGGGGAACAACAGTGACCCGCTCGCGGACCCGGACGAGGCGGGCGACGAGGGTAGCAGTGACCCGCTGGGAGACGCCGGTGAGGCGGGCGCGAACCCGGCCGACGAAGCGGTCGCGGCGACGGGGTCCGAGCAGTCGGCGGCCGAACCGCCGGCGTCGGCGCCGGCCGCGCCGAGTCGCGCCGTCGACGTGGCCGTGGTCACGGTGGCGGGCGACCGGGCCTCGCTCGAAGACACCGTGGCCGGGGCCTTCGAGACGGCCGGGCACGCGGTCGTGCGCCGAGAGCGCCTGCGGGGCGGCTACGACGGGGTCCAGCAGATGGTCGAGACGCTGGTCGGACAGGCGGGCGTCGACGTCGTCGTCACCGTCGGCGGCGTCGGGCTGGCGGCCGACGAACTGACCATCGAGGCGGTCCACCCCCTGCTTGAGAAGGCGCTGCCGGGCTTTGGCGAGGCGTTTCGCTCGCTGCTGGCCGACCACATCGGCACCGGCATCGTCGGCGTCCGGTCGGCGGCCGGCGTCAGCGACGGGACGCTCGTCTTCTGTCTCCCCGGTGACGCCGACGCGGCGGGGCTGGCGGTCAGGGAGATTCTGGCCACCGAAGCGCCGGTACTCCTCGACCAACTCGACGGCTGAGCCACTCGGCGCGTGAGACGCCCGGCGACACTGCCGTTATGCCGCTGGCGGCCCAACCGACGGTATGGAACACATCGAGGTCCAGGGGGCGTCGGTCCCCGCGCTCGGCCTGGGCACCTGGCAGTTGACCGGGCCGACGTGTACAGAGACGGTCCGGACGGCGCTGGAACTGGGCTATCGTCACGTCGACACCGCACAGGCCTACGGCAACGAGCGCCAGGTCGGCCTGGGTATCGAGGCCGCCGACGTGGACCGCGAGGACGTCTTCCTCGTGACGAAACTCGACGGCTCCAACCGGGACCCGAAGAGCGTTCGGCGGTCGACCCGCGAGAGCCTGAACAAACTCGGGACCGACTACCTGGACTGCCTGCTCATCCACTGGCCAAACACCCCCTGGATGGCGCCGCTGTCGGAGACCGTCGGCGCGATGAACGACCTCGTCGACGACGGCGTCGTCGACCACATCGGCGTCAGCAACTTCTCGCCCGCACGCCTGGACCGCGCCCGCGACCTCTCCGAGGCCCCCATCCTCACCGACCAGGTCCAGTATCATCCCTACTGGGACCAGCGGCAACTGCTCGACTACTGTCGCATCCACGACGTCCTCCTGACGGCCTACAGCCCGCTGGCCCGCGGCGGCGTCCTCTCGGACCCCGCGCTGGTCACCATCGGCAACCGCTACGGCAAGTCCCCCGCCCAGGTCGCGCTGCGCTGGCTGGTCCAGCAAGACGGCGTCGCGGCCATCCCGAAGGCGTCCAGTCGCGACCACCTGGAAGCGAACATGGCCGTCTTCGACTTCGAGTTGACCGACGACGAGATGGACTGGATTCGCAACCCCTCGAAGACCAAGACCGGAATCGACTTCGTCCGGTCACAGCTCCCGTTCTGAGCGGGCGGCGCTCGGCTTCCGAGCGAATTTTCCACGCCGAGACCGAACGCCCGGTATGGTCACCCCGCTCGCCGACGACGTCTGGTGGTACGACCTCACTGGAACCAACGCCTATCTCGTCGACGACGGCGCCCTGGCGCTGGTCGACACCGGCACGCGCTTTCACGCCAGCGAACTCATCGGCGGCCTGCGTGACGCGGGCTTCGAACTCCGGGACCTCGACCGAATCCTGCTGACCCACTACGACATGGACCACGTCGGCGGGCTCTCCGCGTTCGACGGCGTCGAGTTGACTGTCTACGTCGGCAGCGACGACGCCCCGTTCGTGACCGGCGAGGCGAAACCGCCGCTGTCGAACCACAAGGGACTCGTCCAGCGACTCGGCGGGCCGCTCAGTTCGCCGCCCGACAACCCGGTCGAACCGCTCGAAGACGGCGATACCGTCGGCTCGTTCACCGTCTACGAGACGCCGGGCCACACGCCGGGCCACGTCTGTTACGTCAGTGAGGCGCTGTCGACCGGATTCCTGGGCGACCTCGTCGTCGAACGCGGTGACGGCCGCTTCCACCCGTCGCCGTGGCTGCTGAGCTACGACACCGAGGCCGTCGCGCGGAGCGTCCGCTCGCTGGTCGAGCGCGCGCCCGCCTTCGACGTGGCCGCGATGGGCCACGGCGTGCCGTTCGAGCGGGGCGGAAGCGAGCGGCTGGCGGACGTCGTAGAGAGGCTCTAAAAGGGGCGCGCGACCTACAGTTCTTCTGCGACCGCGTCGGGCCCGAGCAGTTCGGGGTCGACGACGAGGTCGGTCTGGCGGCTGGCGAAGTCGGGCAGCGAGCCCTCGGCGTAGACGACGACGCGCAGGTCGGGGTTGAGGTCCTTCGCGACCACGATGGAGGTGGCCTGTGCCATCTCCGTCAGCAGGTACACCGCGGCGTCGTGGACGCCGGCCTCCTCCAGTCCGGGGCGGTTGCCGACGTCGGCGACCGTAACGGTGTGGCCCTCCGCTTCCAGCGCCTCGCGCATCCGTTCGGGGTCGTCCCCGACGAGGACGACGTTCATTCGTACTCGATGGTCGCGGGCGGTTTGTGCGTCACGTCGTAGACGACGCGAGCGACGTTCTCGTGGGCGCCGGTGATACGGGACTGCATCCGCTGGAGGGTGTCCCAGTCGAGTTCCTGTGCGCGGGCGGTCATCCCGTCACGCGATTCGACGGAGCGGACGGCGACGACCCAGCCGTGGACGCGGTTGTCGCCCTTGACGCCGGTGGCCTTGCCGATGACGGCGGCCAGGGCCTGCCACGGTTCGTACTCCTCTAACTCCTCCTCGACGACGTGGTTGGCCTCGCGGGCCACCGCCAGTTTCTCCTCGGTGACCTCGCCGATGATGCGCACCGCGAGGCCGGGACCGGGGAACGGCATCCGCTCGGAGATTATCTCCTCTAAGTCGAGCGCGCGGGCGACTTCCCGCACTTCGTCCTTGTACAAATCGCGCATCGGTTCGACGATGCCGTCGAAGTCGATGCGCTCGGGGAGCCCGCCGACGTTGTGGTGGCTCTTTATTGTGCCCTCGCTCTCGATGCGGTCGGGGTAGATGGTCCCCTGGACGAGGTAGTCGGCGTCGACCTCCCTGGCGACCTGTTCGAACTCCCGGATGAACTGCTCGCCGATGATGTGCCGTTTCTCCTCGGGGTCGGTCTCGCCTTCGAGTTCGGCGAGGAAGCGGTCTTTCGCGTCGACGACGCGCAGCGACTCCATGTAGTCGAAGGTGTCTCGAATCTCGTCGGTCTCGCCTTTCCGCATGAGGCCGGTGTCGACGTACACCGCCGTTAGCTGGTCACCGATGGCCTCGTAGGCCAGCGCCGCCGCCGTCGAGGAGTCGACGCCGCCGGAGAGCCCGATGACGGCGTTCTTCTCGCCGACCTCGTCGGCTATCTCCTCGATTTTCTCGTCGATGAACGACTCGACGTCGACCATCAGTAGCTCACCTCCCTGGTCTCCGCGTCGGCGGACTCGCTGGGCTCGTCGTCGACGACTGCCTCCAGCAGGCCGACGAAGGGCGGACTCGCCCTCGTGGGCCGTGAGCGGAACTCGGGGTGGAACTGCGTCCCGATGAAGTAGGGGTGTTCCTCGCGGTCGAGTTCGAGTATCTCCATGCGGTTGGCCGAGCGGCCGGAGAAGGTCAGCCCGGCGGCTTCGAGTTCGTCGAAGTACTCCGGGTTGACCTCGTAGCGGTGGCGGTGGCGTTCGGTACAGGAGTCGCCGCCGTAGAGGTCGGCCGCCAGCGTCCCCGGCTCGATGTCGGTCTCGTGGGCGCCCAGGCGCATCGTCCCGCCCATGTCCTCGATTTCGTACTGCTCGGGGAGGATGTCGATGACGGGGTGGGGCGTGTCCGCGTCGAGTTCCGCCGAGTGGGCGCCCTCCAGGCCGAGGACGTTCCGGGCGTACTCGATGACCGCGAGCTGGAAGCCCAGACACAGGCCCAGATACGGGACGTCGTTCTCGCGGGCGTAGCGGATGGCGTCTATCTTCCCCTGGGTGCCCCGCGTCCCGAAGCCCCCGGGGACGACGATGGCGTCGGCCTCGCGCATCCGCTCGGCGTGGTGGTCGGGCATCTTCTCGGAGTTGACCCAGTCGACGTTGACCTCGACGTTCTTCTCCAGCCCGGCGTGTTTCAGCGCCTCGTGGACGGACATGTAGGCGTCTTCGAGGTCGTACTTCCCGACGAGAGCCACGTCGACCTCGCCCTCGGTCTGCTGGGTGACCAGTTCCCGCCAGCGGTTCTCCCGCTCGGTCTCGGGCAGGGCCTCGTCGGCGATGTTCAGTCGCTCCATGACGTACTGGTCCAGCCCCTCCTCCTCGACCATCAGCGGGACGTGGTAGATGTCGTCCACGTCGGGGTTCGAGAAGACGGCCTCGGTCGGCACGTCACAGAACAGGGCAATCTTCTCTTTCGTGTCGATGTCGAGTTTGTCCGAGCAACGCCCGACGAGCACGTCGGGCTGGAGGCCGATGCTCCGGAGTTCCTTCACGGAGTGTTGCGTGGGCTTTGTCTTCTGTTCGCCGTTTTTCGAGTACGGGACGAGCGTGACGTGGGTAAAGAGGATGTCCTCCTCGTCTTCCTCGTGAGCGAACTGGCGCAGAGCCTCGAGGAACGGCATCCCCTCGATGTCGCCGACGGTGCCGCCGACTTCGATGATACAGACGTCGTTACCCTCGGCGGCCTCCCGGATGCGCCGTTTGATGTCGTCGGTGATGTGCGGGATAATCTGGACCGTGCGGCCCAGATAGTCCCCGGCGCGTTCCTTCTCGATGACGTGCTGGTAGGTCTTGCCCGTCGTGACGTTGTGGTCGAAGGTCATGTCGATGTCGAGGAACCGCTCGTAGTTCCCCAGGTCGAGGTCGACCTCCCCGCCGTCTTTCAGCACGTACACCTCGCCGTGCTGGAAGGGGTTCATGGTACCGGCGTCGACGTTGAGATACGGGTCTATCTTGACCGCGGTCACGTCGAACCCGGCGTTCTTGAGAAGGCGGCCCGTGCTGGCGGCGGTGATGCCCTTGCCCAGTCCTGACATCACGCCGCCGGTGACGAAGATGAACTTGCGACCCAGTTCCGGGTCGTAGTCCGTTTCGGGTTCGGTCGGCATACTGTCGGTGGCTCCCGTGCCCTCAAAACGGTTTCGGAGCGCGCCATCTTCGCCAGCGAGTGGCACTGTCGGGCGGGCGCTACTTCACTCGCTTGCGGCCCGCCGGTCCCAGCACTCGCGAGAGCAGCCCCGGCTTCTTCTGGGGGTCGAACCGGAGATACGCGAGCAACACCTCTGCGCGGTCGGTCAGGCGCACCGTCTTCTCGCGGGCGTCGTGGACCAGCACGTCCGCATCGACCAGTCGCGGGATGTGTGTCTGGTGCAGAGAGACGTAGACGGTCTTTCGCTGGCTCGCCGCCGCCTGTTCGCCGTGTTCGTCGGCCGCGAGCTCGTTCGTGATGTCACCGACGGTCGCTTCACCGCCCAGCCGGTCGACGACCCGGAGCAGTTCGCGTCGGCGGCGCGTCGAGAGCAGCGTGAAGATACGGTCTTCGGACAGTTCCACCCCGTCGGCCGATTGCGCTTTCGAGCTTGTATCCACAGAAGCACCTCGTCTATAGTATTTTCCCCGGCATAATCAGCGTTGACTCCAGATTATTTCCCGTTACTCCCAGCACACCGGTGAAAATCGCCCTCTCAGTTGACACGCGTCAACGTCCGCGTGACCGCGACCAGCGCCGCCAGCGCCAGCGACGAGAACACGGCGTCCGCCGTCGAGGCGCCGATGGCGAGAAACAGCGTCAGACCGGCCAGAAAGCCGGCCGCGAGGGAGACCGCCCCGTGGCTCACTCGCTCGACGGGCAGGGAACTGGCGGTAGACATATACGCATATTGGGAGGTATATAGCATAAATATACGCCCGGCAGTCGCCGTGTCGTCGACCGTCTCAGTTCACGACGGGCTGTGAGATAATCCACAGCGAGCAGACGGTGTAGCCGACCATGACCGCCACGAGCGGGAGGTGTGCCCGGCGGGCCTCGGCCGGGCCGTACCGGTCGACGGCGACCAGGTGGGCGGCGGCGACGGCGACGAGGTGTCCCCCGACGACGAGTGCGACCTGCGAGGCCCAGAACACGCCCGTGGAGAGGCCGGCCACCGGGGCGACGGTGACCGCCTCCGCCGTCAGTAGCACCCCCAGCGTCCCGAGGTTCCGGAGGACGAACGGGTAGACGTGGGCCACCTCGTAGGCGGCGGCGATGGGGAGCAGGGACGCGGCGAAGGCCGCGGCCGGTCGGCGGCCGCCACCGACCCGGCCGACGACCGCGACGGCGGCCCGATAGCTCATCAGGAACAGGCCGAAGCCGCCGAGGTACAGTCCGACCGCGGCCGCCGTCGGACCGGTCGGCACTGCGACCACCGCCGACTGGAACGGGGCCGTCTCGGTCAGGCCGTCGAAGCTGACGGTGTAGAGCGCGAGCACGACGAACGCGACCGTCGAGGCGCCCGTCACCGGCCGCGTGCAGGCGACCCAGGGAGTGCGGAGCGCGAGCCGGTACCCCCCGTCCGCGGCCGTCACCGAGAGCGGCGCGACCCGACCCAGCTGGCGATATAACACCGCGAAGACGTCGGCGTGGCGGAGCCACGCCGGCCCGTAGGCGAGCGCGCCCAGCAACATCGCGAGCGCGTAGCCCGCCACCACCACCGCGGTGAGTCGCGGCGACCGGGGCAGCGTCGTCAGGTTCTCGACGAGACCCACCAGTAGCGCGAAGCCGACGACGGCGGGCCACTCGCCCAGTCGGTCCGGATAGGCGCCGAGGAGGCGAGGCGGAGTCCCTTCGAGGCGCGAGACGGCGGCGTAGAGCGTGCCCCACGGAGAGAGGACCCCCCAGGGGCTCCCGACGAGCACGGCGAGCAGGCCGAGCCCCTTCAGCCAGACAGGCCAGAACAGCACCGTCGCGACGTTCTCCGCGGCGACCTGTGGCCCGGCCAGTCCGGTCGCCAGGACGGCCACCAGGGCGAACAGCCCCAGCACGCGGCCCACGTTTCGGAGGGCCTGTCCGGCCCAGAACGGCACCGTGACCGTTCTGGCCCCGTGCCGGTCGGTCCGGTCGGCCCCGCCGACTGCCAGCCAGCCGGCGGTGACGGCGACCGTCCCGCCGGCGCCGACGTACAGCAGCCACAGCGGGATGGGTGCCTCGAAGCCGCCGCCGACCGCCCCGTGTGCGCTGGCGATACCCGCCGAGACGACCAGCCACCACGCCGCGACCGCCGCCGCGCTCGCCCGGACCCAGCGACCGTACATACCGCACCTGGGCCGTGGGCGCCGAAGTACGTACCGCTCTCGACCGGGATGGCTGACCTTATCCGCGCCGCTGCCCGAGAGTGAGTATGCGACCGCGAACGGCGCTCACGGCGGCGCTTTGCTGTAGTCTGCTCGCCGGGGTCGTCGTCGCGGGACTGGCCGCCGGCGGCGGGACGCTCACGCAGACCTGGAGCAGTGACACCGCCCGCGACAACGAGGTGAACCACCACTCGGTCGGCGTCGGGCCGGGCGGCGACGTGGTGGTCGCGCCGGTCGCGGCGGTCCCGAACGCGGAGCCGATCGGCCCCACCTCCTGCTCGCTCGTCAGGCTCCGGCCCAGCGACGGCGCGGTGACGTGGCGCTGGAGCGTGCCCGCCGCGGACTGTTTCACCCACGCGCTCACCCAGCCCGCTATCGCCGACATCGACGGGGACGGCGGCCTGGAGGTCGCCGTCGGGACGACGCTCGACGCGCTGGTCGTCCTCGACGCGGCGACGGGCGGCGAGGAGTGGCGACTGCCGCTGTCGACGTACGGCTACGGCCAACCGGCGGTCGGGAACCTCAGCGGCGACGCCCGACCGGAGGTGGTCGTCAGCGACATCGACGGGGCGCTCGTGGTCGCCCGCGGTAACGGCTCGGTGGCGTGGCGCGCCGACGCGAACATGACCGTGTGGGCGCGGCCGCGACTGGTCGATGTCGACGGCGACGGCCGGCGGGAGGTCGTGCTCGGCGGGGACGACGGCGTGGTCGTCTACGGCGCCGACGGGACCGAGCGCTGGCGGAGCGAGACGCGAGCCAAGACGCTGGCGGTCGGCGACGACGGGACGGTGCTGGCCGGGGACACGGGACAACTCGTCGCCGCCGACGGCGCGACCGGCGAGCGGGTATGGCAGCGGAGCGTCGACGGGACACCGCGAATGCACGACGTCGGCGACGCCGACGGCGACGGCGAACCGGAACTGTACGCGACCGTCGCCGGGCGCGTGATGGCGGTCGAGACGGCCGACGGCGAGCGCGACTGGGTGACCGACCTCGGCGGTAGCGAACGCCAGTCCTCGTTCGCGCCCGTACTCGGCGACGTGGACGGCGACGGCGCGACGGACGTGATAGCCGTCGCCAACGACGGCACCGTGGCCGTCCTCGACGGGGCGACCGGCGCCGAGCGGGCGGCGTTCGAGCGGTCCGTTCCCATCTGGACGTTCGCCACGGCGAGCGACCTCGACGGCGACGGCGACGACGAGATACTCGTCCAGTACGGCGACGGCCGCGTCGTGGCGCTCGACTGGACCGAACGCGGGACCCTGGAGCCTACAGCCGGTCGCTGAGGAAGGCGCCGACGGCCCGGCCGAGCCGGTGGAACTGCCCGGCGAAGCCGTGCCCGCTCGGGAGCCTCACCACCGCCTGGCCCAGCGCCGCAGCGCGGTCGGCGACCGGTTCCCAGTCGACGGTGGTGTCGCGCTCGCCCACGACGACCTGCAGCGGGCAGTCGACGGCGGCGAGCGTGTCGACGGCCTCGCCCGGCGGCGCCAGGGCCGAACAGGCATCGGGCGGGTCGGCAGCGGCGGCCGCCCGCAGGGCCACTCCGGCGCCGAAGCTGTAGCCGAACAGCCCGACGGTATCGAAGCGGCCCCTGGCCCACGCGAGGGCGCGCTCGGCGTCGCCGGTACAGAGTGCCGGGCCCCGCTGGTCGTCCCACTCGCCGTAGTCGAAGCGGAGACAGGCCACGTCGGGGGCCAGCGCGTCGCTCACCGCCCGGAGACGCGGGTCCGAACGGGCGCCCCCGTGCCGGGGATGGGGCGGACAGGCCACGACGACGCTGTCGGCGTCGGGCGTATCGAGACGGCCGACGACCTCCCGGCCGCCGGCGACGACGACGGGGTCGCTCATAGCTCGACCGTCGGGCTCGAAGCGCGTGTAGCTGTCGCCGGGACCCACCCTATGAAAGAAGTTTAAGGTCAGAGACCCGAACTGTGGGGTATGGGAATCCTCTCGCGCGCATCGTACGTCATCAGGTCGAAGGTCAACGCCGTCCTGAACCGGTCGGAAGACCCGACCGAGACGCTCGACTACAGCTACGAACAGCTACGGGACGAACTACAGGACGTCAAGCAGGGCATCGCCGACCTGACGACCCAGAAGAAGCGCCTGGAGATTCAGAAGCGCCGGCTCGAGGAGAACGTCGAGAAACACAACGACCAGGCCCGCCAGGCCGTCAAGCAGGACCGCGACGACCTCGCGCGACAGGCCCTGGAGAAGAAAAAGCAGAAGATGAGCCAGATAGAGGAGCTGGACGGTCAGATAAGCCAGCTCCAGTCCCAGCAGGACCAGCTGGTCGAACAGAAAGACGAGCTCCAGCGCCAGATAGAGCAGTTCCGCACCAAAAAGGAGACGATGAAGGCCCGCCACGAGGCCGCCAAGGCCTCCGTCCGAGTCAACGAGGCCATGACGGGCGCGGGCGAGGAGATGGAGGACGTGAGCCGCGCCATCGAGCGCGCCGAGGAGCGCACCGAGGACATGGAGGCCCGCTCGCAGGCGATGGACGAACTCCGCGAGGACGGCGTTCTGGAGAACCAACTCGACGACCGCAGCCAGCTCGACAAGGAGCTAGAGGCGGTCCAGCAGGACGGCGAGATCGACGCCGAACTCGACACGCTGAAAGCCGAGATGGGGAAAGCCGACGAGCCGACGGCCGACAGCGCCGCCGACGAGTCGGTCGAGACCGACCTCGAACGGGAACTCGAAGACGACACCGTCGGCAGCGTCGACGACAGCGAGGTCGAGGCCGAACTGGACGAACTGAAAGAGGACGAACAGTAGGCCGCCGGCGTCTCGGTTTTCCTCTGGTCGCCCTCGCTACTCCACGGCTCGCTGCGGTCGCCGCTTCGCTTCGAGATGTCTCACTCCGGTCGACATCTCGCTACTCCCACTCGACGTCCACAGACCGGTCCGTCTCCCGCAGGATGAACGGGCCGATGGAGAGGGTCCGTTTGGTTATCGTGACGATGCGGAGGATGTACGACAGCAGGAGGGTAAAGGGGAGCATCGACGCGGTTACGGCCGCCGCGACGATGAGCAGCGAGTTGGCGATGCCAAGCGTCAGCCCGGAGAAGTCCGCGGGGTTCAGGAAGAGCAGCGAGCAGATGGTCACCGCGAGCGCGGGAATCGAGACGTACAGCAGCGTCCGCGAGAGGTTCGACAGCTCCCACTGGAAGTACAGCGTCTTGAAGTGTTCGCGGGCCGGCCCGAACAGCTCCAGCGTCCGGTTGAGTCGGTCCAGTTGCTCCGCGACGTCGTCCGGAAGCTGGTCGGCGTAGCTCTCGTTGATGCGGCGGCCGGCGTAGAGCTTCCAGGAGTAGTTGTAGTTCAGCGCGGCCTTGAGCACGTCGAACTCGCCGAAGTTCGCGCCCTCCAGCTGTTCGGTGACGGTGTCTGCGTTACCGGTGATGGAGTCGAGATACGTCGACAGCAGGTCGGTCAGCTCCTCGCCGAGTTCGTCGGGGTCGAGCCCGTCCTGGATGTCCGCGGCCTGCTCGCCGGTCCCGCGGACGAGCGAGCGGAGGAACGCGGAGGGCTCGGCCGGGCTGATGGGCGTTCCGATGTTGTTGGCCACGTCGTCGCGGAACTCCATCGCGCCGGTCATCCGCTCTCGCTGGTCGCCGGCCGCGCCCAGCTCCTGGGAGAGGACGAGCTGTGAGAGGGTCAACACCAGGGTGACGGCGGTGATCATACCCGTGACGAGCGCCTGGAACAGCGTCTCTATCGGGTCGGCCACCGTCAACAGCGTCTGTGCCGGGACGGGGTGGGCGAGCCCGGCGGCGAGAATCGCCAAGAACAGGACCCCAGAGAGGATGCCAGCGACGAGCCACCGGTTCGCGTCCAGCAGGAGATAGAGCAGCCACGAGGCTCGACCGGCCCGCTCTCGCATCGTATCGCCCGGCTGGTCGGCGTCGCTCATACGGAGATGACACGCCCGAGACACAAAAGGGCGCGTTCGTGCGGCGCGATACCACGGCGGCGGTCTCCGCGGACGAGAGTGTCGACCGCGGCTATCGCCCGGCCAGGAACGTGACGGCGGTGCGCTGCTGGTCGACCTCGGTTTCGAGGTGGTCACGGAACTCGTCTATGCCGACGTCTTTCTCCTCGCGCTCCGTCCGGTCGCGGACCGAGATGGTCCCCGCGTCCTCCTCGTCGTCCCCGATGACGAGCATGTAGGGCACCCGGTCGTCGTGGGCGACCTGAATCTTCTTGCCGACGGTCCAGGAGCGGTCCTCGATTTCGACGCGGAAGTCGCCGAGTTCGGCGGCGACGTCCTCACAATAGGGGATGTTGTCGTCGGAGACGGGGAGGATGCGGACCTGTTCGGGGGCGAGCCACGGCGGGAACTTCCCGTTGTAGTGCTCGGTCAGCACCATGAAGAAGCGCTCGTAGCTGCCATACAGCGCGCGGTGAATCATCACCGGGCGGTGGTCCTCGTTGTCCTCGCCGGTGTAGGTGAGGTCGAACCGCTCGGGCATGTTGAAGTCCAGTTGGACCGTGGGGCCGTCCCAGTTGCGACCCAGGGCGTCCTCGAAGGCGAAGTCTATCTTCGGGCCGTAGAAGGCCCCGTCGCCCGCCTCGACCACGTAGTCGATGTCCTGCTCGTCGAGGACGGACTCGAGTTGGGTCTCGGCTTTCTCCCAGATTTCGTCGCTGCCGACGCTCTTCTCCGGTCGGGTCGCGAACTGGACGGTGTAGTCGAGGCTGAACGTGTCGAGCGTGTCGAGGATGATGTCGACCGTCGCCAGCACTTCCTGCTCTATCTGGTCCGGGCGGACGAACAGGTGGCCGTCGTCGATGGTAAAGGCCCAGGTCCGGGAGAGTCCGGAGAGTTCGCCGCGCTGTTCCTTGCGATAGACCTTCCCGTCCTCGAAGTACCGCACCGGGAGGTCCCGGTAGGACCACGACTTCTGGTCGAAGATGGTCGCGTGGCCGGGGCAGTTCATCGGCTTGAGGCCGTACTCCTCGTCGTTGACGTCCAGCAGGAACATATCGTCGACGTAGTTGTCGTAGTGGCCCGACTTCTTCCACAGTTCCGTGCGGAAGACGTGGGGCGTCTCGACCTCGTCGTAGCCGGCCGCCTGGTTCAGCCCCGCGGCGTAGTCCGACAGTTCGTTGAGTACCTTCTTGCCGTTTGGCTCGTACAGCGGGAGCCCGGGTCCGGTGGTGTCGTCGATGGAGAACAGGTCCATCTCCTGGCCGATTTTCCGGTGGTCCCGCTCCTGGGCCTCCTCGCGCATCTCGAGGTACTCTTCGAGGCCGTCCTCGGTCGGGAAGGCGGTGCCGTAGACGCGGGTCAGCGTCTCGTTGTCCTCCTCGCCGCGCCAGAACGACGCCGAAATCTCCAGCAGCGCGAAGCCGCCGATTTCGCCCGTCGACTCGACGTGGGGCCCCTGACAGAGGTCGTAGAAGTCGTCCTGCTGGTAGAACGAGACCGGGTCCTCGTCGGCGGCCTCCGTCTCGAGGATGTCCTGCTTGAACGGGTTGTCCTCGTAGCGGTCGAACGCCGCTTCCCGGGGAACTTCCTCGCGAACGATGTCGTAGTCGGCCTCGATGATGTCCTGGGCCTCGGCCTCGATGTCCGCCAAATCGTCCTCGTCTAGGTCGACGCCGGTGACGTCGTAGTAGAAGCCGTCGTCGGTCCACGGTCCGATGGTCAGCGTCGCCTCGGGGAACTCCCGCTGGAGCGCCTGGGCGAAGACGTGGGCGGCCGAGTGACGCAACACGTCGACGTACTCGTCGCTCTGTGGTGTGACGATGACGAGTTCGATGTCCTCCGTGAGAGGGGTGTGCTTGTCCACCAGGTCGCCGTCCACGACGCCCGCGACGGTGTCCGAACCGAGCCCCGGCCCGATTTCGTAGGCGACGTCCTCGACCGTGCTGCCTGCGTCCACCGAGAGCGTGGACCCGTCCGGCAGAGTGACCGTGACCGTACTCATACCCGTGGCTACGACAGCGGCCGGGGATAAGTGTATTGAGATGCTGGCGGTCTCGCGTGAACGCGAGAGCAGACTGGCGAGGACAGCGAGTCGTCGGTGGTCCGCGGGTCGCGAAGCGAGCCTCGGAAACGCACTACCGCTGTGGAAGCAGCGCGGGTTCCTCGGCGTCGGGGTCGTCCGGCTCGGCGTCCGCCGACTCGACGTCGGTGGCCGCGGTGGGTGTAAGCGGTGTCATTCGTCGCAGGGGTTCGAACCGCGTCGGCTCGCCCGACGCCAGGTCGTCCAGACGGTCCTCGACGCTGCGGACGGCGTCGCCGTCGTGGTGTGGCGTGACACACCGGAGGTCGCCGTCGCGGTACTCCGCCAGCACCAGTGCGGGGAGACGGAGCGCCCGGTATCGCGTGTCGGTCAGCGAGTCGTCGACCTGTCGCACCTCCATCGCGGGCGCGAGCGAGCAGTCGTTTCGCTTGGCCCACTCCTGAAAGGCAGCCAGTCGGGTGACGAGGCGCTCGCCGACCGCGGTCCGGGTCTCGGTGACCGACGCGGGTATCTGGTGGCCACACACCTGGACATCCCGCTCCCCGACGAGGCCGCGCTCGACGAGGTCGGCGACCCGCTCCAGCGTGGCCGCCTGCTGCTGGCTGTACCCCTCTGGCAGTAGCGACCGGAGGTACAGTTCCGCCCGGTCAGCCACCGGCTCTCGCTCCCCTTGCATGGTATTAACTAGCAATGTTTGCCGGGAGCAAAAGTTTGTGGCATGATACCCGAGGCCGACCGACGGGAGGCCTCGACAGAACGGCGAGCGGAGCGAGCCGTGGAGTAGCGAGATGTGAGCGGAGCGAACACCTCGTGGCGAACGGAGTGAGGCGGAAGAAAGCAAGGCCGCCCACCGCCACGGGGCGTGTGACGTGCCAACAGGGAGTACTATGTACCGTGGGGACGCAGTCCCACGGGATGTACGACAACGTACTGGTCGCGACCGACGGGAGTTCCGGGACGACGGAGACGCTCGCCCACGCCGTCTCTATCGCCCGCGACAACGACGCGGTGTTGCACGGCCTCTACGTCGTCGACCGACGCCTGGTGCTGGCCGCGGAGAAGGACACGCAGGACGACGTGCGCCAGTCCCTGGAGGAAGAGGGCGACGTGGCGCTGGACGACATCTCGGTCGGCGGGGAGGAAGCCGGCCTCCCCGTCGAGACGCGCATGACGGAGGGCATTCCGCACAAGGCCATCGTGGACTACGCCGAATCGGCGGACGTCGACCTCGTGGTGATGGGGACCCACGGGCGCACCGGCCGCGACCGGGTGGCCAACCTGGGAAGCGTCACCGAGTGCGTCGTCGAGAGTTCGCCCGTCCCCGTCCTCGTGGTCCACATCGACTGAGACGGGTTCTCCGAGCGAGTTCCCGGGCCGCGCCGACTCCGGGGTCGGCGGTGTCCGGAACTGTTCTACGACGAGCCCCACGACCGAATTTCAGGAGTGATACTGTTGGCATCAGTGATTTATGGGGTGGTTGCCAACTCCGGGCAGATAGCTATATGTCCGTTCCGACCGGCAGTGAGACGCTCGACAGTATCCTCGACGGCGGACTCCCCGAGGGCCGGACGGTTCTGGTCACCGGCGGGCCGGGAACGGGGAAATCGACGTTGGCCATGCAGTTCCTCGCCGAGGGGCTGTCTCGCGGCGAGGACTGTCTGTTCATCAGCACCGAACAGACCTTCGACGAACTGAACGACGCCTTCGCCGACTTCGCGTTCGACCTCGACCACGAGAACCTGACGGTCACGTCGCTGCACGCGACCCCCGGACAGACAGTCGAGGGCGGCGACGAACGCGAACTCACGCTCGAGACCCTCGACGGTGGGCAGATGCTGGGCGGGGACTACTCCGCGCCGTTCGAGGCGACGTACATCACGCAGTACCTCGAACGGTTCGCGCCGGCCGACCGGGTCGTGCTCGACTCCGTCTCGGGCCTCTCCGTAATCGGGGACGACCAGGACGTGTTCCGGCGGACGCTGCTCGATTTCATGCGCCTCCTGAACGACGAGTTCGACGCGACGGCCCTGTTCACCGCCGAGGAGTCCCAACCCGACCTGAACCGGGCCGACGTCAAGACCGTCGCCGCGAGCGACGCCGTCCAGTTCAACACCCACGGCGTGCTCCGACTCTGGCGGGAGAACGTCGGCGGCGACTACCATCGCTTCGTCGAGGTGGTGAAGATGCGCGGCGTCGACCACGACACGCGCGTCCACGAGATATCGTTCACCCACGACGGGCTCCGCATCTCGCCGCGACTGCGGACCCACCCCGGGGAGTTCGTCCCGTCGGACCACATGTCGACCGGCATCCCCGGTCTCGACCGGCTGATGGGCGGCGGTATCGTCAAGGGCGGGACCCTGCTGCTGGAACACGACGGCAACGCCAGCCCTCACTCCATCCTGACGAACCTACTGTCCCGAGCCCACGAGGAGGGGTACGCCATCACGATGGTGCCCCCGGTCGAACTGCCGCCCAAGCGGCTCCGGGCCATCATCGACGAACGCATCGGCGACATGGAGCAGCTGCTCGCGAACGACGACCTGTTCCTGGTGGACTTCGCCAACATCTGGGAGAACACCAAGCGCAACGTGTTCAAACCGCAGGAGCACGACACCGACAACCCCGCGGCGGTGTTCCGGACCATCGACGACCGCCGGGGCGAGCGGCCGATGTTCAGCGTCCTCAACGTCGAGGCCCAGCTCCCGATGCTGACGGACGACGAGCTCCGCCAGATTCGGTTCTGGGAGGAAGAGAACCTCTACCGGCCCGAGGACACCTCGCTGTACCTGTTCAACCCCGCGACGCTCGACGACGAACTCGCGGCGTTCTACGAGAACGGCGCCTGGCAGACCCTGGAGACGTGGGTGACCGACAAGGGGCTGCAGTATCTCGAACTCCAGAAGTCACCCAGCGGATTTATGGGATCGACCCGCCTCGTCGAGTACATCGAAGCAGAACCCTACATGCGAATCCAGCAGCCACCGGGCGCCGGCAGCACTCGCTCGGCCGACGACGGAGGCCCCTGATGCCGCTCGACAGTCCGACCCCGGGGACGAACGTCATCGTGATGGCCCCGTCGCTGAGCGACGAGAAGCGGCGAACCTGTCTGGACCTGCAGGCCGCCGGTTCGCTCGACCGCCTCGACGTGCTGTACGTCACCTACTCTGGTACGCCCGCAGACCTCACGGACCGGTGGCGCGACCACCACGGCGACCTGCCGGCCCGGATGGGCATCGTCGTCGTCGGCGACCAGCCCGGTCAGGCGCCGGGCGGCGATAGCGTCCCCGAGAACGTCTTCGTCACGACGGCGAACCCGAACGACATCACGGGGCTGGGGATGCGACTCAACAACTACCTCAACGACCGCGACGGGGACAGCCAGCTCGTCGTCTGCTTCGACTCGATGACGGAGATGCTGCAGTTCGCCGAGCTCCAGCCGGTCTTTAAGTTCCTCCACATGTTCGCCGGCCAGCTCCGGGACGCCGACGCCGCCGCCCACTTCCATCTCGACCCCGGCGCACACGACGACCGGACCATCAACCGGCTGAAACCGCTGTTCGACGACGCCGTCGACCTGCGCTGACAGTTTCACTTTCGCTCCGGGTCCGTGGCGACGGCTTTTCTCCGGGCGGGCGGTAGCTCCGGTGTCCGCCGGGCGGCCCCCGCGGGCGCACCCACCATGTCACCGACACACTCAGACACGGAGTCGACAGTAGCGTCGCTCAGACGACGGCTCACGCTCCTGAAGCAGGTGCTGACGATACTCGTCGCCCTGGCGACGCTCGCGAGGTTGCTCGGCTGGCTCTGACACTCATCGGGCCTGGCTGGTCAGAAAGCCGACGCCGGCGACCAGCACGACCACGCCGGCCAGCAGCAGGTCGCCGCTGCCCAGCAGCGGCCCGGCCACCAACAGCGCCCACGCGACGGCGAAGACGCCGTGGGCCAGGGCGAACAGCCGCCGACCGCGAAGCGCGAAGACGGCGGTCCCGAGCGCGAAGCCAGCGGTGAGGGTCACGGCGGAGAGCGCGACGGGACTGACCCGCAGGCTGCCGACGGGAACCGGGTCGACCACGGGCGCGGCGAGAAAGAGCACCCCGGCCAGCCCGACCAGCGAGCCGACGGCGACGGGGCCGGCTTCCAGATCGAGGGCGGTCATACGAGCCGGTAGGTGCCCCGGGACTCACTGACCTGCCCGGCCCGGACGAGCTTTTCCAGCGCCCGCCGGGTGTAGTCGGCCGGCACGTCGCGCTCGCCGGCGTAGGCGACCACGTCGGCTTCCGTCGGTTCGTCCAGGTCCCGCAACGCCTGCAGGACGGTTTCCTTCCGGCTCGTCGAACCACCGGTCGCCCGACCGGCGCGGTCGCCGGCGGCGGCGACGGCGTCGCTGTCCAGCCCCGACCCCTCCAGATAGGTCTCGTCGTCGACGCCCGCGTCGTCGACCTGCCGGTCCATCTCGGCGAAGGAGTCGAGTTCGGCGAACGCGTCGCCGTGGCCCTGTCGGTTGGCGAGCATCGACGACCGCACCTCGCGGGCGTGGTCCTCGTCGTCGGTCTCGACGAACTTCCGCCGTTTGGCGTGCTGACGGCGCTGCCCGCAGCGGGGACACTGACTCGTCTCCTGGCGGCCCTCGACAATCCAGAGGGCGCTGCACTCGCTACAGCCCACGACCGCGTACATGCCCCCAAGTATGGCCCGTTCGGGGTTGAACGTTCGCATTGCTACGCCGTGGCGCACTGGCCCCGGGACAGTACATTTACACCCACCGGTAGATACACTGGGGACATGGACTGGTCGCGGGAGTGGTTCAGCGCCCGGGCGACGATACTGCTGCCGACGCTCGTCGCGGTGCTGTCCTTTGCCACCGGCGTGGCGAACATCGCCACCCCGATAGAGGCGGCACTCGGCCTGCCGATTCCCGAGAGCGTCGAGCAGGCCGCGGGCTTTACCGGTGCGTTGACGGGGTTTACACTGCTGCTGGCCGTCGTCGGGCTCCGCCGCCGCATCCGCCTGGCGTGGTATCTCACCGTCGTCTTGCTCCCGGTGTCTGCGGTCCAGGGGCTGGTCCAGACGGCACAGCTCTCCGTGCTCTCCCTGCCACTGGTCGTCCTGTCGCTGGTCTCGCTGCCGACGCTGCTGGTCAATCGCCACCGCTTCGACCACGAACTCGACCTCTCGACGGCCCAGCTGGCGGCCGGGGCGGCCCTGCTCGGCGCGCAGGTGTACGGCACCGTCGGGACGTGGGCGCTGCGCGAGGAGTTCGCCAACGTCTCCACGCTCACCGACGCCTTCTACTACACCCTCGTCACCGCGAGCACGGTCGGCTACGGCGACGTGACGCCGTCGAGCGAGCGCGCGACGCTGTTCGGGATGTCGGTGGTCGTCCTCGGGACGGCCAGTTTCGCCATCGCGCTGGGGACGCTGCTGGGCCCGGCCATCGAAAAACGCCTCTCGGAGGCACTCGGTAACATGACTGACGCACAACTGGACCTGCTCGAGAACCACGTCGTGGTTCTGGGCTACGGCGACCTGACGGAACCGATACTCGACGAACTCGCGGACGCGACGGACTTCGTCGTCGTGACGCCGGACCAGGAGCGAGCCGCCCGGCTCCAGCAGCGGGACATCGCCGTGTTGACCGACGACCCGAGCGACGAGGTCCCCCTGCAGCGGGCGGGCATCGACGACGCGCGGGCGGTCGTCGCCGCCACGAACGACGACGCCCAGGACGCGCTCGCCATCCTGACCGCCCGCTCGCTCAACGCCGACGTGAACATCGTGGGCGCCGCGACCGACCGCGAGAACGTCGAGAAGCTCCGCCGGGCCGGCGCCGACACCGTCATCAGCCCCTCGGTCATCGGCGGCCACCTGCTCGTCCAGTCGGCACTCGGTCGCGAGGGCATGGAGAACGTCGCCGACCACCTGCTCACCGTCGAGGACGAGGAGGACCTGTAGCGCCGCGGGCCGGCGACAGCCCGCCGTTAGTGGTTCCGGTCGACGATAGCGACGTCCGTCTCGATGTCGTCAAGGCGCTCGAACGTCGGCGGCGTGATGAAGCGGGAGGCGGCGCTCCGGTCCTGGCTCGCGCCGATGATGACGAGGTCGTAGTCTTCGCCCGTCCGGTCCAGAAACGAGTGAATATCGGTGCCGCTGACGCGGGTCTCGATGGCGCCGGCGAAGGGCTCGACGATGTCGGCGAGCATCGACTCGGCGCGGCGGCGGTCCCCGCCGGTGCCGATGCAGGTCGCGACCGCGATGCGGCCGCTCCCGCCGGCGAGGCGGACGGCGAAGTCCACCATGTGGTGGGCCACGTCGCTGGCCCGTCTGACCGGGACCAGCACCTGTCGCCAGCGGGTCCGGCCGTTGCGCGAGCGGTGGACGAGGACGTCCGTCCGGCCGCGGAACAGCTGTCTGAGATACGTGGTCAGCGCCCCGTGTGCGCTCTCGTAGGGCGCGACGACGAGGTCGCAGTTCGTCGACTCGGCGGCCCGCAGCGTCGTCGCCGCCGCGGACTCCTCGCCGGTCGCGACGACCACCTGACAGGGGACACCCACGCGCGTCTCGACGGTCGCGGCGCGGGACTCCAGGCGCCCGACTCGCTCGCGGAGCGTGTCGCTCACCTCCCCGGACTTGTCGATGCCACCCGCTTCGACGGTGCCCGTCTCGACACCGCCGTTCAGCATCGCCCGTTCGGTCTCGGCGACCGTCGCGTCCTCGACGAGGTCCAGCAGGACCACCTTGCCCGCCTCGTGGGCCGCGGCCAGGCGAGCGGCGAGCATCGCCGTCGCGTGGGCGTGCTCGCCCCGCATCGGGACCAGCACGTGGTCGTCGCCGGTCGTCGACTCGTACAGGACGGTCGCCCGGCGGTCGTAGAAGCGGTTGCGCCAGACGACGAAGACGACGGCGACGATGGAACTCGCGAGGAAGATGCTGCCGAGGAAGGAAAGGCGCTGGGCGGGCTGGACCAGCAGTGCCAGCAGCGCCGTCGAGTACGCGGAGGGCTCCTCGATGTCGAACGGCCACGTGACCAGCCCCGTCGCGAGCGTCGCGAGCACCGCCGCCCCGGCGGCCACCTGAAACTGCCCCGTGGGAGGGGTGAGCAGCGCCGTCGACAGCCACAGCGCCCCCAGCCCACAGGCGGCGCCGATGGTCAGCCCGGCGACGAACTGGCCGGGGTCGGCGTACTTCCCGCGCGGGTTCGCAAACAGCGTGTAGCTGCCCGACGCCAGCGGCGGGAAAAGCAGGAAGGAAAGCTGCGGGACGGCGTTCGACAGCAGCGTCACCAGCCCGATGAGCAGCGGGACGAACACGAGCACCGAGAGGTGGACGAGCCGGTCGGTCGTCTCCGCCCAGCGGCGAAACTCCCGTAGTTCCCGCCGCTCGGCCCGACGAAGCCGTAGCAGGAGCGTCCGAACCTGCCGGACGAACTCGTCGAACATGTCTAGGGGTGTGTCGTCGGCCACCCTAAGCACACCGGCCGGTCCGGCCGGGTGTTCGCCACTGGACGACCTAGAGGGTCGTCGCCGCGGTCAGGGCGATGTCGATGGCGCGCTCGACGTTGTTCTTCGCTTTCTCGGGGAGTTCGTCGGCGTCGGTCTCGCCCTTCTGTGTCCCCTCGACGAGGTTGCCGTCGACGGTACAGATGGCACCGGCGGCGAGCCCCTTGCGACGGGCCAGCGAGAAGATGGCGGCGGCCTCCATCTCGACGCACTGGAGGCCGGCGGCCTCCCAGTCCTCGACGTACTCCTCGGTCTCGGCGTAGAAGGCGTCGTCCGTGGCGACGGGGCCGACGTGAACGTCTTCGCCGTTGGCTTCCGACGCGTCGACGAGCGCCGACAACACGTCGTAGTCCGGTACCGCGGGGACGGCTTTGTCCTCGTAGCGCTCGGTGGTGCCCTCGTCCTTGGCGGCGCCGGTGGCGACGACCATGTCGCCGATGTCGATGCCGGACTGGAGCGCGCCGGTGGTGCCGACGCGGACGAACGTCTCACAGCCGACGGCGGCGAGTTCCTCGACGGCGATGGCGGCCGACGGCGAGCCGATACCGGTCGAGCAAATCGTGAGCTCGCGGCCCTCGTAGCTGGCGTTTACGAGCTTGTACTCGCGGTTCTGTGCGACGACTTCGGTGTCCTCGCAGTGACCGGCGATGCGGTCGACGCGGCCGGGGTCGCCGGGCAGCAAAACGATGTCGTGCAGGTCGCCAGGCTCCACCAGCAGGTGGGGTTGTTTGGCCATGCCAGTCCGTTGGACGCCGGGGGGGTAAAACCGACGGGGATTCTCCGGAACAATAACGTGGGTCCGTCGCAACTCCCCTGCCATGAGCGACGACATCTCGCTGTTTCACCCGCGAATGCGCGTCCCGGCGGTCATCGCACTGGTGTTTGGCCTCGTGCTCGGCTTTCTGGCCGTCGGCGCCCAGCGAATCATCGGCGGGTCGGGCCAGTCGCTGGTTCTGGCTATCGTCCTCGGACTGCTGGCCGCGGCGTTCCTCTACGGCATCATGTACCGCAACCTCTCGGCGCATCTCGCCGCCGAGGACTAGCCCTCAGCCGGCAAAGAGGAACAGGACGACGTTGTTCGTCGCCGGGCCGAGCCCGACGGCGGCCACGACCGAGAGGATGAGGCTCGCTTCGACGGGGTCTTCCTGCAGGTAGTCGTCCATGAGGACGACGACGAACACCGCCACGACCAGTTTCACGAGCACGAACAGCCACCCGCTCCCGACCGTCGAGGCCGTCGGGAGACTCCCGGCGAACTCCATGATGGCCCGCGGGATGGGGGAGCGCTCGCTGACGCCGAGCACGTCGGTTCCGATGGCGGTCGAGACGCCGTCGAAGGCGTGCGCGAAGACGACGACCGGCGCGGCGTAGCGCGCCCGGATGATTACCGGCGTCCGCCAGAGCGCCACCGCGAGCACGGTGACGGCGGCGACGAACAGCGAGGCGAGCACCGCGAGCGTCGGCCAGACCGGGTCGATGAGACCAGAACGGAGCGCGGTGACGGCCGAGAGCACCAGCACGACCGTCAGGATGCCCGTGCCGACGAGCCCGAGGTTCCGCGAGATGTTCCCGTCGTTTCCGGTTCGGACGCCGAAAAAGGATAGCAGGAGCCACACCGTCCCCACGAGGTTGAACGTGGTCAGATACACAGAGGGCGTTCCAAAGAGCGGGGCCAGCGCCGCGTCGTACAGCTCGATGGGGGGCTGGCCGAGCGCGTGCAGGGCGCCCCCCAGCGCCATCCACGGCGCCAGTGCGACGACGGTCCGCTGGTCAACGGGTGGCTCCAGAGCGACCAGCAGCGCAGCGATGAGGACGACACCCCCGACGAGCACGACCAGATACGGCAGCGGTGGCAACCCAAAGCCCGTCGGCAGTACCATATCCCCCACGGCGCCCTCAGTCGTTGAAAAGCTTCCGGCCTCATACGGAACGTTGTCGCCCGTGTCCAGTAGCGCCGACCTCGAGTCGGCGCATACAGACTGTCGCTACAACAACCCGTATCACCCCGGGACGTTTAGGTACGTGCCATCTGAGTACCGGGTATGGACGACGTAGCCGACCGCATCGAACACACGGTGCTGGGACCGACGACGGGGGCCGACGATGTCCGCGCCTGTCTGGACGCGGCACTACAACACGGGATGCGGGCCTGCATCCCGCCCTGGGCGCTCCCGCTGGCGAGCGAGTACGCGGACGTCCCCATCGCAACCGTCATCGACTTCCCGCACGGCCAGGGAGCGACCGACGCCGTCTGCTCGGCGGCCCGTACGGCGTGGGACGAGGGTGCCGACGAACTCGACGTGGTCTGTAACGTCGGTCGCCTGAAAGCCGGCGAGGACGACGCAGTCCGTACGCACCTCTCGGAAGTCGTCGCCAGCGTCCCGATTCCGGTGAAGGTCATCGTCGAAGCGCCGCTGCTGTCGGAGGACGAACGCCACCGCGTCGGGGGACTGGTCGCCGACGCCGGCGCCGACTACCTCAAGACCGCCACCGGTTTCTCCGAGGGCGGCGCGACGGTCGAGGACGTGGCGACGCTGAGTCAGTACCGCCCGGTGAAAGCCAGCGGCGGCATCGGCTCCTGGGCCGAGGCGAAGGCGATGTTCGAGGCCGGGGCCGACCGCATCGGGGCCTCCGCGGGGGACCGCATCGTCGAGGAGTGGCGAGGGGCCGACGAGTAGGAGGGCCCTCGAAGTGAGACGGTGAACGGAGTGAGCCGTCGAACAGTGGCGGCCGTATCCGACGTTCGCGGACGCCGACGGCGACTGAACGGCGCGACCACCCGGAATCCGTCGCACTTTTGCCCGCGAACCCTCTCCGTCCTAGCAAGCGATGGCCCGCTATCACATCGAGACGTACGGGTGTACCTCCAACAGAGGTGAGACCCAGCAGATAGAGCAGGCGCTCCGCGAGGGGGGCCACCACCCGGCCGACGGTCCCGAGTCGGCCGACGTGGCCATCCTCAACACCTGCACGGTGCTCGAGAAGACCGAGCGCAACATGCTCGCACGGGCCAGAGAACTGGACGACGGGACCCCCGCCGACCTCGTCGTGACGGGGTGTATGGCGCTCGCCCAGGGTGACGAGTTCCGCGAGGCCGGCCTGGACGCCGAAGTGCTCCACTGGGACGACGTGCCACAGTACGTCCTCAACGGGGAGTGCCCGACGGTCACGCCCGACACGGAGACGGTCATAAACGGCGTCGTCGGCATCCTCCCCATCGCGCGGGGCTGTATGTCCGACTGCTCGTACTGCATCACGAAGCAGGCCACCGGCCGCATCGAGTCGCCCGCCGTCGACGAGAACGTCGAGAAGGCCCGCGCGCTGGTCCACGCCGGCGCGAAGGAGATTCGCATTACGGGTCAGGACACCGGCGTCTACGGCTGGGACACCAACCAGGGGACCAGCCTGCTGCCCGAACTGCTGGACCGCATCTGCACCGAGATAGACGGCGAGTTCCGTGTCCGCGTGGGGATGGCGAACCCGAAGGGCTTGCACGGGGTGCGCGAGGAACTCGCCGCCGTCTTCGCCCAGCACGACGAACTCTACAACTTCATCCACGCGCCGGTCCAGTCGGGCAGCGACGACGTGCTGGCCGACATGCGCCGCCAGCACTCGGTCGAGGAGTATCTGGAAGTCGTCGCGGCCTTCGACGACGCCCTGGACTACTGGACGCTCTCGACGGACTTCATCGTCGGCTTCCCGACCGAAGACGAGGCGGACCACGAACAGTCGATGGAACTGCTCCGGGAGACCAGCCCCGAGAAAATCAACGTCACGCGCTTCTCGAAGCGCCCGGGGACTGACGCCGCCGACATGAAGGGGCTGGGCGGCCAGACGAAGAAGGACCGCTCGAAGGCCATGAGCGGACTGAAGATGGAGCTGACGGGCGCGGCCTACGAGGAGATGGTGGGACAGACCTCCTCGGTACTGCTGGTCGAAGACGGTACCGAGGCGTCGCTGGTGGGCTACGACGAGGCCTACCGACAGGTGGTCATCGTCGACGCCGAAGAGCGCGGGCTGGAAGTCGGCGACGTTGTCGACGTGGAGATTACCAGTCACAGCACCGTCTACGCCTTCGGCGAACCGGTCGAGCGACCGGTGGTGGCCGACTGACCCGCCCGAGTAAGATTGCCCACTCCGCGAGTGCCTCGTCGGTACCGTCGGACAACGGCCGATTTCTCTCCGGAAGGGGACACCACACCACGCTGCTCGGTACCGTGGCGCGTAGTGCACGCGAGTACTCACAGGACAGTCCGGTCGCCGGGCGTCGCGGCTGGCGACAGATGCTGCAACCGCAACGACCGCCGGAAGTAATTCCCGCGGGGCTGCGGGATGCTGGTTCGTAACAAAGCGCGTGCGGAGCCAATTGAATCCCGATGTCTGAACCACAGCACGACCACGAGCGGACGGACCACGCTCACCACGACCATCACGGCCCGGGGTACATGACGCCCCAGGCGGCCATCGAGAAATCCGAGCGGGAGCGCATCGCCTACGTCATGGGCAACCACGTCGGCATCGACGCCGAGAAGCCGGATTTCCTCGCCGTGGTCGATGTCGACCCCGAGTCCGAGAGCTACTGCCAGCTAATCGACCGCATCGACCTGCCCAACGTGGGCGACGAACTCCACCACTTCGGCTGGAACGCCTGCTCCTCGTCCTGTCACATCGGCGGGCTGGAGCGCCGGTACCTCGTCGTGCCGGGCAACCGGAGTTCGCGAATTCACATCGTCGACACCGAAGACCGCGACCACCCCGAACTGGTCGAAGTCATCGAGCCCGAGGAGGTCCACGAGTACGACCTCTCGGCACCCCACACCGTCCACTGCATCGGCGGGGGCACCGTCGTCATCTCGATGCTGGGGAACGCCGACGGCGACCTCCCCGGCGGCTTCCTCGAACTCGACGCGGAACTGAACGTCATGGGACGGTGGGACGCCCCCGGCGAGATAGACTTCAACTACGACTTCTGGTACCAGCCCCGCCACAACGCGATGCTATCCTCGGAGTGGGCGGCGCCAAAGACCTACCAGCCGGGCTTCGACATCGAGGACGTCGAGGCGGGCGAGTACGGCCACGAACTGCAGTTCTGGAACTGGGAAGAGCGGACCGTCGAACAGGCCGTCGACCTCGGCGAGGAGGGGCTGGTGCCCCTGGAGGTCCGGTTCCTCCACACGCCGGAACACGCCCACGGCTTCGTCGACGCGGCGCTGTCCTCGAACATCTTTCACTTCTACGAGCGCGACGGCGAGTGGCGCGCCGAGAAGGTCATCGACTTCGAGGCCCGCGAGATGGAGGGGTGGGACATGCCGGTGCCGGCCCTGCCGACGGACATCCTCATCTCGATGGACGACCGCTACCTCTACGGCGCGAACTGGCTCCACGGCGAGGTGTGGATGTACGACATCTCGGACCCGGCCAACCCGCGGGAGGCCGACACCATCTCCATCGGCGGCTACTTCGGCGACGTTCAGGAGCTACAGGGCCGGGACATCGTCGCCGGCCCCCAGATGCTCCAGTTGAGCCTCGACGGCGAACGGCTCTACTGGACCACGTCGCTGTACTCCTCGTGGGACGACCAGTTCTTCCCGGAGGAGGCCGAGAAGGGGTCCGTGATGCTGAAGGCGGACGTCGACCCCCGACGCGGCACCATGACGCTGGACGAGGAGTTCCTCGTCGACTTCGGCGCTCTGCCGGACGGCCCGGCGCGGGCCCACGAGATGCGCTGGCCGGACGGCGACTGTACGAGCGACGTCTGGGAGTGAGTCACGTAGATGGCGACGCTCAGGCTCGTGTGGCGGGACGGCCCCAGCGCCAATATCGAGGACGCTGACGGACCGGTCCTCGACGCGGCACGAGCGGCCGGCCTGTGCCTGCCCTATGGCTGTCGGACGGGCGCCTGCGGTACCTGCACCGGGCGGGTGCTGGCAGGGAGCGTGACCCACGACCGCCCCCCGAGAGCGCTCAAGCGGCGCCACCGCGACGACGGCTACGTCCTGACCTGTATCGCGACCCCAGAGGGCGACTGTACGGTCGAAGTCGGCACCGAAGTCAAACGCGACCTGCTGGAGAACCCGTTCAAATGACCTATCGACCCTACCCACGCCGATGCCCGTGACGACACTCGAACGGCTAGCCACGCGCACGCGCCGGTCGACAGTTCCCGTCGCCCTCGCCACCTACGTCGTCGCCGCGCTGGCCTGGCTGGCGCTCGTGCTCCACGACCCGCTCGAATACGCGCTGCTTGGCCACGCCGGCCACGGCGGCCCGGGTGTCGCCGAGACGGTGGCGCTAACCCACGGCGCCGTCGGCGTCGGCCACTACCTGCTGATGTGGGGGCTGATGATGGTGGCGATGATGTACCCCTCCTCGGCGGCGGCGTTCCAGTGGTACGCCGACCGGCAGTCACGCCGGACCGACGCCGCCCCGGCCACCGCCGCCCTCGCGTTCGTCGCCAGTTACACGCTCCTGTGGGTCGCCGTCGGCGTCGTCCCGCTGGCCGTCGTCGCCGTCGTCCCGCTCGGAGCCCTCGCGGCCGCGTTCGGACCGGCGTACCTCGGGGTCGCGCTGCTGGCCGTCGGCGGGTTCCAGCTATCGGGGCTCAAGCGCCGGGCGCTGCAGTCCTGTCGGTCCCCCGCCGGCTTCCTCCCGCCCGGCGCCGAGGACCGCCGGCCCGTCCGGCTCGGGTGGCAGTTCGGCCGACAGGACGTCGCCGCCTGCGGCGTCCTGATGGGGCTGATGGTCGCCGTCGGCTCGATGAACCTGGGCTGGATGGCGCTCGTCACCGGCGTCCTCTCGCTGGAACGACTCTCGGCCGACGGCCAGCGGTGGGCCCGCTGGGTCGGCTACGCGGCCGTCGGGAGCGGCGTGGCCCTCGTCGCGGTGGCCGCGCTGTGAATGGACCCGAAAGTCTCAGACGGACCGCGAGGCCGAGTCTGTCGCGCCGTCGGTGTCGGTGACGGTCACGACCACCTCGGCGGCGGTGCGCTTGCTGCGAACCCCGTCGACGCCGGCTGCCGACCCGCCGCTGACGCGGCTGGTCGCCGAGTCCAGAACCCGCCCGCTGCCGTCGCGCAACGCGACCACGACGCTGTCGAGGTCGCCGTCGGCGTCGCCCGCCGACCAGTCCACGTCGAAGCGGTCCCACCGCGGGTTGCTCCTGTCGCGCAGTCCGTCGATAGCGGCGGTCGGCGCGGCGTTGGTCTCCTCGGTCTCGTTCACACCGGTCGACTCACCGCCCGTCAGACCGCCCGCGTCCGTGACGGTGGCTCCGACGGTGTAGCTGTTGCCCGACCCGTCGGCGCCGGCGGCGACCAGCCGCGTAGTCCCACTGGCCCCGTCGCCCGCGACGCTCACCGTCGCCGCGTCCTCGGTCGCGCCGTCGGCGTCCCGGAGCACGAGGTCGACCGACGAGAGGTCGCCGTCCGCGTCGGTCACGCGCCAGTTCGCGTCGAACTCGGCGTCGCCGTCGGCCGTCTCGACCTCCGCCGCCGAGAGCGCGTCGACCGTCGGCGCGGCCTCGGTGTTGTCCGTGGTGACGGTGACGGCCGCCGTCGCGGTGGTGCCCGCCGAGTCGGTCGCCGTGGCCGAAAGCGTGAGGTCGCCGTCGGCGAACTGCGTCGTGTCGAGTTCGTCCTCGTAGTAGCCCGAGGTGTTGTCGTAGGTCGTCGACCGACTGCTGCTCCCGACCGTGTAGGTCACGTCCAGCGTCCCCGCCCCGTCCTCGTCGTCGCTGGCGTCTATCTGGACCGTCACGGTTCCCGAGACCGTCTCGCCGTCAGTGGGGGTCACCCACGAGACGGTCGGCGCGGCGTCGGTCGACGCCCCAACCGCCGCTTCGACGTCGAGCAGGCCGCTGCCCTGTTCGGCCGACCCCAGGCCGATGTCCTCAGCCGTCGACGTGAGCCGGTCCCGCGCTTGCGCGCTCGTGTACCCGTTGTCCATGAGCTGTGCGCCCGCGCCGGCCACGTGCGGGCAGGCCATACTCGTCCCGGAAAACGTGGCGTAGCCGCCCGACACCGTCGAGTAGACGCCGCCACCGGGTGCCGCGATGTCGATTTCCCGCCCCGTCGAGGAGAACGGGGAGAGCGTGTCGTCGCTGTCGGTCGAACTGACCGCCACCACCGTCGCGTACGCCGCCGGATAGTTGACACAGCCCGAACAGCCGTCGTTACCGGCGGCGGCCACGAGCAGGACGCCCCTGTCCGCCGCGTACCGGCAGGCGTCACGGAGCGTCGCGTAGCTCGACGGCGTGCCGAGGGAGAGCGACCCGACGTCGTACCCCTGGTCGGCGGTGTGCTCGATGCCGGCGACGACGTCCGAGAGGTAGCCGCCGCCGTCGCCGTTCAGCGCCTTCACCGCGTGCAGCGTGGCGGCGGGCGCGACGCCGACGACGCCCCCGTCGTCGTCCGCGGCGCCGGCGATACCGGCACAGTGGGTGCCGTGGTCGTTGTCGTCGTCCCAGGGCTCGGCGCAGTCGGTGCTCGCACAGTCGACGTAGGCCCGCCCGGTCCCCAGATTCGCCTGCAGGTCCGGGTGGTCGGCGTCGATGCCGGTGTCGATGATAGCGACGTCGGCACCGCCCTCGCCGTCGGTGTCGTCGCCGCCGGTCTCGCCGTCGGCGTGGACCGCGTCGGCGTCCACCCGGTCGATACCCCAGGGGACCGTCTGGGCGATCGCCTCCACGGTGCCGTCGGCCTCGACGTACCGGACGTTCGGATTCTTCCGCAGCGCGTCGAGCGCCTGCTCGCTGAACCGCCCGGCGACCGCCTGACCGATGTCGTCGAAGTCAAAGACCCTGTGGACGCTTTCGGCTCGGCGTTCGGCCGCTCGCCGTGCCGCCGGGGTGCTCGTGCCGACGATGTGACGACCCCGTTGTTCCGCGCCTGCGGGACCCGTGGCGACCAGTCCGCCGAGTCCGACCCCGATACCTGTCAACAGTTCGCGCCGCGAATGCGAAGACATAGACGAGGGAACGCTCGCCGGAGTGAGTCAAATTGTTTGTGGCCATCGTGTGTTTGAATTAACGTATCGATAGAGAAGAATCTCGAGGGCAAAAGGCGGTTCCACGGGCCGAGCGACGGTCACCGCGCGGCGATGCGGGCGGGCGCCGCTCGCGGGTCGAGGCCGCGACGGCGCCAGTGAGACGACCTGCCGGGCGTCGCCCGGCGTGTCGCTCACTCCAGTTCGCCGGTCGCGAAGAACGACGAACCGGTCGGGACGGCGAAGTCACCGGAGACGATAAAGCGGTCGTCGTCGACCACGTCGTCGACGGCGGACGGACGGAAGCTGGCTTCCAGGCTCCCGTCGTTCACCGCGACTTTCTGGGCCGGGACGCCCCGCTCGGTCGGCGGGGCGAACCGCCCGTAGTTGTTGAGCTTCACCGTGTCCTCGACGACATCGGAGAGGCCGATGCCCGTCTCTTCCTGCTGGAAGGACAGCGAGACCCGGAGCTGGCCCTGCCCGCGCCGGGTGACCTCGTCGACGGACAGCGCCAGGAGCGCCGGGAAGTCGTACGTCCGCTCGTAGCTCTCGTCGTCGTCGCTCCAGCCCACCACGAGGTGGTCGAAGGAGCGGTCGAGACGCGTCTTCGACTGTGTGTTCCCGGCGCCGAAGCCGACCCCGGCCAGCGTCGCGTCGGGGTAGGCGTCGGCCAGCACCACGGTCTCGTCGGGGTCGTCTCGGAGCGCCCGAGCCGTGTTTATCGCGCCCATGCTGGTGACGATATCCATGAACTCGACCGACTCGACGTCCCACGCGACGGTGTCGATGGCGTCCTTGACGTCCAGCGTGGCCCACTCCTCGGTCGCGTCCTGCCGGTTGAGGCTCTCGACGGCCAGCTTCAACTGGTCGTCCGCTGTGAGGAAGGAGACGAACACTTCGTCTGGTATCGAGCCGGTGTTGTGCGGGCCCTCGTAGTAGTCGTAGGTCAGCGTCTCCAGGCTGTCCAGCGTGATACGGTCGTCGACCCGTGGGAGGATACTGGCCATCCCGTGAGCGTAATCGCGCGTCTGTCGCTCGCTGACGACGTGGACGACGTTCTCGCGGTCTTTGTCGTCACCGCTCGCGTCGCCGGCCCCGTTATCCGTCGCATCGCCGTCGGGAGCGGCCGGGTCACCGCCCAGTCTGAACTCGGTGTCGTACGTGCTCGGACGGTCGTCGAACATGTCGAGTTCGCAGAGGACGGCTCGCCCCCCGCGGGGTTCGCAGAAGACGACGCGGCTGATGGGCTGTGTCTCGTCCTCGACGTCGACCGTCCCCGAGAACCCGCCTTCGACCCACCGGCCGTCCGGTCCGAACTGGACGTGCAGGACCGCGATACCGGTCTCGGCCTTCCAGGAGAACGACCGGACCGGTCCCTGCTCGGGGAGGTGGTCGAAGCTGACGACGTCGTCGCCCGAATCGAGGGCGAGCGAGCCGTCCTCGACCGTGTACCTCGCAACTTCGGTGGTCCCGGGCGGACACTCCGGAGACTGCCCGCTCCGGCCGGAGTTCCCGTGGTCGTTCGCTGCCCCGACTCCCCGGACCCCGACGAGCGCGCCGCCCGTCAGTGCCGCGGTCTTCAGATACGTTCGTCTGTCAATCGGCATAATCACCACACGTTTGAGTCATTTGTTGCTCAATACATCCGTAGAAATCGACGATGTTAGTTAATCGTGGGTTATGAGTAGAGGCATCGTTACCCCACCGAGACACCGTTTTCCCAGGCGCCCGACCGACCCTGACAATACCGGTCAATTAACCGATAGAAATGGACGGCGCGTCCCCCCAGTCGCGGGGAAGGGGGACGCCGAATCGGGAGCGAACCTCCGAGTTCTCGCGAGCGGCGGCCGAGTCCCCGGGACGGCGAACCTGTCTAGCAGAGACCTATCACCCGTAAGCCACGCCTACACCCGTTCTGTCCCGATTGGGGCCAGGTACTGGCCTACTCGCCCCGGTAGGCCTCCTGCAGGTACGCCAGTGCGGCGCCGAACATCGCCAGGTTGCCAAAGAAAGCCAGCCGTTCGCCGTCGCGGTCCTCGGGGTCGGCGTTCCAGAAGTCGTGCATCGTCAGGGTGACGACCGCCAGGAAGCCGGCGACCGCGCCGGTCGCGACGCGGGGGAGCCGCCAGAACGCGACGCCCAGCCCGCCGACGAGCATCGTCCCCGAGGCCAGCGGCGCGAGCAGGTCCGGGAACGGGACCCCCGCCGACTCGGCGTAGTCGACGGTGTCGTCCATGTCCCGGAAGTCCTCTGTGGCCTGCAGCGCCATTCCGAGGCCGAAGACGAGTCGGCCGAGTCTGAACTCGGTGCCCTCACGTTCCGCGGTGTCGCCTGCCATACGACACCGAACGGCGGCATGAGTGATAAAACTCCGAGCCGGTCTTTCTCACTCCAGGTCCGCCAGCCGCTCGACCTCGTCGTCGTCTTTCCACTCGCCCAGTTCCTTCGGGTCGACGTGGACGAACACGTCGTCGACCTCCGGGAGCGACTGGACGGACTGGATGACCTCCGTCTCGATGTCGTGGGCCTCGTACAGCGTCAGTTCGCCCTCGACCTCGATGTGGAGGCTGACGTCTATCTCCGGGCCGACGTAGTGGGCGATGACGTCGTGGGCGCCCTGGACCTGCTCGTGGGCCAGCGCGCGTTCGAGTATCTCCCGGCGGAGGTCCTCGGGCGGGGCCGCGCCCACGAGATAGGCGACGTTGTCGCGGACGACCTCGTAGCCGGTGTAGAGGACGCCGACGGCGACGACGCCGGCCGCGAGCGGGTCCAGCAGCGGGTAGCCCGCGGAGGCGCCGACGACGCCGACCAGCGCCGCCCCCGCGGTCAGGATGTCGTTGCGGTTGTCCTTCGCCGTCGCCACCAGCGCCGGCGAGTTGGCGTCGGCGGCGGCCGCCAGACAGTACCGGTAGAGCCCGTACTTCGCGGCCGCCGACAGCACGAGCACGCCGACGGCGTAGGGACCCTGCGTGACGGTGCTGTCGCCGGACAGCAGCGCCTGCCCGGCCTGGAAGAGGACGACGCCGCCCGCCGCGAAGATACCGGCGGCGACGAACAGCGAGACGAACGGCTCGATGCGTTCGTGGCCGTGGGGGTGTTCGAAATCGGGCGGCTGGGTCGTCAGGTAGAGTCCGGCGACGACGACCAGCGAGTAGGCGGTGTCGGCGGCGCTGTTGACCGCCTCGCCCTGGACGGCCAGGCTCCCCGTGGTGAGCCACACCGCGCCTTTCAGCAGCGCCAGCGCGAGGTTGACACCCAGCACGAGGAGGCCGACCCGCCGGAGTGTGTCGCGCCGAGCCATCTGTCCGTGAGTAGTCCGTGCGGCCTAAAGCCCCTTCGGCGGCGCCTCGATGCGCACCGCCGCGTCCGGCCCGGGGACGCTGGTCCCGTCCTGCGCGGCGAACCCGTCGTGGATGCGGTCGTAGCTGTCGTCGACGGCCTCGACGATGACCTGGGTGTCGCCGACGACGGGCATGAAGTTGGTGTCGCCCTCCCAGCGCGGGACGACGTGGGTGTGGAGGTGGTCGTCGATAGAACCCCCCGCCGCCGACCCGCCGAGGTTCAGACCCGCGTTGAAGCCGTCGGGGCCCATACCCCGCTCCAGCGCGTCGAAGGTGCGCTGTTTCAGTCGGGCGTGGTCAAGCAGTGTCGCCTCGTCGAGGTCGCCGTATGCGCCGGTGTGGTCGTGGGGAATAACCATCACGTGACCGGGGTTGTACGGGTAGTTGTTCAGCAGGACGAACGCGTGGTCGCTCCGGGCGACGACCCGGTTCTCGCGGTCGGCATCGGCGTCCCGGAACGCACAGAACACGCAGTCAGCGTCGGGGTTGTTCTCCTCCCGCTCGACCCACTCGATGCGCCACGGCGCGAACACGCTCTCCATACAGATGGCTCCGGGCCCCGGTCCAAAACCACTTCGACTCCCGGAACGTATATTTAAAAGTTTCGGCCGTTCACGCCGATAAACCGAATATCACCGTCTGAGAAACGGCGCGAACGGCGTTTTCCGGCGCCGAGCGCTTCGACGGCCGGGGTTCGAGACGGCACCGACCGTTAAACCGTCTGAACGGCCTCAACGGTAGCGTCTTTTTATGCTGCTATCCGCGGGAGTAGTGGGTGGGATGGCTACTACAAACGACGGGGTCGATATGTCGGAGGCGTGCGCGGACTGCGGACGCGACACGCCCCACGCGGTCAGCGTCCAGATACAGACCGAGAGCACGAAATCCGAGAACGCCGAGTTCTCGCGCGAACCGTATCGGGTCAGCGAGTGCCAGGTCTGTGGCGCGACCACGAGCACGCGGATGAACAACGCATAGACCGGACAGTCTGACAGGACCAGTGTTCTCCGTCCGGACCGCCTTCGGGGGTCGCCCGGTCGGGTGGGTGAGTGCCGACCCCGCCCCCACGGGACTGCGCGCTCACGGGCGCGGAGCGCCCGTCCGCATCTCGCGGTCGCAAGCGACTGCGCTTACCGCGACCGCGTCGTCACTTCCACGCCGTCGTCGGTGACGATGACGGTGTGTTCCTTCTGACTGACGAACCGCCCGTCTTCCTCCTTGAGCACGGGGTAGCCATGGACCATGTCCTGCTGTTTGAGGCGGCGCAGCGCCATCTTCGCCCGCGGAGAGTCGAGCCAGCGGGCGGCGAAGGGGAGGGTCCTGAACTCCTCGGTGACCTGGTCCAGCACCTGCCGGGCGTTGCGGTCCCGAATCGAGCCCTCGCGTTCGAGCGCGAAAATCTCCTCGCTGCCCCCCTCCTGGACCTTGCCGCGGCCGTCCGTCGCGAACGGCTCGATGGCGACCACGTCGCCCGGCGACAGGGTCGCGCCCTGGGCCACCTCGCGGTTCGGGATGTTCGGCGCGGTGTGTTGCTCCCAGTGACCCAGCCCGTGGCCGGTGAGGTTGACGACGGGGTTGAAGCCGTACCCCTCGATGACCTCCTCGACGGCCGCACCGATTTGCCCGACGTCGACGCCCGGTCCGGCGACCTCCAGAGCCGCGTCGAGCGCCTCTTCCGACGCCGCGGCCAGTTCGTCCTGCCCGGAGAGGTCCACGGTGACGGCGGTGTCGGCCAGCCAGCCGTCGACGTGGACGCCGATGTCTAAGTTGACCATCTCCTCGCCGAACGTGCTGTCGTCGTCGCGTTCGGGCGTCGCGTGGGCGGCCTCCTCGTCGATGGAGATGTTGACCGGGAAGGCGGGCTCGCCGCCCAGTTCCCGAATCTTCTCCTCGGCCCACTCGGCGACTTCGAGGTGGGAGCCCCCCACTTCGACGCGCGTTGCGGCTTCGTCGCGCACCTGCGCGAGAATCTCGCCGGCCTCGCGACACTTCTCGTACTGCTCGGCTTCGAAGTCCACGTCGCTCATGTGGCGGCGTTGGGTGGTGTTGGTGAAAGCGTTTGTCGTTGTGGTCTACGTTGCGTGGCGAAAGCGGACGAGGGAACCGTACCCCGAGCAGACCGCGCCGGAGACCGCCGCGACTGCCGCCACTGTCAGGCCGAGCAGTTCACGCGGCGTCGAGACCACCAGCGGCTGGCCGTTTAGGGTGGCGTACGCCGACAGCAGGAGGGCGTCCGCGGCGACGACGCCGAGCGACGCGACAAAGGCGACGGCGCCGACGGCGACCGCGGGCGTGAGCCACGACCGGCCGCGACGGCTGGCGTCGACGGCGGCGACACCGGCGGCGATGGTCGCGAACAGGGCCGCGAGTGTGAGTTGGACGAGGGACATAGCTTTCCGGACGAGAAGTGTGGTAATAACCCTTCAGGTCGGCCCCGCTCGCGCCGTCTGCATCGCGGCAGTGTTGTGCTCGCGCCCGACGCGGCCCTCGTGGTCCAGTACGAGCACACCCGCTTTGCCGTCCGTCTCCGCACCGAACTCGGCGATGGCCTCGCTGGCGGCCTCCCTGGGGCTGAACGTGTCAAGCAGCTCGACGGCCCGCCGGGCCAGCCCGAAGCGGGCGATGGCCTCGCCCTCGCCGGTGGCGCTGGCGCCGCCGCGCTCGTCGGCGAAAAAGCCCGCACCGAGCTGTGGCACGTCACCGACGCGACCGGCCAGCGCGAACCACCGGCCGGCCGTCGAGGTGGCCGCCGCCAACCGGTCGCCGTCGGTCGCCACCGCGCCGACGGTGTCGGTGCCGCCGAAGCGCTCGCGGACCCACGGGAGGTGGGCGTCGTCGGCGAGCGGGGGCGGGTCGGCGGCCGCGTAGCGCTCGCCGGTCGCCTCGGTCAGCAGGTCGGCGTCCGTCTCGATGCCGCGGGCGGCCGCCAGTTCGACCGCCGGGTCGCCGGCCACGAGCAGGTGGGGCGTCTCGCGGGCGACGAGGGCGGCCGCGTCGGCGGCGTGGACCACGCCCGTCAACCCGGCCACGGCACCGGCGGTCCCGTCGCCGGTCGTCACGCCGGCCTCGGTCCGGACGACGCCGTCGCTCTGGACGGCCCCGCCGACGCCGGCGTTGAATTTGGGGTCCCGTTCGAGCGGCCGAATCGCCTCGCGGACGGCGGCGAGGGGCGCGTCGGCCTCGCGGGCACGCTCGACCGCGGCAGCGAGTGCGCGCTGGCGGTCGGTCGGCTCCTCGGGCGGACTGCCGGCACCGCCGTGGACGGCGACGTACATACGCTGACTTGGGCCGTCGAGCGGAAAACGTATTCCCCGGGCGACAGAGCACTCGGCCATGCCAATGTACCGCCGCGAGGAGAGCGCCGACTACCGGGTCGTCGACCGCTGGCACCGCGGCGTCGGCTGGCGGGCCCGTCCGGACGAAGACGGCCAGCGGACGAGTCACGCCTTCCGTGCCCCCGACGGCGGCGTCTGGCTGGTCGACCCGCTTGACGCACCGGGCGTCGAGGCGGTCTACGCCGACCTCGGCGAGGTGGTCGGCGTGGCCGTGCTGGCCGACTACCACGCCCGCGACGCCGGGGTCTTTGCCAAGCGCCATGGCGTGCCGGTGACGGTGCCGACGGGGCTGGACCGGGCCGCAGAGATGGTCGACGCGCCCGTCCGTCGCGTGACCGACTCGCTGGCCGGTTTCGACCTCCGTCGAGTCAGTCCACTGGGGGCGTGGACCGAAACCGTCGCCTACCGCGAGCGCGACGCGACGCTGTACGTGCCGGACGTGCTCTCTTCGGGGCCGGCCTTCACCGTCGGCGACGAACGGCTCGGCCTGAACGTCCTCGCACGGCTCGCGCCGCCCCGGGCGGCGTTCGCGGGCGTCGACCCCAACCGCGTGCTCCTCGGTCACGGCACGGGCCTCTTCGGCGACGCGAGCGAGGCGCTCGGCGAGTCCCTCAGGAACGCCCGCCGCAGACTCCCGCGAGCGATGGCCTCGACAGTCCCGCGGGAACTGCGAGCGATGGTCGGCGCCGTCAGGTGACAGCCCCGCGTCTTCGGCTGGCGTGCGTTACCATATCAGCGGGAAAACGGCAGCCCTTTAGGTGCAACTATCATGGGGCGCGATATGGGCTACGACTACGACAAAGTGGATGTCCCGGACGAGGGACAGAAAATCGAGGTTACCGACGACAACACGCTCGACGTCCCCGAGAAGCCGATAATTCCCATCATCCACGGGGACGGTATCGGCGTCGACGTCGGCCCGGCCGCCCAGAAGGTCCTCGAAGCCGCCGCCGAGGCCACCGGTCGCGACATCGCGTGGATGCGCGTCTACGCCGGCTCCAGCGCCCGCGAGAAGTACGACGAGAACCTCCCCGACGACACCGTCGAGGCCATCAAGGAGTTCAACGTCGCCATCAAGGGCCCGCTGACGACGCCCGTCGGCGCCGGCTTCCGCTCGCTGAACGTCGCGCTCCGGAAGACGCTCGACCTCTACGCGAACGTCCGCCCGACCTACCACCTCGACGGCGTCCCCTCCCCCGTGAAAGACCCCGGCGAGATGGACATGGTCACGTTCCGTGAGAACACCGAGGACGTCTACGCCGGCATCGAGTGGGAGGCCGGCACCGACGAGGTCCAGCAGGTCAAGGAGTTCGTCGAGGAGGAGATGGGCTTCGACAACACCATCCACGACGGCCCGGTCGGCATCGGCGTCAAACCCATCACGGAGTACGGCACCAAGCGGCTGGTCCGTGAGGCCATCGACTACGCCATCGAGAACGACCGCGACTCGGTGACGCTGGTCCACAAGGGCAACATCATGAAGTTCACCGAGGGCGCCTTCCGCGACTGGGGCTACGAGGTCGCCGAGGAGGAGTACGGCGAGGACGTCATCACCGAGGACGAGCTGTGGGAGGAGTACGACGGCGAGGCCCCCGAGGACACGCTCGTCGTCAACGACCGCATCGCGGACAACATGCTCCAGCAGCTCCTGACCCGGACCGACGAGTACGACGTCATCGCGACGATGAACCTCAACGGGGACTACATGTCCGACGCCGCCGGCGCGCAAATCGGCGGCCTGGGCATCGCCCCCGGCGCGAACTTCGGCGAGGCGCGCTGTCTCGCGGAGCCGGTCCACGGCTCGGCCCCGAAATACGCCGGCGAGAACAAGGTCAACCCGACCGCGATGATTCTCTCCGGTCGGCTCATGCTCGAATACATGGGCTGGAAGGACGCCGGCCAGCTCGTGCGCGACGCCGTCGAGGAGACCATCTCGTCGGGCCAGGTCACCTACGACCTCGAACGACAGATAGAGGGCGGCGAGAAGCTCTCGACCTCCGACTTTGCCGACGCCGTCGTCGAGAACATAGAGAAGCTGGCCTGAGGTCGGCCGCCGAGCCCCCGATGGCGTAGCCGCCAGAACATCGAATCGCTCGGGTAGCGCGGGACGCACCTATTTTTTCACCGTCGGACCCGACTGGAGCGACGCGTCAGGCGGTCCCGTTCGCCACCGCCCACGCGGGCCGGGTGGGGTCGGTGTCGCCCACGCGCCGGACGGTATATCGCATTCGAACGGTCACGGGGCGGTCGGTATCGGCGTACGCCGCCCGGGCGCGGACCGTGACCGACCGGACGACGTCGCCGCGTATCTCGGCGTCGAGGGTGGCGTTCCGGCCGCGCCTCAGGCCGGTCGGCAGCGGCACGGTCAGCGGGCCGGTCTGCCGGCCGGTGAGCCGGGTTCGGCCGTTCGCCCGCTCGACCGCCAGGTCGAAGCCCGAGAGCGCCCGCCGGAGAAAGCCCGACAGGGTGATGTCGTCGAAGCCCGGCCGCTCGCTGACGCGCACCGTCGCCGTGCCGTTGTCGGCCGTGGTCCGGCGGAACTCCGTCGAGCGGTTCTGCCAGACGGTGAAGTTCGACAGGGCGGCGGGATAGGGACCGGTGACGTGTCGGTCGTAGCGGTAGGCGCCGTCGCGCCCGACCGCGAACTCGTCGGTGAGCCGTGCCGTCGTCCCGTTCGCGTAGACGACGGTCAGGGCCACTGCCGTCGCGTACGACCGGTCGTGGAGCGCCCGCCGGTGCCGGTCCGCTAACGCCGTCGCGTCGGTCCTCACCACGTCGCCCTCGGTCGGGACCGGGGCCGGCGTCACCGTCTCGCCGCCGCCGTCGAGCCCCTGACAGCCCGACAGCACGAGGAGCGTGACCACCGCGACGGCGCGATAGCGGACCATACACGCCAATCCGTGTCGCCGGGCAAACCGTTTGTGCCGACCGGGAGAGTGACCGGTGGCTCGCTGACGGCCACGGGAGGACCACCGGTACCGACCGCGTCGGAAATCATTTACTACCGGACCGGTACCGTGGATACATGGCTTCCCTGCCCGTCGAGATTCTGCTGGGTATCTATCTGGGGCTGCTGGTCGGCGTCATTCCGGCGCTCGCGTCGTGGGCGCTCGGATTTTCGTTCAAGTACTTCACCGGGGTGACGCTGCCCGGCTTCGGTGTCGCTGTGCTGGCAATCGCGCTGGCCGGCGTCAGCGGCGGGCTGCTGGCGCTCGCGGACAAGTCGATTACCTCGGCGCCCAACGCCGAGCGCGTCGTCACCGCCATCCTGCTGGTCGGGATGGTGTCGCTGTACGCCCACAGCCAGGGCGACAAGATGGGCGCCGAGTTCCCGAAACGGCTCACGCTGAAACAGCTCCGGGACAAGCGTCTGTCGGCCGACGTGGTGGAACTGGTCGGCGGGCGCGACGAGGTCCGCATCCGCGTGGTCGGCGACGTGGCCGACATGGAGGGGTATCCGCCCCTGCCCGAATCGCTGCGGGCCGAGATACGCGGCGGCGAGTGGACGTTCCCGGCCGACCTCCGCATCGGCGAACTCGAAACGCGGCTGGAGGAGCGCCTGAAGACCGAGTTCGACCTGGGCGACGTGGCCGTCAGCATCGACGAGCGGGCGCGGGCGACCGTCACCGCCGCGCCGCCGTTCTCGGGCCTCTCGAAGCGAATCGGCGACGGCCGCCACGCGGTGTCGGTCGACGCCCTCCTCCCGACCGGGCTCGCGCGCAACGACGAGGTGACGGTGCTGACGCCCGGTGCCGAGGTCCGCGGGACCGTCGTCAGCGCACGGACCGAGGACCCCGAGAGCGCCGCCGAGGCGCCGGAGGCGTCGGAGGGAGGCGAGACGGAGGCCCCGCCGGCGCCCGTGCGAGCCCCCACCACGGCCGGGGGGGAGGGCCGGTTGACCGTCGCGGTGGCCCGGACCGACGCGGGGCCGCTCCTGCGGGCCGAGGGCGCGAAGGTGGTCGTCGAACCCCGAGGGACCCGCCGCGAGTACGAACTCATCTCGCTGCTGCGCCGCGCCGGCAACCGCTTCCGGCGGGTGACCCTCGGCGCCGGGAGCGCCCTCGACGGGCAGACGCTCCGCGAGGCGCGGGTCCGTGACAGCTACGGCGTCGCGGTCCTCGCGGTCCGGAAACCCGGCGGCTGGCGGCTCGCGCCGCGTGGCGACACCGAACTGTCGGTCGGCGAGGAGCTGTACGTCGTCGGCCCCACGGACGCGCTCGACGCGTTCGAGGAGGGAGCATGACGGCCGTCCTGCCCGACGAGTTCGTCCTGCAGAGCGGGCTGAACGCGTCGGACCCGGTGACGCTGGCCGGACAGCTGCTGGGTATCACCGTCGCCGCCGCGACGGCCGCCGGCCTCGTCGCCGTCGCCTACCGCTGGTACGTCCGCGAGCGGGTCCCCGCGGGACTGGGCGTCCTCTTCGGACTGACCGTCGTGACGGTGTACCTGGGGACGACGGGCGCGCTGGGGGCGGTCATCGCGGACCCGGCGGCCGAGGAGGCCATCCTCCAGACGAGCGACGTGCTCCCCAACCTCGCCGCCTTCGCCCTCGGAGCCGGGGGCTCATCGGTGGGCATCCGCGTCGGCGACGCCGTCGGGACGGACCTCTTCGCCGCGACCGGCGGGCGCACCGTCGACGCCGACGTGAGCGAAATCGTCCAGACGGTCGGACGGGTCACGTCGGTGAAACTGCCCGACGACGTCGACGACATCGTCGGCTACGACCCGATGCCCGAAGAGACGACGGCGGCCCTCGCGGGCAAGCGCTTCCTCTTCCCCCGCCGGTTGACGAAGAGCGAGCTTCGCGACCGACTCGTCACCCGGCTCAAGACCGACTACGGCGTCGGCCACGTCGACCTCGAACTCGACGACGACGGCAACGTCGACTACATCGCGGTCGGTTCGCGGGCGGCCGGTATCGGGCCGACGCTCCCGCCGGCGACCAACGCCGTCGCGGTGCGGGCCGACCCGGCCCACGCCGCAAGCTCCGGCGACCTCGTGCAGGTGTGGGACACCGACCCCGCCGAGCGCGTGCTGACGGGCGAACTCCGCGGCGTCGCCGGCGACGTGGTGACCGTCGCCATCGACGCGGCCGACACGCCGAAACTCGACCCCGAAACGGAGTACCGGCTGGTCACGCTCCCCGTCCAGGACCGGCCGGACCGTGAGTTCGCCTCCCTGCTCCGGGCCGCCGACGAGACGATGGGGACCATCACCGTCCCCGCCGGCAGCGAACTCGCCGGGACGCCCATCGGCGAACTGGGGGTCACCGTCGCGGCCATCACCGGGCCCGACAGCCCGCCGGAGCCGATTCCCTCGCGGGACAGAACGCTCGAAGGCGGCGACGTCGTCTACGCCATCGCCACGCCGGATGCGCTCCGGCGCGTCGAGACGGCCGCGAACCGCCAGCGCCCGGCCGAGGAGACGGCGGCAGGGGACGATGCGGATGATGAGCCAGCGGACGACGAGGAAGCGGACGACGAGCCAGCGGACGACGAGCCAGCGGACGACGAGGAAGCGGACGACGAGGAAGCGACGGACGGGGACCTCCTCGCGGAGGGTGACGCCGACGAGAGCGACGCCGACGGGGACGACCCCCAGTCCACCGACGGCGAGACGCGGGACTGAGGGCGGCCGTGGCACAACGCTCAAGTTCGGCGCTCTCCGGCTTCCCGTATGGAGTGGAAGCTGTTCGCACACCTCCGTGACGCCGCCGGCGGCGACTCCGTCAGCGTCGACGTCGACCCCGACGCCACCGTCGAGGAGGCCCTCGCCGCGCTGGTCGAGGCCGAGCCGGCGCTGCGCGCGGAACTGTTCGAGGACGGCGCCCTGGCCGACCACATCCGACTGCTGGTCGACGGCGAGGACGCCTTCGCCGCGCGGGAGGGACTGGAGACCGAGGTCAGAGCCGACACCGAACTCGCGCTCTTCCCGCCCGTGAGTGGCGGCTGACAGCGTCTGCGGGTGGTTTCTGACGGCCGGGAGTTAACTAGCTCAGGTCCGCGGCGAGGACGAAGTCCGGCCAGTCGGCCAGTTCGGCCCGGACGGCGGCGGCTTCGGCGACGTGGCGCGGGGTCTCGGGAAACAGCACGCGCGTCCCGTCGACGCCGAGTTCGGCGGCGTCGGCGCGAATCGCGTCGAACAGCGCCCCCGCGGCGTCCCGGTCGGCCCAGGCGCCGACGGCGTACTCCGCGAGGCGGTCGCCGTCGGGGCCCGCTCGCTCGCCGGTTCGACAGGCCATCCCGGTCGTGCCGTCGGATTTGACCGCGAAGACGCGCTCCTCGTCGGCCAGCCGGTGGAGTCGCTCGCGGGGCAGTTCCGAGAGTGCCCACGCCCGCTCCGGGTCGAGTGCAAGCCCCGAGAGGTGGGTCCGCGCGTCGCTGGCCGTCCAGTAGCTCCAGGCCGCCGCGGGGTCGCTTTCGACCGCGGGAGCGGGCTCGGCCTCCCCGCCGGGGTCGGCGGCCGCGTCAGGCTCGGGGTGGGCGAAGCGAAACGAGGTGTCGGGCGCGAATCCGGCGGCGACCGACTGGCCGAGGCCGGCGTCGTTCCACGAGAACACCATGTTGCGGGCGACGGTCGCGCCACGGTCGCGCGCCCAGTCGAAGCAGTGCTCGACCATCGCCAGCCCGAGCCCCGCGCCGCGGTGGGCGGGGTCGACGCGCATCCCCTGGAGCCACGCCTCGTGGTCGGTCAGCATCACGGCCTGACAGAGCCCGGCGGCCGCGCCGTCGACTTCGGCGACGACGGTGTGCTGGTCGGGGCCGTCGCTGTCGACCCAGTCGGCGAACACGTCGGGGATGTAGTCGACGGTGTCGGGGCGGTCCTCCCAGACCTGCTCGGCGAAGGCGACGACGGCGGCTTCGTCGTCGGCGCGGGCCTGCCGGACGGTCGGGTCCATGGCGGCCCTTCGACAGCCAGCGAGAAAAAGCTACAGCGCGCTCACAGCCACGGCGTCGACCGCTGCTGAATCTCGCCGGCCAGCGGCTCACCCATCGTGTCTGCCACGTCGTCGCTGTTTTCCAGCGCCCACATCAGCTTGACCTTCGCGGTGCCGGGCAGCATGTCCTCGCCCTCGACGACGCCCGCCTCCAACAGGTCCCGCCCGGTGTCGTAGACCCGGTCACACACCCGACCTTCGAGACACTGGCTGGTCATCACGACGGGGATATCGAGGCCGTCGATGACCGATATCCAGTCCGTGTTGACGTGGCCCAGTCCCGTCCCCTCGATGACGAGGCCGTCGCTGCCCTCGGCCGCGGCCGAAAGCAGGGCGGTGTCCATCCCCGGCGTGAACTTGACGAGTTCGACGTCGGTGGCGAGGTCGTCGTGGAGTGCCAGTTCGTTGGCCCCCCGCTCGACGTACTCACGGCGGAACGACACCGCGTTGTCCCCGTCGGTGTCGTAGTCGACGACGCCCAGCGGCTCCGCGCCGACCGTCTCGAAGGCGTCCCGGCGGGAGGTGTGGTTCTTGCGGACGCGGGTACCCCGGTGGAGCGCACAGCGGTCGTCGGACTCGCTCTCGTGCATACAGACGAGGACCTCCGCGCAGTCGCTCGTGGCTGCCTCGACGGCGGAGACGGCGTTCATCACGTTGTCCGAGGACGGGCGGTCCGCCGAGCGCTGGCTGCCGGTGAAGACGATTGGGACCGGCGTGTCGAGCATGAACGCCATCGCCGACGCGGTGAACTGCATCGTGTCGGTGCCGTGCATGACGACGACGCCGTCGGCGCCGGCCTCGATTTCGTCGCGGATGGCCTCGGCGAGGTCCCGCCAGACGGCGGGGGTCATGTTCTCCGAGAGGATGTTGGCGACGACGCGGCCCCGGTAGTTGGCCATCCCGGCGAGGTCCGGCACCGCCCGGAGCACGTCCTCGGCGTCGAACTGGGCGGTCACCGCGCCGGTGCGGTAGTCGACGGTGGAGGCGATGGTCCCGCCGGTCGAGATGAGCGACACCGTCGGGAGGTCCTCGTCGAACTCGATTTCGGAACTCGACTCCTCGTCCTGTGCGCTCTCGACGTCGTAGACGTCCGATTCGAGTACGTCGACAGTTGCCTGGTCGCGGTCGATACCCACGTTGTACCCCCCGTCGAGCTTGACCACGAGGTGGTCGTCCGTGCTGGAGGGGAGCAAGACGCCCTCGTAGCGCTGGTCCGCGCGGTCGACGCGGACCCGGTCGCCTGCGTTCATGTCCGTCAGTTCCGGCCGCCCCGACTTGAACCCATCCGTTCGGCTTCAGCCGCCGAGGACGGGGCGACCGTACCGGCGTCCGCCTGCGGGGTAGGTGGTCTCACCTGCCGGCGTTCCCAGTGGGAGACACCGGCTGATATGCCCCCGTTCCCAGTGGGAGACACCGGCTGGTATGCCGGTGTCAACCAGTGGCTGACGGGCGTCAGACGGTCCCCATAAAGGACATACGTCCAGCGGGCGCAGTACGGGTATGGCCGAACGAACGGCGGAGCGAACCCGCGAGTCGGACGCGGACGCCGAGTCGGCGCCGACGGCCACCGACGCGGCCGACACCACCAGCCAGCCGGCGAGCGAGGCCACCGAGACGGCCGACGAGTCCGGCGGCAGTTACTTCTCCGTCCGGGCGCTGGTGGTCGCCTTCGTCGCCATCGGCGGCGGGATGACGCTTGGCAGCCTCGTCCCGATGATTCCGTTCACCTCGTTTGCCGGCATCCCCCTGGGCTCGTTCGTCCACGGGGTACTGGACCGCGAACGCCGCTACGCCGAGACGGCTATCGCGGGCGGCCTGCTGGCCGGCCTGGCGGCCGTCAGCTCGCTGCTTCCGCAGGTACTCGCCGGGCTGGACGGCACGCGGCTGTTCGCTATCGCCGCCGCCGTCGGGCTCGTGCTGGCGCTTCTGGGCCACTACTTCGGCCGGGACCTCCGGGACGGGCTGACCCGGGAGCTCTAACTGAGCTGCCAGCCGTCGTCGGTCCGCTCGACGACGTCCTCCGCCGCGAGGCGGGACAGCGCCTTCTCGACCAGTTCCGGCGGCGCCTCGACATCGCGGGCCAGCGAGCGGACCGACATCGGGCCGTGCGTGAGCGCACTCACAAGCTCCGCGTACAGCCGCCCCTCGCCGTCCTCGATGGCGTCGTCGAACCGGTCGCGGACGTCTGTCACCCGCCCCTGGACCCACCGCTGAGCCAGCGAGAGCTCGTTTTCCAGCTGTTCGAGCCGCGCGAGCTGTCTGGCCAGGTCCCGGAGGTTCTCGCCGTCCTCGTCGTCGACCTCGATGGAGAGGTGTCGACAGGTGGAGATATCCAGCCCGGTACTCGCGGGATAGGCGCTCTTGGTCCCGAACTCGTAGGGCGAGACGCGGACCTCCAGGCGGAGGTTCCGCGAGATGGAGAAGTACTTCCGGCGCTGGTCGTCGGTTCGGGACTCGACCAGCCCCGCCTCTTCGAGCTTCTTGAGGTGGTCGATGACGGCCTTCGGGCTGACGCCGAGATACTCGCTTATCTCGGTCACGTAGCAGGGTTTGTGTGCGAGGAGGCGCAGAATCCGCCGCCGGTTAGCGTTTCCAAGCAGGTCGAGCAACTCGGCGGAGTCCATTCACCTGACGTAACGGGTCGTAGTTCAAAAGCGTGACCCTCAACTGTCCGTCAGTTTCGGGCACGCGAGCCGTCGTCACCGGCGTGGCTCCGGCCGTTCGTGTCGTCGCGCTGCCCGTCTGTGGCGCCGTTCGACCCGCCCGCGGAACGACCGCCGGCGGCGCCGTCCGCGCTGTTCGTCCCGTTGGCGGCGTTCGAGCCCTGCACGCCGTCCGTGGCGTTGGCGCCGCCGTCAGCGCCCGTAGCGCCGCCCTGCGTTCGGTTCGCAGGCGGGCCGCGCTCGCCGTCCGACGGGCCGCCGTTGCTCGCCCCGGCCGACGGACCCCGGTCTTCCGGCGGCCCCCGCTCGCCCCGGTCCGTCGGTGGGCCCCGGTCCGCCGGCGGGCCGCCGCCCAGCCCGCGGGCGATGGCCGCGACTTCCGGCCCCGTCAGGTCGGACGCGTTCCGTCGGAGCCCCTCGAGCCGGCTATCGTTCACGCCGGCCCTGGACGCGGCCTCGTCGGTGTCGTTTATCGCCGTCCGCAGCGCGTCGATACGGGCGCTGAGTCGGCTCTGTCGGGCGACGTACGCGGGCTGTGGGAGCGAGCCGTTCTCGTATCGCTCCCGGAGCGTCTCGTTCTCCCGCTGGAGCCGTTCGAGTCGCCCTTCCAGCGACCCGGCCCGCTCCCGGACGAGCCGCGCCCTGTCGCTGGCGTTGGACTGGTCGAACCCCGCCTTCCACATCCCGTTCTCGATGGAGTCGTTCGCGGCGGCGGCGCTGGACTGGGTAAACGCCGTCAGCTGGGCCCCCATGCCAGCGGTCTCCCCGCTCTCGTTTTCCGCCGTCCGGGTCGCCGTCGCGGTCTCCTGGGCCATGATGGTCGGCGAGACCAGCATGGCGACGGCGACCGACACGACGAGCAGCGTGTGCCGGTGAGTCATCTACCTGGGTGTATGGCGACCCCCAATTAAAAACCGGGCCGTTCGTTCGCGTCGTTCACCCGTCCGCGTGACGACCCGAGCTAGTCCAAGAGAGTTTATCAACTGCTCTCGTCCAGCCTCGGGAGCCAGCGTGCCGCCAGCGCCACCGACGCGACCGACAGCGCCACCGTGGCGACGACGAGCGCCGGGCCCGGGTCGTAGCGCAGCGGCGGGTAGTAGCCCAGCCCGTAGTCCAGCACGTCGTTGGCGAGTGCGAGCACCAGCGCCGTCGCCAAGGCCCCGCGGGTCGTCCGCGCGTAGTGTGGGACCAGTGTCCCCTCGGCGACGAAGCCGACGTGGGTGACGATGATGCCGAAGTAGGCCCACAGCGCGGGGAAGTAGGCGTCGAACCCGAGGTTCAGCGCCACGACCGTCCAGACGCCCATCTTCACCAGCCACACCAGGGCGATGGTGTGGAGGTAAGCGAGCGGGCGGTTCGTCGGGACGGCGTCGAGCGAGTCGCCCAGAAACGGCCACAGCGTCACCAGCGACAGCGTCATCAGGAAGAGCGCGGTCGGCGAGTCGGCGTACAGCGGCCAGAGAAACGTCGAGACGCCGGGCATCGTCTCGACGTAGTAGCGCACGCCGACGAGGACGGCCACGCTGTTGACGACCACCAGCCACACCAGGCTCGGCGCGTTCTCCAGGTAGTACCGCGCGTATCTCCGCGGTAACGGCCCCCGGTTGTCCATACGCCCCCTGCAACACGACGGGCGGAAACGCTGTCGGTATCGGTCGCCGGCGTGTGAGCCCGGCGGACAGACGCGTTCGCCGGGACAGTCCCCAAGTTCCCACGGCGGAGCGAGTCGTCGGACCGCGGCGGGGCCTACTCCGACGCCGCAGCCGTCTCGGCGGAGAGTTCGATCTCGCTCTCGGATATCTGAATCGCCTCGCGGATGTGGTACAGCGCCTCGTCGTCTCGGGCCGTCTCGCTGGCGGCACGCAAGTGCTCCAGGACGGAGTCCGGAACGGAGTATTTGCGCTCTGTGGGGTCCATACTCTGTTTCGAGACAGTTTTCCACTCAAACGTTCCGGTTTCGCCCGTTTCCACTCGTGATACTAGTATAAAAGCGACCGTCCGGGTTCATATTCGAACGAAAGCTGTTCTCATACGTGCGAACAGTACCGGGCTACGATGGCCGAACGGTCCCGCCGCATCGAGCGCCGTGGATAGCCCGGACCCGCGAGCGGTGTCACGCGTCGTGTCACCGCTGGAATAGCCCGCCGACAAAGGGATTTCGCCGAAGGCTTTTATATAAGCGTGCGCATCGTTCACGTGTACCGATGTTCGAACAGTTCTCACGCGGCTACTATCTCGGCCGTCTCTACGTCGAACCGCGAGACGGCGGGGCCGCGATGTGTCGGGACCAGCACGAGCGAGTGAACCAGCGGCTGTACGGCGACGAGGGCGTAACACGGACGGACCTGCCGCTGGTGATGAAACTCGGGCGGCGCCACTTCCCCGTCCGAGGCGACGAGGAGGTGCCCGCGGACACGCTCGCGGTCCCCCGGGAAGTACTCGCGGACGCGGACATCCGGAACCCGCCCAGTCTCAGCGAGGTGTTCCTCGCGAAGGCCGACCACGCGGCCCAGCTACTGTCGGTCGCGGACGCGAGCGACGCCGTGCCCGACAGCGCGGTGTAGCCGGGTCGACGAGGGCAGCCACTTTTAAGCCGGTCGCCCGCAGCAGTTCAGTCCATGCTGGACCGGCTGCTGGGGCGCGAGTCGCTGAAGGAGCGCGTCGCCGAACTCGAAGAGGCAAAGCGCCACCTCGAACGCCAGCTCGACGCGGAGGAAGAGCGCCGCGCCGAGGCGACGACGGCCCGCCAGCGGGCCGAGGAGCGGGAGAACCGCCTCGAGGACCGCGTCACGGAGCTCGAAGACCGCGTCGAGCGGTTACAGTCGGCCGACGGCGCCGCGAGCGGGCGCACCGCCGAACGGCTCAACGGCGCGCGGGTCGGGGAGATACTCGACCGGCTGGCGTCGTTCGCCACGGAGCCGGAGGGCGTGTTCACCGCCTACGTCGCCGACGAACACGACCTTCCCGAGGCCGTCCGCGAGGCCTTCGGCGACCGCACCGAGGCGGTGGCCGGCGCCGCGCCGTGTCTGGCGGTCACCGACGACGCGGGGCTGCTGTCGGCCTGCCTCTCCGTGCCAGTGCCGCCGGAGCCCTTCGCGGACTGGGCCGACAGCGTCCAGTTCGAGCGGTCGTGGTTCGAGCCCACCGGGTCACACACCGTCGCGCTCGTCCGGTCGGACCTGTTCGCGCTCGGGGAGTACGACGGGCGCGAGCGGACGGCGTTCCATGGCTTCGACTCCGAGCTGAAGAGCCAGCACTCCAAGGGCGGCTTCTCCCAGTCGCGGTTCGAGCGCCTGCGCGACCAGCAGATAGCGAGCCACGTCGAACGCTGTCGGGCCGCTATCGACGAGGTCGACCCCGACCGGCTGTACGTCGTCGGCGAGGGGTCGGTCGTCCACGAGTTCGACGACCGGGCGGCGGTCGTGCGGCGGGTCGACGCCACCGGCGACCCCGAGGACGCGCTGGCCGACGCGGTGCGGTCGCTGTGGTCCGTGCGGCTGGTACTGCCGTAACCCGCCGCCCCTAGCTTTAGGCGCTCACCACGCGACCCTCCACGTATGCAGGTCGCCGTCCTCGCCCACGAGTTGTTCCCCGAGCGCGCCAAGACAGCGGTGGGACTCCTTCGGTACGGCGACCACGAGGTGCGGGCGGTGCTGGACCGCGACAACGCCGGCGGGCGGGTCGCCGATCACCTCCCGGACGTGCAGGACGCCCCAATCGTCGCGTCGATGGCCGACGTGCCCGAGGTCGACGCCCTGGTCGTCGGCGTCGCGCCCATCGGCGGCGAGTTCGACGAGTCCTGGCGCCCCGACGTTCGGGCGGCGCTAGAGCGGGGCTCGCACGTCCTCGCCGGACTGCACGACTTCCTGGCCGAGGACGACGAGTTCGCCGAACTCGCGGCCGAGCACGGCGGCCGACTGGTCGACCTTCGAAAGCCGCCCGAGAACCTCACCGTCGCCGACGGGACCGCGGGCGACGTGGAGGCGACCGTCGTCACCACCGTCGGCACCGACTGCTCGACGGGCAAGATGACCACGGCCTTCGAACTCCGTGACGCGGCCCGCGAGCGGGGGCTCGACGCCGCCGTCGTCCCGACCGGCCAGACCGGCGTGGTAATCGAGGGGTGGGGTATCGTAATCGACCGCGTCATCTCGGACTACGCCGCCGGCGCCGTCGAGCGCCTGGTCGAGACGCCGGTCGGGATGGACCTCATCGTGGTCGAGGGCCAGGGCGCGCTCGTCCATCCGGCGTACTCGGGCGTGACGACGAGCATCCTCCACGGGTCGGCGCCGGACGCGCTGGTCATGTGTCACGAGGCCGGCCGCGAGGTCGTCCACGGCTACGAGTCGTTCGACCTGCCCCCGCCGGGGGCGTACGCCGACCTCTACGAGCGCATGGCCGCGCCGGTCGCTGAGGCCCCCGTCGTCGCCGGCACGCTGAACACCCGGGGCCTCGACGACGACGCGGCGGCCGACGCCGTGGCGGCCTACGGCGACGCCATCGACGCGCCCGCGACCGACCCGGTCCGGCACGGGATTCCAGAGGACGTACTGGAGGCGATACTGTGAACTGGACCGTCGAGACCCACGACCTGCCACTCGCGACGCCCTTTGGCATCAGCCGCGGGACGAGCGAGGTTTGCGAGTCCGTCGTCGTCGAGTTGACCCACGAGGGGACGACGGGCTACGGCGCGGCGACGCCGTCGGCCTACTACGGCGAGAGCGTCGAGACGGTCGCGGAGACGCTGCCGGACCTGCTCGCCACCGTCGAGGAAGTCGGTGACCCCCACGCGGGCCAGCGCATCGAGCGGCTGTGCCACGAGGACGCCCCCGAACAGCCCGCCGCCCGCAGCGCCGTCGGCATCGCCGTCGCCGACCTCGCCGCGCGCGACCTGGGCGTCCCGCTGTACCGCCAGTGGGGACTCGACCCGGGCCGCGTCCCGCCGACGACCTACACCGTCGGGCTGGACCCGCCCGAGCGGATGGCCGAGAAGGGGCGGGCCGCCGTCGACGCGGGCTTCGACCGGCTGAAACTGAAGCTCGGCAGCGACGGCGACCGGGCCCGCTTCGACGCGGTACGGGAAGCCGTCCCCGACGCCGAACTGCGGGTCGACGCGAACGCGGCCTGGGACGCCGACGAGGCCGTCGAGAAGGCGGGCTGGCTGGCGGCGGGCGGCGTGACGATGCTCGAACAGCCCGTCGCCGCCGACGACGTCGACGGACTCGCCCGCGTCACCGACGTGACGACGATGGCGGTGTGTGCCGACGAGGCCTGTCGGACCGCGACCGACGTCCCCCGACTGGCCGACGCCTGCAACGTCGTCAACGTCAAACTCGCCAAGTGCGGCGGCCCGCGAGCGGCCCGGCGGCTGATCCACGCGGCCGACGCCCACCGGCTCTCGACGATGCTTGGCTGTATGGTCGAGTCCGGCGCGAGCATCGCTGCCGCCGTCCACCTCGCGCCGCTGGTCGACTACGCCGACCTCGACGGCGCACTCTTGCTCGATTCGGACCCCTTCGACGGTGTCCCCATCGACGGCGACCGCTTCGACCTCCGGAGCGTGTCTGCTGGCACCGGCGCGCGCCGGCGCTGAACTGGGTAGAACTGGCCGTATCTCGGCGGCCAATGTAAACTGTCAGCAACGTTGTTGGTACGAACCTTACTTATATTGTTGCTTGCAAAATCATGGCCGATAATCGGTCGGCCAGAGCTATATGTTGGTTTCCGTCAGGAGAGGTATGTCAAAGGCGACGACTGAGGAGGCGAGCGACCTCTCGCGAACGGTACTGTGCGTCGACGACGACCAGCGAATCGAAGACGTGTCGGCTGCTATCGACAGCGAGGGGACCCTCGACGCTGTAGAGGCGACGACCGTCGAGGACGCGACCGACCTGCTCCGCGAGGAGTCCGTGGTCTGTGTCGTCACGAGCTACGACCTGGCCGACGGGACCGGGATGGACGTCATCGACGCCGTCAGGGAACACGCCCCACAGGTTCCCAGCGTCCTCTTTACCGACCGACAGCCACAGGATATCGACACCGCCTCCTTCGAGGAGACCATCGTCGAGTATCTCAACAGGGACCTACCCGACGCCCACGACCGGCTCGGGTTCGTCACCAACGACGTCATCGAACACAGCGCGCAGGTCGGCTTCCTCCGGCCGGACGACGAGGAGGAGCGGCTGGCGACGCTGGCCGAGTACGACATCGAGGAGCTCCCCATCGAGGAGAGCTTCGAGCGGCTGACGGACCTCATCGCGAGCCACTTCGACGCCGGCGTCGCCTTCATCGGCCTCATCGAGGCCGAGGAAGAGAACTTCCTCGCGTGCCACGGCGCCGACCTGGACAGCCTCACGCGCGAAGACACGATCTGCACCCACAGCATGCTCCAGGAGGACGTCATGGTCATCGAAGACATCGCCGACGACAACCGCTTCAACAAGAACGAACAGCTCGAGAACCTCGGTATCGTCTCCTACGCCGGCGCGAACATGACCGCCCCGAACGGGCAGGTCATCGGCCAGGTCTGTCTCATCGACTTCGAGAAACGAAGCTACGACGCCAGAGAGCAGGCTGAACTCCAGGACTTCGCCGAGACGGCCATGGAGATTCTCGACCTGCGGAAGTCACTTCGGAACGCCCGCAGCGAGGAGGTGGCACGATGAGCGTCGCGACCGACGGGTTCGACGTCGACCCGCTCTCGTTGGGTCCGGTCGACAGCGGAACCAGCATCCTGCTGACCGGCGAGGACGCCGACGCGCTGCAAGCGGTCTTCTCGAAACTGGTCGCGGCCGACGACGACGAGCGCTCCATCGTCCTCTCGACGGGTAGCGGCGGGCGGGCCGTCCAGCGCGACCTCAACAGCGCCCGCACGGGGGCCGGCTCGCGCGCCTCGGTGCTGACCTGTGAGGGCCCCGCGAGCGGCGACGACATCCAGACGGTCGACGACGTCAGCGACCTCACCCGGCTCGGGATGGACTTCTCGACGCTCGTCGCCTCGGCCCAGCAGGGCTCGGGCCGGTTCCGCTCGGGCATCATGCTCTGTTCGACCATCGCGAGCGAAATCGAGGACACCCGCTCGCTGTATCGGTTCCTCAACTCCAACTTCCTGACCGAACTCCGCCGTGGCGACGGTATCGGCGTCTGTGCCGTAGACACCAGCGCCGACATCGGCGCCGACATGTCGAGTACGATTAGCGGCCTCCAGACGTCCTTCTCGGCTCACATCGAGGTCGAGAAGACCGGGCTGGGACAGGCGACGCTCACCGTCGACGGGCTGGACGGCGAAGAGACGGTCGACGTCGACCTGTAGACGAAAAAAGCGGTTCGCGGTTTTTCAGGCGCTCTCGACGGCGTCGAGCAGTGCCTCGTAGTCCGGCTCGTTGGTCGGGTCCTCGGCGACCCAGCTGTAGGTCACCTCGCCGTCGTCGTCGAGGACGAACACCGAGCGGTTGGCGACGCCCATGAGGCCGAGGTCCTCGATGTCGATGCGGACGCCGTAGTCCTCGATGGCGTCGCGGTCCATGTCGCTGACCAGGTCGAACTCCAGGCCGTGTTCCTCGCGGAAGGCGTTCTGCGAGAACGCCGAGTCGGCGCTGACGCCGAGGATGGTCGCGCCGGCGGCCTCGAAGTCGCCGAGGTGTTCCTGCAGCGCCACCATCTCGTTGGAACAGGGCGGCGTGAACGCGCCGGGGAAAAAGGCGAGCACGACCGGGCCGTCGCCCAGGTGGTCGGACAGTTCGAACGCCTCTACCTCTCCGTTCGCGACCGTTGCCGAGATACCAGGTGCGGAATCGCCTGTGGATACCATCACTCGTCGGTTGGAGCGGGACCCGGATAAATGGTCGTCAATCGACACGCCCTAGGCGTCGTCGGTCAGCCACTCCGCGAAGGCGTGGTGCTCGCGGCAGTGTTCGAAGTACTCCCGTTGCATCGCCGCCATCGCCTCGTCGAGGGCCAGTCCGTCGCCGAGATGCGCCCGCACCCGGTCTATCTTCCAGGAACTCGGCGTCTCGCCGGCGTCGTAGCGGTCCTCGATGGGGCCGAGGTACTCGTCGATTCGGGCCTCGGGCAGGTCCTGCTCTTCGAGCCCGAGTCGGGCGAAGCGGAATAGCTCGTCGAAGATGACCTCCCGGTCGGTGGTCCGCTCGCCGTGGATAGTCACCCACGAGAGGTCGGCGTCGAGACCGTCTTCGGCGGCGGCGTAGAAGCTCCGCTCGGCCTCCTGCCAGGGCAGTTCCGTCACGGGGTGGTCCGCGACCACGAGGCCGCGGATGAGGCCGACGGTCAGCGCCTGTAGCCCTATCATGTCCTTGACGTGGGGCTGGGTCGGGAGCGGGCGGTACTCGATGCGCAGGGACCGCTCGTCGCTCGCGCCCTCGACCGGCGCCCCGCCGATGACACAGCGGAGCCAGCGCCAGTAGGTCCCCCGCTTGTGGTCGAACTCCCAGATGTCGTCTTCGAGGGTGTCCCGGTCGCTCTCGTCGAGCCACTCCCGGAGGAACGGGCCAAAGAGGTCGTCGGCGACGACCCGGTCGACGACGTCCTCGACGGTGTCGATGTCCCGGGGGACCCGCACTTTCGGATTCTCGCTCGTGTTGACCGACTGCTCGAACGCCGCGATACGCAGTTCGTGGTCGGTGCTGGCACAGAGCCACTCGCCGTCGGTGTCCTCTGGGTAGAAGTCCGCCGGCAGGAACGGGGCGTTCACCGACAGCGCGAGCAGCGGCCCCAGCGTGCGGATGGCGGCGTTGTAGTACTCCGGGAACGTCTCGGTGTCGGGAATCTGGAGGTGGGGCTGAATCGACGTGGCCAGCGACTCGAACAGGATGGTGGGGAACGACCCCTCGTAGCCCGGCACGGAGAAGTCGATGGCCCCGCCGGCGCGCTGGACGGCCTCGTTGTCCAGCGCGACGTAGCGGGGCGCCTGCCGCATGTTGTCGGCCAGCACCACGTCGTCCCGGACCTCGTGGGCCGAGAGGTAGTCCTCGCCGCCCTCCTCGGGCGGAATCGTCCACATCGCGTCCAGAATCAGCTCGCAGTTGTGTTTGCTCGCCTGCTGGCGGGCCTGCTTCGTGTGCATCTCGACGGCCGTGGTCTGGACCTCCATGCCCGCCCCGTCGAAGGTGTTTGGCGCCGTGTTGATTTCGGCGTTGTGCAGCCCCAGTTCCTTGTTCGCCTCGCCCTCGAAGACGACGTCCGGCAGTCGGGTGAGCCGCCCCTCCCACTCCTCGGGGTCCATGTACGGCCGGTCGTCGTCGGCTTCGGCCTCGACGGCCGGCTCGCTGTCGGGCTCGTCGGGCTCGTCCGGTTCGTCGGGCGCGAGCGGGCTGTCCGGGTCGACGTCCAGCGACGGCCCCTCACCGGGACCGAAGCCGTCGTCGGCGTCCGCCTCGGGCGGCGGCGTCTCGTTGTCCGGCTCCAGGGAGGCTCCGCCCCCGTCAGATTCGCCCTGGGGCTCCAGGGAGCCGTCCCAGGCGTTCCCGCTCCCGCCGCCCCCGAGGTCGTCGTCGAGAGCGGCCGACTGTTCCTCGTCGGCGTCTACCTCGTCGGCCTCGGGGTCCGGTGGTTCTGGCACGCTGTTTATGGCGTACAGTTCGACCTCCAGCCCGACCGAGAACGCCTCGTTGTCGAACTCGCCGGCGGCGATGGCGCGGCGAAGCTCCTCGGCCTGCATGTCGACCCGGTCGGTGAACTCCCCGTAGGTCTCATCGGCCAGCGACCGGCGCACCAGGTCGACGATATCGTCCATGCAGGGAGTGTGGCGGCGCTTCCATTATAAGTGGTCCGTCCAGCGGGCCCGGTGTCGGGCTCACCCGCGGAGTAACTGGACCACCTCGTCCGCCACGCCGGGCTCGACGGCGACGAGATACCGTTCGCCCGGTTCGAGCGTCAGGTCCGGGGTGGCGACGCTGTCGCCGTCGGAGATGACCAGCGTCCCCGCCGGGAACCGGACCTCCGTCAGTTCCTTCCCGGCCGCGGGGGCGTCCGCCGCGACGCGGACGAACATGATGTCGAGGTCCGACGTGACCGCCGACAGCGACTGGATGTCCGACCCGACTATCTCGTTGACCGCCAGTTTCGCGCCGGCGCCCTCCGGGAAGACGACGGCGTCGACCAACTGCGTGTACGTGTCGTCCGCCGCCTCGTCGATGCGGGCCACCGTCCGCACGCCCGGGTTCAGCTCCGCGGCCGCCATACAGATTGCGAGGTTGACACCCGACTGGCCGGTGAGCCCCGCCACCACGTCGGCCCGGCCGACATCCGCCTGTCGGAGGATGTCCGGGTGGGTCGCGTCCCCGTTGATGACCGTCGCCAGCCACTCGCTGGCCACGTCGTCGACCACCGACTCGTCCCGCTCGACGAGGACAACGTGGTCGCCCCGGTCGACGAGGAGCCGCGCTGTTTGCAAGCCGACGCGTCCGCCGCCCGCGATTACGACGCGAAGATTCCGTGTCATGGTTAGTCTTCCTCCGCTGTGACCGTGCCCTGGGTCGAGCCCGCCTCGGCGCCACGCGCGAGGCGATACCGGTCGAGCGCGTAGTAGGCGACGGCGCCCAGCCCCAGCCACCCGAGGCTGAGACCGAGCGCCATCGGGTCCGTCTGGACGAGGAACGCGACGAGGACGAGCGTCAGCACGAGGTTCAGGCCGATACCGAGCAACGGCGGGAGCGGGTAGTAGGGTATCTCGTAGGGTCGGTTCATGTTCGGGCGCTCCCGGCGGAGTTTGATGACCGCCCCGTTGACGATGACAAAGGAGAGCAGGAAGAACAGGCTCGACATGTTGCCGGCGCTCTGGGTCGGCAACACGACGGAGCCGGCCATCACGACGGCACTCAGGAGAATCGCCGCGAAGGGCGTCCCGTACCGGTGGTGAATCCGGCCGACGCGGGCGAGCAACTGCCCCTCCCGCCCCATCGCGAAGGCCACGCGCGAGGACGCGATGACGACGGCGTTCAGCGCCGTCAGCGTCGAGAAGACGGCCCCGAAGACGATGATGGCCCCGCCGTTCTTGATTATCGGGAGCCCCGTGGGCATGAACGCCGTCGCCGCCTCGGCGATACCGGCCTCGCCGGCCTCGGCCAGCCCCTCGGCACCGAGGGTGCCGATTGCCACCGTCACCACCGCGATGTAGACGACGATGGTCGCGGCCAGACTCACGAAGATGGCCTTTGGGATGTTCTCCCGCGGGTTCTTGACCTCCTCCGTGACAGTCGTGATGAGGTCGTACCCCTCGAAAGCGATGAAGGTCAGCCCCATCGCCGGGAGGACGGCGTACGCGCCGGTCTCCTGGGGAAAGAGCGGCTGGAACTCCGCACTGGAGAACATCGGCGACGCGATACCGAACGCGACGAAGACAAGCAGGATGGTCACCTTCGTCGCGGTGAAGATGGTCTCGACGCTCCCGCTGGCGGCCGTCGAGACGGCGTTGAGCGAGACGAAGAGAACGACAGCGCCGAAGGCAAAGGCGAGACCCAGCGGCACGCCGACGTCGACGGCCGGCAGGGCAACGGCGCCGACCGACTCCGGCGGCGGGACCAGGTCGTAGACGTGGAGCAGTTCGATGAAGTTCGGGGCGAACCCCAGGGCGTAGAGCCCGCCGGCTATCATGTACGCGAACCACAGCATCCAGCCCATCAGGAAAGAGGAGAAGTCCCCGAAAATCTCCCTGACGAAGGCGTAGCCGCCGCCGCTTTTCGGTATCGCCGAGGCCAGTTCCGCGTACGACAGCGCGGTGAAGGCGGTGACGACGCCGTTCAGCACGAACACGGCAAGCGCCGCGGGGCCGGCGATGTCGGCCGCCAGCCCGGTCAGGACGAAGATGCCGGCGCCTATCATCGCGCCCATGCCTATCATGCTGGCGTCCAGCAGTCCCAGTTCGGCGTCGGGCGAGCGTGTCTGTTGCCCACTCATTGTCGGTAGCGATGGCCCCGGCAGACGGTGCGTGACGACCCCGCTATCGAGAGACGTGCTACCAGTGGCCACGAACCACTTACGACCGAATCACAATCAGTGTTACTCGAAGAGGTCCTCGTGTCGCGCGGCCAGGTTCGCGTAGTCTCCGGAGGAGAACGCCTCGAACACCTCGTCGGGGTCGATGGTCGTCTCCGAGAGCGGTGTCACCTGGGCGGGGCTGCCCCGGACGAACGACTTGGGCGGGACCTCGTAGCCCGGCGGGACGACGGTGCCCATGGCGACGATAGAACCCTCCCCGATGACGGCGTCGCTGACGGTGGAGTTGAACCCCACCAAGGCGCCGTCTTTCACGTCGGCGTCGTTCAGCACGGCGCCGTGGCCGACCATCACCTTCTCGCCGACCGTCGAGGCGTGCAGGATAGCCCCGTCGCCGATGGCGGTCTCGCGCCCGACCTCGACCGGTCCCACGTCCCCCCGGAGCACCGCGCCGGGCCAGACGTTCGCGTTCGGCCCGATGCTCACGTCGCCGACGACCGTCGCCTCGCGGCTGACGTGGGCGTATCCGTGGATGTCGGGCTCCGCTCCCTCGAAGGCGTACTCGCGACTGTCCATACGGATACCGGGAGTGGGCCATCCGAAAAGATACCGGTCACACTGCCGGCTGTAGCGTGCCGAACGAATCGTCACGTCCGAGTTCCGGATATCGTCACGGACCTACAGCCGGCAGCGTTAGAAGGTCAGCCGTTCGAGCAGCCGACGCGCGAGCGGTGGGCGACCGGACTCGTGGGGGTACACCGTGACGGTCGTACAGCCCGGGTTCGGGACCGTCGGGCGCGGGTCGAGCAGCGCCCCGCGGACGCTGTCGTCGGCGCCGCGCCGGACCAGCAGGTCGGGCCGCGAGGGCTGGCCGCCGTCGGTCCGGAGCGACTCCGACCGCACCGGCACCGAGAGCATCGCCGACAGTTCGTCCTGATACGTCGCCAGCGTCTCCCGGTGGGTGTCAGGTCCCGCGCCGTCGACGGGGTACCACAGCGCTATCGTCCCCTCGTTGGCCGCCGCGACGGCGCCGGCGACCGTCACCGCGAGCGGGTGGTACGGCCCCCGGTCGCCCGAGAGCGCGACGGTTCTTGGCGCGTCGTAGCCGAGGTTGTCGACCAGCAACACGTCACACGGCGCGTGGCGGACGACCCAGTCGATGGGGTCGCCGAGCAGCCTGGAGCGCAGCCGGAGCGGCTCGTGTTCGGCCACGATACTGTCGACGCCGCGATGTCGGGCGAAGTTGACGATGGCGTGTTTCGTATCGTGGCTGACGATTTCGTCGGCCTCGATGGCGACGTCGAGTTCGTCGGCCAGCGCTTCGGTCCGGACCTCGAAGGTGCGGTCCGCGGCGGACTGGCGGGCCACGTCCTCGGTCAGCGGGGCCTGGTCGGGCACCTCCTCGAACCGCACCGCGACGACACGGCCCCCGTCGGGACGGACCAGGTCCGCGGCCAGGCTGACCAACGCCCGCTCGCGCGCGCCGCCGCGGCCTTTCGTCAGCGGAACCAGCACCTCGGTCGGGCTCTCGTCGATGGCGGAGGCGACCTCGGTGAGCGCCTGGCGACCGACCTGGCGGCGGACGGCGTCGGTCGCCACGCCCTCGCGGCTGACCCGCGGGCGGACGTAGGCGAGGTACCAGACCACACTGGCGGCGACGATGGCGACGGCCCCGACCAGCGCGACCGGCCCCATCTGCGTGAGCAGCGCCAGGCCGGTGAGCAGGCCGAACACCTGCACCCACGGGTACAGCGGCGCGGTGAACTCGGGCTCGTAGTCGGCGCCGCCCTCGCGGAAGGCGACGACGGCGACGTTGATGAGCGCGAACACCAGTATCTGGAAGGCGCTGGCGAGTTTCGCTATCTCCAGGATGGGGACGAAGGCGATGAGTACCAGCAGGACGACGCCGGTGAGCGTGATGGCGTTGAGCGGGGTGCCAAAGCGGTCGCTGACGGCCGAGAGCGACGGCGGCGCGAGGCGGTCGCGGCTCATCGCGAAGGGGTAGCGCGACGAGGAGAGGATGCCCGCGTTGGCCGTCGAAATCAGCGCGAGGATGGCCGCGAGGATGACCGCCACGACGCCGACCTGGCCCAGCGTCGCCTCGGCGGCGACGGCGACGGGCGTCAGCGACCCGGCGACGCTGCCCGGGTCGGTCACGCCCACGAGGACGGCCACCAGCGCGACGTACAGCAGCGTCGTGAACACGAGCGAGCCCAGTATCCCGAGCGGGATGTTCCGGCCCGGGTTCTCGACCTCCTCGGCGACGCTCGCGACCTTGGTGACGCCGGCGTAGGAGACAAAGACCAGCCCCGTCGCCGCGAGCAGGCCAGCGAGACCGGCGTCGAAGAAGTTCGCGTAGTTGGCCGACGCGACACTGGGCGCGCTGCCGGCGGCGAACCAGCCCAGCGCCGCAAGCATCACGACGACGATGGCGACCTGGAGCCGGCCGGTCTGTTTGGCCCCGACGACGTTGACGAGGATGAGGAGGGCGGCCAGCGCCAGCGCGACCGGCTTCAGCGGGAGGTCGAAGAGCAGGAGGAGGTAGGGGACGCCGCCGACCAGCGCCAGCGCGCCCTTGAACGACAGCGAGAACCACGTCCCGACCCCGGCGACGGTGCCAAGCAGCGGCCCCATCCCGCGCTCGATGTAGATGTACGTCCCGCCGGCCTCGGGCATCGCTGTCGCCATCTCCGCCTTCGAGAGGGCGGCGGGCACCACGAGCAGCCCCGCGAGCGCGTACGCGACGATGACGAGCGGGCCGGCTATCTCCAGGGCCAGTGCCGGCAGGATGAAGATGCCGCTACCGATCATCGCACCGATACTGATAGCCAGGACGGAGGGGAGGCCGAGGTCCCGTTCGAGGTCTTTGGTCATATCCGTTGGTAGTGGGGCCGACGGGACGCCGCGTCGCCGTCACACCGCTCTCACTACGCAGCAGTATATTCCGGAAAGAGATAAAGGCGTGGGTTTAGATTCCGTTTCGGAAATTAATATAGTTCTGTATCGGGTTGCCGGAACCGAACGCTCAGTTATCGTCCCCGACCGTCTCGGCGCTGAACTGGTGGAACGGCCGGGTGTACTCGTTGCGGATGATGTCTTCGTCGACGACTTCCAGGCCGATGTCGTTGAGGTCGCGACCGATGCGGCTGAGGTCGTTGCCGTCGACGCCGACGACCTCGACGTAGACGTTGTCGGCGCCCGTCATGACCTCCCGCAACGCGACGACGCCGTCCACGTCGAGGGCCCGCCGGGCTATCTCCTCGCGCTCGTGGATGGGGGCCGTACAGACGACGAGCGTGTGAAGTTGGTAGCCGGCGGCCTCGTAGTCCACGTCGACGTCGTACCCCCGTATGACGCCGGCGTCTTCCAGGTTGGTGATGCGGTTCCGGACGGTGCGGGCCGAGACGTCGAGCGACTCCGCGATTTCGCTGGCGGCAGTGTGGCGGGCGTCGCGCTGCAGGGCGTGGATAATCTGTCTGTCGAGGTCGTCGATAGCGTACTCCGGGTCGGCCATGCCGTCCTGTTAGCGACGGGCTGGCACAAAAGTGCGCGGTTCGGTGGCGGGGCCGCCGGACCGTCCGGGCGGCGCCTTACCGTCCCAGTTCCGCGTGCGCCGAGGAGAGATGTCGAGACGAGAGGGCCGCCAGCAGGGAGAGTTCCCCCGCCAGCACGCCCGCGGCGATGACCTCCGCGAGCGCGTCGGCGTTGCTGCCCGCCGGGTCGCCGCCGCCGGCGTAGCCCAGCACGTCGAGCGCCTCGGCCTGCGTGGGCAGCGAGGTGCCGCCGCCGACGGTCCCCACTTCGAGCGACGAAAGCGTCACGGAGGCGTACAGCCCCTCCTCGCGCGCGTCGACGGTCGTGATAGTGTTGCTCCCTTCGACGACCTGGGCGGCGTCCTGGCCCAGCGCGAGGAACGCGGCGGCGACGACGTTGGCGGCGTGGGCGTTGAAGCCCAGGGCACCGGCTTTGGCGGAGCCGACGAGATTCTTCCGCGTGTTCGCTTCGGCGATGGCCGCCGTCGTCGTATCGAGGCGTTCCTCGACCTGCTCGTGCGGGATGAGCACGTCCGCCGAGACGGTGCGGCCGCGGCCCTCGACGGCGTTGATGGCCGCGGGCTTCTTATCGGAACAGAGGTTGCCCGACAGGGCGACGAGGTCGGCGGGCGTCTCCGACTCGACGACGTCACAGGCCGCCTCGGTCGCGATGGTGGCCATGTTCATCCCCATCGCGTCCTTCGTGTCGTAGGCAAAGCGGAGGAAGACGCTGTCCCCGACGACGTAGGGCGTCACGTCCTGCAGTTCGCCGTGGCTGGTCGTGGACTCGGCCGCCGCGGCCAGTTCGTCGACGTGGTCGCGGACCCAGGCCGACACTTCGCCGGCTTCGGCCACGTCGTCGACCCTGAACACCGGCGCGCGGGTCATGCCGTTTTTCAGGACGCGAGCGGTCGCGCCGCCGGCCTTACGGATGGTCGAGACGCCCCGGTTGACGCTCGCGAGCAAGGCGCCCTCCGTCGTCGCCAGCGGGAGGTAGTGCTCGCCGTCGGCCGCGCCGCCGTCGACTGGCAGCGGGCCGACGACGCCCATCGGAATCTGGGCCGCGCCGACCATGTTCTCGATGTTGGGCTCGGCGTCGGCGGCGTCGAACGCGTACTCGCCCACCGTTTCGAGGTCCGCGCCGACCTCCTCGGCCAGGAGCTGTCGGCGGGCGGCGGCGGCCGTCTCGGCGTCGGCGTGGTCTTCGAGTTCGTAGAGGCGTAGCTCGCCGTTCTGTACCCGCTCGGCGAGCGTCTCGGCGTCGGTCATACCGGTCGGTGGCGGGCCGGGCCCCTAACAGTTGCTCTTGTCGGCCGTTCCCGTGGCGTCGGCTCCCGGCGCAGTGTTCACCCAGCCGGCCGGGAGACGGGCCACGAAGGACGCTTGTGCGTCACGTCACCGCCGCCACGGCCTCGGAGACGTCGTCGCGCCGGACGTAGAGGACGACGAGTCCGGCGAGCAACAGGCCGATGCCCCACCAGAGCGAATCACCGGGCAGTACGTAAAGGAGGACCGTGACGATTCCGGAGGTGAGGAGCGACCAGCCGACCGTCGTCTGATAGGTCACGGACAGACTATTCGTGTCGGTTCGATAACCCGCCGGGTTGCCGTTGCAAGCGAGACTGACTCCGCTGCGAGAGAGCCGAGCGGCCGCGGGGGCGGCCCCCTGCCGCGTCGTGGCCCTCTCGCACCGGGCGGCACCCGACGCAAGCCTTCGAGAGACTGCTCGCCGAGAGCGGGAGTGCCGTCTGGAAGCCGACTGTGACCGGACGGCGGACCGACGACCGTGTGAGCGACGGTATCACACACCAAGTGTCGACAAAGTCCGTCACTGACCCACTAATCTCCCCCATCGCCGGTTATTGAAGGCAAAATTTTTTCAATAGAGGGGTTCGAACGACTAGGTACCTATAGGAGGGTCAACTTTGCCCGAAATGGAAACGGCTGAGTTCGAAACCGACCTCAGTCTCTTCAAGTACGACAACCTCGAACAGCTCCCACCGGCGTACCGGGAACTCGGGGAGGACGAACGGACCGAGCGCATCGAGGCGGCGCTCGAAGCGCTGGGCGACGACGTGGTCATCCTGGGCCACAACTACCAGCGCCGCGAGATAGTCGAACACGCCGACTTCATCGGTGACTCCTACCAGCTCTCGAAGGAGGCCGCGGAGTCCGACGCCGACTACGTCATCTTCGGCGGGGTGACGTTCATGGCCGAGTCCGCCGACATCATCACGGACGACGCCCAGAGCGTCATCCTCCCTTCGATGGAGGCGTCCTGCCCGATGGCGGGGATGGCCGAGGCGCTGCAGGTCGACGCCGCGTGGGCCGAACTCACCGCCGAGACGGACGAGACCATCATCCCGATTACGTACATGAACAGCTACGCCGACCTGAAGGCCTTCTGCGCCGAACAGGGCGGACTGGTCTGTACCTCCTCGAACGCCCACAAAGCGTTCGAATACGCCTTCGAACACGGCGACAAAGTGCTGTTCCTGCCCGACAAACACCTCGGGGAGAACACCGCCCACCGGCTGGGGATGGAAGACGATATCGTCGAGTGGGACCCGTGGGACCCCGAGGGGGCCGACGCGGCGAGCGCCGTCGAGAACGACGTCATCCTCTGGGAGGGGTACTGTCAGGTCCACGAGCGATTCCGCGAGGACCACGTCGAGCAGATTCGGGAAGAGTACCCCGACGCGAACGTCATCGTCCACCCCGAGTGCCGCCGCGAGGTCGTCGAGGCCGCGGACGTGAGCGGCTCCACGGCGACCATCTGCGAGAAAGTCGCGAACGCCGACCCCGACGAGACGTGGGCCATCGGTACCGAGATTCACCTCACCCACCACCTGAGGCGCTGGCATCCCGAGGTCAACGTCGTCCCGCTCTGTGGCGACGCCTGCATGGACTGCAACGCCATGCGCCAGATAGACCCGAACTACCTCACCTGGGTGCTGGAGGAACTCGTCGCGGGCCGCGAACGAAACGTCATCGAGGTCGCGCCCGAGGAGAAGGAACTGGCCCAGGTCGCCCTCGACCGGATGCTGGAGATTTGAGCCATGTCTGCACAGAAAACCTCCGACGTCCTCGTCGTCGGCTCCGGCATCGCCGGGCTGGCGGCGGCGCTGGGCGCCACGCGGGAGGGCGGCGACGTGACCGTCGCGACGAAGGCCACCCGGCCGGAGGGGGCCTCCTCGTGGTGGGCCCAGGGCGGCATCGCCGTCTCGCGGGACGACCCCGAGCAGTTCAAGCGTGACATCCTCGCGGCGAGCGACGACACCGCCGACCCCGACGCCGTCGACGTGCTCGTCGAGAACGCCAACGACGCCGTCGAGGACGTGCTGCTGGATACCCTCGAAGTCGAATTCGACGCCAACGGCGAGGACCTCGATTTCACCCGCGAGGCCGCCCACAGCGAGGACCGCATCCTCCACGTCGACGCCGCGACGGGCAAGCACATCCACGTCCCGTTCCTGAACTATCTGGACGCCCACGACGGCGTCGAGATTCTGGACGACACCGCCGCGCTCGAACTGGTTCGTCACGAGGGGCGGGTCCACGGCGCGATGCTGGAGTACAACGGTGAGGTCCGCCCCCACTACGCGGGCAGCGTCGTCCTCGCGACGGGCGGCATCGGCGACCTCTACCCGCGGACGACCAACCCCGACGACGCCACCGGCGACGGCATCGCCATGGCCGCGCTCGCGGGTGCGGACGTGGCGGACATGGAGTACGTCCAGTTCCATCCGACAGTAGCAGTACCGAGCGAGGCCCAGCGGGCCTCGAAGCGAGGCGGTGAAACCGCCGAGCGCGACGAGGCCGACGATTCGGGCGTCTTCCTCGTCAGCGAGGCCGTCCGCGGTGAAGGCGGGCTGCTCCGCAACGGCGAGGGAGAGCGGTTCATGCCCGACTACCACGCGGACGCGGAACTCGCACCCCGCGACGTGGTCGCCCGCGCTGTGAAAGCCGAGCGGGAGGCGACGGGCGAGGTCCGTCTGGACGTCTCGCCGCTCGATTTCGCCGCCAAGTTCCCCGGCCTGACCGAGCGCTGTGTGGGCCACGGTATCGACTACGAGGGCGGCATCCCGGTCGCGCCCGCCGAGCACTTCCTCTGTGGCGGGGTCAGCGTCGACGACCGCGGCCGGACCTCGCTCGACCGGCTCTACGCCGTCGGGGAGTGTTCCCGAACCGGCGTCCACGGCGCGAACCGACTGGCCTCGACCTCCCTGCTGGAAGGGCTGGTCTGGGGGCTGCGCGCCGGCGAGGACGCCGCCGGCAACGGTATCGACCCTATCGAGGCACCGGACCTGCTGGAACGGGACCCCGACCTTCCCGCCCGCTTCGCCAGCGACAAGCTGCACCGGCTCCGTCGGGTGATGGACGAGCAACTGGGCGTCGAGCGCGACCCCGCCGAACTCGGTCGCGCGATGGCGTTGCTGCGCCGACTCAAGGGAGAGGTCGACGCATACGTCCGCACGCGGACGAGCCGGTCGCTGTACGAGCTGCGCCACGCCAGCGTGACGGCGCTGCTCGTGGCCCGCCACGCCAGCGAGAACGACGAGTCCGTCGGCACGCACAACCTCGTCGACGCCCCGGAGCCCACCGCCGACTGATGATTACGGACGCCGACGTCGAACGGTGGCTCCGCGAGGACGTGGGCCACCACGACGTGACCAACGACGTGCCGGGCGACACCGAGGGCCGTCTCGTCGCCAAGGAAGCCGGGACAGTGGCGGGACTGGCGGCCGCCGAGGCCGTCTTTTCGTATCTGAACTGCGAGCCGGCGCTGGAAATCGAACCGGGCGACCCCGTCGAGCCCGGCGACGTGGTCCTCACCGTCGACGGACCGGCCCGCGAGGTGCTCCGGGGCGAGCGCGTCGCCGTCAACGTCGTCGGCCACGCGTCGGGTATCGCCACGAAGACCGCCGCCGCGGTGGCGGCGGCCCGCGACGTGTCGGACGACGTCGCTATCGCCGGCACCCGCAAGACGACGCCGGGGCTTCGCGGCGTCGAGAAGCGCGCCGTCGCGGCCGGCGGGGGCGACACCCACCGACTCGACCTCTCCCACATGGTGATGGTCAAGGACAACCACGTCGCCGAGATGGGACTGGAAGGGGCCATCTCGCACTTCCGCGACCGGGCCTCCTTCGCCACACAACTCGACGTGGAGGTCGAGACGGTCACGGACGCCCCGCGAGCGGCCGAGTGCGGGGCCGACATCGTCCTGCTGGACAACATGAGCCCCGCCGAGACCGAGCGGGCGGTCGAACTGGTCGCAGAGACCGACGGCGAGACGCTGACCGAGGCCAGCGGCGGCGTCACGGTCGAGACGGTCCCGGACTACGCCGCGACGGGCGTCGACGTCGTCTCGATGGGCTCTTTGACCCACTCCGCACCGACGCTGGACCTCTCCTTTCGGACCGGATAGCGACCCGAACCGCGAGCTGTCGGGACGGTGACACTCAGTCCTGTCCGGTCTCGACGGCTATCTCCTCGAACGTGACCTCGACCGTCTCGCCGTACCGGTCCCCGTTCGTCTCGTCGTGGCGGTGGAACTCCGGCGGTTCGATGGTCACGTGCAGGTCGTAGGTCCCGCTCTCGGGCACCTCGAGGTTCGCCCCGTAGTGGTAGACCCCGGGGTGCCAGAGGAAGGAGAGGTCGAAGGGACCGTAGCTCTCGCCGTCGCGGTCCAGCGTAATCGAGACGTCGCAGTACGGGACGAACCGATGGTCCGCGCGGTCGGCGACGATGACCTCCAGGTGACAGTTCTCGTCGTCGGGTTCGACGAGTTCGAACTCCCCCTCGCCGGCGAGGCGATAGAGCGGTTCGGCCTCCTCCTGGGCGTAGCCGACCAGATAATCGCCGGCGGTCGTCGTCCCGCCGTCGTGAGCGACAGTCTCGGTCATATACGTCGCCGAGGTCAGGTACGCCTGGCCCTCGGTCCGGGACTGCTGTATCTGATTGATGTCGACCTCGTCGCTTGGCTGTTTCTCCGGAGTATCAGACATCGAGTTGATATAATCGCCTGAGGCGGGAAAATGCATTGCTGGCACAGCGCGAGTCGCGAGTCGGAGACGCGCCGAACCCCACGACGGGGAGCGGTAAGCGGCGAGACGCTTTTGTCCGCCGGCAAACGAGTGAGTACTGATGCCAGCAGACGTTCGGACCTGTCCGGACCACGGGTTCTTCGAGGGAGAGACGTGTCCACGCTGCAATCGGACGGGCGAGCACGTCGTCGACGGCGGCCGCCGCCGACAGCTCTCGAAGTTCGTCTCGGGGGCACTCAGGCACTTCCCCGACGACGCCGGTATCGAACTCGACGGCGCGGGGTGGGCGCCGCTGCCCGCCCTCGTCGACGCCGTCGGCTCGAAGTACAGTTGGCCGGACCGCGAGATAGTCGCGGGCGTTCTGGCGACGGACCCGAAGGGGCGGTTCGAGCGCGACCCCGGCTTCGGCACTGCACCGGACCGCGTCCGGGCGGCCTACGGGCACTCTGTCGACGTGACCATCGAGGACGACGACAGTCCAGTCCCCGCCACCCTCTATCACGGGACCGCGCGTCGGAACGTCGACGCGATTCTCGACGCGGGTCTCAAACCGATGAGTCGCCAGCGGGTCCACCTCTCAGAGAGCGTCGAGACGGCGAGAGACGTGGGGTATCGGCACGACGACGAGCCCGTCGTCTTCGGCGTCGACGCGGCGGCGATGGAACGGGACGGCCACGACATCGCGAAACGCGGGGCGGCGACCTACACCACCGACCACGTCCCGCCGGCGTATCTCAGCCGGCGCGACGACTGATTACTCGACCAGCGGCTCGCCGGTCATCGCGTCGGGCTGGTCCACGTCGATGAGCGCGAGCAAAGTCGGGGCGAGGTCCGCGAGCGTGCCGCCGTCGCGGGCGCTCAGGCCGCCAGCGGTGCCGTCCGGCGCGACGTAGACGAACGGCACCGGGTTCGTCGTGTGTGCGGTGTGGGGGTCGTCCTCGGTCCCCATGTCGTCGGCGTTGCCGTGGTCGGCACAGACGAGGACGTGCCCGCCGGCGCCGTGGATGGCCTCGACCAGCCGACCCAGTTGCTCGTCGACGGCTTCGACGGCCGCGACGGCGGCGTCGAAGTCGCCGGTGTGGCCCACCATGTCCGGGTTGGCGTAGTTCAACACGAGGGCATCGGGGTCCTCCGACTCGATGACCGAGATAGCGGTGTCGGTGACGCCGGGCGCGCTCATCTCCGGCTGGAGGTCGTACGTGGGCACGTCCGGGCTCTGGACGATTTCCCGGCGCTCGCCCTCGAACTCCACCTCGCGGCCGCCGTTGAGGAAGTAGGTCACGTGGGGGTACTTCTCCGATTCGGCCAGCCGGAGCTGTGTCAGCCCGGCCTCGGAGAGCACCTCGCCGTAGGTGTCGGCGGGCTGGTTCGGCGGGAAGGCCACGGGGAGGTCGAAGGTGGCGTCGTACTGGGTCATCGTCACCAGCCGAATCGTCGGCGGCTCGGTGTCGGCGCCCCACGCGTCGGGCCGGATGTTCGCGAGCATCCGGGAGAGCTGGCGGGCGCGGTCCGACCGGAAGTTGAAGAAGATGGCCGCGTCGCCGTCGTCCATGCCCGCGTAGTCGCCGACGATTGTGGGTTCGATGAACTCGTCGGTGGTGTCGCGGGCGTAGGACTCGGTGGCCGCGGAGACGGCGGCGCTGACCTCGTGGTCCCCCTCGGCGTCGACGACGGCGTCGTAGGCGCGGCGCGTGCGCTCCCAGTTCTGGTCGCGGTCCATCGCGTAGTACCGCCCCGTCACCGTCGCGACGTGGCCGGTGCCGTGTTTCTCGGCCTGGGAGGCCAGTTGCGAGAGGTAGCCCTCGCCGCCCTTCGGCGAGGTGTCCCGGCCGTCCGTGAAGGCGTGAGTCACCGCCTCGGTGCCGCGCTCGTCGGCGAGTTCGATGAGCGCGTGGAGGTGGTCCTGATAGGAGTGGACGCCGCCGTCCGAGACCAGTCCCATGAAGTGGACCTTGCCGTCGTTGGTCTCGGCGTAGTCGAAGGCCGACAGAATCGCCTCGTTCTCGAAGAAGGGCGGGTCGGGGTCCTGCTCGTCCGGCGGGCTCTCGCCCCGCGAGCGGGCGACGGCGTCGGTGACGCGGGCCGAGTCCTGCTTGACGACGCGGCCGGCGCCGATGTTGAGGTGGCCGACCTCGCTGTTGCCCATCTGGCCCTCCGGCAGTCCGACGCGGCGGCCGTGCGTCGTCAGCGTCGAGTCCGCGCCGTCCTCCCGGTACCTGTCGAAGTTGGGTGTCTCGGCCGCGGCGACGGCGTCCCGTACATCTGTGTCTGGATTCAGTCCCCAGCCGTCGAGGATGACGAGCCCGACTTGCATACTAGATTGGTCACGCGAACGGGGTAATAGCCCTTCGGTCGGCCACCTCTGAGACGGGCTGTCGGTGGTCGCGCCCGGCCCCCAACGACGCACGATTTCAGCGGCGCTGACCGAGACTATCACGTTCGATAGCCGGGAACACCGAGGTTAAGAGGGTGGCCCGTCACCTAACGCGCATGACGCGAAATATCCTCTCGGACGACCTGGCCGACGCCATCGTCACGACGGCGCGCACAGCGACGGGCGACTCACTGCGCTCGGTGACCTACTTCACACGGGCGAACTTCGAGCAGTTGTATCTGCGGGACGACCTGCAGCAGGACGCCGACCTCAACGACTTCGTCGGCCACGAGTGGCAGGGGTACAAACAGACCAAGAACGCCTACCAGGAGTCCGAACTTGGCGAGTACAAGTTCACCGTCCGAGCCTTCGAGAACGGCTATCTGCTGCGGGCGACCACGGAGCGCCAGGGCGTGCTCATCACCACCGACGGCCTCTCGATGGGTTCCTACGAGGAAATCGCCGAGGCCATCGAACGGCTCCTGCGCGAGGAGTCCGGGAAAGAGTAGTCACAACAGGTTCAGCAGCCAGTTCGCCGCGTTGAGCGCGACGAGCAACGCGCCTTCCAGTCGACTGAGCGTTTCTCCGGTGTGGAACAGCACCACCACCAGGACCGTCGTTCCCAGCAGCCACGCGGTCCCCTCGACACCGACCGGCGAGACGTCGAGGGGGTGGACCAGCGCGGCCAGGCCGACGACGCCGAGGGCGTTGAAGAGACAGCTCCCGACCAGATTGCCGGCGGAGATGCCCGTCCGGCCGGCCCGGGCGGCGGCGAGGGAGGTGGCGAACTCCGGCAGCGAGGTGCCGGCAGCGACGATGGTGAGCCCGATGACCCACTCGGAGACGCCGGCGACCCGCGCGATGTCGACGGCCGAGACCACCAGCAGGTGTCCCCCGCCGACGACGAGCGCGAGACCGACGACCAGTCGGGCGGCGTCGGGCGGGTGGAACGGCTCGGTCGCGGTCGTCACGCCGCCGCTCTCCGACCGTGCCAGCACGCCCAGGTACGCGAGCAGCGACGCGAACAGCAGGCCGCCCTCGAGGGCCGAGAGCCGACCGTCGACTACGACGGCCAGCAGGAGCGCCGTTGAGCCGACGAGCAAGAGCCCGTCGCGGCGCACGAGCGTCCCCGGGGTGGCAAGCGCCCGCACGAGGGCGACCCCGCCGAGGATGAACCCCAGGTTCAGGACGTTCGAGCCGACGACGTTGGCCACCGAGATGTCGGACTGGCCCGCGAGGGCGGCGTCTATCGTCACCGCGAACTCCGGGGCCGAGGTGCCGAAAGCGACGACGGTGAGGCCGATGACCAGCCCCGGCACGCCCAGCCGGCGGGCGACCCGCGAGGCGCCGGTGACGAACTGGTCGGCGCCGAACCACAGCGCGACGGCCGCCACGCCGACGTAGAGCACGTCGAAGACGACCACGTCAGTCCCCTCCGACGGCGCGGCGCGGATTCGGTTGCGATAGCACTGGGGTAGCGTAGCGACAGAACCCCCCTAACTGTTCCCCCGCCGCCCCACCAGAGTTATGCCCTCGCCAGCGAACGCTGGCACATGACGCTGGACCCGGTGCACGTCGACGGAATCGCCCAGCTCGCGGGGCAGGTCCGGGCGACCGTCGAGACGAGCGACCAGGGGGCCGCCGCCGAGACGGTGTGGGAGTCGTTTCTTTCCCCGCTGTACGACACCGACGGCCGCGAGATTCTCGTCCCGCTGGGCGGGCAACGCCGCCGGCTGGTGCCCATCGAGGACGTCGCCCTGGAGGAGCCGCCGTTCCCGACCCAGCACGGGCTGGACTCGGGGACCATCAACCCGACGACGTTCAAGAACGGGCTGGTGCTGGACGTGGCCCAGGCCGCCATGAGCGCGACGCCGTCGGACGTGGACTTACACCGGGGTCGGACCATCATCATGGCCGTCCACTCGAACGACGCGACGCTCGCGTTCGACGGCGAGTGGCGGGCCGACGACCGCGGCTACGCCCGCCGGCGGGTGCTCGACGCCCCGCAGGTCGACCGCTTCGAACAGCGGGTCGTCCACGCGCTGGCGCTGTACCTCGCCGAGAGCGAACACGCCCTGCTCAACGCCGACGCCGTCGAGGACCTCTTCGTGCTGGACGGCCCCATCTATCCGACCGGCCTGCTCCGCTGGGCCGACCGTGACACAGAACTCGCCGAACTGCTGGCGGAGGACGACCGGCCGAAGACGGTCGTCGGGAACTACGTCGAACTCGTCGAGCGGTTCGTCGAGAGAGACGTCCCCCTGGTCGGCTTTGTCAAGACCTCCTCGCGCAAACCGCTGACCCGCGTCGTCCGCAAGAAGACGGCGGCGCCCTGGACCAGCGACAGCGCCTTCTTCCGGCACGTCCTCGAACGTCGGGACGGCGACGGCGAGCGCCGGACGGACGCGCTGACCTGTACCAACTGGTTCCGCTCTCGCGGGGGGACCGACGGCGTGATGGCCGCCGACGGCGACGCCCTCGGTATCGACCGCGAACTCGACCCCGAGGCCTACGAGGTGACTTTCTTCGTCATCTACGACCCCCGGACGGACCTCGTCTTCCGGGTGGAAGCCCCATACGCGTTCACGAAAGACCCCGAGCGCCGGGAACGGCTGGCGCGCCAGATACTCCACGACGTGGCCGCCGAGCAGGGCCCGCCGCTGGCCGTCGCGAAGGCCGACGAACTCGCGAGCATCGACCGACGGGGCAGCGAGGAGCTCACCAGACGCATCGAGCGGGAGTTCGAGACGGACCGCGACGCATCCTACAACGACCTCCGCTGGGGCGCCATCGAGGAGAAGTTCTAGGCGTCGACGACCGGCTTGACCGTCACGATGACGTCGTCCGAGGGGACACCCAGCCGGGCGAACTGGGTCCTGACGTGCTCTCTCGCCGCTTCCAGTGCCGTCTCGCGGTCGTCGAACCCTCTGAGGACCGGCGACTCGAAGGCGACGCGCAGCTCCCGGTCACCGATGCGCTGTGGCTGGCCCCCGCTCTCGACCTCGTAGAAGGCGTCACAGACCCAGACGTACGGCGACGCTCCGTCGGGCGCGCCCCGGTACGACGGCGATTCCTCCCCCGGTTCGTACAGCGTGCCGGTCAGGCCGGCCCCACCGGCGCTGCCGCGAACGAGTAACATGGTATAGGATAGGGGCCCGGTCGGCAAAAGCGTCACTTCAGAACTCGCAGTCGACGACGACCGGGAGGTGGTCCGACGCGTAGTGCGTGTCGTCGCGGTCGGTGACGGCCGACCAGCCGGTGACCGCGGTGTCCTCGCTGACGAAGACGTGGTCGATGCCCATGTCGGGCAACAGGTCCTCGAAGTCCGTCCGAGTCGTCGTCGGGCCGTGACAGCACGGCGCGAGCCGTCGGCTGTCGCGCAGGCGTCGACCGTCGGGGAGCGCGTAGTCGCTGGCGGCGGCGTGGGCCGGGCCGCCGACGACGCAGTTGAAGTCCCCGCAGACGACGACCGCCTCGTCGTCGACGACGTCGCCGAGGCGCGACAGCGCCAGCGCGATGCCCTCCCGCCGGGCGCGCTCGCCGTAGTGGTCCAGATGCGTGTTCAGTACGACCAGCCCGCGGTCGGCGCCGTGCTCGCACAGTCGCACCCAGGTCGCGACCCGCGGGTGGCGGGCGTCCCAGCCGACGGAGTTGGCCGTCTCGGGCGACTCCGAGAGCCAGAACGTGTCGGTTTCGGACGCGTCAAAGCGCGCCTCCCGGTAGCCGACGGCGGTGTGCTCCCCGCTGGGCGCGGCCGTGTCGCGGGCGTCACCGACCCACTCGTAGCCCGGTAGCATGGCCTCTAGCTCCCGAAGCTGGTGGGTCATCGCCTCCTGAACGCCGACCACGTCCGGGTCGTGATACCGGATGGTGTCGGCCACCAGCCGCCGCCGGTGGGCCCAGTTGTGTACTCCGTCCTTGGCAGTGTCGTACCGAACGTTGAACGACATCAGCCGCACCGGCTTCATGTAGGTCGGTCTGTGGGCCAGAAGGGTAAGCGTTCCACTTCCGGCGCGCCGGGGAAAGGTGTTAATCCCAGGCTACCGTGGGTGGCTGTATGTCCGACCTCGGGGATTTCACCGATTTCGACGGCGGGGACGACGAGAGCGAGTCGGCCGACGACGGGGAAGACGGGACGGACCCGCCGGCCGACGCGGACGCCGAGAGGGCGGCGTCCGACGACTTCGAGCGCATGGACGTGACCCCGGCCGGCACCGACACCGGCCTGGGCGTCCTCTCGGCCGCCGACGGGCTCCGCATCAGCGAGGACGACGACGAGTGCAACCTCCGGGCGTACGTCACCGTCCAGAACCGCTCGCGGGTCCGCCTGGGGAAGTATCTGCTCGTGCCCTACCCCGACGGCGAGCGGCTGTTCTGTCGCATCTCGGCCCTGGAGTACGCCCAGGAGTTCCGCGCCGACGACGCCACCGAAATCCACGCCCGCCGCGCGATGCGGGAGGCGGAAATCGACGAACAGGACTTCAAGTTCATGGCGACGCTCGACCCCATCGCCGTCCTCTACGCCGACGGCGGGGCGCAGGACGGCTCGGACGGCGGAGCGGCGACGCCGCGAGACGGCGGCGACCTCAAGCGCCGGATGACCGACCGCGTCCCCAAACCCGAGACGGTCGTCCGCGAGGCCACCGACAAGTCCGAGATAAAGACCGGGCTGAAGATTCCAGCCGAGGGCGTCTTCCTGGGCCACCTCTCCGTCGGCGGCGAGAAGGTCCAGACCAGCGCCCAGCCCCCGACCATCGACTACCGCCTGAAAGACGACTACGAGTCGGGCGACCCGCTCGTCTTCCGCCACACGCTGGTCGCGGGTGGCACCGGCTCCGGGAAGACCCACAGCTCGAAGAACGTCCTCCGGCAGTATCTGGGTCGGACCTACGAGATGGGCGACGGGCGCACGCCCGAACTCGCCGTCGTGCAGTTCGACCCCCAGGACGAGTACGCCCAGATGCACGACGACAACCCAAAGATGGACGCCAACTTCGCCCGCCGCTGCGAGCGCGAGGGCGTCAAGACGGGCGGCCACGACGACACCATCGCGTTCGTGCCGAAAGTCGCCGGTGCCGAGTACAACGCCAGCCACCACCGCGCCGAACAGGTCGAGTTCACCATCCCGTTCTCGCTGGTCCACTCGAACCCGTGGCTCATCGCCGGGTCCAGTCTCAACGACAACCAGTACGGCGCGCTGGTGAACACCCTCCTGCCACGGTTCAAACGCGAGTACGGTCACAGCGCCACCTACGACCAGTTCCTCACCTTCCTGGGCGACCCCGCGCTCAAGGAGGAACTGCACGAGACCGGCGACATCCACGAGGCCACCTTCGACGCCGTCAAGCGCCGGGTTCGCGGCTTCGGCGGCGTCTTCGACCAGGACGCCCGCCCTATCACCGACCAGATTTCGCAACTGGTCCGGGACGGCGGACTGACCGTGATTCCGACCTACCACATCACGGACTCCCGGACCGCTTCGACCATCGTCCTCGCCGTCTCCAGCCTGCTCATCGACCAGAAGCTCTCGAACGACCCTACCTACGACCGCATCAAGGAGACGCCCCTCGTCCTCGGGATGGACGAGGCCCACAACTTCCTCACCGACGCCGACAGCGTCCAGGGCCGGAAAGTCATCGGCAAGTTCACCGAGGCCGCAAAGCAGGGCCGGAAAGAGCGCCTGGGCCTCTATCTCATCACGCAGGACCCTCAGGATATCGCCGACCCCGTCTTCAAGCAGATAAACACGACCATGGTGTTGAACCTCGGCGACGAGGACGCCATCAAGGCCGTGAACATCCCGAGGAACCTCGAATCGAAGGTGCCCTACATGGAGAAGGGCCAGCGCGTGGTCTACTCGCCCGACAACTCCGAGCCCGTGGAGTTGATTGGACTCTCGACGTGTGTGACCCGACACGGCAGGGAGTAGGCGGAACGAACAACGTGAGTTCCGCCGAAACGTGAACGTAGAGCGAAGCGACACCCGTGAGCGGTGGTGAGATGGCTCGCACGGCGAACCATCTCGTCACGGCGAACGCAGTGAACCCTCGTCACACACCCCTGCTGTGTGAAAAGAATCATGTGTCGCAGTCGTCTCTCCCCCGCATATGAGCGGGTCATTCGGCAGGGAGACAGTACAGGCGACCGGCACAGTCGACCGGAACCTCACGAAGATAATCGGGATGGCGACTGGCCTCATCGCCGTCAACATCCTGGCGATGCTGGCGCTGTCGTACGTCCCGCCCGTGGTCGGTCTCGGGTCGGTGCTGTTCGGGAACTTCTTCATCGGTATCGCCGTCTTCGCCGTCACCGTCGGGGGCGGTTCGTGGGTCGCGAGCAAGGGGACCAAGCGCGGGAGTCTACCGCTGGCGGGGGCCGGCCTCACGCTGACGCAGGTCGGCTACGCCCTCTTTGGCGCCACGGTGCTGGGGCTGGCGGCCGCCTCGCTGCGCGTCCCGGCCATCGGCATCGCCGTAGTCGTCACCGCCGCCCTCACGGCCGCCGTGGCCGCCGTCGTATTCACCACGGAGAAGGATTTCTCCAGTTGGCAGAGCTACTCGTTTTACCTCTTCGTCGGCGGGTTCGCGGTCGGAGCGGTCGCCTTCTTCGTCGCGCCCGCGCTCATCCTAGTCGCCAGCCTCGTCTTCTTCGCCGCCTTCGTCGTCAGCCTGACCTACGAGATATGGGCGGTCAAGGAGAACCGCTACGCCAGCGACCTCCGCAACGCCATCGGCATCTACGTCGCCGTCATGGGCGTGTTCGTCAACGTCCTCGTCTGGGTGCTGCGCATCCTCGAACTGCTCGACGCCTGACGGGCCGAACATTCAAGCCCGCCGGTAGTGGCAGTGCTTGTATGCGCAAGCGCATTCTCGTCCCGGTCGACGGCTCCGAACAGGCGGCCGCGGCCGCGGCGTTCGCCGTCGAGCAGTTCCCAGACGCCACAGTGGTGCTCTTGCACGTCATCAACCCCGCCGAGGCGGGCTACAGCGCGCAGGCGTCGGTACCGTCGTTCTCCGAGGAGTGGTTCGAGGAGCGACAGGCCGAGGCCCGGACGCGCTTCGACGAGCTAGAGGCCGCCGCCCGCGAGTCGGGCGCCGAGCGCGTCGAGCGCGCTATCGAGGTCGGCCGGCCGAGCAAGACCATCGTCGAGTACGCCGACGACCACGACATCGACCAGATTGTGATGGGGAGCCACGGCCGGTCGGGGATGTCACGGCTCCTGCTGGGCAGCGTGGCCGAAGTCGTCGTCCGCCGGGCGACCGTGCCGGTGACGGTCGTTCGGTGAGCGGCCGCCGGTGGACGACGAGGGGCGCCTACGGATGGCGGATGATGTACACGTCGTACCCCGGGTCCTCGGAGACGGGGGCGCCGACGCTCGAGACCGGCGAGGAGACGCGGCCGGCGTTCTCGCTGCCGATGAAGACGACCGAGGCCTCGACCTCGTGAGCGACCGCGCGGATGGTCCGAATCACGTCCGTCCTGAGCGAGGCCATCGAACTCACGTCCTCGGGGACCTCGTGGCGGAACTCGGCTTCGGGCGCGATGTCGGCGACCCGTTCGCGGAACCGCTCGGCGACGGCCTCCGGGTCGAAGGGCTCGTCGGGCCCGAGCCAGTTCCGCGAGAGGGCGTACTCAACCTCGTCGGGGACGACGGTCAGCACGAGCACGTCCTCGCCGGCGAAGTCGGCAAACTCGGTGGCGCGTTCGAGGGCGGCTTCGGACAGTTCCGAACCGTCGAAGGGGACGAGTAGCGTCATGCCCGACGGTTCGCCGGTGGGACGGATAAAACGTGGTTGCCGGTCGCGTTTCAGAAGATGTTGGCCTGCTGGTAGACGCTGATGCCGTCCATCGTAATCTCGTAGGGCTTGGTCTCGCGGGAGTGGTTGGCGTTGCGTATCTTCTGAATCTCCACGGCGAGGCGGGTCTCCCGAGTCTCGGAGCGGACGTACTGGAGGACGAAGACGGCGTCGGTCAGATACTCGATGATGCCGTGGCGGGAGGCGTAGGGGTTGTCCTCGCTGGCCTCGGAGGTGAGCATCGTCGTGACGCCAGCGGCCTTCAGCGACCGGGTGAAGTCGAACACCTCGGTCCGGCGCTTCGCCGGGTTGTCGTACATCATCTCTAGCAGGGAGACGGAGTCGAGCACGAGGCGGTCGGCGTCGAAGTCCTCGATGAGGCCGGGGAGTTCGCCGCGGATGTTGTCGAGGCTGTTGGCCATCTCCACCGGGTCCAGGTCGACGACGGCCAGTTGGTTGTCGGCCTCGTACGCGTCGAACCCCCAGTCGCGGTCGTCGGCGGTGCCCATGATGGCGGCGTGGGACTGTTCGAGCGTGATGAACACGCAGTTCTCGCCGTTTTCGAGCCCGTGGTGGAGGAACTGCAGGCCGAAGGTCGTCTTGCCGGTCCCGGCCGAGCCGATGGCGACGATGAGGTGCCGGCGCGGGATACCGCCCTGTATCATCCGGTCGAGCCCCTCGATGCCCACGTCGATGCGGGGAATGTCCGAATCGAAGTCCTCGTCCTCGAACTCGGCGTCCGAACCGCCGCCACCGCCGCCGGGGGCGCCGGCGGACTCGAACGCCGTCGCGAAGTCGTCGCCGAAGAGGCTCCCGCCGTCGTCGGCGTCGTCGCCGCTGTCCTCGAACGGACTCTCGCTCCCGCTGTCCTCGAACGGGCTCTCGCTCCCGCTGTCCTCGAACGGGCTCTCGCTCCCGCTGTCCTCGAACGGGCTCTCGCTCCCGCTGTCCTCGAACGGGCTCTCGGCCTCGCCGTCGTGGCCCGACGCGCCCTCCGAGTCACCGGCTTCACCGCCGGAACCGACCGACTCGTCGGCCGTGGCGTCCGCGTCCTCGGGGTCCTCCTCGAGCGCGCGCTCGAACCAGTCGTCGTCCCGGTCGTCCGTGCCCTCGCTCATTCGCCCGACCACCGGCCAGGGACAGCCATGGATGCACACTGTCTTGCAGACGGATATAAGCTTGCCGTCGTGGAGGGTTTATAGTCGCCCGGCGGGAACGGCTACCAATGACCGTCGGCATCGTCGCACAGCGGGACAACGACCGGGCGATGGCGCTCGCGAGCACGCTGACCGACCGGCTCCACGGGGTCTCGGCGACCGTCGCCGTCGACGAGACGACCGGCGGGGCGCTGTCGGACCACGCGGCGTGGAACGCCGCGACGCCGTCGACCCGGCCAGTCGACGAGATGAGCGACTGCGACCTGGTCGTCAGCATCGGCGGCGACGGGACCTTCCTCTATGCCGCCCGCGGTGCCGGCTCGACCCCCATCATGGGCGTCAATCTCGGGGAGGTGGGCTTCCTGAACGCGCTGGCGCCCGAGGAGGCCATCGAGACCGTCGTCGCCGAGGTCGAACACATCCAGAAGACCGGCAGCGCACGGACCAGAGCGATGCCCCGACTCCGGGCCAGCGGCGACGGCTGGGAGCTCTCGCCGGCGCTCAACGAGGTAGTCGTCCAGGGCTCCCACCGGGGGAGCGGCGGGGGAGGGAAGTTCGAGGTCCGCGTCGACGGCTCGTTATATACCAGCGGCCACGCCGACGGGGTGCTGGTGGCGACGCCGACCGGCTCGACGGCCTACAACCTGAGCGAGGGCGGACCGCTCGTCCACCCGGCGGTCGGGGGGATAGTGATAACAGGGATGGCACAGAGCGACGGGATGCCGCCGCTCGTCGCCGACGTCGACAGCGACGTGACGGTGTCGCTCTCGGGCGCCGACGAGGGGTGTGTCGTCAGTGACGGCCGTATCAGAGAGGCGGTGTCGCCGCCGGAGCGAGTGACGCTGACGCGGGCGAGCGAGCCGATTCGGCTGGCCGGCCCGCCGCTCGACTTCTTCACCGCGCTGGGAAAACTGCGGTAGTTACTTCCGACCGACCGAGTACAGAATCGGGGCGAGCGCGACGAGGACGAGCCCGACGAGTTTGTACGCGAACGCGGAGGTGAGTACGCTGCCGGCGTTCGGTGCCATCATCGACGCGGGAATCAGCAACAGTAACACGCCGATAGAGACGGTGTGGGCGCCCAGCATCTTGAGCGACCGCGTCGGCAGGATGCCGACGGCACCGAGGACGAACCCGAGCAACAGGACATCACCGATGGTGTAGTTCAGCAGAAAGCTGTCGATGATTTGCAGCGGTGGCGCGAGCATTCCTATGGTGAATCTGGCCGTGACGCAATCTTTAAAGTTCCGTTACGCGCTTCCTGTGGACCGTCACGTGGAACAGTTGCGCCCCGCACAATAATTATATGGCCGCACCCAACAGTATAGGCTACTGTGTCAGAGTCTACTGCGGACGCAACCGTCCTCGTCGTGGACGACGAGGCGGAAGTGGCGGACGTCTACGCGTTGCGTCTCCGCAACCAGTACGAGACAGAGACTGCCTACGGCGGTGCGGCCGCGTTAGAGCGGCTCGACGACGACGTAGACGTGGTGTTGCTCGACCGACGGATGCCCGACATCGGTGGCGACGAAGTGTTAGCTGAGATACGCAACCGCGACGTCTCGACACGCGTCATCATGATAACCGCAGTGGACCCCGACTTCGACATCATCGAGATGCCCTTCGACGACTACCTCTGCAAGCCCGTCGAGAAAGACGACCTGGTGGCGGCCATCGACCAGCAACTGGCCGCTCGGCGGTACGACGACCGGCTCGCGGAGTATCTGGAGGTCACGTCGAAACTCGCCCTGTTGAAAGGGGAGAAGACGGCCCAGACGCTCGACGACAACGACGGCGTCGAGTCGCTCGAAGCGCGGGCCGAGACGCTGCAGTCGGAGATGGACGACGCGCTCTCCGATTTCGACGATATCGACACCGCGTTTCGGGACATCACTCGCCGGCCGAGCTGAGTTCGCTCCGGGGAGTGTACAGCAGGTAGCCGGTCTGGCCGTTCGTTATCGTTCTGAGCCGGACCCGCTCGGTCCCGACTGCCGTCTCGCAGTCGACGACGCGGTCGAGCCCGCCCGCCGTGACGGCGTCGGCGGCGACCGTCCCCTCGCCGGTGACCAGCAGCGCCTCCGAGAGCGGCGTCCCTTCGATGCGGTCCACCGGAACGTCGAACGTCTCGCCGAAGGCCTCGTTGGCCGCCCGGACGACCGCCCCGTGGCCCTCGGCGGCGTAGTACAGCACGGGGTCGGGATGGCCGTCGAAGAGGTCCGCCGGCTCCGGCGCCGTCGTCTCGTCGGGGTCGACGTCGACCGTCATGGTCTGGTCGGGGCGTTCGGCGCGCTCGTCGACCCGGAACAGGCGGGCGACGCCGCCGATACCGCCGCCGAGCGCGATGCCGAGGCCGAGTGCCACCTCCCGCGAGAACGGCAGGGCGACGACGCTGTCGAGGGCGAGCAACACGGCGGCGAGCGATACCGCGCCGACCGCAATCCACCCCACGACGGCGAGGAGACTTTCGAACTGTGGCCCGCTGCCGGTCTCGCCGCTTGGCCGCTCGCTCATATGGGTGGCACTCGTGAGTCCACCTGTTAACCTCTTTCGGGACACGGCCGAGAGCGCGCCATCACAGCGCCGAGGCCCCGTCTGCGACGAGTTTCACGCCGATGGCGGCGAGCAACAGGAGTGTGCCAGCGGTCACCGTGCGGTCGGAGGGCGGACCGCAGACGCAGCGGCCCGTCGACAGTTATTCCGCCTGTGCCCAGTCGAGGGACCGCTCGACGGCGTCGTCCCAGCGGTCGTAGAGCTTGTCGACCTCTTCGGCGGACTTCTCGGGGCTGAACTCGCGGTCGATACGCCAGTTGTCACGCAGTTCCTCGACGGTGTCCCAGTAGCCGACGGCCAGGCCGGCGGCGTAGGCGGAACCGAGCGCGGTGGTCTCGTCGACCTCCGGGCGCGCGATGTCCGTCTGGATGATGTCGGACTGGAGCTGGCAGAGGAAGTTGTTCTTGACCGCGCCACCGTCGACCCGGAGTGTCTCCGTCTCGACGCCGGAGTCGGCTTCCATCGCCTCCGCGAGGTCACGGGTCTGGTAGGCGATGGACTCGAGGGTGGCACGCACGATATGCTCCTTGCGCGTCCCACGCGTCATGCCGACGATGGTACCGCGTGCGCGCCCGTCCCAGTGGGGCGCACCCAGGCCGGTGAAGGCGGGCACCACGTAGACACCGTCGGTCGAATCCACCGAACGGGACAGCTCGGCGGTCTGGGCGGCGTTGTTGATGAGGTCGACGTCTTCGAGCCACTCGATGGCGGCGCCGGCCATGAAGATGGAGCCCTCCAGCGCGTACTGGACCGGCTCACCGGACAGCTGGAAGGCGACGGTGGTCAGGAGGCCGTGGTCCGATTCGACGGCCTCGTTGCCGGTGTTCATCAGGTAGAACGCGCCGGTCCCGTAGGTGTTTTTCGCCTCCCCCTTGTCGAAGCAGGTCTGGCCGAACATCGCGGCCTGCTGGTCACCCAGCGCGCCCGCGACCGGCACTTCGGCGCCCAGGAAGCCGTCGGCGTCCGTGGAACCGTAGGTGTCCTCGTCCGAAGAGGGACGGACCTCCGGTAGCATGGACGCTGGCACGCCGAACTCGTCGAGGAGCTCGTCGTCCCACTCCATCTCGTGGATGTTGTACAGCATCGTCCGCGACGCGTTCGAGACGTCCGTGATGTGGTTGCCGGTCAGATTGTATATTATCCACGTGTCGGGGGTTCCCATGAGAAGTTCCCCCTCTTCGGCTCGCTTGCGAACGTCCTCGCCGCGGGAGGCTTCCATCTTCAGTGGCTCGGCGTTGTCGAGAATCCACTCGGTCTTGGTCGCCGAGAAGTAGGCGTCACACTCCAGCCCGGTCTTCTCGCGAATCCACTCGACTTTCCCCTCGTCTTGGATCTCCTCGACGCGGTCCGTCGTACGACGGTCCTGCCAGACGAGTGCGTTGTGGACCGGCTTGCCGGTCGCCTCGTCCCAGACGATGGTCGTCTCGCGCTGGTTCGTGATGCCGATGGCCTCGAGCTGCTCGGGGTCGAGGTCAGCTTCCTCGAGACCCGTGGTCACCACACTCTGTGTGTTCTGCCAGATTTCTATCGGGTCGTGCTCGACCCAGCCTGGCTCCGGGTAAATCTGCTCGTGTTTCTCGTAGGCGCTGGTGACGACCCGCCCGCTGTGGTCGAACACCATGAACCGCGTACCTGTCGTTCCCTGGTCTATCGCACCGACGTAGGTGTCTGTTGTCATTGTGTATCACAACTCCGCGTGCTCGAAAGAACAACTGATTGACATATTAAAGTTAGGGAACGGCCATTATATAGGATTAGTTAGGCTTCTTCCACACCGAAACGAGTCACGTCGGGAGTGTGGGGCACTCGGGCCGGGGCGGGCTACTCCTCGGTCTCGTCGGGGTCGCGAAGGTCTTTCTCCAGCGGCTTCGACGGGAAAAACGGGTGGCCGCCCGGGCTCCCCGTCGTCAGCCGCGGGTCGGCGTTGTTCTCGGTCCCACCGGTCGTCAGCCGGCCCGGTCGCTGCCGCCAGCTCGCGATCTCGGAGTCCCGCCGCTCGCGGACGAGGTGGCTCTCGATGTACTCGCTCAGACACACCCAGAGCTCCTCGCGCCGGTCGTCCGTCCGCGTCGTGGCCTCGACGATGATGCCGTCGACGATGGTGAGCAAGAACGTCGCGGTCCGCTCGGCGTCGACGTCGTTGAACACGCCCTGCTCGATGCCGTCCTCGATAATCTCGGTCAGGCGGGCGACGTACCGGTCCGGGTTCTCGGTGAACTTCTGGCGGAACTCGGGGTCGTTGATGGCCTGCGAGCGCAGTTCGAGGAACGCGCCGAGTCGCTCGACGTGGTCCGGCGCCGACCGCTCGGTCGGGTAGACGCCGAGGATGAGATTGAGGAACGTGTAGAGGTCTTCCACCGGGTCGCCGGTGGATTCGGTCCCCATGGCCCGCTCGAAGTCCGCCAGCATGTAGTCGGCAAAGGCGAGCATGATGTCGTGTTTGCCGTCGAAGTGGTGGTAGAACGAGGACTTCGAGAGGCCGGCCTCTTCGGCGAGCCGTGAGATAGAGATACCGGCGTAGCCGTACTTCTGAAGCGCGACGTAGGTGGCGTGCATTATCTCCTCGCGCGTGTCGGTGGCCTCGCCACCGAATGCAGCGTCGCCGGCCATACCCGAGCCTATTCCGCTGACGCTCAAATACTTTCGTGATACCGTCCGCAGCCCGCGGGGGTCACGGTGGGTTCTGAGACGCGCGTGGACGGCGACACCCGACGGTGACGGCGGCTCACCCCTGCGTCTCCGCCTCGTAGAGCCGCCGGAACACGCTGGTCGGAAAGCGGGGCTCGACGCGGCTCGGGGGGCGCCCGCTCGTCGACCCGTCGGTGCGGACCCGCTCGACGATGCCGTCGTCTGCGAGTTCGTACAGGTAGCGTCGCACCGTCCCGGCCGAGAGGTCGACGCCGGCGGCGATAGCGGCGGCCGTCTCCTCGACCGACGAGCGGTCCGCTGGCCGGACGTCGAGTAGTTCGCGCAGGACCCGCTGGCGGTTGGGAGCGAGCGTGAGCACCTGCGAGAGCGGGACAGCGTGACGGGGAGTCGCCTCGCACGCGTGAGCGATATCGTCGTCCTCGACGCGGGCCCGGCCGCGCTCGCTCGCCCGGTCGGCGGCGGCAAAGAGCGCGGCGAGGGCGTCGTGAGCGTCGCCGTCGGCCCACGCGGCGAGGTCACGGCACTGCTGGTGGGTGAGCGCGCGGGCGTCCAGCCCCGCCATCGCCCTGGTCGTGACGACGTCGGCCAGCGTCCGCGTCTCGTAGGCCGGCACCTCGAAGCGTGTCGCGGGCGGGTCGCCGTCCAGGTCTGTGGGGCGGTCACGGCCGATAGCGACCCACGCGAGGGCGCCGTCGAGGGGCGCGAGCGCCGCCTCGAGGGCCGAAAGCGAGCAGGTCTCCGACTCGCCGACGTGGTCGACGGCGACGACGGCGCGGCGGGACGACCGACAGAGCGTGTCCCGGAGCCGGTCCAGCAGGGCGTCGGTGCGGACGCCCTGTGTCGGGACCGACTCGTCGACGACGCCGTCGAGGATGGCGTGATAGCGGGCGAAGTCCGTGGTCGCGGCCCGGGCGTCGACGTAGACGAACGACTGGGACCGCTCGCGGGCGGCCCGGGGGCGCGTCGCGGTGTGAACGATGGAGCCCCGTCGGGAGCGGCGGGGACGGAGGTGGGCGAAGAGGGCGGTGACGACGGCGGACTTGCCTGCGCCGGCGGGCCCCCAGACGTAGGCGTCGGGCGGGAGGGCGCCGTCGAGCACCGGGTCGAGGTAGTCGAGCAGCGCTTCGAAGGTCGGGCCCCGACCGACCGGGTCGGCGATGTGGCTGACCGGGCTGATGGTCGCTTCGTCGCGGACGAGCCCGGCGTCGTCCTGCCGTCGTCTGATTCGCGTATCGATGTTCATCGGTGGGACAGTGGGTTGGGCGTTCGTGGGTCGCGAAAAAATCCGACCGCCGTCGGACTGTCTAGAACGGGACGTACAGCCCCCGTGCGGTCACACCGGCGAGTGTCAGGACGCCGATGAGCAGCGACATGACGAGGATGCCAAAGGCCGGCGGGTCGACGTGGGTGTCGCCGTGTGCGTAGAACACACGCTGGCCGGCCTCGCCGACGAGGGCGCCGGCCATGCCGAAGACGGCCGCGATCAGGATTGCGACGACCTGTGACGAGCCGGTCGGGTCGGCGACGAGGGCGGCCGCGCCGGCGCTGCCCGGTAGCGTCATGTGGTGGGTGACGGGAATCTTCTCGACGCCCAGGTTCAGGAACGTGAGCGAGGCCGCGGAGATACCGAACCCGAGGAAGACACTGCCCGTCGAGATGACGAGGAAGCCACCGAGCAGGCCCGCGACCAGACCGATCATCGCGACGTTGCCCCACGTGTACTGGTGGGGGAGCCACGGTTCGACGGCCGGGCGCATGACTTCGCTCCCGCCGTCGGCGGCGACCTCTTCGCCGTTCTCGAAGGGGGTCATGTCGAAGTAGCCGCTGCCGCCGGGCGAACCGAACAGCGAGTAGCCGAAGACGACCCGGTGGACCAGGGCGGAGAAGAACACCGTGAACGCGATGGTGTCGAACGCCACCGCCGTGGCGACGAGGTTCGCGGCCAGCGTCTGGGTGACGGCACCGAAGATACCGAAGATACCACCGACGGCGAGGACGTCGGGGCGCGTACCGAGCGCGTAGGCGATGTCCTTACCGGGGTGGTAGCCGCCGTCCTCCTGGGGCGGCATGGCGCCGTCCTGCTTC
>NZ_JAMQOS010000004.1:0-469772 GCF_031624605.1 Haloarcula onubensis | reverse complement strand
GGTAGTGGCACCTGAACGGTGCCATATGTATATCGAAATCACAGGCAAATATAAAACCTTCGGCCAAATTATCAGATTTGAAGCTCGAAGGGGGCCAAAGACGATTCGGCCGCTCTTCGGTGTGGGTGGGAGCGGATTCAAACCGGATGGAGAACTGCTCGCTCACGTCCGTTCGCTGGGCGTTCCTCCCGTGCTTCGAAGCCGCTCCGTCCGATACACAGACCACTCACGTCCGTTCGTGGTCAGTAGAATGCGTGGGACCGGATTCGAACCGGAGGAAGACTCACTCCGTTCGTCTTCCAGGGCCCGACTCCGCTGAACGATTTTGTCACTCGCGGGTTTGCTCGTGACAAAAATGCGTGGGACCGGATTCGAACCGGCGGACCCCTACGGGACAGCGCCCTCAACGCTGCGCCGTTGGCCTGGCTTGGCTACCCACGCACGCTGTGTCTTACTGCAATAAATCGTATCCCGTGGTCGGATAAAAGGGCTTTCGTTTGCGTCCCGCTCCGAGACGCTCTCGCATCCCGCCGAACCGGACGTTTCAAATATGACGAAACCGCTACCGGGGGCATGGCCAAATACTCGACCGGCAGCGGGGGGGGCAGCGCCGGCGGGAGCTGCGAACTCTGTGGCGCCGCCGGCGACACACAGACCGCCGAGGTCGCCGGCGCGACGCTCGACCTCTGTGCTGACTGCGCGCAGAACCACGGCGAGAGCGACCAGGGCCCGTCGGGCAGCGACTCGCCGGACGACCAGGAACGCAAGCGCCGCGCGGCACAGAACACGGCGAAGATGCAGGACTCCCAATCGGTCGACGGCTCCCACTGGGAAGACGGCGCCGACTACGACGCCGACCAGCTCCCCTATCTCGTCTCCGACTACGGCTCCCGCGTCACCGAGGCCCGACAGGCGGAAGGGCTCCAGACCGGCGAACTCGCGACGGAACTCGACCTCACAGAGGACGACGTCCTCGCCGTCGAGCAGGGCCGGGCGGTCCAGGCGAACGTGAAAGGCTCGACCATCGCCGCCATCGAGAAGTTTCTGGATATCGAACTCGCGGACTCGCGCTGAGACACCGTCGCCGAAGCGCATTTCCAGCCCGCACGCGTAGGCTTCGTCGTGAGTCACGACGCCGTCGTCTACGACCTCGACGGCACCCTGGTCGACCTCGCCGTCGACTGGGGTGTCGTCACCCGCGATGTCGCCGCCGTCCTCAGAGACCGCGGCGTAGAGCCGGACACCGCGAGTCTCTGGGGGCTACTGGAGCTCTCCGAGACGACCGGTCATCGGGCGGCCGTCGAGACGACCATCGCCGAGTACGAGCGAGAGGGCGCGCGGCAGTCGAGCCGGCTGTCGCTTGCCGACGGCCTGCCCCACGACGTTCCCGTGGGCGTCTGTTCACTCAACGCCGAGGGGGCCTGTCGGCTGGCCCTGGAGGTCCACGAAATCGAACACGCCGTCGGGCCGGTGGTGGGGCGGGACTCCGTCGGGTCGGAGAAGCCGGACCCGGAAGGGCTGTTGACGGTCGTCGACGACCTCGACGTCGAACCGGCGGCGACGGTGTTCGTCGGGGACTCCGAGCGGGACGCCGAGACGGCGCGCCGGGCCGGCGTCGAGTTCTCGTGGGCGAGCGAGTTCGATCAGCGCCTGTACCGGGCGTAGAGGTAGACCGAGAGCGCGGTCAGCACCCAGACGACGGCCCCGACGCGAACCGCGAACATCGCACGGCTCGTCCACGTCGGGAGGGCCGCGCCGACGGAGGCGACGGCGACGATGGGCGACCCGACCACGATAGTCGTCACGAAGGTGACCTGCATCACCCAGCCGAAGTCGACGCCGTCCGGGTCGGTTTGCTCGACTGCTGGCACGGCCGACGGTTCCGACCGGTGTGGCAAGGCGGTTGCGGTTTGGCGAGCCGACCGACCCTTATTTCACGGGCCGCCCCAAACCGGTCGCTATGACAGCCGAGGAAGAGACGCCGGAGATACCGGTCGTCTGTACGGCCTGCGGGACGCGCACGCAGGTCCCGTTCGACGACGTGGCGGCCGCGGTGGAGAGACACAACGAACAGCTCCACGACGGCGAGGCGGTCGCCGAGGTCGACCCCGACGTGCTGGACGCGCTGACCGACCGGCTCGGGCGCGACATGGGGCTGTTCGAGTAGGCGACCGGGACGACCACCGACTCAGAAGACGGCACAGACTTCCTGCAGCAGCGGTTTGGCCCTGTCGTGACCGAGATACTCTATCCTGTCACCGTCGGCATCGTACTCGACCCAGCCCCTGTCGTCGAGTTTCGGTAGCTGTGTCTGTGCGAGTTGGAGCCGGAGCTGCGTCTCGTTTTGCGAGGGAATCCGGCCGTCGAGGTAGTGGACCAGCGCGAGGAGACGGACCCTCCGGCTCTCCGTAATCCGCTCGAAGTAGTGGATAATCTCGCGACGAACCGGGTGACAGAGCGTCTCCAGCAGGCGGCTCACTACCGGCGCCTTGTTCGGATAGTAGGGTTCGTCCACCATGGAAATTCGTTAACAACAGGAGTAATTAAATCTAGGCACGACGGCGCGGTCGGAGCGGCCGGTGCTCCTGGCGGCCACGCTGCGCCCGATTCGGCGACGACCCGAACACGTAATACCCCGGAGCGCCCGGCCACGGACATGACCACCGTTCGGGACCTGCAGGCGATGGCCGGTGACGAACCGATTACGATGTTGACTGCGTACGACGCCGTGACGGCGACGCTCGTCGAGGCGGCCGGGGTGGACGTCGTCCTCGTCGGCGACAGCATGGGCAACGCCGTGCTGGGTCACGAGGACACGCTGCCGGTGACCGTCGACGAGGTGGCCTCCCGGGTCGGCGCCGTGGCCCGCGGGACCGACGAGGCCCTGGTCGTCGCCGACATGCCCTTTCTCTCCTTTGGCGCCGACGAGGGCGAGAGCGTCAGGAACTGCGGCCGGATGCTCAAGGAGGAGGGCGCAAACGCCGTCAAGTTGGAGTCGGGCCCCCACACCGTCGAGTTGACCGAACGCCTCGCCGACCTGGGCATCCCCGTGATGGCGCATCTCGGGCTCACCCCCCAGAGCGTCAACCAGACCGGCTACACCCAGCAGGCGACCGAACGGGAGGAAGCAGCGGAGATTCTCGAACTCGCCGTCGCCCACGAGGAGGCGGGCGCGTTCGCGCTCGTGCTCGAACACGTCCCCGCGAACCTCGCGGCGCAAGTGACCGACGCGCTCTCAATTCCGACCATCGGTATCGGCGCCGGCGGTGACTGCGACGGGCAGGTGCTCGTGTTTACCGACGTGGTCGGGCTGGCGGAGTCCTCGCCGCCCTTCGCCGAGCAGTTCGGCGACGTCCGCGCGGAAGTCCAGTCGGCCGTCGCGGACTACGTCGAGGCCGTCGAAAGCGGTGAGTTCCCCGCCAAGCAGCACGCGAACACGGCCGATGACCTGGACGAACTCTACTGAGTGGCAGCATAGTGTCAGTAGAAAGAAACATTGAAGCCGCGCCTGCCGTTAGTCAGTCCAATCCATGTCCGGAGAGGCTGCCGCGGAGGCGGAGCAAGCCGAGGGCGAGGACATCCTCGACATCGAGATTCGCCGGGGGCTGAGCGAGCTACAGCGGCCGACGACCGGGCTCTCGCTTTCGGGGCTCTCCGCGGGGCTCGACATCGGCTTCGGTCCGCTGTTGATGGCGGTCATCCTGACGACGGCGGGGACCGCGGGGACCGGGGAACTGACCACGCAACTCCTGCTCGCGCTCGCCTACGGTATCGGGTTCATCTTCGTCGTCCTCGGACGCTCGGAGCTGTTCACCGAACACACCACCCTCGCGGTGTTGCCCGTACTCGACGGCAGCGCGTCGCCGGCGAAGCTGGCCCGGCTGTGGGGTATCGTCTACGTCTCTAACCTCGTCGGCGCGGTGGTGTTCGGTGCGCTGATAGTCGCCGTCGGTCCGACCGTCGAAGCCGTCGAGCCGGCCGCTCTCGTCGAACTGGCTCGGGTGTACACGGACCAGCCGACCATGGGGCTGCTCGGCGGCGGCGTGCTGGCGGGCTGGCTGATGGGGTTGCTCACCTGGCTCGTGGCCGGCGCGGACAGCACCGCGTCACGCATCTTCGTCGTCTGGCTCGTCGCGACGGCCATCGGCGTGGCCCATCTCCCCCACTGCATCGCCGGCTCCGTCGAGGTGGTCGCCGGAGCGCTCGCCTCGCCGGCGCTGGGCCCGATGGCATTCGCCAGGTTTCTGGGACTCTCGACGGTCGGGAACCTCGTCGGGGGGACAGTGTTCGTGGCCCTGCTGAAGTACGGCCACGTCACCCGGAGCGGCCCGACGGCCCGTGACTTCCGGAGCGACTGACGCCCGCCACCCGAATCCTTATCAGGCCGTCAACAGACAGTCGATGTGTGGTTTACGAGACGGGTAACCGGACGGTCGACGACGCAGTGAGCCGCGTACTGGACGGAGAGCGACTCGACCGGCGGGACGGACTGGCCCTCATCGCCCAACCCGTCGACGCACTCGCCGCGGGCGCCGACGCCGTCCGCTCGGAACTGGGCGACGGCACCGTCGACGCCTGCTCTATCGTAAACGCGAAGGCCGGTAACTGCGCGGAGGACTGTGGCTTCTGTGCCCAGTCGGTCCACTTCGACACCGGCATCGACACCTACGACTTCCTCGGCCCGGAGAAGATACTCGAAGCCGCAAAACGGGCCGAACGGGACGGCTCACAGCGGTTCGGCATCGTCCTCGCCGAGAAGGGCGTCTCGAAGGAACGCCGGCCCGATGAGTGGGAAGCGGTGCTGAAAGCCATCCGACTCGTGCGCGACGAGACCGACGTGGAGGTCGACGCCTCGCTGGGCATCCTCACCGAGGAGGAGGCCGCGATACTCGCAGAGGAGGGGCTCAACCACTACAACCACAACATCGAGACCTCCCCGCGGTACTTCCCGGAAATCGTCCAGTCCCACGGCTTCGAGGACCGCGTCGAGACGCTGGAAGTCGCCAAGGACGCAGGGATGGACCTCTGTGCCGGCGTCATCCTGGGGATGGGCGAGTCCCCGACCGACCGGGTGGACGCCGCCGTAGCCTTACAGGACATCGGCGTCTCCTCGCTCCCGGTGAACATCCTCAACCCCGTCGCGGGGACGCCGCTGGCCGAGCGCGGTCTCCCCGACATCACGACGGAGGCGGTCGTCAAGACCATCGCGGTCTACCGGTTGCTCCATCCAGAGGCTCGTGTGCGCCTGACCGGCGGGCGCGAGGTCAACCTCGACACGGAGGGGCAAGTCGCCGCGCTGGAGGCGGGCGCCGACGGCATCCTCACCGGCGACTACCTGACGACGGCGGGCCAGTCGCCGGCCGACGACATCGAAATCGTCGAGCAGGCCGGGCTAGAGCCAAACAGGGAGACGAACGAGTTCGACCCCGAGCGGGTCAAGGAGCGACGGGACGACGAAACCGGGCCCGAGACCGCCGCTGGCAGCGCAGAGCGCAAATCCGAACTGGAGTCGGACGACTGACTCCGGGCGCCCGCGACAGCAGCCTTTTACCCGGGATGGCCGACGCTGGAGTATGACGGTCGACATCGAGGAACTGCGGGAGTTCTGTGCGTTCGGGCCGGACCGCGTCTACCTCCTCCTGGCTATTGCCCGGTCGAAGGAGAACACCGACGGCGGCGCGAGCGACAGTCCGACGATGCGTGCGGTCGTCGAGGAGGCCGCCGACCTCCCCGATACCGTCGCCCAACTGGAGCACTCGGCCCGTCGCTTCGATGCGACCTATCGGCTCTATCTCACGGTGAACGCCCGCGACGCCCTGGCGGCGACCTTCGAGTTACGCCGGCGGATGGACGACTGGCTGGAGATGCGACTCCACGGCGACGAGGGCGTCGCGGCGAAGTTCAGACGGGTCGACGACGAGTACCGGTCGGTGTTGCAGTCGGACGGGTGTGCGGACGACAGCGACTTCCTCTTCGACCTCGACGACGCGTCCCGGACCGATGCGGAAGAACTCGAATCCGACCTCACCGCGCGGACGACCGTGCGACTCGTCCGCGAGACGCCCAACGGCTACCACGTCGTGACTGCGCCGTTCGACTACACCGAGTTCGAGAGCGACGTTCCGTACGAACTGCAGACCGACGGCCTGCTCTTTCTCGCGTACGTCGGCGACGCTGCGTGAGCGCCGAGCGAATCGAAATCCGCGGACCGCACAAAGGGAACAAGCCGGGGACTTGCGCCCCCGAGCGTGTGACACTACGGAGCCGGAGAGGCTCCACGTATAGTGAGTGCGTCAGACGATAAAAAGGTGGAGGTATGTTTCGTCTGGAGATAACGATATATGGCCCGTCTGTGCCGTGTTCTCAGCGGATGGAATCGCAGCGGAAACTGTGGCTACTCGGACAGGCCGAGCAGCGAGTGGACGTCGACACCGTCGCCGAGCAGTTCCTGCATCCGCGTGACGGTCTCCGTATCGCGGGTGCGCCCCGAGTGGAGCACGTCCTCGATGCGGTCGATAGTGGTCCGGGTGTCGGACTGGACGAGCAGGATGGGGACGTTCTCCTGTTCGGCCCGGCCGAGGACGGCGCTGGCCGGTCGGAAGCCACCGGTCAGCAGCAGGGCCTTGATGCCCGACGCCTCCAGGGCGGCGGTCTGGACCTCCGAGCGGTCGCCGCCGCTGACCATCACGGCGTCGCGCGTCCGCCGGAACTGGTCTAAGGCCTTGTTGCCGCCCATCGCGCCGACGGTGAACCGCTCGACGTGGGTGTCGGTCGACGCCTCGCTGGTGAGTACGTCGGCGCCTAAGCTCCGGGCGAGGTCACTCACGGTGATACCCGCGAGGTCCTGCACGCGCGGGAGCGCGCCGAACACCGGCACGTCGCGCCCTTCGAGGAATGGGATGACGTCGTCGACCAGTTCCTCCATGGCCGAGTCGGTGACGCCGTTGAACAGCACGCCGGCGAGGCGGTCGCCCACCTGGTCGGCCGCGGCCAGCACCTCGTCGGCGTCGCCCGGCGTGGCGTAGCTACAGACCAGCAGGACGCGGGCGTCTATCGCCTCGGCGATGTCCGCGTCGGTGAGGTCGACGATGCCGCCGGTCTCGAGCCTGTCGCTGCCCTCGACGAGCATCGTGTCGCGGTCGGCCGACAGCGCCTCGAAGTTCTCGACGACCCGCTCGCGCAGTTCGTCGGGGTCCTCGCGGCCCCGCACCGCCTCCTTGATGAACGTCGGCGAGTAGACGATGGGCTCCATCTCGTGCATCTCGGCCTCGAAGTCGAGCAGTTCGCGGGCGAGCATCGGGTCCTCGTCGCGGGTCTTCCCGACGGCGCTCTGGAGCCGCGTCCCCTTTGGCTTCATGTAGCCGACCTCCTTGCCGCCCTCCTGTGCGGCCTTCGCGAGGGCGATGGTGATTGCTGTCTTGCCGATTCCTTCTTCGGTCGAGGTTACGAGTAGCGTGTCGGTCATAGTTCCTCCTGGTCGAGCGTGAGCCGCAGGTCGACCGCCGTGGCGCCGTCGGGCGTCGCGACGAGCGGGTTGATGTCCAGTTCGACGATGGCCGGGAAGTCCGTGACGAGCTGTGAGAGCCGCTGGACCGTCTCGACGAGGGCGGCCTCGTCGACCGGGTCGCGGCCGCGGGCGCCTCGCAGCAGCGGCGCGGATTCGATTTCGTCGAGCATCGCACTGGCCTCGGGTTCGCTCACCGGAGCGACCCTGACGGTGGTGTCTTCGAGCACCTCCACGAAAATACCACCGAGGCCAAAGAGCAGTAGCGGGCCGAACTGCGGGTCACGGTTCATCCCGAGGATGGTCTCGGTGCCCGCGTCGAGGTCGACCATCTCCTGGACCTGCACGCCCAGGATAGTGGCGTCCTGCTGGTAGTTGCGCGCGCGGACGACGAGGTCTTCGAACGTGTCCCGGACCTCCGCTGGCGGGACGCCGACCTCGACGCCGCCGATGTCGGACTTGTGGAGGATGTCGGGGCTGACGATTTTCATCACGACCTCCTCGCCTATCTCCTCGGCGACGGCCTCGGCGTCGCCCGGCGAGTCGACCACGTCGCCCTGAGGCGTCGGGATGCCGTAAGCGTCGAGCAAGTCCATCGCTTCGACGCCGAGTCGGTTGGTGTCGCGGCGGGCTGCCTCGTCCAGAATCTCCTGTGCGCGCTCGCGGTCGACGTCGAACGTCGCCGGGTCCTCGAACTCGCGTTCCGAGATGTTGCGGTACTCCGTCAGCGCGTCCAGACTGCCGACGGCCCGGGCGGGGTCGAAGTACTGCGGGATGCCCGCCTCCGAGAGTATCTCCCGGCCCGCACCCACGGATTTACCGCCCATCAGCGTCGTGGCGACCGGCAGCCCGCTCTCCTGCTGGGCCTCGACGACGACGTCGGCCAGTTCCTCGAAGGAGAGTACGGCGGTCGGACAGGCGACGACGACGGCCATCGAGACGTTGTCGTCCGCGAGGACGGTTTCGAGCGCCGTCTCGAAGCGCTCGGCGGGCGCGTCGCCGATGATGTCGACCGGGTTGTAGATGTTGGCAGCCTCGGGCATCGTCTCGCGCAGTTCCTCGAAGGTCTCGTCGGTGAACTCAGCGAGCGACAGGTCCGAGTCGCCGACGGCGTCGGTCGTCATCACGCCCGGACCGCCGGCGTTGGTGACGATGGCTATCTCCTCGCCGTCGGGCAGGGGCTGGCCCGAGAGAATCTGCGCGTAGTCGAACAGCTCCTGGACCGATTCGACCCGCAGCGTCCCGGCCTGTTCGAGGCCGGCCTCGTAGGCCCGCTCGGAGCCCGCCATCGCCCCGGTGTGGGAGGCGGCGGCCGAGGCGCCGGCGTCGGTGCGGCCGGACTTCACGAGGACGATGGGCGTGTCCTGGGTCACCTCGCGGGCGGTTCTGATGAACTGCTCGCCGTCGTCGATGTCCTCCAGATAGCCCAGAATCACGTCCGTCTCGGGGTCCTCGCCCCACTCGGCGATGAAGTCGCCCTCGTCGAGTACGGTCTTGTTCCCGACAGAGACGATGTCCTTGAACCCGACGTCGCGCTCGGCGGCCCAGTCCAGCACGGCCGTCACGAAGGCCCCGGACTGGCTCATAAAGGAGACGTCGCCCTCGGTGGCCATCTCGTTGCCGAACGTGGCGTTGAGCCCCCTCGGGGTCGACATCACGCCGAGGCTGTTGGGACCGACGAGGTTGAGGTCGTGTTCCTCGGCGACCTCGCGGAGTTCCCGCTCGCGGGCGGCCCCGTCGCTGCCGGTCTCGCCGAAGCCGGCGGTGATGACGACGACGTTCTCGATGCCGACCTCGCCGGACTGGCGGATGGCGTCGACGGCAATCCCGGGCGGTACGACGACGACGGCCACGTCGACAGTCCCCGGCGAGTCGACGTCACCGATGCCGTCGTAACAGGTGAGGCCGAGGACCTCCTCGGCGTTCGGGTTGACCGCCAGGACCTCGCCGTCGAACGATGCAAGCAGGTTCTCCGTGATGGCGCGGCCGACAGAACCCTCCGATTCTGACGCGCCGATCACGGCGACCCGTTCCGGCCCAAACAGCGTCGATAATCGTCCCATTCCTCTCGGCTGAACTTGCGACGCCGCGTGGAAATAGCTGCCGAAGCGCGGGTATTGACAGAGTTAATCCGGGAGGATACCCGGCCTTCGAGAGCAGGTGCTTTGTGGCTGGCCGGGCAAGCGAGCGCAATGACGGACGAGACGCTGCTCGCTCCCTTCGACGACGACGTACTCGGACAGGTCGCGGCGGCCAACGACATCGAACTCGACGCGCTGGAACGCGCCGTCGCCGACCACCAGCGAGCGATGCGGGAGAATCCGGGCGTCGAGGACCTGGTCTACGAGTGGCGCAAGCAGTACGACGACCCCGTGCTGGTCCGGACGCCGGACCTGTTCATCCTCGCGCTCCCGCCGACTGTCTGGGAGCAGTACGCTGACTACCTCGACTTCGACGACGGGACGCTGGCCGCCGTCACCGCCGTCCACGGTGAGCAGACCATCCGGACGGAGGCCGTCGAGTTCTCGGACATCCCACGGGACCACGTCGCACTGGTGGTTCATCGTCCCTGAGATGGGTGCTCCAGCGCCCTCAGAATAAGTCGCCATATCCGAAACAATATTTATTCTTCCGTAAAACAGTTTTTCTAGAAGCGAACTTTTAAGTGCAAGCCGTCAGTATATACGGACGACAATGGCAACCCAAGAACACGTAGTGCGGGAGTTCGGCACCGTCGAGGAGAACGAGCTTCGCCTCGACGTCGAGAAGTCCGAGCAGATTATCGACGCCCTGAACCAGGACCTCGCCGACGTCTACGTCCTCTACCACCAGGTCAAGAAACACCACTGGAACGTCGAGGGCGCGGAGTTCCGCGACCTCCACCTCTTCCTCGGCGAAGCGGCCGAACACCTCGAAGAAGCGGCCGACGAAATCGCCGAGCGCGCACAGGCCCTGGGCGGGACGCCCATCGCCGGCCCCGTCGAACAGGCTGAACACGCCTCCGTCGAGTACGAGGGCCAGGAAATCTACGACATCCGCACGTCGCTGGAACACGACCTCGGTGTGTACGGCGACATCATCGAGTCGACCCGCGACCACATCGAACTGGCGGCGAACCTCGGCGACCACGCGACGGCCCAGATTCTCCGGGAGGTTCTGGTCCAGACCGAGGAGGACGCCCACCACGTCGAGCACTACCTCGCGGGCGATACGCTCGTGATGGACTGAGCGCGGACCGCCGGTCCCCCGCGGCTCGCTGTCGACCGAACAGCGGAGAGTTTCTGCCACCGCCGCACACGCTCGACGTGGGCTTATGCCCCTCCAGTACGTATGGGTAGTATGAGCGAACAAGCCGATAGCGTGCCGGAGACGGACGACGAGTGGCGCGAACTGCTCACCGACGAGGAGTACCGCATCCTCCGCGAGGCCGGGACCGAACCCCGATTCAGCAGCGACTTACTGGAGGTCAAAGACGACGGCGTGTTCACCTGTGCCGGCTGTGGGACCGCGCTGTTCGACAGCGAGGAGAAGTTCGAGTCCGGCACCGGCTGGCCCAGCTTCTGGGACGTCTACGACCAGGGAACCGTGGAGACGAGGGTCGACAACTCCCACGGGATGCGCCGGACCGAAGTGGTCTGTGCGAACTGCGGCGGCCACCTGGGCCACGTCTTCGACGATGGCCCCGAACCCACGGGCAAACGCTACTGTATCAACGGCGCCGCGCTGGACTTCGAGTCCGAGGAGTAATCAGGCGTACGACTGGTCGACGAACTCGAGGATGCGGTCGGACTCGGCCATCGTGACACCGTACTCGTCGTCGACAAGCACCGGGACCGCGCGCTGGCCCGAGACGCGCTTTACCTCGTCGCGGTTCGAGTGGAGCGCCTCGACCCACTCGGTGTCGTAGTCGACGCCCAGTTCGTCCAGCCGGTCGGCCACTTTCTCGCAGTACGGACAGCCGTCTAGCTGGTAGAGTGTTCGACTCATGGGATGGTGTTTGGCCGCCGGCCACAAAACCAGTTTGGCTCGGCGGGGCCACCGACCCGCGGCGGACGGTCCTACTCGTACAGCCAGGAGCCGTCTATCTTGTCCCACTCGACGAGTTCGTCCTCGTCGAAGAACAGGTCGATTTCCCGCTCGTTGGCCCCCTCGTCCTCGTGGTCGGAGCCGTGGATGACGTTCCGACCGAGGTCCAGGCCGTAGTCGCCGCGGATGGTCCCCGGTGCGGCCTCGGCCGGGTCGGTGTCGCCCATCATCCGGCGGACCTGCCGGGTGGCGTCCTGCCCGTCGAGCACCATCGCGAAGACGGGTCCGGAGGTGATGAAGTCGACGAGCCCCTCGTAGAAGGGTTTGCCCTCGTGTTCCGCGTAGTGTTGTTCGGCGAGTTCACGGTCCATCTGCATAAACTTCGCGCCGACGATTTTCAGGCCCCGATTCTCGAACCGTTCGAGTATCTCGCTGATGAGACCGCGCTGGACACCGTCCGGTTTGACCATGACGAAGGTTCGCTCTGTTTCAGGCATCTGGAAAAAACGTCGACCGCCGACGGCTTTACGCTTCGGCTTCTTCGGCGTCGTCGGCTTCGTCGTCTTCTTCGGCGTCGTCCGCGTCCGTTTCGTCGGCTTCAGATGCCTCGTCGGCGTCTTCGGCTTCCTCTGCGTCCGCAGCCGCTTTGGCCGCTTCGGCGGCGGCCTGCTGCTCGGCCGCGGTCGTCGCGCGACCGGCGTCGGTCCAGCCGAGGTTCCGGGCCTCGCGGCCCAGGTCGGCGTTGTTCTCGCACTTCGAGGAACAGAAGTGCGTGGTCGAGCCGTCGTTGTGGACGAGCATCGTGCCCGTGCCGGGCTCGATGTCCTGCCCGCAGTAGTCACAGTCTCGGGTTCGGGGCATCGTTACTGTCCTCCGATGGAGTCGGCTTCGCGGGCCGTCTCGCGAAGCTGTAAGACGTCGCCCTCGCGGACGGGACCGAGGACGTTCCGGGTGATGATCCGGCCCTGGTTCTCGCCCTCGCGGATGCGGCACTTGACCTGCATGGCCTCGCCGTGCATCCCCGTCTTGCCGACAATCTCGATGACTTCGGCCGACGTGGCGCCGCTACTTTCGGATTCCTCAGCACTCATTCTCGGTCACCTCAGCGGAGCTCCTCGACCTTGTCGGCGATGTCCTCGACGTCGCCTTCGGCTTCGCCGGCGTCCGTGATGGCGGCGGCGGCCGAGCCGACTTCGAGTCCGGCGGCGTGGCCCAGGTCGTCCTGCTGCTCGACGAAGATGAAGGGGACGCCCTTCTCGTCGGCCAGCTCCGGGATGTGCATGACGATTTCCTCGGGCTGGACGTCCTCGGCGACGAAGACGAGTTCGGCGGAGCCGCGTTCGACGGACTTGGTCGTCTCGTTGGTTCCTTTCTTCACTGTGCCCGTGTCTCGTGCGACCTCCAGCGCCTCGAGGGCGTCGTCCTCGAGGTCGGCCGGAACGTCGAAATCTACGTATACTGGCATTTGTGTGGTCACCTCCCGCACGCGGGCTCAGGCTCCCCCGCCGTTCGCGGGAAATCCCGCGGCACGCCACGCCGGCGTGCGAATCCTGAGAAGGCTGGGAGCATCATCAACCCGGTGCAGGCTGTATCCGACAGTGTGCCACGGGCCCTAAAAGCGCTTTCGAAGCCGAAACCGCATGCCAGCGCTGCACACGGGGCCCTCCCGGCGGTTCGGGGGACAGACCGACGGTGTCGCCGCGGCCCCCCAGATTTTACTCGCTGGCTACCGAGGCGTCTGTATGCACGAACGCATCGGTCCCGACGGCGAGACCCTCTACGTCGACCGCGAGGACAGCGACATCGGCACGAAAGCTCCCTTTTACGTCGTCTACGTCGACCCCGACGGGGAACGGCGGTGGGGGTACTTCTGTGGCAACTGCGAGACGTTCAACAACGCCATGGACTCGATGGGGCGCATCCGCTGTAACGACTGTAGCAACCTCCGGAAGGCCGAGGAGTGGGACGCGGCCCACGAGTAGTCAGGCCCGAATCCTGTCGTCTCGGTTACTAGTGGGAACGTTTATCACCCACCCACTGGTAGGGGTTCACAGATGGCGGCCGTTAGCACATCACTAGACGAGCGGGCTCGGTCGATATTCGACGATATCGGGTACACCGTGTCGCGTACCGAGGACGGACTACGAGCGGCGCACAAGTGGCGCGAGGTCGGCGTCACAGTACTCGAAGACGACATCTCGTTCCCGGAGACGGGGGAGATGCACTGTTTCGTCACGAGCGCCGCCGAGGCGCCCGACGTCGGTGACCGGCTCTCGCGGATGGACGTCACCTACGACTGGGCGGTCATCGGCGTCCGCGACGACGGCGGCTACGACGTCGTCAGAGCGTAGAGACCCACGCTGTTTTCGCCGCTGTACATCCCGCTGGCACGGCCTCACGGACGGGTAGTGCCGTCCCGAGTCCGCGCCCCGACGAGAGAAACCGGCGGTAACTGGCACCCGAGCCGACGGCAGTTCATGTGTCACAGACGCTCACACGAGAGATTTATAGCGACTGGCGGCCAACGAAACGTATGTTCGTCGGCCACGCACTGCTGGCGTTTGCCCTCGCCGTGGGCGCGGCCGAGCGGCTCTCCGTCCCCCGAGAGCGAGCGCTCCGGTACGGTCTCGTCGCCGGGCTGTTCGCTTCGGTCCCGGACGTCGACGTCGTCTACGCGCCCGTCGGTCTCCTGTTGCGCTCCGTCGAGACGGTGGGACCGGACGTGTTCTGGGAGACCGCGAACGTCATCCACCGCGGCCCGACGCACTCGCTGGTGATGGGCGCGCTACTCGCGGTGTCCGTCTATGGCTGGGCCGCGGGGACGCGGCCGACGCGCGCGCTCTCGCTCTCGCTTGCCGCCGCGCTGGTCGCCGTCGGCTGGCTGTTCAGCGGCGCCGTCGGCGGGGTCGTCGTGTTCGTGTTCGTCAGTTCCGGGTTCGTCGTCGGCGCGATCGCCACCCGGACCGCCGTCGCACCGCGCCCGCTGTTTGGAGCCGCGCTGCTGGGACTGCTCTCGCACCCGTTTGGCGACCTGTTCACCGGGTCGCCGCCGCCGTTCCTCTACCCCTTCGACGTGGTGCTGGTCGCCGAGCGCGTCGCCTTGCACCCCGACCCGACGGGGCAGTTACTCGCGGCCTTCGCGGTCGAACTCGGCGCTATCTGGTTGGCCGTGATAGCCTACACCCGCCTGACCGACCAGCGGCTGTCGGAACTGGTCAGTCCCCGGGCCTCGCTCGGTGCCGGCTACGCCGCGGCCGCCCTGCTGTTGCCCGCCCCGACCATGGAGCAGTCGGCCCACTTCGTCTTCAGCGTCCTGGCTATCGGCGTCGTCGGGGCCCCGGTCCGCCCGTTCAGCCGCGGTATCGACGGCGACAGGGTAGTGGTGACCGGGCTGGCCGCCGTCACCGTCGCCGCCCTCGCGTACGCGATGGCCTACGGGGTCCTGTGAGGACGACAGTGTTTTTCTACCAGCGTCGTGTCTTGCAGCTATGAGCGGTGACGTGGCCGAGTTACTGGGTGACAGACGGGTCAACGCCGGCCTGGGGTGGCTGGTCGTCGTCGCGATACTGGCCGTCGTCGTCGGGAGCCTCCTGGACGGGCAGGTCCTCTGGGCGGCCTTCGCCGGGACGGTCGCCGCCCTCGCGCTCTTGCCGCCGGTCTCCTATCGGAACGTCCACGCGATGTTGCCGTGGGAGATACTGCTGCTCGCTGCGCTCCCCATCGTCGGGCGGCTGTTCGCGACGGTCCCGGTGACCGGCAACGTCGCGACGTACCTCTCGGTGGCCGCCATCGCGCTCATCGTCGCCGTCGAGCTACAGCTGTTCACGCCGGTGAAGATGACACCGCGGTTCGCCGTGGTCTTCGTCGGCGTGGCGACGATGGCGGCCGCGGGCGTCTGGGCCGTCGTCCGGTGGGCGTCCGACCGGACCCTGGGGACGACCTTCATCCTCGACCCCGCGCTCTCCGAACACGCCATCGAGGAGGCGCTGATGTGGGAGTTCGTCGCCTCGACCATCGCCGGCGTCGGCGCGGGCGTACTCTTCGCGCTCTATGTCAGCTACCGAATCGGGACGACTCGGGTCCCGGCGGAGGTGGTTCCGTGAGAGTCCGTGACTACGTCGGTATCGGCCAGCGCCGGCAGCGCCAGGCCACCTACGCGATGGAGGTCATCATGGTGGGTATCTTCGTCATCGGGGTCCTGACCGGGAACACGGGCGTCATCGTCAACACCGGCGTCGGACTGCTCGTGACCCAGTTGCCGCCACTGCTGGAACGTGACTACGGCATCGCGCTCGACCCCGCGCTGACGCTGTGGATTACGACCGCCGTCTTCCTCCACGCCGTCGGCGTCATCGGCCTCCCGTGGTCGGACCTGAACTTCTACAAGAGCGTCCCGTGGTGGGACCACCTCACCCACGCCCTCTCGTCGTCTATCGTCGCCGCCATCGGCTACACGACCGTGCGGGCGCTGGACCGCCACTCGGACGACATCTACGTCCCGCCGCGGTTCATGTTCGTGTTCATCCTCATGTTCGTGCTGGCCTTCGGCGTGCTGTGGGAAGTCCTCGAGTTCTCCATCACGCTCGTGGCCGAATCGACGGGCAACGCCACTATCCTCACGCAGTTCGGGCTGGAGGACACGATGCTCGACCTCGTCTTCGACACCATCGGTGCCGTCGTCGTCGCGCTGTGGGGGACCGCACATCTGACGGACATCGTCGGCCTCGTCGAAGAGTGGCTCGACGGTCGGACCGCCTGAGGGCGGCCCCGCCCCGGCGACCGTGGTTTTATATTTCAACGGAGCTACAGTTCGAGGTGCTATGGTGTTCAAGAAAATCACGCTCATCGGTACGAGTCCCGAAAGCTTCGACGCCGCCGCCGACAACGCTATCGAGCGCGCGGAGCGGACGCTCGACAACCTGATGTGGGTCGAAGTAGACGAACTGGGCGTCGAGATAGCGAGCGTCGAGAACCGGGAGTACCAGGCCGAAGTGACAGTGGCGTTCGAACTGGAGGAGTAACGAGTCCGACCCAGAGCGCTCGGACCGAGACAGAAGCGACGCGTAGTCAGGTCCGGAACGACTCGCCACAGCCACACTCGCTGACCACGTTGGGGTTCTCGACGTGGAACCCCGCGCCCTGGAGGCCGCCCTCGTAGGCCAGTACGGAGCCTTCGATGTAGTCGATGCTCGCCCCGTCGACGAACACGCGCAGGCCGTTGCGCTCGAAGACGGTGTCTCCGTCCTCCGGTTCGTGCTCGAAGCGCATCCCGTAGGAGAGGCCCGCACAGCCGCCTTGCTGGACGAACAGCCGCAGGCCGGCCACGTCGGTGTCCATCTCCTCGCCCTCGAGCAGGGCCAGCGCCTCCTCGGCGGCGTCCTCGGTGACGCCGACGTCCTCGCCGCCCAGTTCGGGTTCCCCCTCGACGGTGCTGCTCATACAGAGTGATGCGGTCCCGACCGTGTTAACCCTGACGCCGGTCCCCGAGCGCAGGTCATCGGCGCTCGCTGCCCGTGCAGCAGTTGCAAGCCCGCTTGGAAAGCGGGTCGGCGACGATGTTCTGCCATGAGCCAACCGAACGCAGCCCGCTCCTCCGCCCGGACCACGAGCGGACGCGGGCTGGTCGGGGCGGGCGTCTTCGGGCTGGGATTCAGCGGGCTAGTCGACGTACTCGTCCTCCACCACGTGTTGCAGTGGCACCACCTCGTCTCCGGTGTCTACCCGATGGACACGCTGGCCGGTCTCAGGACCAACATCCTCGCCGACGGGCTGTTCTCCCTCGGAATGTTGCTCATTGCGAGCGTCGGTGCCGGTCTGCTCTGGCGCGCGGAACGAGCGGCGAACAGCCCGCTCGCGGTCCGCCCGCTCGCCGGGGCCGCGCTCGTCGGACTGGGCGTCTTCGACATCTTCGACGCGGTGGTCGACCACGTGCTTCTGGGGCTACACCAGCCGCTCTCGCAGGGCGGTCAGTACAACCCTCACTGGCTCGTCGTGAGTCTGCTGTTCGTGGCCGCTGGCTACTACGTCTACCGGACGGGGCGCTCGACTGACGCCGAGGCTCAGTCGAGTGATTGAGCTTTGCCGTCTCTCCTCGCCGTCACACCGGTACCGCTCCACGGGGCAACGCCGCCAGCAGTCCCGCACTGGGCGGTCCTGCTGACTGTCGTCCCCGCACTCTGGCTCGTCGCGAGTGGTGGGGTCGCCCTGCTCGACCGGCTACTGCGCCGCTTCGGGTAGCGAGACGCCTCCCGCTGGTCGCTTCCTCGCCGTCTCACGGGTCACTTCGTTCCCCGTTCGACTTTCCGAGGTCTTCGCTACGCTCAGACCTCGCTACTCGCGGGTCGCTACCGCTGCCCGCTCGCTTTTTTCGAGGTCGACGCAGAGCGCCGACCTCGCTACTCGAACCGCTTTCGCACGCTCTCGGCGTGGGCCTCCAGTCCCTCGGCCTCGGCGAGCGTCGTAATCGTCTCGCTCAGGTCATCCAGCGACTCCGCCGAGAGGCGCTGCACCGTCGTCGAGCGGACGAACGTGTCAACGGAGAGCCCGCCGGTGACGCGGGCGCCGCCGCCGGTCGGGAGCACGTGGTTCGTCCCGGCGGCGTAGTCGCCCGCTGCGACGGGGCTGTACGGGCCCAGGAACACGGAGCCGGCGGACGGAATCCTGTCCAGCAGCGCCTCGTCGTCGTCGGCCTGGATGGAGAGGTGTTCGGCGGCGTACTCCTCGGCGAACAGCACCGCCTCGCTCATCGAGCGGGCGAGGAAGACGCCGGAGGCGTCGTTGTCGAGCGCCCCCCGGACGACGGCCTCGCGCTCGCGCCCGCTCGCCTGTTCGTCGACGGCCTCGGCGACGGCGTCGGCCAGTCCCTCGTCGTCCGTGACGGCGACGACGGAGGCGTTCTCGTCGTGTTCGGCCTGGGCCACGAGGTCCGCGGCGACCAGTTCCGGGTCGGCCCCGCCGTCGGCGACGACCATGATTTCGCTCGGCCCGGCGAGGAAGTCGATGGCCACGTCGCCCCGGACCTCGGCCTTGGCGGCGGTGACCCAGCGGTTGCCGGGGCCGACGACGATGTCGGTGCCCGTGACCGTCTCGGTGCCGTAGGCCAGCGCGGCGATGGCCTGTGCCCCGCCGACCTGGTAGACGGCGTCGGCGCCGGCGACGTGGATGGCCGCGAGCGTGACGGGATTTACCTCGTCGGCAGGCGGCGTGGCGACGGCGACGTGTTCGACGCCGGCGACCTTCGCGGGGATGACGCCCATCAGCGCGCTGGAGGGGTAGGCCGCGGTCCCGCCGGGGGCGTAGACGCCGGCGCTGTCGAGCGGGCTGAAGCGCCGTCCGAGTTCCCGCCCGTCGAAGTCCTCGCGCCAGTCCTCGGGGCGCTGGCGCTCGTGGAACGCGCGGATGTTCTCGGCGGCGTCCTGGATAGCAGCTCGGAGGTCGTCGTCTATCTCCTCGTAGGCGCGCTCGGCGGCGTCGGTGATGTCGACGTTGCCCACCTCGACGCCGTCGAACTCGCTGGCGAAGCGCCGCAGCGCCACGTCGCCCTCCTCGCGGACGGCGGAGACGATGTCGGCCACGTCGTCGCGGACCGCCTCGACACCGGCGTCGCGGTCGAACAGCGCCGACCGCTCGTCGGGGCCGAGGTCGGCGACAGTGCGTACGTTCATACGCCGCCTTCGAGACCGGCGGAAAAACGGGTTTCCCTTCGCGCTTACCGGAACAGCGCCGCGGTGAGATGCAGCGCGGAGACGCCGGCGGTGGCGCCGACCATCACCGCGGCGACGACGACGGTCGTAACCGACGGGGCGCCGCCGGCGCTCGTTAGCAGCGCCGCCGCCATCGCGACGGCCCCGCCGAGGAGCGCCAGGTGGGCCAGCAGCCACGGGAGCACGTCGCGGACGCCCGCGAGCGTGTCGCCGAGGCCGCCTGACTGGACACCGACGCGATGACCCGGCCGGTAGTAGTCCGAGGCCGTCGCGTAGCCGTCGCTGCGGTCGACCCGCTGGCTCTGCCGGGGCTCCGCCGCGCTGGCCGTCTCACTCACGACACGCTGTGGGGCCTCGGTGGCCGACACGCCGTCGCCGGTGGCACCCACATCCCCAGCCCCGGTCGCATCACTGCGCCAGCTATCGTCCAGGTGTCGCCCGACGTAGCGGTCGTGGCCCAGTCGGTCGTAGCGCGCTCGCTCCGTCTCGTCGGTCAGCACCTCCTTCGCGGTGGTGAGGCGCCTGAAGCGGTCGCCGGCGTCTGTCGCGTCGCTCACGTCCGGGTGGTGCTCTTTGACCTGCTCGCGGTAGGCGCGCTCGATAGCGGCGCTGTCACAATCTGGTCCAACCCCGAGCACCCCGTACAGTGTTTCCGACATGTTCCCCTGTTCGCTCAGGGCTACGGAACGTTATATAAAAAGGCTGTGGCCGATATCGGTCGTCGATACCGTCTCAGGCCAGCCACTCCTCGGGCTTGGTGTTGTAGTCGATGTCCGTCGCGGCCAGATGCTCGACGTCGCTCCAGGGGACGTCTTCGACGGTCACGTCCTCGCCGTCGTAGCGCAGCAACTTCCCGACCTCCTCGGGTTCTGGCTCGCGGTCACGGCGCTTTGCGACCTCGATGTCGTGGTCGTCGAACTCCTTGACGATGGTCAGCAGGTTCACCGGCCGACCCCACAGTTCGAACACTCGCTTGAGCACCTCCGTGGCCTGCTTGCGGTCGAGCATGATGCCGTTGTACTGGTGGGCCAACAGGAGTTCGTTGCGGTTCTCGTAGTTGCCGTCCTGGACCACGACGGTCGGTTTCCCGAAGTTGGTAAAGGATAGCATGAGCTTCTTCTTCACGTCCTCGTGGTCCGTCGAGGTGACCCGGTAGTCGCCGGAGGCGTGGGTGTACTCGTAGGTGAAGTAGTCGTTGTCGTCGACGAACTCCTGGGTGAGAAACTCGTCGAGGAAAGTCACGTCGTTGTGGCTCTCCCGAATCTCGCGCATCCGGTCCCAGCCGCGGGCGTACGCCACGTCTTCGAGCGCCGCTTCGACGCTGTCGTACCGGGAATCGTCGAACATGTACCGCGAGACTCGCTCCAGTTCGGCCTGGCCGACCCGCGAGACGAACCCGCGGTACTGGGGCTTGACCAGCGAGTAGTGCCGTTGTGCCAGCCCCTCGTAGGTCAGCACCTTCCAAGGGTACGTCGCCACGTCGAACTCGCCCTCCCGGGCCGCGGCCAGCGCGTCGGCGTCGACGCGGGGGTCTTCGGGGTCCAATTCGTCGACGTGACCGGCCACGTCCTGCAGCCACGCCGGCGGTTCCAGGTGGTCCTGCACCTCGATGAAGTCGACCACGTCGTGGAAGGTCCGCCAGGTGATGCCGTCGACGCGGAGCAACCGCTCGACGACCTCCCGGCGGTTCTCGGTGTTCTCGACGTACTCCCATATCTCCAGCCCGAGCTTGTACGGGTTCAGCCCGGGCGAACCCAGCACCTGGGCCATGTGGTCCGAGTAGAGGATGAACTCGTCGTCCCCGGCGAATCGCTCGCCGGTCATCATCAGCGACTCCCAGTAGGCCGCCCACCCCTCGTTCATCACCTTCGTCATCTTCTGGGGGGCGAAGTAGTACGCCTCCCGTCGCAGGAGTTCCAGCACCTCTTTCTGCCAGTCTTCCATCTCCACTGCCTTCCCGGCGTCCTCGTCGTAGGCCATCCCGTGCTTGCGGATGAACCCGAGCACGTCCTTCTCGGGCTGGGCCGGGAAGGAGGCCCCGGTGTCCTCGTCGGTCTGTGCCTCCAGCCAGTCGTCGTCGAACACCTGTCGCTTGACCTCGTCAGAGAGGTCTAGCTCGTCGAGCTGGTCGCTGACGTCGACGCCCTCTATCTCCTCTAGTCTATCGCGGGCCGTCTCGACCGGGCGATATGACCGGTGCTGGTCGATGTTGTCCTCCAGACAGAGGACGTGGTCGATGAACCGCTCGACCTCGCTGCGGTCGATGTCGGGGTCCTGCATGTGCTCGCGGATGGCGTCGGCGTGGCGGGCGAGCATCCCGGCGGCGTCCGGGCCGCGACCGTCGTCCTCGCTGCCGGCCGCTCGCGGCGGCGCGCCGTCGCTGAACAGGCCGAACCACTCGTTGTTCGCGAAGAAGTCGGCGTGGGCCTCGACGTGGGTGATGACCGCCTTCTGGTCGGCCAGGGTGTTGGACTCCTGGAGGAAGGCGTGGGAGGGGTCGTCGTTGTTGACGATTTCGAAGGCCTTCCCGCCGAGGAACTGCCCCTGTTTCTGCTGGCGGTCGTACTGCATCCCCCAGCGCCAGTGGGGATACCGCTGCTGGAATCCGCCGTAGGCGATGAGCTCGTTCATCTCGTCGTAGTCGACCACCCAGTAGTTCACCGGGTAGGGTGTCAGCCCCAGCCGTTTCGCGAGATTGCTCGCCTCACTGACCGGCTCTTCTAGTCCGTCGGCGATGCGCTGTTTCCGGAATCTGTCGTCGTTCATTCTGACTCCTCCGTGCTGAGTATCTCGTAGATGGCGTCGACCACGTCCTCCGGCGAGGTGACGTACGCGACCGCGACGTTGTCCGAGTCGCGGAAGCTGCGCTCGACCTCCTCGGCGTGGGTCGCGTTGATAGCGTTGCCCGACGGCTGGGTCTCGACGTAGGCGTGGAGGTTCGCCGGTATCGCCTCCATCATCGGGATGACCCGCTCCTCGGTGTCGTTCGAGGAGTTCTCGCTGTCGCCGGCGGCGAAGACGTAGCGGTTCCACTCGCTCCAGGGGTACTCCTCCTCCAGCACTTCGGCCGCCACCTCGTACGCGCTGGAGATGCGCGTCCCGCCGCCAGAGCGGATGCCGAAGAACTCCTCGCGGTCGACCTGCCAGGCGTCGGCGTCGTGGGCGATGTAGACGAACTCGGCGTTGTCGTACTTGCCCTGGAGATACCAGTCAAGCGGCGTGAAGGTGCGTTCGACCAGTTCCCGCTTCTTCTGGCGCATCGACCCCGACACGTCGCGGATGTTGACCACGACGACGTTCTTCTCGCGCTCCTCGACGATTTCGGGGTAGCGGTAGCGTTCGTCCTCGCGGCGGAAGGGTATCTGGTCGACGCCCTCCCGGCGGATGCGCGTCGAGGTGTCGACCTTCTCGACGTTGGCCTCCATCTCCTCGATTGAACTCCAGGTGGACCTCTCCTCGACCGGCATGTCGTCGTAGGCGTCCTCTATCCACGCCTTCGAGACCGGGATGTTCTGCTCGCGGGCCCACTCGAAGACGGTGGCCGGGCCCCACCCCTCGACTTTCAGGGCCTCGCGGACGTAGTCCTCGTCGAAGTCCATCGCGAGCTTACGCTTCAGCCCCTTCTTGAACAGTCGCTCGAAGTCCAGCGTCGAGGACGGCCCCGAGCGGGTGATGTCGGTGAAGTCGCCCTCCTTCTCCTCGATGACCTTCTTGCCCTTCGGGTCGAGGTCGAGGCCGAGTTGCTCGTCCAGTTCCTGGGCGAACTCCTCGGGGTCCATCTCGTAGTACTCGTGTTCGCCGCCCTCCTCGCCGGGTTCGCCGTCCTCGCCGTCCTCGCCGTCGCCGGGCTGGGGCTGTGGCTGGCCGACGGGGTCGCCCTCCTCGGCGCCCTCGCCCTGGCCGACGCCGCCCTTGTCCCGCTGGTCGTAGGCGAACTCCGGCAAGCTGACGATCTTGATAGGTATCTGGACCTCGTCGCCGCGGGACTGCCCGAGGTCGCCGTACTGGATGAACTCGGAGAGGTCCTGGCGGCGCTCCTCGCCCACTTCGCGATATCGCTCGAGGTCGTCTTTCAGTCCCATCTGTAACTCACCTGGCTCATGACGTGGCGGCTGGTCAGTTCGGCGGCCGCCTCGCTGTAGCCGTGCATCTCCATCATGTTCGCAATCGTCTCCTCTTTGAGCGCGGCCGTCTCGGTGCCCGACGGCGGGTTGTCCCACTGCTGTGGGTCGAAGTCCTCGTAGGTCCGCTTGACGTCGTCCCAGTCGTGACTTCCGAGGACGGTCTTGATGACCGGAATCTCCTTCGGGGAGACGTCGCCCACGCGGAACTCCTCGTCCCGGCGCTGCCACGCGTGGCGGTTCAGCGCCGTGATTATCTTGTCGGTGCGAAACTTCGTGACGGCGTGGTCGGCCTCGCCGCCCTCGTAGTTCTTCTCGTCGAAGCGGCCCAGATGCTCAATCTCGAACACCTTCATCTTCAGGGGGTCCGGGTCGACGAATTCGCCGCGTTCGTTCTCTAGCTGTTCGTCGGAGGCCCAGGCGTACACCTGCTCGATGTACTCCTCGACCGTGGCCGCGTCGACGCGCTTGTCCCGCATCAGCGCGGCCAGCACGTCCCGCTCCTGTTCGCCGAAGATGTAGTTTTTCACGGGCACCACGCGCTCCTCGTACTCGGTCGCCTCGCCGGGGGAGAACACCGGCGCGTCGTTCAGCCCCGCCGCGATGGCGTTCAACACGTCCCGTGGCATGATGACGTGCTCGACCGGCAGGTCCGGGTGGTGGCGGTCCTGGGCCTCGTGGAGCAGGTCGGCCACCACGTCCCGGACGTAGGTCACGGGGATGCCGTGGTCGCCGTCCCGGTCGGTAATCTCGACGTCGTAGTCGTCGATGTCGACGCGCTCGTCGCCCTCCATCAGGTAGCCGCGGTCGAACAGCAGCGCCTTCTCGACCAGGTCAAGCCCGGCCGGGACGGTCGAACTGTCGAGCCGCGAGACCACCGCGTACAGCGCCGCCGCCTCGATGGTGTGGGGCGCGATGTCCTTCTCCGTGACCGACCCGAGGTCGTCTCTGACCGAGACCGACACGGGCTCCTGTATCCACGTCTCCAGTTCCTCCCAGGAGTCGGGGTCCCAGACGCGCGTCTCGTTCGTGAGCTCCCGTCGCAGGAGCTGTGATTCGAGCGAGAGGTTCGTCAGGTACGTGAACTCGTGTTTGTCCAGGCGGCGTTTGAGCGCCTTCAGGGGGTCCTGGCCCTCGCGGTCGGCGTGCTGGTTCAGCTGGGCCTCCAGGTCCGGGTTCGAGATGATGACCAGCTGCGTGTCCACGTCCATCCCGATGCCCTTGTCCAGTTTGACGCGGCTCTCGTCGGGGACGTTCAGCAGCTTCTGCAGCAGGTCGGCGTGCTGGGCGGCGTCCTCGACGACGGTCAGCAGGCCGTTGCCCTGCGAGAGCACGCCGTCGTAGGAAAAGGCCTGCGGGTTCTTCCGGCCGCGGGAGTCCAGTTCCCGGAGCATGCCGTGCATCCACGACCCGACCAGGCGCTCCTTGGGCGTCCCCTCGTCCTCGGAGTGGAGGATACCGATGCCGCGACCCACGTCGACGACGAAGTTCTTGACCCGGAGGTGGCCGGGGTCGGTGACCGCCGAGAAGAGGTTCTCCTCGCCGTTGCGGCGGTACTGCTCCTCGAGGAAGTTGTACGCCTCCCGGGAGAACGGGTCGAGTTCCCCCTCGACGCGGATGTCGATGTGGTCGTCGTGCCGGTCGTTTATCTCGGCCAGTAGCTCCTTGCGCACGTCCTTCGGGAACACCGTCAGCGGGTGGACCTGGACCGGGCTCTCGTACCAGTCGTCCTCGTCCTCGATGGGCGTGTCGCCGTAGGTCAGGGCGCTGTCGCTGGCGCCGGCGCCCGCCACGTTCCACTCGACGGTGTACCGGCGGCCCTCGGGGGTCCGCGAGTACTCGCGCAGGCCGTTGATGAGACAGCGCTTGAGCTCCGACTTGCCCGTCGCCGTGGGGCCTTCGAGCCAGACGATTTTCTCGTCCTTGCCCCTGCCCGCGGCGATAGAGCGGAGGTCGTCGACGAAGGCGTTCAGCACCTCGGTGTTGCCCAGGATGGCGTGTTCGCCGTCGTTGTGCGGGTCGTCGAAGAAGCGGTATCGCTCCTTCTCCTCGCCCTCCTCGATGACGGTCCGCGTGCCCGCCGCCTCGATGGCCGCCAGCAGGTACTTCGAGGCGTGGGCCGCGATTTCGGGCGTCTCCAGGAGGGTGTCGACGTACTCCCCCAGAGCCATCGGCTCCTCGTAGGTGGCGTCGAGGGCCTCGTCGGCGCGGTCGATGTACTCCTCGCCGCTCATTAGTCTTCCATCTCGCTTTTGGCGACCTCCGCGCCGGCGAACTCGAGCACTTCACGCGCGCCCTCTTCGGAGTAGCCCTGTTCCATGAGGGCGTCTATCCACTGGTTGCGCTCGTCGTCGTCCATCTCCCCGCTCGAGACCAGCGCGGAGAAGTTGATGTTGTGTTTCTTGTCCTCCCAGAGCTTGCGCTCCAGCGCCCGGCGCAGGCGGTCGTTGTCCTGCGGGTTGAAGGTGTCACCCTCGCGGGCGCGGCGGGAGACCCAGTTCGACACTTCCTGACGGAAGTCGTCCTTGCGGTCCTCGGGGAGGTTGAGCTTCTCCTCGACCGAGCGGAGGAACTGCTCGTCGGGCTCTTGCTCGCGGCCGGTCAGTTCGTCCTCGACGGTGTCGTCGTCGATGTAGGCCATGACGTGGTCCATGTACTTCTCGCCCTGGCGCTGAATCTCGTCCATATCGTAGGCCAGCGCGTGACGCACGTCCTCGATGGCTCGCTCCTTGTACTCCTCGCGGACGAGTTCGAGGAAGCGGTAGTACTCGTCGAACGACTCCGAGTCGATGGAGCCGTGGTTCTCCAGGTTCCCCTCTAAGTGATTGAACGTCGTCAGCGGCGAGAGGAAGGTCCGCGAGCGGTGCATCGAGTCCATGATGGCCTCGGCTATCTCGTCGCCGATAAAGCGGGGCGAGACGCCGTCCATCCCCTCGCGGATGTCCGCGGCCTGTTCGGCCTCCTCGCGGAGCTTCTTGACGTCGATGTCGTCGGCCTCGTCTATCTCGCCGTTGTACGCCTTGGCCTTCTGGACCAGTTCGACCGACTCCGTGTCGGGCTCCTCGATGCGCGTCAGCACGCCGAAGAGGCCGGCCATCTCCAGGGTGTGGGGCTCGACCTGGATGTCCGGCAGGTCGGCGTTGCGCAGCATCTTGCGGTATATCTTCGCCTCCTCCTCGTACTGGAGGACGTACGGGAAGTCGATGCGCTTGGTCCGGTCGTTAAAGGCCTCCATCTTCTCGTCGCCCTTCTTGTCCCGGTACTCGGGCATGTTCGTCCGGCCGACGATGACCTGGTCGATGTCGATTCGGGGGTTGTTCTTTGGCTTTATCGTCTGTTCCTGGCTGGCGTGCAGGAAGTCATAGAGGAACTCCCGCTGGAGTTTCAGTAGCTCCTCGCCGGAGAAGATGCCGCGGTTCGCGTTACAGAACGCGCCCGAGTAGTCGAACGCCCGCGGGTCGCTCTCGCCGTAGATGGCTATCTTCGAGTAGTTGACGTCACCCGTGAGTTCGGTCTCGTCCTGGTTTTTCTTGTCCTTGGGCTCGAACGTCTCGATACCCTGGCGCTGGTTCTCGTCGGCGACGAAGCGGACGATTTCGATGTGGTTCTCGAGCACTTCCTGGAGGTCGTCGTCGTAGTAGGCCAGCAGCCGGTCCATGTAGAACTCCGAGGCCGGGTCGAGGTCCTGCTCGTTCCGGATGGTGTAGGGGGCGTCCAGTTCCTCGTTGATGTCGTCGATGACCCGGTCGCGCTGGTCCTGCGGGAGGAGGACGAGCGGGTCCTGGTTCATCGGCGAACGGACCACGTCGTCGGCCGGGTCCTGGTCGTGGACCACGTCACAGAGATTCGTCCAGCGGAACGTGTACATCCGCCCCTCGTCGCCGCGGGTGTAGTCCTCGAAGTACCGGCGGACCTGTCGGTCGAAGTCGGATTTCCCCGACCCGACCGGGCCCAGCAGTAGCTTGATGCGTTTCTCCGGCCCGAGCCCGCGAGCGCCCGACTTCACTTTGTTGACGAACTCGTGGATGGCCTCGTGGACCTCGCGGCCGTAGAAGGTGTTCTCACCGTCGGTTATGGGGTCCTCGCTGGCGATCTTGTATTCGACGACGCCCGCGTCCTCGTCGTACTCGGTCCCGTAGTAATCGAACATGTCCGCGACGCGCTGGTGGGCGTTGCGGGCTACCTTCGGGTCCTCGTACAACTGGTCGAGATACCAGTCGAACGTCCGGGTGGTCCGGAGGTCCGCGGGTATCGTGTCTTGGTACTCCTGGCTCAGTGCTTCCAGTGTCTCTTTGTTCTGACTCATGCTATAGTTGGTTCTTCGCGCGACGGGGTCGACGCGACGCTACTGCCTCGGGAACAGTCCGACTGTGACAGCCGCCGCTCTGACCGTGAATCACCGGGAGCCGCGGCGTGACCCGTCCGTCCGGGCCGGTTGGCAAGCGATACCATTGTCGTGCTAGCGGGGACGGGGGCCGCTCCACCCCCTCGGTAACGGGTGACAGCCTTCGACTGTAGTTCCGATACTATTTATTACATGAGTGCTTCGAGAATAAGAGCCTTTTGCCAGGGTACATAAAACACCGGGATTTCTGCCCGGTTATTCGAGGGTGAATCAAAGGACAGCACCGCGTCGGTATGGTGTACCAAGCCACGGCACTGGTAATTAACTTATAAGCAACCGGACCCGCAGCCAGCCGACAGGGTATTGGCCGCCGGGCCACAGGCCACGGTATGGACATCGCGGCGCTGGCCGAGGACTGGACGGTGTGGAACCGAACCGAGACGGAACTCATCCTCGCGTACCGGCCGGACATCTTCGACAGCGAGACCTTTCCCGCGCCGTGTCTGCCGACCATCTACCTGACTCGGGGCAAGCGGACGCGCCGCCCGGGGGCCGACAGGACCGGCGAGGACTGGTACGTGACGCTCTATCTCGAACCGGAGGTGGACTGGCAGGCAGCCGTGGAACCGGAGCGTGAGGCCGCCGTCGAGGCCGCCGTCGACCTGGCGAACGACTTCGCCGCCGGCGAGTTCGACTTCCGGTCGCTGTACCAGGTGCCACGCGAGGCGTATCTGGACGAACTCGACGTCCTGACCGGGCGAGCCTGACACTTACCTTCCGGGGCCACCTACCGTAGGACATGACTACAGTCACGCTCGTCGGCACTCGACTCGCCGATACCGACGAAGAGTTCGTCTACCACGGCGAGGCGTCCGGGTGTGCGGGCTGTCCGTACCGGGACCAGTGTCTCAACCTCACCCCCGGGCGGCGCTACCGCATCACGGAAGTCCGCGAGAGCGGCCAGACGCTCGACTGTGCGGTCCACGACGAGGGCGTCCGCGCCGTCGAGGTCGAACCCGCCCCAATCCGTGCGAACGTCCCGACGAAGGGCGCCTTCGCCGGCAGTATGGCCGAACTGGCCGGGCCCTGCCCGCACACCGAGTGTCCGAGCCACCCGTACTGTGAGCCCAAGGGCGCCGACTTCGACACCGAGTACCGCATCACGGAGGTACTCGGTGACCCGCCCCACGACTACTGTATGCTGGACCGAGACCTCACGATGGTCGAGTTCGAGGCCCCCGACGACGCCTAATCGAGCGTGCCGACGCGGGTCCCCATGTAGCCAAAGACGTCCTCGTACCCCTCAGCGGAGAGCAACACCGGGTGGAAGTCCTCCTCGGCGTGGAGCATCTCACCGTCGGCCGCAGCGACGGGGTCGCCCGCCGCCACCGGCTCGAAGTTCCGGACGAACACCTCGTACTCGTCGGCGGCGGCCTTGGGAATCGGGCCGCCAAGCTGGAACACCGGGAGCGATGGGCTCCTGACCGGCGCGGGCTCGTCCGTGACGCCCAGCGCGGCCAGGAACTCCCGGATGACCTGTTCGGCGTTCGCGGCGGCCTCGGGCGACCCCTGGTAGCCACACTCTATCTCGATGGTCGACGGGGCGACGGAGAACAGCCGCCCCTCGTTCTCGCCTTTCGTCCGGACGACGGCGTCGACCGAGAGCTTCGGACAGACGTCACGCGCCAGGTCCGACAGCTCGTCGACCAGCGCAAACATCCCGTCGTAGGACTGCGTGGAGTGCAGTGAGAGGACGGTACACCCCCGTAGTTCCGCCGTCAGCTCGGCGGCCAGTCGCATCTCGTGGACGTCGCTGTCGGGGTCCCCCGGAAACACCCGGTTGAGGTCGAGTTCGAGGTAGCGCTCGCCAGCGGCCAGCGCTCGCTCGTTGACCACGATGAACTTCACGGGCTGAGAGAGCGCCGGCGGGTCCGCGAGCACCGCTTCGATACCGTCCCGACCGCACGGCTCGTCGCCGTGAATACTGCCGACGACGGCGATGGACGGCTCCCCTTCGCCCAGTTGCTCCACTCGCATCTATCCCAACGTTACCGGCCGGCTATTAGAGTGGTACGGATTCGCCTTCGACCGGCCGTATCTCGTCGTCACGCTACCCCCGACAGTGACCAGAATTAGTATGAGGGAGGGTCACATGACATGTAACCGATGGACCGCCGACAGCTGCTACGGGTGAGTGGACTCGCCGTCGTGACCGGACTCGCGGGCTGTCTCGACGACGGGTCGACGGGAGAACAGACCGGGGCCGACCCGACCACGACTGCCGGGGGGACAGCGACCGGAACCACCGACCCGACAGCGACCGAACGCGCCGCCTACCAGGTCCCGATTCGGAACCTCTGGTCGGCCTACGAGAACGAGAACGTGACGGGGATGCGCGCCAGCTATCACTCGGAGTCACCCTACACGGTGTCCGAGTCCGAGGTCAGGTTCGGCAACGAAATCTCAGCAACGAACTTCAGCGTCGTCGACCGCACCGACGGCAACCTGACGGTCGCGGTCGAGGCGACCGTCACCGAAGGCGACCAGACACAGTCGGTCGAACACGCCTACGAGCTCCGCCGAGAGGACGGCCACTGGGCCATCTGGCGGTTCGTCGTGGGGTCGCCAGCAGCACTCGACGACGCCGATTCCGGCGGCCAGGGAGAGACGGACGCCCCGGCCGCCGCCTTCGGGTTCGACTACGACGGGAGCGCCACAGGGAACGGCGACACTGGCGTCCTGACCATCACACACAGCGGTGGGGACGCCATCGACGCGACCACGCTCTCGGTCCGCGGGGACGGTATCGTCGACCCGGCCGACGCCTCAGCCGCCGTGACTGCGTCGGGGACGACGTGGGCCAGCGCCACCGGCGAGGAGACGGTGACCGCGGGGACGTCGGTGACTGTCGGTGTCGCGAGCGATTGCGACGTTCGACTCGTCTGGGAGGCGCCCGACGGGGGGATGTCTGTGACCCTCGCGCAGTACGACGGCCCGGACGCGTGAGCCTCACTCTAGCTTCTCCGCGAAGCGGTAGTCGGCTTCGTCGGCCACCGGGTAGCCGTCGTCGAGGCGGATTTGCCAACCGTGAAGCACAGACGGCTCCTCCAGCGCGTTCGTCATCGTGGACCGCACGTCGAGGACGTCTACTCCGTAATAATCGTTTGGTACGCCCCGGAAGTACTGCAGCGACGTGCGAAACAGCGACCGCATACCGTCGTCGTCCTCGAAGTCGAAGTGTTTGTACGCGCCGGCAGCGACCTGGACCATCCCGTGGAGGAACTTGCTCTCGGTGCTGCCCCGGCCGTAGTTGTACCACTCGTCTTCGAAGCAATCGTGTGAGTCGTGGAACTCGCCGTCGTTGAACAGCCGGACCCCGTGGACCACGGCCCGCCGCAGCGTGGCGTGCTCCCACTGGCCGTCGGCCCGCCATCCCGTCGGGTTCCCTGCCGGCGGGTCGACGCTGTCGTCGCGCGTGTGGTCGTCCATATCGGCGTGTCGGCTGCCCGATGGGTCAATGTAGCGATACCGACGACGGTCCGAGCGACATTTATACCTCCGCCGCGCTTGTGCCAACTGCAAACAGCGCGTGCGAGGGTAGCCAAGCCTGGAAACGGCGGCGGACTCAAGATCCGCTCCTGTAGAGGTCCAAGGGTTCAAATCCCTTCCCTCGCATCGCCACGGGACCGGACTGGTCCCGTCCGATGCGGAAGTCCGCGTGGAGCGGTCTTCCCTCGCAAATTCCTCGGGAAAGATCCAGCAGAGACGGCGGACTCAAGATCCGCTCCTGTAGAGTCGTCGCGAGCGGTGGCACCGCGAGCGACTGCTCGGAAGGCGAACGGCCGAACGGCGGAGCCGTGAGGCCTGAGTCTTCCGGTGGTCCAAGGGTTCAAATCCCTTCCCTCGCACTGCAGCGAGGCGCAGACGCGCCGAGCAAAGTGCAACGGAAGAGCTTTGAACGAGGCCAGTAGCAGCCCGGACGCCGCAGGCGTCCCGGACCGTCTGGACGTTGTTCAAATCCCTTCCCTCGCATCGCCACGGGACCGGACTGGTCCCGTCCGATGCGGAAGTCCGCGTGGAGCGGTCTTCCCTCGCAAAACTTCTACCGGAACGGTGTTGGGACAGTCGCCGGTAGATACTCGTCAGTATCGCCCGGTAATCTCCATCAATAATAACTAACTTTATACGGGCTCGCTTTGTAACAGACTCACATGGCCACAGAACAGTCCGATAGTTCCGGTCTCGGGGTCCCCCCGCTGGAGAATACGGCGTTTTTTGCCATCGAAGCCGACAACGACTACGTCCGGATAGAACAGTCGCTGGGCAACCAGGTGCGTTACACGCCAGCCGAGGCGCGCGACATCGCCAACGCCATCCTGGACGCCGTCGACGAGGCCGAGTAAGTCGCGATTGCCCCATACCGAGCTTCTAAAGCCGACCCGCTGCCAGGGGCATCCATGCCGGATTCACTCCACCGTGCCGCACTCGCCGAGCGAGCAGCCCGTGCCGGAGGCAGCGTCGCGCGCACCACGTTCCGAGAGGCGCTGGCCGTCGAGACGAAAGCGAGCAAGAACGACGTCGTGACAGAGACCGACCGGGACGCACAGGCACAGGTCGTCGCCACCGTCCGGGAGGAGTTCCCCGACGACGCCTTCCTCTGTGAGGAGGACCTCGTCTCGCGGTCGGGCCCGGAGACCGCCGAGACCGAACCGACCGCCGTCGACGAGGTACCCGAGACGGGCGCGGCGTGGGTGGTCGACCCCATCGACGGGACGACGAACTTCGTCCGGGGGTTGCGCACCTGGGCGACCAGCGTGGCCGCGATGACCGACGGCGAGACTGTCGGGGCGGCGACGTACCTGCCGTCGATGGGCGACCTCTACGCGAGCGGGCCGGAGAGCGCGACCCGGGACGGTACGACCCTCTCGGTGAGCGAGCGGACGGACCCCGAGACGTTCGTCGTGACCCCCGTCGGCTGGTGGGAACTCGACGACCGCGCGGAGTTCGGGCGGCTCTGTACCGCCGTGGGCGAGCGGTTCGGCGACGTGCGCCGCGTCGGCAGTTTCCAGGCGACGCTCGCGTTCGTCGCCGACGGCGGGCTGGACGGTGCGGTCTGTCCGACGCGGACGAACCCCTGGGACACCATCGCCGGGGTGCACATGGTCCGACAGGCCGGCGGGACGGTCACCGACCTCGACGGCGAGCCCTGGCGCCACGACAGCGCCGGGCTCGTGGCCTCGAACGGCGAGGCCCACGACGAACTCGTCGCGGCGGCGACCGCCGCACTGGAGTGAGCCACCGGGGCGGTCCTGACGGCACCCCGGTCCGACGCCCCGCGCACACGCGACCGGAAGCCTGAAATCGACGCCCCCCGGTCACACGGCCATGAACACCTACGAGCGACTCAGCGAGGCCCAGGGACCGGCTCGTCTCTGGGTCGCCTCATTCGTCGCCCTCGTGGTCGCCACCGCCGGCGCCGCGGTGGCGATGCCCACACGGGTCTGGGACCGCTTTCTCTGGCACTACTTCTGGGGCCCGGTGTACGCCGACGCGAAGGCCGCGAGCTGTGCGGTGATGACCGACGGCGGCCCACAGCCGCTGTATCAGGGCTGTGCAGCCGCCGTAGAGAGCGGGGCGATAGTCGCCGAGCCGGGGTACACCATCGTCTCTGAAGTCGGGTACATGCTCATCCTGGTGTACATGCTGGTCGGGGTCTACCTCCTGCTGGAGCGACTGGACATCGCCGACGACCCGAACCTCTACTTCGCGTTCGTCCCGTTCATGCTGCTGGGCGGCGCGCTGCGAGTCGTCGAGGACGGCACCGACCGGGCGGTCGACGCCGGCGTGGCGCCGCTGGTCGAGTACCCGCTGAGTTCGCTCATCATCAGCCCGGTCATCTACGGCACCGTCTTCCTGCTGACGCTTCTCACCCTGCTCGCCTGTCTGGCACTGCAGCGCCGCGGCGTCATAGATAGCTACTACCGGGCCACCGCCGGCGTCGGCGTCACGCTGGTCGTGCTGACGATGGCGTATCTCACGATGGGCGCCGTGACGACCGACTACTCGACGCTGTACCCCTCGGTGCTCGTCTCGACGGTCGCCATCGCGTCGGCGCTCTCCTACGGCCTCTACTGGCTGTTCGAGAACTACGCGCCGGAGGTCAACAGCGGCACCGGTCTCATCGGCCTGCTGGTCATCTGGGGCCACGCCATCGACGGCGTCGCGAACGTCCTGCTGGCCGACTGGCTCGACGCGCTCTCGGTGCCGCTGACCTACTACCCGAAACACCCCGCCAACGCCTTCATCATCTCGACGACGGAGACGCTCCAGCCGGCCGGACTCACCGCCGCTATCGGCACTTCCTGGCCGTTCCTCTTCGTCAAGCTCGCGGTCGCCTCCGTCGTGGTCTGGCTGTTTAACGACGAGTTTCTCGACGAGAGCCCGCGCTACGCGCTCCTCTTGCTCATCGCGGTCACCGCGGTCGGACTGGGGCCCGGCACGCGAGATATGCTCCGGGCCACGTTCGGTATCTGAGCGGGGAGATACCCACCGGCCACGCTACGGGAACGGGTGGTGTGCCCGACCGAGCCGAGGTTCGAACCCCAGTTCGTCGGGCACTCGCTCGGCCCGCTCACCGAAGTACGCCGCGTCGAAGAAGAGCGGCTGGGCGCTCGGACAGAGCACTCGAACCGCCTCGAAGCCCAACTGTTCGAGGTCCCGCGTCGTGAGTCTGGTCGCGTAGGGGTCCAGCCCGGCGTCGGTGACGCGGTCGACGAGCATGTCGAGTTCCGCTGCCGGGTCCTCGGGCACGCTGTCCGGGCCGATACTCGACGCCGGGACGGCCGTCTCGGCGTCGACGAGCGACGCGGCCTCGGACGGTCGACCGGCGTAGTGCCCGATAGCGCCCGCGGCCTCGCCCGCGCCCTCCCGGCCCATCCCCCGGAGTTCGAGCCAGTTCTGGAGCGCCTCTTCTATCGCCCCGGCGGCCGCGTCGGCCGGGTCCAGTCCGGCCGCCGAGCCCAGGGCGAACTCGGGCCACTCATCGCCCCGGAGCGCGACGGCGACGACCGGCACGTCCACGTCCTGCGTGAGCACGACCGCCGTCGCCGTCAGCCCCTCCGACCGGGCGCGCCGCCGAAGCACGTCGTAGGGCTCGCGCTCGACTGCGACCTCCAAGGGGTCGTACGTCGAGTACCACGCGAGCATCGCGGCGTCCCGTTCGACCACCTCGTAGAGCCCCGACAGCAGCGCCTCGGTCTCCGTACTCCCCAGCCCCAGCCCGGTCGTCACCGGCGGCCTGACCGCCTGCGACGGCGGCGGGTACAGCACCGTCTCGGCGGGCACGTCGACCTCGGCGCCACTCGACAGGTGTTCCGCGGGGAGCCACTGTAACACCTCGTCGACGCCGCCGTCATCGGGGCGGACGAAACGCTCGGGCTCGAGTGCGTCCGCGACATCACTTGCTGTCCCCAGTGGCAGGTCGTCCGTCCGGTAGACGCCCGCGGCGTAGCGCTCGTAGCTCTCCCCGAGCGCCTTCATGAACGCCGTATCCCAGTCGCTGGCGACCCCGGCGGCCTGCTGTGACGCGGTCGCGTCGCTGAACCGCTCCGTGTTCGCGACCGTCGCGAGGTAGTACGGCGCCGGGAACGACTCGGCCTCGCCGACCTCGCTGACGACACCGACGCGCTCGTCGAGGCCGCCCTCGGCGCGGGCGAGCGCGTCCCGGTCGTAGTCGGGGTCGGTGCCTCGGAGCGTCCAAGTCCGGTCGCCGCCACAGTCACAGCCCGGCACCGGCAGGAACTGCCGCTCGACGTAGGGCAGTTCGACGAGGGTCCCGGCGAGTCGGCCCGCCCCCGAGAGCGCCCGCTCGATGCGCCGGCCGGCGACCGCGCCAGCGAACCGCTGGGTCGCGCTGCTTGGCGCCTCCGCCGGCGCCGCCTCGCTGTCGAGGTTCGCCCGGACGCGTTCCGTGAGACAGCGATAACAGCCCGTCTCGGGACCGAAACCCGCGACGGCGGCGTCCGCGACCGGCACGCCGCCGATGCCGCCGAGTTCGACGGCGACCCACCCCGTCTCCAGTTTGCGAGCGCGGTCGCTCGCGGTCCCGAACAGCTCCGATGTCACCGTGTCGACGACGACCGAGAGGTCGGCCCGGGTCACGAGGGGCGCCTCGGCCCGGCGCACGTCCGCGGGGCTGTCGCCAAGTGCCGCCACCAGCGACTCGACCGCCGGCCCGCTCCCGACGACTTCGACAGTAGTCATGGCCCCACAGAGACGACAGGGGGAGAAAAACCTAGGCCGAAAGCAGGCTCTGTGCGACCGTCGCCAGTTCGTCGCTGTCGGCGTCTTCGAGGCGCTCGTCGCCCAGCATCAGGCGGAGTCGCGGTCGACCCACGTCGATTGGGACCTTCTCCGTGTCGATGAGGCCCATATCCTCCAGTTTCGTCTTGGTGCGTGAGAAGGTCGCCTTGCTCGCCAGCCCGACGTCCTCGCCCCACTTGCTGATATCGTACAGCAGTTCGTTGTTTCGGGCCGCGACGAGCAGGCTGATAGTCACCTCGTCGAGGCCGTCGCCGTCGCCCCGCGCCGTCGCCAGCGAGCCGAGCACGCTGTCGAAGTCGTCTGCGGTCTCCGGGCCGATTTCGGACTCCAGGGTCGACCGGACCCGCGAGATAGCGGGCGTCCGCAGCGAGTACTCCTCGGCGCTCTCCCACGTGTTCTCGTAGTACGCCTCCGCGTCGTCGACGAACGCGTCGTCGTCGGTGCCGAGGCCGCCGACGACGTCGCCGATGGTGACCAGGGCGTAGACGCCGTCTGCCGTCACGGCGACGGAGTGGTTCGGCACCGTCTCCAGCAGTCGCATAGAGAGTGTGCCCGCCTCCACGAGGTCGGCCGCCGTGCTCGCGACGAGGAAGTCGTCCATCACGTCTTTCAGCGTCCGCTCGTCGGCGAGCACGCGGACCTCCGCGTCCGCCTCCTGGCGGTCGAGCGTCGTCATCAGCGAGGAGATAGTCTCCTGAGAGGGATTCACCACGTAGATGGGTGCGTCCGTCTCGTCGAACACCGACGACAGCATCGAGCCGATGTCGTCCTGCAGTAGGGTAGTACTCATTGTCCTGTTGAGTCTATTGACGGGTAAAACATTTAATTTCATCGGCCGGTTCTCATTGAATTCGCCGACAATTCTGTCATATCGACCATCAAATCAGTACAAATATATCTAACAGATACCAATATTATGTACGTATTCCTGACAATAACAACGTCCGAACACGATGGTTCGATTTGGACTATCCTGAATCTGACTGGTACGTAACTAGTCAGAAACCCGGATTCAATCTAGCAGCGAGGTCCTCGGACCAGTGGAAGTCGCCCTCGAAGATGACGGGCAGGGAGTTCGACTCGAGCGTGTCGACGAGCGTCGCCGCGGAGACGGTGTACTCGGTCGCCGTTCCGTTGAGCGCCATCCCGTCGTCGACCGGCAGGTCGTAGCTCTCGCCGGCCCCCTGTGGCGTCATCACCTCGCAGGTGAGTTCGTAGCCGTCGTCGGTCTCGCGCACCTGGACGACGACGGGGTCGGTCGGCCCCGGCAACAGCGCGTACGTCCCGTCGCCGACGACGGCGTAGTCCTTGCTCATCACGATGCGGCGACGGGCCAACTGGAGCGCGCGCTGGATGCTGAACCCGTTCGAGAGCAACCTGGCGAAAGCCGTCCCGACCATCGCGGCGTGGCTGTCGAGCACGTCGGCGAACGTGACGGCCCCGGCCACGGAGCCCTGTTCGATGAGGTCGAGGCCCTGCTTGTAGGAGCCACAGGCGTTCAGGAAGAAGGTCCGCGTGCGCGACGCCGACAGCGAGGCCATCGAGAGGGTGCCGTCGGGACAGCAGAGACCGTCGTCCTCGCAGTGGCCGATGAAGTGGACGAAGTCGTTCTCCGACTCGAAGACCGCGGCGAGTTCGGCCGTCGTCAACTGGTCGCGGACGGTGACCGCCATCGGGAGGTCGGCCGCGCGGTAAATCTCCGAGACGGCGTGGCGCTCGTCCGACATCTCCATGTCGTTCAGCACGACCGAGAGCTGGAGCCGGTCGCTCTCTTTCTCCCGGTAGCGGTAGCGGTTCTCGTAGGCCGAGGGCGTCGTCTTGAACGCGTCGATGGGCGTGCCGGGCGCGAGCCAGCCGTGGACGCGCCCGACGCCGCCGGTCGGTTCGACCATCGCCGTCGGCCCGGCCGCGCCGCGGGTGTAGGAGTCCGAGAGCGTCTTCTCCAGGAGGTCACACCGCTCCAGGCGGGAGCCCTCAGAGAGGTAGATGAGCGAGAGTTTGTCCAGCAGGAAGGGCAGACAGCGCGCCCGTTCGAGCGACGGCTGGGTGTGCGTCGAGAGGTGCCACTCCGGCACCGCCGCGTCGACGGCCTCGGCCGGCGTCTCCAGGTAGCGCTCCAGGCGCCCCGCGGGCGAGAGCGAGCGCACCGTCTCCGGGTCCAGCGAACACTGCGCCAACAGCTCCGGGTCGGACTCGGGGTTCATCCGGCGGACCAGACAGTCCAGGTAGAACAGCCGCCGGACCATCGACCCGACCTCGTCCTGGAAGTCGGGGAGCGGGGCAAACTCGTGGCGGACGGCCGCGTCCTCCGCGGTGAGCACGGCTCGCGTCCGGTCCTCGACGCTCACGTCGGCACCCAGATAGTACGCCAGCGGGGCCGCGACGAACAGCGACTCCACACACCGCGGCACCCGGAGTTCGATGTCCGTCTCCGGCTTGGTGTTTGCCAGTTCCGTCGGGATAGACACGTCCGGTCCGGTCGTCAACAGCGGCGGGTGGCCCCGCTGGCCCGGGTGAGAGCGGGACGGACTCAGCGTGTGATGGGCCACACTCAGATGTGAGATGCCGGTCGCCAGCCCCGCGGGCGTCTCGGGCACCTGGATGTGCGCCGGCCCGATAGAGGTGGACTCGCCGACGCCGACGGTGACCTGCTGTGAGTCCCACAGCGACAGCACCGTATCGCCGTCCGTGGGACGCAGCGAGGCCGGCCCGTCGAAGCGGACGTGGACGCGCCCCTGCTGTGTCGCGAGGGGGCTCTGCCCGCGGGCGCCCCCGGTCGTCCGGGCGGTCACCGAGAGCAGGTACGCGCCCTCGGGGAGTTCCGACGGGCTAGTCAGTGTGTACTGGGCGTCGCAGTCGAGCGCCGCCACCGTCGGGTCGGTCCCCGGGACGCGCAGGCGGGCGGTCCGGCCGCTGACACAGTCCGTCGTCGCCCGAGGCACCGCGTCCGGCCGACACTCCCGGCGGTCGTCGAGTTGCGCCAGCACTGTCGATACTCCTGAGCGGCCCTGCCGTGCAGTCTCGGCCGCGGCCCCTTGCTCCGCGGCCGTGTCTGCCACCCCCCAAGAAACCATGTGCTACCTACTGTGGGCTTATGCATTATATACGTACTGATAACCCGTTAAGCATTTCCTACTGACATATTTTGGGCTCTGGTGCGGCCCGCTATCTGCCAGCCGCTCACACGCTCGCGGTCAAAGGGTAGATTATTGACGTGCGGGTTCCGACCCACGTACATGAGCTACGACACCGTCCGCGAGACGGACCCCGCCGTCGCAGACGCCCTCGAAGGCGAACGGGCGCGACAGAACGATACGCTGGCGATGATAGCGAGCGAGAACCACGTCTCGGAGGCCGTCATGGAGGCCCAGAGCTCCGAACTCACCAACAAGTACGCCGAGGGCTACCCCGGCGAGCGCTACTACGGCGGCTGTGAGTTCGCCGACGAGGTCGAGCAACTCGCCATCGACCGCGCCAGGGAGCTGTGGGGCGCCGACCACGTCAACGTCCAGCCCCACTCGGGCTCGCAGGCCAACATGGGCGTCTACCTCGGTGTTCTGGAGCCCGGCGACAAGATTCTCTCCTTGGACCTGACCCACGGCGGCCACCTCTCGCATGGCCACCCGGCGAACTTCGCCGGCCAGGTCTACGAGGTCGAGCAGTACGAGGTCGACGCCGACACCGGTTACATCGACTACGAGGGCCTGGCCGAGCAGGCCGAGGAATTCGAGCCCGACATCATCGTCTCGGGCTACTCCGCCTACCCTCGCGAGGTGGACTTCGAGCGCATCCAGGAGACCGCAGACGCCGTCGGCGCCTACCACCTCGCCGACATCGCACACATCACGGGCCTCGTCGCCGCCGGCGTCCACGAGTCGCCCGTCGGCGTCGCCGACTTCGTCACCGGGTCGACCCACAAGACCATCCGCGCGGGTCGGGGCGGCATCATCATGTGCGACGAGGCGTACGCCGACGACATCGACAACGCAGTCTTCCCCGGCTCGCAGGGCGGGCCCCTCATGCACAACGTCGCCGGCAAGGCCGTCGGCTTCGGCGAGGCCCTCGAACCCGAGTTCGAAGAGTACGCCGCCCAGACCGTCGCCAACGCCAAGGCGCTGGGCGAGCGACTCAAAGAGCACGGCCTGGACCTCGTCTCGGACGGGACGGACAACCACCTCGTCCTCGTCGACCTGCGTCCCTCCCACCCCGACACGACCGGGAAGGAGGTCGAAGCCAGTCTCGAAGAAGCGGGCATCGTGCTGAACGCCAACACGGTCCCCGGCGAGACCCGTTCGGCCTTCAACCCCTCGGGCATCCGCGCCGGCACGCCCGCGCTCACGACGCGTGGGTTCGACGAGGACGACTGCCGCGAGGTCGCGGACCTCATCTATCAGGTCGTCGAGGCGCCGGGCGACGACGACGTGGTCGCCGAGGTCAGCGAGCGCGTCGACGAACTCGCCGACGAGTACCCGCTGTACGAGTAATCCGACCCGTTCTCCGGGGTCTCAGTCACCCCGTCAGGTGCCGCGTGGTGAACTGCGCGATGGGGTCGCCGGTCTCGCGCATCCAGTCGGCCAGTCGCTCTCGTAACCGCGTGCGAACGTCGCGGTAGTCGGGGTGGTCGACCAGGTTCTGTAGCTCCCCCGGGTCCGCGTCGAGGTCGTACAGTTCGTCGATATCGGGCGCGTTGAAGACGTACTTGTAGCGCTCGGTCCGGACCATCCGCTGGGAGTACAGCCCCATCTCGTCGCCGTGGTACTCGCCGAAGACGGCCTCCCGACCCGCCGCTTTGTCCGCGTCCCGCAGGGCGGGCCAGAGGCTCTGTGCGTCGATGTCGTCGGGCACCGGCGCGTCGGCGGCCTCCAGGAACGTCGGCATGAGGTCCAGCAGCGAGACGAGGTCGTCACAGACCCGTCCCTCGCCCTCGACGCCGGGCCCGGAGACGACCAGCGGGATGCGGTAGGTGTCGTCGTACATCATCGGTCCCTTGTTCCACTGGCGGTGGCCGCCGGTGAAGTCGCCGTGGTCCGACGCGTGGACGACCAGCGTGTTCTCGGCGACCCCCAGGTCGTCGAGCGCCGCCAGCACGCGGGCTATCTGGTCGTCGATGTGGTGCATGAATCCCATGTAGAGCGCTCGCAGGCGGTCCCACTCCTCCCGCGAGAGGGCCTCGACGCCGCGGTACTCGCGGTAGTTCGCCTGCACCTGGGGCTTCCCGTCGAAGGTCTCGGCGTCGGAGGGCCACGGCGCGAGGTCGTCGGGGTCGTACATCGAGGCGTAGGGCTCGGGGACCAGATACGGGTGGTGTGGCCCCTGGAAGTCGAGCCGGTGGAAGAAGGGCTCGTCGACGGTGGCGAGGTGTTCCAGCCGCGTGATGGTCAGTTCCGCGTTGAACGCCGAGCGGGTCGCCGCCGGCGGAATCGGTAGCGTCCCGCCAAGCAGGTCCCGGGAGTCGTCGAACTCGGCGTACACCGGGTCACGCGGCTCTATCTCCTCGGGGTCGACGCCGTGGTCCCGCTGGTACCCCGCCAGCCCGGAGGCGAGGTGGGCGTCGTGGTGGTCGTCGCTCCCGCCGACGTAGTCGAAGCCGAAGTCCTCGGGCGTCTCCGTGCGACCCACGTGCCACTTGCCGACGTAGGCGTTCCGGTAGCCGGCATCCCGCAGCGCCGGCCCGAACGTCGGGGTGGTCTCGGCGAGGTTCGCCCGGACGGCGTCGGGTTCGTGGACGTTGTTGAGTACGCCGTGGTTGTGGGGGTACAGCCCCGACAGCAGCGACGCTCGCGCGCTGCTGCAGATGCTGATGGGCGTGAAAGCGTGGCTGAAGCGGACGCCCGCGTCGGCCAGTCCGTCGATGGCGTCGGTCTCGACGGGGAGCCCGTCCGGGTCGACGAGGTCGTGGCGCTCCTGGTCGGTCAGCAACAGGAGGACGTTGGGTCGCGCGTCGCTCATCAGAGATACCCGAGGTCGGCGAGTCGGTCCTCGGTCGCGTCGGAGACGTCGACGCTGCCGTCGGCCTCGGCCTCGTCGAAACTGCCCAGCCACTCGTCGAGCGACGCGGCCAGTTCGGCCGTCTGGCGCGGGTTCGCCGCCGAGATGTCGTGTTCCTCGCCCGGGTCGCCGCGGACGTCGTAGAGCCACTCCTGGCCGTCCGAGGCGCGGACGTACTTGTAGCCGTCCGTCCGGACGGCACGGAGGCGGCGCTGGTACTCGTAGAGCTCCGCCGGCAGGTCGTCGAACTTCTCCTCTAGCACGTCGATGGGCGGCTGTGGTCGCATGTACTCGGCGATGACCTGGTCCCGGGGCTCGGTGCCGCGAGTCGGGTGGAAAGACAGCGCCTGCGACGCCTCGCGCAGGTCGGGGGCGTCGATACCGGCCGCGTCGAGCAGCGTCGGCGCCAGGTCAGCGGTCTGGACGAGGCGGTCCGTACGGACGCCGTCGCCCGAGAACGCGCCGCCGTGGACGACGAGCGGGACGTGCAACACCGTGTCGAACAGGCTGTACTGGTGGCCCAGGAACCCGTGTTCGCCGATGTTCTCGCCGTGGTCGCTGACGGCGACGAACACCGTGTCCTCCCACTCGCCGGCGGCCTCCAGTTCGGCTCGAAGCCGCCCTATCTGTGTGTCGAGATACGATATCTCGGCGCTGTAGAGGGCCCTGACGACATCCCACTCCTCGTCGGTGTAGTCGAACTCGCCGACGTCGTACTCGCGGGGGTCCTGTCGCAGCGCCATCGCCCGGTCGTAGCTCCACCCCTCGGGGAGGAACTCGCGGGCGTACTCCGGCGGCGGGCGGTACTCCAGGTGGGGCTCGATACAGTTCGCAAACAGGAAGAACGGCGCGTCCGAATCCCGGCCGTCCAGCCACTCGGCCACCCAGTCGACCGTCGCCGCGGCGCCGTCGTCCGTCGCGTCGGTGTCGGTCACCAGGCGGCGCAGGCGCTCGAAGGCGGGTCCGCCGAGGTCGCTCTGCCGGACGGCGTTGGTCGCCCGGTGGGCCAGCGACCCGGCCCCGCTCCAGGCGTCGGTCCGCTCGGAGTCGTCGCGGTACGTGTCGAAGCCGTCCGTCATCCCGAACTCGTCGGTTATCCAGACGTTGTTCGAGACGCCGGCCGTCTCGTAGCCGGCGTCGGCAAAGGCGTCCACGACGGTCGGGTGCGCCCCGTCGAAGGAGGTGTGCTCGGCGTGCGTGCCGTGTTTCGACGGGTACGTCCCGGTGAACATCGAGACGTGTGACGGGAGCGTCCACGGGGCGGTCGTGAACGTGCTGGTGTACTCGGCCCCGGACTCGGCCAGCGCCGCGAGGTTGGGCGTCAGTTCGGGGTCGGCGGGCACCGTCTCGGCGGCGCGCATCGTGTCCATGACGAACAGGACGACGTTGGGCGCCGCGTGGGTAGAGGTATCTGACATATGTAGCGTCACATCCGTGACATCGAATTGATATACGCGAACACAGTCAGGTTGTGACGGCCACCGTACTAGGCCCTGGGCCTTGCACATATCGGGCGCTTATATATGTGAGTCGGCGTGGCGGAGGACAGTTCGGACGACTCAGGAACTCTACCACCGTATTAGTCCCCTTCGGGCTTGACAGTGGCTGTGGCGACGGCCACTGTTCGATGGCGGGGCAGTCCCGGCCTCGTCGATTGCGCTGAGAGTGTCGAGCGCCAGATGGCCGGCGAGAGCGCGTCCCCGATGTGTTACGGCGTGGCGGGTCCGTGGAGCGATAGTGACGCTTTTGGCCCGCGGGCGTCCCCGTTCTGGTATGACGGAGATAATCGACGGCAACGCCGTCGCCCAGTCGATACGGGACGACCTCGCGACGGCCATCGACCAGTTGGCCGACGCGGGCCACACCCCGACGCTCGCGACCGTGCTGATGAGCGACGACCCGGCCAGCGAGACGTACGTCTCGATGAAACAGTCCGACTGCGAGGAGGTCGGCATCGAAGCGTTAGACATCGAAATCGACCCCGCGGCCGACGCCGGGGAGCTGTACGACACCGTCGCCGACCTGAACGACGACGACGCGGTCAACGGCATCCTCGTCCAGATGCCGGTTCCGGACCACGTCTCGGACCGGCAGGTGCTGCGGGCCATCGACCCCGAGAAGGACGTCGACGGCTTCCACCCGGAGAACGTCGGCCGACTCGTCGCCGGCGACGCCCGCTACAAGCCCTGCACGCCCCACGGTATCCAGAAGCTCGTCGAGTCGGCGGGCGTCGAGACGGAGGGGAAAGACGCCGTCGTCGTCGGCCGGTCGGACATCGTCGGCAAGCCGATGGCGAACCTGCTCATCCAGAAGGCGCCGGGCGGGAACGCGACGACGACGGTCTGTCACTCCCGCACCGACGACCTCGCCGAGAAGACCCGTAATGCGGACATCGTCGTCGCCGCCGCGGGCGTCCCCGAGATGATAGACGGCGACATGATAGCCGAGGGCGCGACGGTCATCGACGTGGGTATCAACCGCGTCGAGGCCGACACCGAGAAGGGGTACGAACTCGTCGGCGACGTCGACTTCGAGAGCGCGAAAGCGCAAGCCGGCGCCATAACCCCCGTGCCCGGCGGCGTCGGCCCGATGACCCGCGCGATGTTGCTGTACAACACGGTCAAGGCCGCCGGACTGCAACACGACGTCGACGTGGACCTGCCCTGAGCGGTCGCTGAGCACCGGTAGTGGGCCTGCGACTGCAGGCACTAGTCTCGGCAACCGCGTCGCCGTACCCCTGCTATGGACGACCCTGCCCACGTCGAAGGTGTCGACTTCACGGCCATCAACCCAGTCCTCGAGGACATCACGTACCCGATAACCGCCGCGGAGTTCGTCGACCGATACGGCGACCGCACGCTCGGACGGACCAACGCCGACCCCATCGCGGTCGCTGACCTGTTCGAGTACATGGGCGAGGACACCTTCGAATCGAAGGGCGACGTCCGACAGATGGTCCTCTCGCAGATGCCCCGCAACAGCGAGGGACGGACGAACTACTCCGACCGCGGCGGCGCGACGCCGATGGAGACGGAGGCCGCGGAGGCCGCCACCGAACAGACGACCGCCGACCTGGAGCCCGGCGTGTCGACCGACCCGGACACCACACAGGAGTGAGTCTGCCGACCGTCACGTACCGGCGCCGTCCAGCCCCGAGAGCCAGTTGTCGGCGGTGACCGCGGCGCTCTCGTCGCCGTCGACGTACCGCCCGAGGTCCCGGGCGGCGTGCATGAGCCGGTTCGCGTCGGCTGGGTCGACGTCGCCGTCCAGCGCCTCGATTCGCTTGCGGTGGTCCCGGATGCGTCCCGAGAGCCGCCGGGCGTGGTCGTCCGGGTTGTCGTCGAGGTAGGTCCGGACGTCGCGCTGGTAGCCGTCGACGGCGTCGGCCATCGCCAGCCCGAACTCCGCGCGGAACTCCGCCGGGACCGCGTCGTGGCCGGGCCGCTCGCCCCGGTCCGCACCGCCGAGCAGGTCCAGGAAGTACAGTTCCGCCGCGTCACTCGGGCGGGCCAGCCTGGCGAACGCCGCGGCGACGGCACCGAGTTCGACGGCGGCGACGTACGTCTCGTCGAGCGGTTTCAGTCGGCCGGTGTCGATGAAGCCGCGTTTGCGGGTGTACTCGCGGCAGGTCGTCGCGACCTCCTCGGCCAGCTCGTCGGTCGTCACCCGGTCCACCTTGTTTCGCAGCGGCGTCAGGTCTAGCTCGACCGGACTGTCCGTGTGTTCCGTGCGGTCGTCGACGCCGACGCTCCGGAGGCACCCACACTCCGGACAGGCGACGGTCCCGGTGTCGTAGTAGGACCACCTGGTCCCACAGGACTTGCACTCGCGGTCCCCGCGGATTTTCATACTCGCTCTCGGGTCGCCGGCCTCAAGTCTGTTGTGCGGTCAGCGTCCGACCGTACTCCCAGAGGCGGCCGATGCGGTCGTCGATGTCGGGGTTCTCCTCACGCAGTGTCGCCACGTCGGTCTCGCCGTCGACGTTGATGACGTGGACCGTCCCCCGGCGGTCCGAGTAGACGTCCTGGAAATCGTACACCGCGCCGACGACGGTCACGTCCTCCGGGACGTCCTCGCTGTCGACCAGCCGCTGGACCTGGTGGTCGACGTTGTACTCGACGAGGTGGTTGATGGCGGCCACGTCCGAGAGTTCGTCCTCGGGGAGCACTTCGAGGGCCTCCTTGAGGTGTGGTTTCAGCTGTTCCAGGCAGTACTTCACCCCGCGGGGCTGGATGACGTCCTCGGTGAGGTACTGAAAGGCCGTGGTGACGGCGCCACAGCCGGTGTGGCCGACGACGATTGCGACTTTGGTGTCGGTGTTCCACAGCGGGAACATCACGTCGCCGGAGACGAGATGTCCCATGCTGGTGGGCTGTGTGACACGGTTCCCGATGTTACCGACGGTGAACAGCGTCCCGGGCACTTCGTTGCCCCACATGTCGTCCTGTAGCACGCGCGAGTCCGAGCAACAGACGGTGACCGCGTCCGGGAACTGGGTGTTCTGGATGTCGTCGAAGCGAGCGCCGGGCTTTGCCGCGTGTTCGGCGTTTCGCGCCAGCATCTCGACGACGGTCTGGTGCATAGCTCCCAAGACACGTGCGAGGGGGTATATTCTTTGGTGAAAATTTCGCCGGCAGCGGCCTTATCTGAATCCGAACCGGGCGAGCAGCGGCCCCAGTTCCGCGCGGACGGCCCGTCGTTTCAACAGGATGAACCCGGCGAAGATACAGCAGAAGCCGGCGATGTCCAGCCCGCCGAGTCGCTCGTCGAGGACGAGCCACCCCGATATCGAGGCGACCACCGGGACGGCGTACGTGACGAGGTTTATCTCGATGGCGCCGACGCGGGCGAGCAGGTCGAAGTATATCACGTAGCCGAGCGCGCTCGCGAACACGGCCAGATACACCACCGCGAGGAGGCCGGTGACAGTGACCTCGACGGCCGACAGCGACTCGCCGGGCAGGCCGAGGCTGATAGCGTGCAGGAGAGCGGCGCCGAGCGCCGTCGACCACGCGACCATCCCCTCCGAGGAGATGTCGCCGTCGAGGCGCTGGACCAGCACGCTCCCCAGGGCGACGGCGGCCGCGGCGAGCACCACCAGTCCCGAGGGTATCGCGGCGCCGCCGAGGAGGGCCGCCGGCGACGGCCGCGCCACCAGCGCCACCCCGAGGAAGCCGACGACCAGCCCGACTACTCCCACCGCAGTCAGTCGTTCCGAGGGCAGAAAGACCCGTGCGAACCCCGTCGAGAGCAGGGGGCTCACGCCGACCAGAATCGCCCCGACGCCGCTGGTCAGGTCCTGCTGGCCGACAAAGAGGAAGGCGTTGTACAGCGCGATGATGAGCGTCCCCTCGACGAGCAGTGTGAGCCGGTCCGCGCGGGTCCGGGGCAGCCAGTAGTCGCTCGAGGCCGCCGCGTAGCAAAGCATCACGAGGGCGGCCACGTCGTACCGGACGGCGGCGAACAGCACCGGCGGCAGCGTCCGGAGTCCGGCCTTGATAGCCACGAAGGCGGTTCCCCAGACGAGAGCGAGGAGGACGAACAGCGCGACCGCCCGACGCTTACTCATACTGCCATCTCCGTCGGCGCCCGGATAACAGTTCTCAGTCGAGCGCGTGCCAGACGGTCGCCGAGAGATACAGCGAGGCCAGCCCGCCCGCGGCGACGACCAGCCAGTAGGTCACCAGCCGGAAGACGATGACGCCGGCCGCGGCGACCGCCGGCGGCGTCGCGACGAGCAGCGAAATCGCCGCGGTCAGCCCGATTTCCGTGCTACCCAGCCCGCCGGGGGTCGGCAGCAGCGTCACCACTCCGGCGGCCGGCGTCAGGAACAGCGCGAGGCCGAGCGGTATCGACGCGCCGACGGCCAGCAGGCCGACGTACAGCGCCGCGGAGAAGGCGAGCCAGCCCAGCACCGCCACCGTCGCCGCGACGACGAGCCGGCGGGTCTCGCCCGTCGCCGTCCCGAACGCCGCCAGAAACGACTCGGTCCCCGACCGGACCCGGCCGGGCGCGAGCGACCGGTGGACCCGCACCGAGACCGTACCGAGCGTCGCTCTGAGGAGCCACGCGACCCGCTCGACGACCGTCGCGACCACGTGAATCCGGTAGGCGACGACGGCGCCGGTGACGACGGTCACGAGGACGATGGCGGTCAGCAGCGCGAGCACGAGCGTCGTCGGCAGTCCCGAGTACGGGTTCAACAATACGGCTATCAGACCGATTATCGCCACGCCGACCGAGCCGGCGAACACCAGCAGTTCGCTCGCCGTGACCGCCGCGAAGACGTCGCGAAAGCGCCGGTCGAGGTCCTCCGAGATGACGTAGGCCAGAATCGCCGAGCCCCCGGCGTTGCCCAGCGGGAGGACCTGCTTGCCGAAGGTGCCCGAGAGGTAGCCAAGCTGGATGCGCCGGGTCGGGAGCGACGCGTCGACCCCGGCGAGAATCGTCGTCGTCGTCAGGCTCCAGCACAGTTGTGCGAGCAGGGAGAGCGCGGCCGCCAGCGCCACGAGCGGCGGGTCCGCGGTGGCGAGGGCGTCGAGAATCGCGGCCGCGTCGAGCGAGAGGACGAGTCCGACCAGCAGGGCGAACGCGAGCGCGCCGCCCGCGAGCAGTCGGCCGTAGCCGGCCCGTTCCTTCGAAACCGTGGCCATCCTGTGTCTGTGATTTGGCGAGCGGTATCAATCCAGCGGCTCGGGAGTTCAGGCCGTCGGCTCGTAGCCGTCGGCCAGTTCGTCCAGCGCCTCGTGGTGTTCGGTCGTGTGTGGCGCCGTCAGGGGCGAGACGCTGACGGCGCCGTCGACGACGGCCCGGCGGTCGGTCCCCTCCGGGTCCGGAATCGACCCGTCGGCCATCCGCTCCCAGATGCGGTCGTGGAGGGTGACGGCGTCACCGTTGCGGTCGGCCGTCATCTCGTACTCTAGCGAGGGGCGTGTCACTTCCAGCGGGGCCGGCCCCCAGTCTGCGACGGGCGCGTTGACGTTGAGGTAGTCACACTGCTCGAAGACGCCCGCCGCGTCGGCGTGCCTGGCCAGGTAGGCCGTGGCCCGGACGGCCTCGTCGTAGCGCAACTCCCTGTCGTCGATGCTGGTGAAGTCGGTGTCCTCACGCACGGGGATGTACATCGAGGTCGCAATCGCCGGCACGTCGAAGAAGGTCGCCTCCACCGCGGCGCTGACCGTCCCCGACCGGCCCAGCACGTAGGCCCCGAGGTTGGCCCCGCGGTTACAGCCCGCGACGACGAGGTCGGCCTCCGGGACGAGCGACTCCAGGCCCGCCACCACGCAGTCCGCCGGCGTGCCCTCGACGGCGTAGCCCAGTTCGTGGCCCGCCACGTCGACCTCGTGAGAGAGCGCTCGTCCGACGGCGCTCTGGTCGGTGGCCGGCGCGACCGCCACCACCTCACCGACCGCCGTGAGACCGTCGTACACGGCCCTGAGTCCCGCGGCCTCGATACCGTCGTCGTTCGTCAGCAGAATGGTCGGCCCGTCCATACGGCGACTGTGGCCCTCGGTAGCAAAAAGCCACTGACTGCGTGGTAGCAATTGGCGCGGTGTCGGACCGACGGGCGCTGCCCCCGGCGCCCCGAACCGCCACGAGGGACGAAACCGCGGCTCGCGTCGGGGAGGTGGTACCGAACGCAGTTCGTACGGCGTGGGCGAACAAAAATTTTTAACGCTAACAAATTTCTTTAGCAGCTCCGAATATCTGACAGCCCATAGACAAATTTAACACGCGAATGGCGCAACCACTAGACGATGAATTGGTCCAACCAGGAGTGGTGGCCGAATCGACTGCGCGTCGACGTACTCGACCAGAACGCCCGCCGGGTCGGTCCGGTCGACGAGGCCTTCGACTACGCGGACGCGTTCGAGTCGCTCGACCTCGACGCGGTGAAGGCGGACATCGAGGACGTGATGACCACGTCCCAGGAGTGGTGGCCCGCCGACTACGGTCACTACGGCCCGCTGTTCATCCGGATGGCGTGGCACAGCGCCGGGACGTACCGCACCAGCGACGGCCGCGGCGGCGCCTCGGCCGGGCGACAGCGCTTCGCCCCGCTGAACAGCTGGCCGGACAACGCGAACCTCGATAAGGCGCGTCGGCTCCTCTGGCCCGTCAAGCGCAAGTACGGCCGCAACCTCTCGTGGGCGGACCTCATCGTCCTGGCCGGCAACGTCGCCATCGAGTCGATGGGCGCAGAGACCTACGGTTTCGCGGGCGGCCGCGAGGACGCCTTCGAACCCGACGAGGCCGTCGACTGGGGCCCCGAAGACGAGATGGAAGCGTCGGAACGCTTCGAAGACGACGGTACCGGCAGCGACCTCCGGGACGGCCTCGGGGCGACCGTGATGGGACTCATCTACGTGAACCCCGAAGGACCGGACGGTCAGCCCGACCCCGAGGCGTCGGCGGCGAACATCCGCGAGTCGTTCGGCCGGATGGCGATGAACGACGAGGAGACCGTCGCGCTCATCGCCGGCGGCCACACGTTCGGCAAGGTCCACGGCGCGGACGACACCGACAACCTGGGTGAGGAACCCGCTGGGGCCCCAATCGAGAAGCAGGGGCTGGGCTGGGAGAGCGAGCACGGCTCCGGCAAGGGGTCCGACGCCATCACCAGCGGTATCGAGGGCCCGTGGACCCAGGCCCCGGTGGAGTGGGACCTTGGCTACCTCGACAACCTGCTCGACTACGAGTGGGAGCCGGAGAAGGGGCCCGGCGGCGCCTGGCAGTGGCACCCGAAAGGCGAGGAACTCGAAGACACGGTGCCCGACGCTCACGACTCCTCGGAGACGCGGACGCCGATGATGCTCACGACGGACATCGCGCTGAAGCGGGACCCGGAGTACCGCGACATCGTCGAGCGGTTCCAGGACAACCCCATGGCTTTCGGCATCGCGTTCGCGAAGGCCTGGTACAAGCTGACACATCGGGATATGGGGCCACCGTCCCGGTTCCTCGGGCCGGAGGTGCCCGACGAGGAGATGCTGTGGCAGGACCCGCTGCCCGACGTGGACCACGGACTGGTAGGCGACGCGGAGATAGCACAGCTCAAAGACGAGATTCTGGAGTCCGACCTCTCCGTGCCCCAGCTAGTCCGGACCGCGTGGGCGTCGGCGTCGACGTACCGCGACAGCGACAAGCGCGGCGGCGCAAACGGCGCCCGCATCCGCCTCGAACCGCAACGGGACTGGGCGGTCAACGAGCCCGACGAACTGGCACCGGTACTGGAGACGCTCGGAGCTATCCGGGCGGACTTCAACGACTCGCGGTCCGACGGGACCAACGTGTCGCTCGCCGACCTCGTCGTGCTGGGCGGCGCCGCGGCCATAGAGCGGGCGGCGGCCGAGGCGGGCCACGACGTGAACGTCCCGTTCGAACCCGGCCGCGTCGACGCTTCGCCGGAACAGACCGACGTCGAGTCGTTCGAGGCGCTGCGCCCCGAGGCGGACGGCTTCCGGAACTACCTCGCCGACGATGTCGAGGACCCGCCGGAGGAACTGCTGGTGGACCGGGCGGAACTGCTGAACCTGACGGCCTCGGAGATGACGGTCCTCGTCGGCGGTATGCGGGCACTTGACGCGAACTACGAGGGGTCGGACCTCGGCGTCTTCACCGACAGCCCTGGGACGCTGACGAACGACTTCTTCGTGAACCTGCTGGAGATGGACACGGAGTGGGAGCCGTCCCCGTCGTCCGACCGCGTTTACGAGGGGGTCGACCGCGGGACGCGCGTCGACCTCATCTTTGGCTCGCACGCCCGTCTGCGAGCCATCGCCGAGGTGTACGCCAGCCCCGACGCCGAGGAGAAGTTCGTCCGCGACTTCGTGGACGCGTGGACGAAGGTGATGCGACTCGACCGCTTCGACCTCGACTGACGCCGGTCAGCCCGACAGGGCGTCTCGGCGTTCGAGCGTGGCGGGGACAGCCGCATTCTCACCCGCGATAGCCGGGCAGTCACCGTGTTGTCACGCTTCAAGCCGGGATTGCGCGGTCGAACCGCCCGTCGAGGGCACGTCCGTCGCTTCGTTGGCTCCTGTGGCCCTCCCGGCCCAGTCACCGCGCCTGCACGCCGATTATCAACGGGTAATATCCGGCCCGGTTCTCAGCTAAATTACACGACGAACGTAATCATTAATAATAGCAAACGTCCTGTCTGTGGCTGCCGTGTTACAGTCGCGAGGTGAAAGAGCGGGTTACAGCCGAGGGTCGAACGGGACTGCAGTGGCTCGTGCTGGAACGCGGCAGAGCAACACATGGGTCACAAGCACGACGAAGCGCGAACTACCGACGAACTATCTTCGAACACACGACTCCCCCTGGACCGACGCACCGCGCTGCGGGGCGCGGGGGCGGGCCTGGCCGCACTGGGTCTGGGCAGCTTCACGGCGAACGTCGCGGCCAAGCCGGGCAACGGGAACGGCGGCGGGAACGACAAGGACGGCGGCAGTGTCGGCACGAGCGCCGCGAACCAGTTCCGGTTCGCTGGCGAGCGCTGGCACATCCTCTCGGCGTCGTCCGACGCGGGGCAGAACACGTCGCCCGTCGAGACGCTGATGCGAATCGACGGCGTGAAACAGTCGAACAGCTGGCAGGACTCGCTCGTCTTCCAGCCGAGCCTGGAGACCAGCCTCCTGACGGACGTGAGCGTCAGCGGCGGGTCGGGAAGTTCCACCGCCGTCGCCGGTGTCCTCGGATGGATAGAGATGAGAGACACCGGAGCCGGGGAGGACGCCTGGCAGATGGTCACGGTGAACGACGACCTCGTCGAGCCGCCGACCGCGTCCAACATCACCGACGAGGGCGGGCTCGACGCGAGCAGCCCCGGTCGCGTACGCGAACTCGCACGGGGTATCGTCGCCGTCAACACGCGGAACCTCGGGCTGGAGTGGGACCTCGAAGCCCTGGTGGAGGCGGCGCTGGACGAGGTCGTGACGGTACTGGCGGCCATCGAAGCCGAGTATCCCGACTTCGCCGACTACCAGGCGACGCTGAACGACTTCGCGAGCTACGGCGACCACGAGGACTGGCTCGTGACGCTCGGGGTCGACCGCACGACCGCGGAGAAGTACAGCGCCAGAGCCACGGACGTCATCGGCTCCTGGAGCGCGTACGCCGACTTCGTCGGGACCGTCGCGACATCGTACGACGACGTGAAGGCGGCGCTGCTCGAACTGGACATCTTCTCGGCCATCTACCTCCAGACCAAGAGCGCGAACTCGTTCAACTTCGTCAAGACCGGGGCCGGTGGTACTCACGACGTCCGCCTGCGGGGGGCGCTGCACGTCTTCGTCGACCCGGACGACGACGCCGACGTGACGGCGAAGGCGATCGTCGGCAACCGCACGATGCTGGTGGAGCCGACGAAGATCAAGGCGCGGGTCAGCGGCCGCGACGAGGACTGACAGCGGCGCGATTGCGCTCCGAGCCCGCTTTTTTCGAACTGGATTACCGCGCCCGGTCGACCGTCGTCTCGCCGTCGACGACGACGTTGTACGCTTTCTCGTCGTCGTTCCACAGCACCAGTGCGTTCCGAATCGACAGCAGGTCGCCGTAGCCCGCCGTCCCGAGGTCGTCGTTCAGCAGCGACGGGTCGGTGACGACGGCGAAGTGGTCGGTCCGCTGACTGCCGTCGCCCAGCAGGTACAGCGGGTTGGCGTCCTCGCCGGAGAGGTCGTGAGAGAGTTTGATAGCCAGCAGGTTCACCCGGTCGGTGACGTAGCTCTCGGCGTCGGCCATCGGCGCGTGGGTGCTTCGGTCGGGCGTCATGTCGATGGCCCGCCGGTCGTCGGTCCGCAGGACGCTGTAGGCGTACTGCACGTCGACGTTGACGAACTCGCGGGTCCCGCCGGCGGGGTCGTCGAGGCGCTTTTGCATCGCCGGGACTTCGATATCCGGTTTCTTCTCGAAGGACCACGACTCGCTCGCGGGGGACTGGTGGGGCCACAGGCGGACGGTCGGCGCGTACACCGTCGCCGGGCCGTCGTCGGCGACGGCGCGCTCTGTCTCGCGGAGCCCGGTGGCGGTGTTCCTGTCGGCCGGTTCCAGCGCCAGGACGGTACCGTCCTCGGCCAGCACGTCGAGATACCGCTTCAGGACCGCCGCGGGTTCGTCGAGTTCGTTCAGGACGTTGCTGAAGAGGACGAGGTCGAACGGGCCGCCAGCGTCGACCTCGGCGTCGAGGTCGAACGCCTCGGCGGTCTCGCGGTGGACCGTCACGTCGCGGCTCCCGTCTGCGGGCTCCAGCAGGGCTTCGAGCACGTCGGCCGCCGCGCTCGGCTCGACGGCGTGGTAGTCCAGCAGGGCGTCCCCTTCGGCGGCGAGGTCCGCAAGCGCCAGGGCGGGGCCACCGACGCCCGCGCCCACGTCGAGGACGCGTAGCTGCGAGGGGAGCAGGCCGTCGGCCGCGAGGTCGGCCAGCGCGTAGGTCGCGACGGCGTAGTAGTCGGGCAGGTGATAGATTGCGTAGCCGTGAGCCGACAGGTCGTCGTACTCGACGTGGTCCTGTCTGAGATACCGCTCCTTGATGTCACGCACTCGCTCTCGCAACCGGTCGCCGCTGTCGCCCTCGGCCCAGCCGTCGCCGTAGGCGTCGGCGAGCAACTGCTCGACGCGGCGCTCGTGTTCGGGCGGGAACCGTTCGACGCCCCGCGCTGTGACCGCCAGCGGCCCCTCCGGTGCGGGCACGAAGGTCCCGTCCTCGCGCTCGACGACGGCGAGGTCCACGGCCTCCTCGCGGAGCACCTGCCGGACGACGGCGGGGTGGGGCTGGCCCTCGACGTACTCGAATATCTCCTCGGGGTCTATCGGCCGCACCGAGCGGAGATACTGGGCGTTCTCGCGTATCTGCTGTCGTGTCTCGGAGTTCATGGGAGTTCGTCGTACAGGTCGACGAAGGCGTCGTGGTCGGCGTCGGCCAGTTCCCGGGCGGCCTCGGCGACGGCGTCGGCGCCGTCGAAGGCGGCCTGGATGTCGGCGTAGACGTGGGCCTCGCCGCCCAGCACCTGCTCGACGAGCGACTGCAGCCCGGCCGAGACAGGGGTGTGGAACCGCTCGGGGACCTCCTCGGCGGCCATGGCGTAGGCGAGCACGGCAGCGTGGGCCGCCGCCTGTACGGACTCCATGGCCGCGTCGTGTTCTGCGGAGGTCGTCTCGAAGACGTCGTTGCCGGCGGCGCCGAGCGCGTCGAGGACGGCCTCGACGGCCGCGCCCCCGGCGGGCGTGACCGCCGCGACGTTACCCGGCGCGTTCGCGGGCGCAAAGAGGGGATGGAGACTCGCTCGCTGGCGGTCCGGCACCGTCTCGGCCATCGCCGCGAGGGGGTCGGTCATGCTCCCGGTCACGTCGACGACGGCGTCGGTGGCGAGGGGGGCGTACTCCTCGATGGCGACGCTGGCGACGGGCATCGGGACGGCGACCGAGACCACCTCGAACCGCTCCTCGGTGTCGGTCGGAACGGCCCGCCCGCCGACCGCCTCTGCGGCCCGTCGGGCGGCGGCGCTGTCGGTGTCGGTGAAGGCGACGGACGCGTCGCTGTGGTCGCGGAGCGTCCGGGCGAACCACTCCCCCATCGACCCGGCACCGACGACGAGGACGTTCATGAACCGAGCGTAGCCCGCGGCCTCTCAAAAGCGGTTCGGTCGGGGGAGCGCCCCTGGGGTAGCACAGCCGACGAGGGAGGGTTAGACTGGTGTCGAAACGCGTGCGGGCTGGTCGCTCGTCGCTCCTAAACGCTTATCCGTCGGCGCCGAGTCGCGGGAAACATGAAACGCGTCCGATTCCGCGACTCCGCCGGGAACGTCCGGGGCGGCCGGTGGGCCATCGAAGACGGTGAGCCCGTGGTCACCGCCGCCGCCGGACCCTACGGCCGCATCGCGTTCGGGGACGAGAGCTACGACCCCGCGGAGGTGGACATCCTCCCGCCGTGCGAGCCGACGAAGATAGTCTGTCTGGGGCGGAACTACGCCGACCACGCCGAGGAGATGGGCTCGGACGTTCCGGAGCGGCCGATGCTCTTCCTGAAGGGTCCAAACGCCGTCGCCTCCCACGGGAACACGCTGACCATGCCCGCTGGCAAGGAGCGCATCGACTACGAGGCGGAACTGGGCGTCGTCATCGGCGAGCAGTGCAAGAACGTCTCCGAGTCCGGCGCGATGGACGTCGTGGCGGGGTACACCTGCGTCAACGACATCTCGAACCGCGACGACCAGGAGCGCGAGCAGAACTGGGTCCGCGGGAAGGCCTTCGACAACGCCTGCCCCATCGGACCGATGGTCGCGACGCCGGAACACGTCCCCGAGGACGCGACCATCGAGTGTCGGGTCAACGGCGAGACCAGGCAGTCCTCCTCGCGTGACAACCTCGTCTTCTCCGTCGAGGAGATCATCGCCGAAGTCACCGAGTACATGACCCTCGAACCCGGTGACGTCATCGCCACCGGGACGCCGGCCGGCGTCGGCCCGATGGAAGATGGCGACCGAATCGAGGTCGAAATAGAGGGTATCGGGACGCTCGAACACTCGGTCAAGATTCCGTGATGTCGACGGCGGCCGCCGTCTGGAGCCGGCTTCCGATGACAACGCCTAAGTTTAGGATTGCCTAATCCGATTCCGAATGCAGCGAGCGCCAACCGACCGGGCGGATGTCTGTATCGTCGGTGCCGGCCCCGCTGGCGCCATCGTCGCGAACCGACTGGCAAGCGACGGCTACGACGTGACGGTACTGGAGGCTGGCAGGCGCTTTGACTTCACACGGCGACGGGACCAGATGGAGCAGGCGATTCGCCCCGGCGAGCGCGGCGACGTCTGGGAGATGGGCGGGGAGCGCGACGACTACTCCGACAACGGCGCCCGCACCTATCCGCTCAACGTCGCCCGCGTGAAAGGCGTCGGCGGGTCGACGCTCCACTGGCAGGGGATGGTGATGCGGATGCACCCCGCGGACTTCGACGCCGGTCACGACAACGACGACCCGGCCTGGCCCATCAGCTACGACGACCTGCGCCCGTACTACGACGAGGCCGAGCGGGCGCTTGGCGTCGCCGGCGACGCGGACAACCCCTTCGCGCCCCCGCGTGACGAGCCGACCTATCCGATGCCTGGCTTCGAACCCTCCTACAGCGACTCCATCTTCGCCGAGGCCTGCGAGAAACTCGGCATCGCGATGCACTCCGTGCCCAACGCCAGAAACTCCGAGTCCTACGACGGGCGGGGCCAGTGCGTGGGGTACGGCACGTGTCAGCCGGTCTGTCCCTCGGGCGCGAAGTACGACGCGACCGTCCACATCGAGGACGCCGAGGCCGCCGGCGCGACGGTTATCGACCGGGTGCCCGTCCAGCGCCTCGAAACCGACGGCTTCGGGCGGGTCAGCGCCGCCGTCTACGTCACCCCCGAGGGCGAGGAGTACCGCCAGGCGGCCCGCGAGTTCGTCCTCGCCGCGGGCGGCGTCGAGATTCCGCGCCTCCTCCTGCTGTCGGCAAACGACGACCACCCCCACGGGCTGGCGAACTCCTCGGGCGCCGTGGGCCGGTACTTCATGGACCACCTCTTTGCCGGTTCCGGCGGGACGCTCGACCGGGAGACGCGCCAGAACCACATCGGCTTCATCACGAGCGAGAGCCACCAGTTCTACGACGACCCCGGCGGCGCCGTCGAACACGTCGACACCGGGGAGACGTTCGTCGCCGAGAGCGACGACGACTACTCGCCTATCAAGCTGGAGTTCCTGAACTACGCCGGGCCGTCACCGGTCGAGATTGCGCTCACCGGCGAGGACTGGGGCGACGCGATGCTCGACGAGCTTCGGGGTGCCTACGGCAACAGCATCGCCATGGGCGGGCTGGTCGGCCAGCCGCCCCGCTGGGAGAACCGCGTCAGGCTCAACACGGATATCACCGACGACCACGGCAACCCCGTGCCGGACATCATGTGGTCGTGGGGCGACCGGGTCCGCCGGTCCATCTCGCGGGCCAACGCCATCCAGCACGCCGTCCTCGACGAACTCGGCGTCGACATCGCCTGGACGGCCAACGTCGAGAGCGGGTCCGGCCCGGCGTATCACCACATGGGAACGACCCGGATGGGCGCCGACCCCGAGGAGAGCGTCGTGAACCCCCAGCTCCGGAGTCACGACCTGCGAAACCTCTCGATAGCCTCCTCGTCGGTGTTCGTCACTGCGGGGTCGATGAACCCGACGCTCACCATCGCCGCGCTGGCACTGAAATGCGCCGACCACCTCGAAGAACGGCTGTAGCCCGCGTCCCGGAGTCGCTCGGCCGAACCTCGGCGACCGACGTTTTCATCTTCCGAGAACCGATTGGTGTCTTTATCTTCACGAGTGGGTAACTAGGGTTCATGAATCCGCCTGTCCGCCGGTTTGGGCAGCGTTCGAGCGGGATTCCCGGTCTCGATTCGCTCCTCAACGGCGGGTTCGTCGACGGCCGGCTGTACCTCGTCCTCGGTCCACCGGGGTCGGGCAAGACGCTGCTCGGAACGCAGTTTCTCAGAGCGGGTCTCGACGCCGAAGAGACGGTACTGTTCATACACAGCGAGGAGTCGGCTCCCGACCTCCGCGCCAACGCGGCGAACCTCGGTATCGACATCGACGACGCCGAGTTTCTGGACGTCGGGCCGGAATCCGACTTTTTCACCCAGTCCGGCCCCTACGACGTCGTCAGACCGGAGGACATCGAGGACGGCTACCTGATTTCGGATATCAGACGGGAGATTGAGGCCGTCGACCCGGACCGCATCCTGATAGACCCGATAACCCACTTCCAGTATCTCGAACCGACAGAGTACCAGTTCCGCAAGCGACTCATCTCGTTCGCTCGGTTCCTGAAGGACCGGGGGACGACTGTACTGGCGACGAAGACGCCCAGCGAGCGGACGGATACCCAGCTCAAATCGCTCAGCGACGGGGTCGTCGTCCTCAGCCACGACGGGGAGAAAGCCGGCCGCCGTATCCGTATCCCGAAACATCGGGGCGTCGGGCAACAGGACGGGTCCCACGGGATGGAGATACGCGACGGCGGCGTCGAAGTCTACCCGACCGGCGGCGGCGAGGACACCGAGCGCCGGTTCGAGCCGACACAGTTCACTTCCGGGGTGTCGGAACTCGACGCCCTGCTGGGCGGCGGCATCGAGCGGGGAACGGTCACGATTCTCAGCGGCCCCTCGGGGGTCGGCAAGTCGACGACAGTGACGCAGTTCCTGGCGAACGCGGCGGCCGAGGGGGAGGCGGCGCTCGCGTATCTCTTCGACGAGTCCATCGAGACGTTCGTCCATCGGTCCGAGACGTTCGGGCTCCCGGTCTCCGACCTGCGCGAGGCGGGGTCGCTGTTCGTCGAGGAGATAGACGCGCTGTCGCTGTCCCCCGAGGAGTTCGCCCACCAGGTCAGAGAGCAGGTCCGGGACTACGACGGTGAACTCGTCGTCATCGACGGCATCGCGGGGTACAAGAACGCTATCAAGGGCGGAGAGGAAGACGTCGCGTTGGGACGGCGACTCCGCGCGCTCATCCAGCGTCTCGTACGGACGAACGCGTCCGTCATCCTGGTCGACCAGCGGCGCGAGGTGACCGGATTCCCGGAGCCCACGAGCGAGAGTGTCAGCTACCTGGCCGACAATATCGTCTTCGAGAACTACATCGAGGTCGAAGGGCAGCTCCAGCGGGTCGTCGGCGTGCTCAAAAAGCGCATCGGCGGCTTCGAGACAGTCCCACGCCGGTTCGAGATTACGGCCGAGGGCCTGGACGTCGGCGAGCCCGTGTCCGGAATGCACGGAGTGTTCGAGGGGATACCCGAACGGTCCGGGACCGAGTGACCACGCTATGGCGACGGTGCAACTCCTCCTGTCCGACGAAGCCAATCGGGACGCGCTCTCCTCGCTGGTGGGCGAACGCCACCGGACGGTCACCGACGTGGCGGTCCGGGACGCCGACCTGTACGTCGTCGACGACTCGTCGTTCTCGCGGTACCGCGAGGAACTGGCACGGCGAAAGCGCGACCTCGACCCGGTGTTCTGTCCGGTAGTGCTCATCCGCCGGGACCGGAGCCCTGTCAGTGTCACGCTGCCCGACATCGACGACTCCGACCGTCCGCTCATCGTGAACGAAGTCGTCCGGTCGCCGGTCGACCGCCAGGCCTTCTTCCGGTCGCTGTCGAACCTCCTCGTCAGACGGTCCCAGACGGAAGAACTCGCCGGGGACCTCCGAGCGCGGAGCGCGGCGTTGCGCCGGTTCGAGAACGCGGTCGAACACGCCGGCCTCGCCATCTTCATCACCGACTCCGAGGGGCACATCGAGTACGCCAACCCGGCCTTCGAGGAGATGACCGGGTACACGGCCGACGAGGCGGTCGGTCGGACCCCCCGTATCCTCAACTCGGGCGAGCAAGACGAGACGTTCTACGACAGACTCTGGGAGACCATCAAGGCCGGCGACGTCTGGAGCGACGAGATAGTCAACGAGCGGAAATCCGGCGAGCGGTTCATCGCCACCCAGACCATCTCGCCCATCGAAGCCGACGACGGCGAGATACGGGGATACGTCGGGATACAGGAGGAGATAACCGACCGACGGTTGCGGGAGCAACAGCTCGCGGTGTTCCACCGGATCCTCCGTCACAACCTCCGCAACAACGGGACGACGATCGTCGGGCGCGTCGAAGTGCTCGAAGACGCGCTCGGCGACACGCTCGACGACGTCGCCGCCGAACACCTCGACGTGATTCGTGACAGCATGGCTTCGCTCCTCGATATCAGCGAGAAGGCAAGCCGCATACAGCACCTGCTGGCGAACTCACTGGCGGAATCGGGGACGGAGTCGGAGCTGCTGGCAGCCGTCTCGGACGTCGTCGACGACGTTACCGCGTCGAACCCGGACGCTGCGATAACAGTCGAGGCCACCCCGTCGGAGTCGCTGGCCGTCGACGCGAAGGCGATTCCCGCAGTCCGTGAGTTCGTCGATAACGCTGTCACTCACTCCGACGCGACCACGCCCCGCGTCGCGATACATCTGTCAGCGGACGAGACGACGGCGACGGTCACCATCGTCGACAACGGGCCGGGCATTCCCGACCGGGAGCGGCGCGTCATTCAGGAGGGGACGGAGAAACCACTCGAACACGGGTCGGGGCTGGGACTGTGGTTCGCCTACTGGCTCATCAGCCACGTCGGCGGTGACATCGACATCCGGGCCGACCGGAGCGGGACGACGGTGTCGGTGACGATTCCGGTTCGCTGAGCACACCCAACCCGGCCGTCACCGGCGCGTCGGATGTCCGGGAGGCCCCTGACCGTCGCCGTCGAACTCGAACCGCGCCCCGCCCGCCCGGCTCTCGGTCACAGCGACCGACCACCCGTGTGCCTGTGCGATAGTCTCGACGATAGCGAGCCCGAACCCCGTCCCGTCTCCGTCGGAGTACCCCTGCTCGAACACCCGCTCGCGCTTCTCGGGCGGGATTCCGGGGCCGTCGTCGGCCACGTAGAACCCATCCGCCGTCGGGCCGACGGTCACCGTCACCGTGTCCGGCTCACCGGCCCCGTGCTCGATTGCGTTCCGAAACAGGTTCTCGAAGATGTGACGGAGCTTGCTGGGGTCCGCTTGCAACTCGACGTCGCCGTCGGCTGCCAGTGTCGCGCCGCCGGTCGCCACGTTCTCCCAGCAGTCCGTCGCAATCGCCTCGAGCGAGACCGGCGACACGTCGGTGACCAGCTCGCCCTCTCGGGCCAGCGTGAGCGTGTCCTCGATGATTGCCTCCATCCGGTCGTGCGCCCGCGCGATGGGGGCGAAGTGTTCGTCGCTTCCGGTTTCGCGGGCCAGTTCCAGTCTGGCCCGTGCGACGTGCAGCGGGTTCCGGAGGTCGTGAGAGATGACGCTGGCGAACTTCTCCAGTCGCTCGTTCGTCCGCTCCAGCGTCCGCTCGTATCGGTGCCGTTCTATCTCGTAGCCGACCCACTTGGCGAGGGTCTTCACCGTCGACTGCTGGATTTCGAGCAACGTCCGGTCCCGGGGCTCCTCGCCCCCGAAACACAGCGTCCCGTAGACAGCCCCGTCGATTCGTATCTCCGCACCGATGTAACACCGTAACCCGAAGTGTTCGAACGCGGGGTCGCCGTCCCACCCGTCCGCTTTCGCGTCACCGACCACGAGCGGCCCGTCGTGGTCGACCGTCTTCCGGCAGTAGGTCCGTTCCAGGGGGTCCGTCGCCCCGGCCTCGATACGGTCGTTCGACCCGACCGCGGCGAGTATCTCCTGGGTCCCGCCCTCGATGCGGGTGACGTAGCCGACCGGATGGTCCAGATGCTCCGCGCCGATCTCTAGAGCGCGTCGGAGCTTCGTCTCGAGAGGGGTGTCGGCGTCGAAGGTCGTGTCGTACAGCTGTGAAAGCGTCGCCTCAGAGGCCGCTACCTGCGATTCGAACCGTCGGTGTTCGGTCACGTCACGCTGGATTGCGACGAACTTCTCGACGGCGCCGTCCGCGTCGGTCACCGGTGCGATGGTCTGGTGGGCGACGTACCTGTCACCGGATTTCGTCTGGTTGACGATCTCCTCTTCCCACACGCCGCCGGCCTTGATGGTCTCCCACATCCGCTCGTAGTAGGCCTCGCACTGTTCGCCGGACTTGAGGATTCGAGGCGTCCGACCGACCGCGTCCGCCCGGTCGTAGCCGGTCACCTCCTCGAAGGTCGAGTTCACGTACTCGATAGTGCCGTCCGGGCCGGTCACGAGGATGGCGTCCGCCGCGTGCTCGACTACCTGCTCGATGCCGTCGAGTCGGCCCTGCTGTGTGCGGGTCCGACGCCGCGTCATCGCTTCGTCGACCCGCGCCGCGAGCCCGTCGATACCGTCCTCGTCCAGCGACACGTACCCGTCCACGCCGGCGTTGATCACGTCGCCGGCGACCTGTCCGGAGCCGTCCGCGGCGACGAGGACGAACGGGAGGTGCGGGTACTGGTCCCGGACCGTCTCTACTAGCTCGACACCGTCAGCCTGCCCGAGGTCTCCCGTCCCAGCCACACAGCCGACCGCCTCGGATTCGAGGGTGGCCATAGCGGTGTCGACAGCGGAGGTAGAGACGACTTCGACGCCGTCCAGCGCCGCGTCCAGTTCCTCGGCCGTGGACGTATCGACACCGACACAGAGGACGATAGTCGCCGCAGTTCGAGACGGCCCCTCGCCCCCTCCGCCTGTCTCCTCGGCCGTTCCAGAACTGGACCGTCCCATCACGAAGAGCTTGGATTTTCGCTCCCTAAACGCTAGCTGTCGGTTCTTTTCTACCGATAACAGCCAGAACAATTTTATATGGATTTTCCGCAGCGAGCGGAACTGGCCCGTCCGGTGACAGGCGACCGCAACTACTACAGCCCGAGAAGGAGGCCGGCGTCCACCAGCAGGAGCAGCGCGACCACCGACGCGCCGAGCAGGAACGGGCGAGCCTCGGCGGCGGGCTGGCGGACCTTCTGCTGGTCGGTGCCGTCAGACAGCTTCGACGCGCCGATTTCGACGAGGGCGGACAGCACGAACCACAGCGCGACCATCGTCAGCACGAGATGCCCGCGGGTCGAGCCGAAGAGACTCGGAACCGTATAGAGGGTCCCGGCGAGGTGGCCACCCGAGAGGAACAACAGGAGCGAACTCGCTCGCGAGACCGTCTTCAGTTTCCCGGTCATCGCCGCCAGCGAGCCCGCCCGGAGGTCGCCGTCGAGGGCCGCCGGGATGACGGCGTAGCTGGTAAAGAGGACGGTGCCGGACCACAGTCCCGCGAAGACGAGATGGAGGACGTACATCGCGGTGTCGATGAGACTCATACAGAGCGGTTAGCCCCCTCCCCCTTGAACGTCATGTAATCCGTCGACTACTCCTCGCGAGTGTCGGCGTCATCGCCACCGTCAGTCGGCACGTCGCCATCGAACACCTGCACGTCGGCGTCCATGTCCAGTTCCTCGACATCGGTGGCGCCGACACTGGTCGGCTCCCCGGTCTCTACGTCCCGGTCGAGCTGGTCGATGAGGTGGACGAACGAGCCGGGGTCAGGAATCAGGAAGATGCGAAGCGAGAAGGCCACGTCGGACTCGGATATGTCGACCAGCGAGTCAAGCACGATGGTCAGTGAGTCCCGGCGGACGTGCGAGAGGGCCGCGTCGGCGATGGCGCTTGCGTCGTCGGCCTCGACCGTCGGCGTCTCCATGTTGATGGTCGTCTCCAGCGTGTTCGCGATGCCGTCGATGAACCCCGAGGTGAGGATGTTACACATCTCCTGGAGGGCCGACTCCTGTAGCTGGGTGAACTCGCCGTCGACGGCGGTCCCGGTCATCAGCCGGGCGATTTCGGCGGCCGTCTCGGTAGAGAACGTCATCAGGAAGACGCCGTAGGGCGGCTCTGTGAGTCGAATCCGGGCGCTGTGTATCTCGCCGGTTCCCATCTCGGTCGGGATGTCGCCCGGCTGGACGAAAGAGAGGCTCTTGACGTCGACGCCGGCGTCGACCCCGGCCAGCGACCCGAGCGAGTCGGCGACCTGTTCGGTGCCGTCCTGGACGAGGTCGGTGATGAGAGAGAGTTTCCGGACGTCGATGAGAAGCGGCATTGTCTGGTCGTGGCGGGGCGGTGAGTTACGGTTTTCGGTGGTCCGACCGTCAGCTCTCGGCGGGCTGGTCGCCGGCTGACTCCCCGAGGTCCATATCGAGCATGTCTATCAGGTTGACGAACGCGCCGGGGTCGGGGACCAGGAAGATGCGGATGCCAAAGTCGGTGTCGGAGTCGGCGACGTCGACGACGGAGTCTAAGACGATGGCCGTCGCGTCCTTGCGGACGTGCGAGAGCGCTTTCTCCGACAGCGCCGCCCCGGAGGAGTGGTCGAGCGTGGGCGTCCCCATGTCGATGGTCGTCTCCAGCGTGTTCGCGATGCCGTCGATGAATCCCGACGTGAGGATGTTACACATCTCCTGGAGGGCGCTCCGGTGGAAGTCGGTGATACCGTCCTCGCAGGACTGACCGGTCATCAACTCGGCTATCTCGCGGGCCGTCGACGGGGGAAACGTCATCAGGAAGACGCCGTAGGGGGCTCCGACAGCCGGATGCGCGCGCTGTAGGTCGTTCTCGTCCCGATTTCGGCCGGCATATCCGACGGGTCGACAAAGGAGAGGCTCTTGATTTCGACCGAGGCATCGACGCCGGCCAGCGTCGACAGCGAGCACGCGACGCTCTCCGACCCGTCTTTGATAAGCTGGTTGATGACGGTGAGTTTCCGCACGTCGACCAGGAGTGGCATTCCTTATCAGGGTTGTTACTATCAGACCTATTATTATTTTCGGTAACCAGGGTCGTATTTTGCGTCCAGTTATCTGTCCATCCCGGTTCTCTCGGCGAGCGACCACGACCAGGCGGTATCGGCTCCGGCCGCCCCAGCGGGCCGGAGTTGGGCACGCTTAAGCCGCCCGGCCCGCTTGGCCCGTACATGAACCCACGGGACCTCTCCGCGCACACCGCCTACCGGGCGGGCCGCGGTATCGAGGAAGTCGCCCGAGAGCTCGGTCTGGACCCCGACGCGATGGTGAAGCTGTCGTCGAACGAGAACATGTTCGGTCCCAGCCCGCAGGCCGTCGAGGCCATCCGCGAGTCGGCCGAGCGGATGCACTCCTACCCGAAGGCCTCCCACGCCGACCTCGTCGAACGGCTCGCCGAACTGTGGGACGCCGACCCCGCACAGGTGTGGCTCGGAAACGGCGGCGACGGCGCGCTGGACTGTCTCGCCCGTGCGTTGCTCGACCCGGGCGACGAAGTCCTCGTCCCGACGCCCGGCTTTGCCTACTACCCGATGAGCGCCCGCTACCACCACGGCGAGGTCGCCGAGTACACGCTGTCGAAGGCCGACGGCTTCGCACAGACGGCCGACACAGTACTGAGAGATTACGACGGCGAGCGCATCGTCTACCTCACAAGCCCGCACAACCCCACCGGCAAGGAGTTCACCACCGACGCGGTGCGGGAAATCGCCGAGCGGACCGACGACGAGACGCTGACGCTCGTCGACGAGGCCTACGGCGAGTTCACCGACAGCCCGAGCGCTCGGCCGCTGCTCGACGAGCGGGACGACGTGGCGCTCCTGCGGACGTTCTCGAAGGCCTACGGGCTGGCCGGGGTCCGGCTTGGCTACGCGCTCGTCCCCGAGGAGTGGGCCGACGCGTACGCCCGCATCAACACCCCGTTCTCGGCGAGCGAACTCGCCTGCCGGGCCGGGCTGGCCGCGCTTTCCGACGACGACCACGTCGAGCGCAGCGTCGAGACGGCGGCGTGGGCACGAGCGTACATCTACGAGAACCTCGCGGCACCGACCTGGGAGAGCGCCGGTAACTTCGTGCTGGCCGAGGTCGGCGACGCCGCGGCGGTGGCCGACGCCGCCCAGGCCGAGGGCGTCATCGTCCGTGACTGCTCATCCTTCGGACTCCCCGAGTGCATCCGCATCACCTGCGGCACCGAGGCAGACACGAAGCAGGCCGTCTCGGTTCTCAACGACGCCATCGCGGAGGTCGGGCAGTGAGAGTCGCCGTCACCGGTACCCCGGGAACGGGCAAGACCACGGCGACCGAGCGGCTGGAGACCGACCTCGACGTGGTTCACCTCAACGACGTCATCACGTCCGAGGGGTTCTCGACCGGCACCGACGAGGAGCGAGGCAGCCTCGTGGCCGACATGGACGCCCTCGAAGCGTGGCTCGAGGGGCGCGACGACTCCATCGTCGAGTCACACCTCGCGCACAACTTCGACGCCGACCGCGTGGTCGTCCTCCGGGCCCACCCCGACACGGTCGTCGAGCGCCTCCGAGGGCGGGGCGACAACGACGCCAAAGCCTACGAGAACGCGGAGTCCGAGGCCCTCGACGTCGTCCTCTCCGAGGCCGTCCACCACCACGGCGAGGACAGCGTCTACGAGATAGACACGACCGACCGCGACCCCGACGCGGTGGCCGCCGAGATAGCGGCCGTCGTCGCGGGCGAGCGCGAACCGAGCGCCGGCACCGTCTCCTACGTCGACTGGCTATGACGCTGGATAGATACCGCTGGGTCGCCGACCGCGCGCTCGACCCGTTCGTCAGTGCGGCCCGTACCGCGGGCCTCTCGCCCAACGGCGTCAGTGTCATCGCGTTCGCTCTCGCCGTCGCCGCCGGCGGCGTCTACGCCCTCGCCGCCGGTCACCCCCTGCTGTATCTCGTCGGCGCCGTCCTCGTGTTCCTGAACGGCTGGCTCGACCTCGTCGACGGGGCGCTCGCCCGCGAGATGAACGTCGCCTCCTCGGCCGGCGACCTGCTCGACCACGTGCTGGACAGGTACGCCGACATCGTCATCATCGTCGGGCTGGCCGCCGGCATCGGCCAGTGGGCGCTGGGCATCGCCGCCGTCACCGGCGTCCTGATGACCTCCTACCTGGGTACCCAGGCCCAGGCCGTCGGCCTCGACCGCGTCTACGGCGGGCTACTGGGCCGGGCCGACCGGCTCGCACTCGTGGGGCTGGTCACCGGTATCGCGGCCTTCGTCCGACCGACCGGCCTCGGGCTGAACCCCGTCGGCTGGCTGCTGGTCGTCTTCGCCGTCGTCGGCCACGTCACTGCGTTCCAGCGGTTCTACCACGCCATGAAGGCGCTGGATTGAGGTGGTACAATCGGGCGAGGTCTACGCCCAAGCGTCGGCTTCGGTGACTCACCGTCACGCAGTACGAATCGGTGTGCAGAACCCGACCAGTAGAGCGACACACAGCATTCTTTCGGCCTCCGGCCCCTCTGTCCGGGTACTCGCTACGGGAACGACGTCGTCCGTCACTCCAACAATCCGGGGAACTGGCGTTGGACATACGGCCCGAAAGGGTCCGAGTCCGCCCAGAGCGCCTCGAAGAGGTCGCGACCCCACTGGACCGCTGACTCGGTCTCGGAGACGAACAGTGCCGTGCTCCCAGCGACCGAACCGTGTTCGGACTGGTAGGGTGCTCCGGTTCCGTCGTGTCGTTCCGTCCCGCCCTCGTTCAGCGGGGGCAGTTCGAACTTCAGTTTGTCGTCGGTGACGACCGACGCGAACTGGCAGTCGGTCAGTCGCAGCGTCGCCGGGTCCAGGTTGTTCAGTTCATCGCGGTGACCGTCCCTGTACCGCTGGAGGCTGACGTCTATCGCCTCCCGGGTCACCAGCAAGCGCGTCTCCGGGTGTCTCGGGATGGCCGCCTGGTGGCGCCGCGAGTAGTACGGCGTCGTGAGGTCACAGTGGTCGGCCGATTCGAGTATGCTGATGGCGACGTCCTCGCATCTGTTTGGCTCCTGGGGGACGTCTCTGACGATATCGTACTCGCCGACCTCCGGCAGTCGGCGGCGGAACGCCGTCGGGATAACGTCTATCTGATGATTCTTCCAGAAGGCCGGGTCCCTCGCGCGAAACTCCTCGGAGGCGAGCCACTCCGAGACGCTGTCGGCGACGAGGTGCCCGTGAGCAGTGAGTTCCCAGCCGTCTTCGACCTCGGTGAGCAGCCCGCGGTCCCTGAGCGTCGAGAGCGCGTCGTAGACCGCGGAATCGCTCGCATCGATTTCGGACAGCAGGGCGTCGGTCGGCGTCGTGCGCTCGGACACCTGGAGGACGATTTCCGTCCGCACTGACGACGTGAGGACGAACTCGTTGGGCGACTGGGGCGGCATTCGGTCCCATACCCGTCGCCGTCCCACTTAAATTGTCAGATTCCACACCCAACGGACAGGTCACCCGCCGGCTGACCGCTCACCCACCCGTTCACCGTTCTTACCGAAGATACGCCGGGATTTAACCCGCTACTCCCGAGCATGAGATAACATGTCGAACACGGGCGGCGGAACTTACGACTACGTTATCGTCGGTGCGGGGTCGGCGGGCTGTGTGCTCGCGAACCGGCTCTCGGCGGACGGCAACAGCGAGGTGCTGCTGGTGGAGGCGGGCAAACCGGACGAGAAGCGGGAAATCGGCATCCCGGCGGCGTTCATGGAGCTGTTCGAGTCCGACGTCGACTGGGAGTACGACACCGAGCCCCAGACGGAACTGAACGACCGGGAACTCTACTGGCCCCGCGGGAAGACCTATGGGGGGTCGAGTTCCATCAACGCGATGATATACGCTCGCGGCCAGCCGGCGGACTACGACCACTGGGCGGAACTCGGCAACGACGGCTGGGCCTACGAGGACGTGTTGGACTACTTCAAGCGGGCCGAGCACAACGAACGCGGCCCCTCGGAATATCACGGGACCGGCGGACCGCGGAACGTGGCCGACCAGCAGTCGCCCAACGAACTCAGCGAGGCCTTCGTCGAGGCCGGGGAGTCGGTCGGATTGGCACACAACGAGGATTTCAACGCCGGCGACCAGTCGGGCGTCGGGCTCTACCAGGTGACCCAGAAGGACGGGGAGCGCCACAGCGCCGCCGACGCCTACCTGAAACCGGTGCTCGACCGCCCGAATCTGACCGCCGTGACCGGGGCGCAGGTGACGCGTGTCCGGTTCGACGGCCGGGAGGCAGTCGGCGTGGAGTACGTTCGCGACGGGAGCGGCCCACCCGAGACGGTCGACGCGAGCGAGGAGGTTGTTCTCTCCGCGGGCGCTATCAACTCACCGCAACTGCTGATGCTGTCGGGCGTCGGGCCAGCAGCGCACCTCCAAGACCACGGCGTTTCGGTCGTCCACGACCTCCCCGGTGTCGGCCGGAACCTCCAGGACCATCTCAACGTCAAGGTCAACTGCGCGTGCAAGAGGTCCGTCACGCTCGACGAGGCGGATTCGCTGTGGAACCTCCTCAAGTATCTGGTGTTGAAACGGGGACCACTTACCTCGAACCTCGCAGAGGGCGGCGGCTTCGCGTCGGTCTCTGCGGAGTCCGACCGACCCGATATACAGCTCCACTTCGGCCCATCCTACTCCGTCGACCACGGGTTCGACAACCCCGACGGGCACGGCTTCTGGCTGAGCGCGCTCCGGCTTCGCCCGGACAGCCGTGGTCGGATTTCCCTCCGGTCGGCGGACCCGTTCGACGAACCGGTCATCGACCCGCAGTACCTGAGCGAGGGTGCGGACCTCGAGATACTGCTCGAAGGGGTCAAACTGGTCCGTGAGATTCTGCAGGCCGAGCCGTTCGACGACTACCGCGACAGAGAGGTGTTGCCGGGGCCCGACGCGCAGTCGGACGAGCAACTGAGTGCGCATATTCGTGAGCGGGCTACGTCGCTCTACCACCCCGTAGGTAGCTGCAAGATGGGTGACGACGAGATGGCGGTGGTCGACGAACGTCTCGCTGTCCACGGACTCGATGGGCTCCGCGTCGTCGACGCCTCCATCATGCCGACGATCACCAGCGGAAACACGGACGCCCCGACGACTATGATTGCGGAAAAAGCGGCCGACGACATCCTGAACGCGTAAGTCCCCTGTCGCTCGAATGTGAACCCTCTCGCGGTCCAGGCTGACGAAGTGACGGAACTCGTCGAACGACCGCCAATCCCCGTGCGTCGCGGGGTATCGCTCGGCTTCCCGCCGATAACGTCGTCACTTTCAGGCGGCCATCCCTCACTCACTGACACACAGCCATCACCGCTGTCACTCGTTCTGGCTCAGCGCACCATTTATACGGGACCCTCTCCAACTCCGCGGTATGGTTCAGTGCGAGATGTGTGGTAAGGAGGTTTCCTCTCCGAACCGCGTCAAAATCGAAGGGGCCGAACTCGACGTCTGTGACGAGTGTACCGACTTCGGCACCGAACTCAAGACAGAGGACGCCTCCTCGTCCACGTCGACGAAGTACTCCACCTCGTCGTCCGGGTCGAGTTCGTCCTCGTCGTCGAGCTCGTCCAGTTCGTCGAGCGGCGGCGGCCGCCGCCGGGACATGTTCGACGAGATGGACGAGATCGCACAGGACTTCGACGACCGCATCCGGTCGGTCCGGGAGTCCGAGGGGCTGAGCCAGAAGGAGTTGGCCCAGCAGTTAAACGAGAAGGCCAGTCTCATCCGGAAGCTCGAACAGGGCAACTCCCTGCCCAGCGACGACGTGCGCAAGAAACTGGAGAGCGCGCTCGGTATCGACCTGAGCGCCGGTGGGAGCACGGACGACACCGAGTGGTCGAGTGGCTCCAGCGAGGGGAGCTACACGCTGGGTGACGTGGTCCAGCGCAAGGACTAGAGGCGCAGGTCTTCCTCTTCGACGTCCAAGTCGGCCGCCAGTTCGTCGACGCGGTCCGATATCTCCGCGATTTCCGACTGGAGTTCGTCGTACCGCTGGCTCGACTCCAGTTCGGTCTGGGTCTTCTCTACCTGGAGGACGTTGCGTTTGAGCTTCCGTGTCGTCAGCGCCTGGAGCTGTTCGTTGTAGGCGGCTATCTTCTGGAGGCGTTCGACGACTTCGGAGAGTTCCTCCCGCGTGACGGGCTTGACCAGGTAGTCGTCGACGCCCATCTCGATGATGTCGAAGTCCGGGTTGACCGCCGTCACCATCGCCACCCGGCAGGGGAGCGAGCGTTCCTCGATTTCGGCCAGCACCTCGTTGCCCGAGACGACGGGCATCCGGCGGTCCAGGAGGACGACGTCTAGGTCCTCCGAGAGGCGCTCGATTCCTTCCTCACCACTGTATGCCGTCCGGACGTCGTAGCTATCGGCGAGATAGTCCGTGTAGAGGTCCGCGAGGTGCTGTTCGTCCTCAACGATGAGTACGGTCGGTGTCGCGTCGCCTGTGCTCACGGCTTGTCTCTCAGAGCGTACTGGCCCCACTGTCTTAATCCTCACTGCTTCGCGTCGGCCGGGCTGGGAACACGCGACCGATCTCCTCTAGTACGCGGCGTTCTCCGTGTCCCCGCGAGAGAGCGGACTGGGAACACGCAATCTATTTCCCCCCGGCGTTCGCGTCTGTACCCATGTTCGTCCTTGTCAACCTCAAGGCGTATCCGTGTGACCCAGTAGAGGTAGCCACCGCGGCGGCCGACGTCGCCGACGACTCCGGCGTCCGCGTCGCCGTGGCCCCCCAGGCCGCCCACATCGACGCCGTCTCCGAGACCGGCGTCGAGACCTGGGCCCAGCACGTCAGCCCGAACGAGCACGGCAGCCACACCGGCTCCACGCTCGCCGAGGCCGTCGCCGACGCCGGGGCCGAGGGGACGCTGCTGAACCACTCCGAGAACCGGCTCAAGCTGGCCGACATCGACGCCTCGCTGGACGCCGCCGAGCGCGCGGACCTGGAGACCATCGTCTGTGCGAACAACCCCGCACAGATCGGCGCCGCCGCGGCGCTTGGCCCCGACGCCGTCGCCGTCGAGCCCCCGGAACTCATCGGCACCGGCACGCCGGTCAGCAGCGCCGACCCCGACATCGTCACCGCCGCCGTCGACGCCGCCGCCCGCGTCGACGGCGACGTGGACGTGCTCTGTGGCGCGGGCATCTCGACCGGCGACGACCTCGTCGCGGCCAGCGACCTGGGCTCGACCGGCGTCCTGCTGGCGAGCGGCGTCGCGAAGGCCGACGACCCGCGAGCGGCCCTGGAAGACCTCGTCGAGCCGCTGCGCTGAGAGCCCGAGCCGACACCCGTTTTTTTAGCACGACGACTGGGGAGCGCTATATATATCACATAGGAACTGCGATAGTCGTAACCGCGCCTCTCTCTTCCGTGGCAGAACAGTCCAGCGAGTCTCTCCCGAGCCAGTTTGGGCAGCTACACATCGGTGTCGCGCTGTACGACCCGGCGACCGCGATGGTCCTCGACGCCAACGAGCGTCTGGAGGAGCTGTTTGGCTACCGAACGGCGAGGCTGCGACGGTTGTCCGTCGACGAGTACAGTGCCAACACGTACGACTACTCCAGCACTCGATTACGCGAGCGCTTCCGTGCCGCGGGTGACGGGGAGACTCAGGCGTTCCGGTGGCGCATCAAGCGAGACGACGGGACGCTGGTCTGGGTCCAGGTCCACCTCTCCGCGCTGACGCTCGGTGGCGAGCGCCGGGTGCTGGCGGAGGTCCGCGACATCGAAGCCTACACGACCGCCAGTCAGCGCGTCGGGCTGCTCTCGCGTATCATGCGACACAACCTCCGCAACGACCTCATCGTCATCTCGGGCCGGGCCGAACAGATAGCGTCGGCCGACGACCGCGAGGGTGTCGCCGAGCACGTCGGAAAGATACGCGAGACGGCGAGCAGTATCGACCGGATGACCGACTCGGTCCGGCAGATAGAGCGCGCGACGACCCCCGACGCCGGTCACCGGGAACACCAGCGGGCCGCGGCCGCTGCGCGGCGGGTCGTCGCCGACATCCGCGAGCGCTACCCCGCTGCGACTATCACCGTCGAGGAGGCGACATCGATGTGGTTCAGCGTCGACGGGACCTTCGCGCAGGCGCTCTCTCACGCCGTGGAGAACGGGGTCGTCCACGCGACGGACCCAGAGCCCGCGGTCACCGTCACCGTCGGGGAGTCGCCCAACACGGGCCGCGTCGAGATTCGGGTCAGCGACCACTGCCCGCCGATTCCCGACGTCGAAATCGACGCGCTGGACGCGCCCGGCGAGAACACGAGCACGGCCCACGGTACCGGGGTCGGCCTCTTCGTGATGAAGTGGTCCATCGAGGCGCTCGGGGGCGAAATCGCCTTCGAGCGCGACGGCGACCGAGGGAACGTCGTCAGTTTCTATCTGCCGCCCGAGGCGCCGCCGGAGGCGGGCGCCTGACCAGAGTCACCCCAGTACGCGGGCGTCGTTCCGCCACGTCCTTGCACCGGCGCTGGCGCCGTCGGTCGTCTCAGCGCGCCTCGTCGACGACCGCACGCTCGATTTCCGTGGCGTACTCGCTTGCCGTCTCGTCGTCGATGCCGTCGCCCTCCTCGCGAACCAGCGCGGGTAGCCGGTAATCGTACTTCCCGCGGCCCACGTGTTCGACGAGGCCGCGGAGCCGCAGGGTCCGGTTCCGGGCGTAGGCGGCGGTGCGGTCGCCCGACCCGCCGGCCGAGAAGTGGGCGTTCAGCGGCGTTCCGGGGCCGTGTTCCTGGTAGTAGGCGAGCATCCGACGGGTCTTGTCCTCGAGTTCGAGGATGTCGGTCTCGATGTCGCGGACGACCTCGGGCCTGTCCGCGCCGGCGGCCGCCGTCTCGGCATCCCCGTCCCCGTTCGCGCTCCCTTCGTCGTCGGCGACGGCCGCGAGGGCGGCCTCCAGCGCCGCGTCCGTGCTTCCCTGTACCGACTCGTCGTCGGATGAGGTGCCGTCGGCACTGGCGCCGTTGCTCGCCTCGCTCCCGCCGTTCATCGCAACGCCGTCGTCCGCGAAGGCGCTGAACGCGTCGCCGAAGCCGCCGCCGGAGGTCGTATCCGGCGCCGGGTCCTCGTCCGTCTCGGTAGCAGCCGACGCGGCGGCGTCCTGCTGACTGTCCGACCCCGGCTCCTGGAACCGCTCGCGCTTGCGGCGCATCTCGTCTTTCGCGGTCCGGCCCGGATTGGCGCCCTCGACGTGGCCCAGCAGGGCGTCGGTGAACTGCTCGGCCATCCGCTGGAGGTCCCGAGCGTCCTGCAGTTCCGTCTCCAGTTCGGCGATGCGGGAGTTCTTCTTGTCCAGTTCCTCGCGGAGTTCCTTGATGCGGTTCTCCGTGGCCTGTTTCTCCTCGCTGATGGTCTCCAGTTCGGAGACGAGGTCCTCGCTGACGGACTTGAGTTCGGGGCGCTCGAAGTCGTCGAGGCCGGGCGTGGCGCCGGCGTCGAAGGTCTGCTTGCGGTGGAACTGCACCCGCCGGACCTGCTCGGCCCAGTCGGTCATCATGAACGCCTCGCCGTCGTCTAAGTCCTCGACGGCGTCGGCGTACTGGCTGTCGAGGATGCGCCCGACCACCTTCGTGTCGTTGTTCCACGTCAGGCGGTGCCAGACGAGCCAGTCACACTGGGTGATGTAGTCTTTCTTCACGTCGGCGGGGCGCTGGCTGATGCCGACGATGCCCAGTCCGTGTTTCCGGCCGCGCTTCCCGATTTTGATGAGCATCTTTCCGACCTCGCCCATCCCGCCCTTCTCGGGAATCCACTCGTGGCACTCCTCGACCAGCAGGAGGAAGGGTTGCTTCTGCTTTTTCGCCTTGGCGAACAGCTGTTTGGCGACCTCGGTCAGCAGACTCTCGGCCTCTTCCTCGTCCAGGAACGACGAGACGTCGAGGATGATGGGGACGTTCTGCTCCAGCGCGAGCGAGGCTATCTTGCCGGCGTGTTCTTCCGTGACCTGGATGTCACACTCCTCGTCGCCGCCGACGTGGAGAATCTCGTACTCCTCCTTGAGCCCGTAGTACTCCCCGTCGATGTCGACGATGAGCAGGCCAAAGCCGTTGTCCAGGAGCTTCTCCGCGACGACGCTCGCGGTGTTTGACTTCCCCGACCCGCTCTTCCCGGTGATGAACCCGCGACCGGTCAGCAGTTCCACCACCGGGATGTCGACGGACTGTCCGGGGTCCTCCAGCCCGCCGGGCCCGGAACTCGTGTCGGCCACGGTGATGCGTTCAGTCTCTGCCATGGGTTCTTACCGTAGAGAGCGGCGCTGTCCCTATAATGCTCCGTCAGACGGGCGTCAGAAGGGCCCGTTCGGAGCAAGGGCTATGACGCTGGCGTGCGTCGGTGAATCCGAACCGGGGTTGGGACACGATGGCACGCTACGAGACGTTCGTCGAGGACGAGACGGTCTACGTCGGTGCCCCGGACGGCCAGGTGGCCGTCGCCCCGCTCGCCGACATCGTCACGGCGGTTGGCGGTCCGGCCTGGACCATCACCTACGCCGAGAGCCAGAAAGAGCGGTACCCGCACATGGACACCTCGGACGAGGGCCTCGTGGTCGACGTGGTGGATATGCTCTCGGCGATGACCCACAGCGAGCAGTTCGTCGAGACGCTCGCCGCCCACCCACGGACCGTCCCCGAGGAGGACACCATCTCGCCCCGAGCGGGACTGTTCGTCGGGAAACTCCTGGAGAATCTTGAGAACGGCGTCTCCTGACCGGGGTCGCGGCCCCCGACTACTCGAAGTCACCCAGCGACGCCTGGCCGTCGGGGGCCGAACCCGACTCGCTCCGCTCGTCGGACGCTGCCCCGCTGGCCGCCGACTCGTCGCCGTCGAAGGCAGTCAGACTCGCCTGGCCGTCGGCTGTCTGGTCCCGGTCGTCGCCGTGGCTCTCGGGGCTGGCCGCACCGGTGTCGCTCTCGCCCTCGAAGCCGCCCAGACTGGCCTGCTCGCCGGCGGAGAAGTCCAGGTTCGAGACGCGGACGCCGAGTTTCCGCACCGGCCGGTCGGCGAACTCCGAGAGCAGGTCCAGCGCGATGGCCTCGACCAGGTCGGCGTCCGCGACGGGCCCCGGCAGCGAGCGGGCGCGGGTGTTCACCTCGTACGGCGGTTCGACCACCTTGATGCCGACGGTCTGGTAGCGCGCGTCCTTCCGGCTCGCGCGGTCCGCGACGGCGCGGGCGAGCGTGGTGGCCTTCCGTTCTTTCTCCGCGACGTCCGCGACGGCCTCGGTGAACGCTGACTCCCGCGAGAGGCTCTTGGGGTCGCCGCGCGGAGTCACCTCCCTGGTGTCCGCGCCGCGGGCGTAGCGCCATATCTCCCGGCCCCGCTCGCCGAAGCGGGCTTCGAGGGTCTCCGGGTCGGCGTCGGCGAGGTCACCGGCCGTCTCGATGTCGAGTGCCGCCAGCTCTCGGGCAGTCACCGGGCCGACCCCGTGGACGTCCTCGACGGGGAGGTCGGCGAAGAACTCGCGGACCTCCCCCGGGCGCACGACGACCTGTCCGTCCGGTTTCTCCCGGTCGCTCGCCACCTTCGCGGCGCTCATCGTCGGGGCGACGCCGACGCTGGCGACGACGCCCACCGCGGACTCGATGGTCGCCCGCAGGTCGCTCGCCCACCCCGCGGCGCCGTCCCAGCCGACGGCCTCGGTGATATCCAGGTACGCCTCGTCGATGCTGACCTCGCGGACGGTGTCGCTCTCGGCGTGGAGTATCGCCTTGACCTCCGCCGCGACAGACTCGTAGTAGTCCATGTCGACCGGGCGGTAGATACCCGTCTCGGCGTCCACATCGGGGTCGGCGTCCGCGCGCCGGGGGAGTCGCTCCAGCGCCTCGGAGATGGCCATCGCGGACTCGACGCCGAACGCCCGGGCCTCGTAGCTCGCCGTCGCGACGGCGCCGTGTGTCTCGCCGCCCTCGTACCCCATCCCGACGACCAGGGGCTCGCCCGCGAGTTCGGGGTCCCGGCGCTGTTCGCAGGCCGCGTAGAAACAGTCCATGTCGACGTGGGCGACCACCTGGTCGGGCGCGGCGGTGCCGGGCAGTCGCGCGGCGTCCATACCAGGTGGATACACGTGGTCCCTCAAAACCTCTCCGCCAGCCGATTCGCGTCGCTACCCGGTCAGTAAACGGGGAACTGGTGGGTGCACTATGCCACAACCAGGCCCCCAAGGTTCAACTCGACACAACTCGTTATTAATTTTCTTGTTCTCCGTCACGCAACGCCGGGCGGTAGCGGCGCCGCCACTCACTCCCCGCTCAGGTCCACGTCGTCACGTTCCCTGAGGACGACCGGTTTATCCGCTTCCACGGGTTCCTCGTCGGTCCGATAGAGTGCCACCAGGTCTTTCTCCTCGAACTCCTCGCGGAACTGCTCCCAGGAGAGCTGTTTGAGGTCCTCGTCGTCGTGGAACCCGACCCGGAGCAGGCCGTGGTCGCCCCGGCCCTCGGAGTCGGGAACGTGGCCCGGATAGCCGTCGCGTTCCTCGATAATCGTCCGTGCGAGCGTCGGTTCGTCCGCTACCTCGACGGCCGGGTCGCTGGACTGGTCGGTGACCATCGTGCAGAAATATAGCCTCGGAGACACTTATGTCGTGGGAGTGAGTCGAGCGTCCCCGACCCGTCTCAGTCGTCGTCGGCCGGCGCTTCGGCGGCGGCGTCGGCGCCGCTCGCGGCGGGCGCGTCGGCCCCCTCGGCGTACGGGAACTGCCCGATGGTGGCCTCGCGGAAGGCGGCCTCGTCGAACTCGTACTCGCCGTCGAGAAAGTCCACGAGCGTGTGGGTGTCCCGCATCGCGTTCTTCAGACACGTCGAGGCCCCGGGCGAGGGGGTGATGTTGAAGATGATGTCGTCGCCGACGATTTTCGCCTCCCCCATGTCGAGGGACTTGGCCTTCGTGTCGACAATCTGTGGTCGGACGCCGCCGTACCCCTTCGCGCGCTCGATGTCGTCCAGTTCGACGCTGGGGACGACCTTCTGGACGTGCGGGAGGAACTGCCGCGGGCCGACCTCCGGGAGGTCATAGAGGAGGTTCCGGAGGACGTAGGGCAGGAGCACTCTGTCCGAGAGGAAGTTGGCGTAGCTGAGAAAGGAGGCGGCGTTCAGCCCGAACACGTCCAGGAAATCGGAGACCGTCGAGACGTTGCCCCGTTCCAGCGCCGGGACGAGCTTCGCCGTCGGGCCGAAACGCGTGATGGAGTCGTCGTGCACGTCGGCGTCGCCGTGAACGGCGGCGAACGGCAGCTTCTTCATCTGCAGGGTGTACACCTTCCCGTTCAGCAGGTCGTCCGCGAGGAAGAAACTGCCCGCGACAGGAAGGAGGACCTTGTCCTCGCCGTAGCCCAGTTCCTTGGCCATCTGGAGGCTGTGGGAGCCGGCGGCGACGACGGCCGCGTCACAGTCGAAGCGACCGTCCTCGGTCGCGATGGTGTAGCCATCCAGTGTCGGCGTGATGTCTGTGACCGCCGTCCCGGTGTAGACGTCGACGTTCGCCTCCTCGGTCGCCTGCTCGACGAAGGACTCGGCCGTCATCCCGTAGTCGACGACGTAGCCGTCGGGCGTCTGGAGTGCGAGCATATCGACGTCGGGCTCGCGGCCCTCCAGGACCTTCGGTTCGATGTCCGCGATTTCCTCGCGGCCGATGGGCCGGAGCTTCGGGAACAGGTCGCCAAACCCCTTCTCGTGGTACCGCGTTTCGAGCTGTGGAACCTCGTCTTCGCCCACTGCGAGCACCATCTTCGAGCGCTTGGCGTGCATCTCGCGGTCCGGGTCGTGGTTCTCCAGATAGCCCGCTAGCAACTCCGCGCCCTCCTTCACTTCGCGGGCTTTCTCGAGCGTGTAGTTGGTCTCGATGTCCCCGAAGTGCAGCGTCTGTGAGTTGTTCGTGTGGTGAGAGTTGATGGCCGCCACCTCGGCTTCCTTCTCGACCAAGGCGATGGAGTCGATATCCGTGAACTTCGCGGTCGTGTACAGCAGCGATGCCCCGCTGATTCCCCCGCCGACGATGACCAGATCGTATTTCCCTGACATACTTTGACTCTCGCTATCCCAAGCGGTGCACTCCAGACGGATAACTCATATTCTCTGGCCCGTATTTCTACAATCAGCGAAGTGGACATCGACTAGCTGTGAACCCACAGAGTCGCTCTCAGAGCGGTCGAAACAGTCTCTGTCTGCGGTTATAGGGTCGGTCAGTATCCTTAACTACGAGCCAATTGTATGTGATTATATGTCCTTGGTTGTGAACCTCCGGGACGAGCTCGATGAGAATCTCAGGGCCGTAGCTACCTACAAGGAACACGACTGGAACCTCCGGTACGAACGAGCGGACATCCAGGAGAAACCGAGGATTTTCGACAAAATCCACGAGGAACTGATTCTGGAAGGGATGGGCACGGAGTATCTGGAATCGGTGTTTCGGGTCGGGAAGCTCAACTGTACGATGCACAGCTTCGAGGACGCCATGTGCTTCCACTTCGTCCGTGGCCCTATGCGGGGTGTCTTCATAGCAATCGAACCGGACGCGTTGCTCCCACTGGAGCGGTTCGTCAGTATCTGCAAGGAGAGCGACCTGGAGTCACTCGACTGAGACGCCTTCCAAGCGTCCGCATCCGGTCGGGGTTCGTCCCAGTCCTCGACGCTGAGTTTCGTCCTCTCGCCACAGCCGTCCTCGCTTTCGCAACTGCAGACATCCTCGACCAGGGTCGGTGGGTCGGCACCTACGTGTCACGACCCGCTTGCGGGTCGTTTCACACTCTGTACAGCGTACCTCCACGGATAGTATGCTGTCTATCATCGCGATATCACCGTAAGTGTGGCGTCGGCAGGCACCGCGCAACCGTCTGCCCCGCCCGTAGCGAGGGTCCGAGTGAAGCTTCCTGGCGGCTTCTACCCGGAATGTCACGTGTTTCTGTGACTCTGTCGGGCTGGGACGACGGGTCCTGGCGGCCGGGTCGAACCGTGGTCACCTGTGACGTCTGTGGGGAGGCCGGTGCCGATGAAAGTCACGCAGTCCGGGCCGGGAGCCAAGCCAGCACACCCCGCTGCCGGTGAACGGCCGCCGCCGACCGGCGGGGTCACTGGTCTACCCGTGCCACCCGCCCGGCCATCGCCCGCAGATACGCGATAGCGATGTCCGGTTCGGTGCCGTCGGCCCCGTCCACAGTCAGATACGCACGGTAAAGCTCCCGTGTCTCACGGCCCGACAGCGCGAGTCGATAGCCGTCGTCGGACGCGCCGGCAGCCCGCTCCCGGGCCGTTCCACGATGCCGGTGCCGGCGGCAAGTTCGAGCCGGATTCGGGACTCCCGGGTCGCGTGTTCGACTCCGGTTCGCTCGTCGACGGCGGCCCCATCTCCAGCCTGTAGGGCGTGAGCCGGGGGTGGGGAGCGAGAAAGTGGTCGTCGCCGTCCGGGCCAGCGACGTCGACTCGCGTCGACCCGTCAATTCGTCCGCTCCCAGATGGCAGCGTAATAGGCCTGCCGTTACGGCCGTAACCACTGACGTCTGTCAACCGATAGCCGTCGGCACTGCACTCGTCGAACCGCTGCTGGTACTGTGACGAGGAGAGACCGTGTCGCCCGATCCACGCTCGGTCCGACGGCGCTGACCCGTCCGCCGGTGTCCCGGTGGTCTGCTGTCCGGCCCGACCACCGGCTGCAGTGACACACCCGGCGGTGGCGCCGGCAGCTGTCGCGGCCAGGGCGCCGAGAAAGCCACGGCGTGAGGCCGATTCGTCCATGCGAAGCGAGTCGAACGGAACAATAATTTTCTTTCTGACAATCTCGGTTCCGGTAGCTGATGTCCTGGCTACAGCAGCATGCCACAAGCCGTCACGATTGGACTGGTGGGTTCCGAGACACGGGACCGGTCGGCTCGGGGTCGAGCGCCTGTCAGTCGTCTCCTCGCGCGCTCAGCCCGCTGCCTCCTCGATGGAGACGCGGTAGCTGGCTTTGCTGTATGGCTCTGCGAAGACGCTCACAGTGTGTGTCCCCGTCTCGTTTGCCGTGTAGGAGACGACGCCGTCGGAGACAGTAACAGCCTCGGGATGGGGGCCGCCGGCCACTCCCGAGACTGTGTCGCCGTCGGGCGGCTGAATCTCCCAGCCGGCCTTGCCGTCGATGGCGATTTGCACCCGGTCGCCCCCCTCGAGTGTGAGGCTGTGGTGCTCCACCCCGGGGTGGTCTTGCAAGGAGAACCCGGACGACTCGTCGGATGCGACTGTCCCACTGTAGGACGAACTGGACCGAGAGCCGGCCGCGTCGAGAGCGGGCGCCCACAGCGGCACCAGGAGGAACACGACGGCGACGAGAGCCCCGATGACGACGAGTCTCGGCCGGTCGATTGCGGACCGTTTCTGGACGACGCCAGCGCTGGTCACGACCGCACTCACGCAGGCGAACCACAGAATCGCCCCGAAGGTGACGCCGTTCGGACTCCCGAACAGGATGAAAAGCGCAACCACGGCGACGAAAGCGGCTCCGCCGGCACCGGTGGTCAGCACCAGCAGCCACGCGTACCGCCGTCTGGTTGCGCTCATACAGCTTCGGTATCGGTATTTCGACGTTGTTATGGGCTCGTTACGGGCAGATTGCACATCTCGCCAGTGGCGACGTTCGGACGTGTTCCCAACTGGTGACCGCCAACACTCCGGTAGCGAATCAGGAGAGCGGCGAGTGCGACAGTTTCGGTGGGCGGCCCGGATATGTTTCCACAGGGCACACAGATGAGCGACAGCGTCTCCGCTGGGTCGGAGACACGGCTCACCGAGACCCACCGTCTGAGAAGCGGCAAAAAGCGCAGCTGTAGTGATGTAGTGTACGGGGTCGGAGGGATTTGAACCGCGAGGACTTCGCTCCGCTCGTCCTCTGGGCTCAAATCCCTCGACGTGACAGCATTGCCGCTCACGAATTAATTCGCGGCAAAATGCAGTGGGGTCGGAGGGATTTGAACCCCCGATCGGCTGATATCTCCGTCCAGCGCCTCGGAACTCCAGAGGGTCATCGTCGCGGGCCGGTGATCAGCCGGTCGCTCAGTATATCAGCCCTCGGATGTCGTCCCTGGCGCGTGGCCTCTGGAGTCAGCCGCCTTCCCGGACTAGGCCACGACCCCGCACTCCGTCGTATGCCGATTGGTAGTAAAGGGATTTCGATTGCGGGACGCGCCACTGTCACCTGTCTTACGTGACGCGGGCGGACTGCCACCGAGTCAGCGCACGTCGCGACAGCGGACCGTCTCAGTCTCGGTCGGTCGCCGACCAGTCACACTCCTGGCACTTGTAGCCGGTCACGAACTCCAGCGCGGAGGGAATATACCCCACCGCGAGGACGTTCTCGCCGCATTCGGGGCAGTCTCGGTCGGCGTCTTCTATCGGTTCTGCGTCCATCACGCTCTCGCCTTCGATGAGTTCGGCGAGGCTCTCGGGGGTCTGCATTCGCCCCTGTACCACGCGATTGTCGGCCATACCGAAAGGCGGAGCGTCGGCCGCCTAAAGCTTCCCCTCTGGCGAACGTCTGTGTGAGTGGTAGTCAGCGTGTGTATCGCGACAAAGACCGATGTGCGCGTCTGATTCAGTCTCGGCAAGGACCGATGCCCGTAGCGCAGCCTGCGTCGACGGCCCTAGAGCCACGGCGCGCGTTCCTGGTCGGGGTCGTACTCGACGGCCTTCCCGTCGTCCGTGCGCTCGTCGGCCGCGACGCCCTGCGAGGCCCCGCCGTCGGAGAACGCGGCCGTGAGGTCGACGGCGTCCGGATGGTACTCCTGGTGGCGTTCGCGGGCGTTCTCGGGGTCGAACGAGAGCAGCGCGGTCACGCCGAGGACGGCCAGCGCGAGCGGGGCCTGGGTGGGGAGCAGACCGAGCACGGAGAGCGCGAGCACGCCCAGCGCGACGGCGCTACCGAAGCGGAAGCGGTCGATGTCGACGGCGTTGCGGAGCCACGGGCTGGCCAGAGCGACCACGAGGGCGAATCCGACGCCGATGCCGGCCGTCGCCGCGGCGCGGGCCAGCATCGCCGGGTCGGCATCGACGACGAACGTCGCGCCGGCAGGGTCCACGCTCGCCAGGAGGCCCAGGCCGACGATGATAGCAGGTCGCGGGAGCAACTCGCCGACGCGGGCGCTCGCGGTCTGGGCCGCGATAGCCAGGATGACGATACCGGCGAAGCGCTCGAACGTAGCGAGATGGACGACACCGGCGATAGTCGGCGCTATCGCGGCTTCGAGCACGGCGACCGGTATCAACAGGGCGCCGATGAGCAACACCGTCGTGGCCTGCTGTCGCGGGGTGCCGTCCATCTCCGCGAGGACGACGGCGACCATCGCGGAGCCGCCGAAGACGAGGAGGCCGACCTCGAGCATGCCGGTCCAGGTCGTGAGCGCGCCCGCGAGGACCAGCACGGGGAAGATACCGTCGACGAGCGGGAGACACATCACCGTCGCCAGCAGTCGGCCGCCGCGACCGACCTGCCGCTCGATGTCGAGTGCGACCGGGTGTCTGGAGCTACTCATCGCGTGTCAGTGCTGGGGATACCCCGACTCCCCGCGGGTGGCTGCTGCGCGGTCGAGCCCGGCCGGGAGCCGGCTCCACTTCCCAAAGCCCACCGAAAATGTCTTGGCCGCCGTTGAGCACGAGGCTTGCCGGTCGGTGAGGTCGCTGGTGGGGTGGGAGCAGCGCATATCTATAATTAACTTTCAGGATGGTATAAGCGTTGTGTGAGAACCGGGACCACACTCCGTGAAACGTGGGAATTTAGCACATACAACTGGACGGGCGTAGTGTAGAGTGGCATTTGGGACAACACCACACGATTCTGACCCGGGGACACCCACGCTGCCGTGGCGACCACGGTATGCGAGGCCACCACAGCCCATGCCAGTCTCGCAACGTTTTTGCCCGGCGGTCATGGACGACTTACATGGCGAACGATTCCGAGCCCTTCTCCGAGAAACTCCGCGTTCCGGAGGCGTTGACCTTCGACGACGTACTGCTGCGACCGAAAGAGTCCCGGGTGGAACCGGACGAGGCCGACACCGCGACACGCGTCTCGAAGAGCGTCGAGCTGACCGTCCCGGTCCTCACGGCGGCGATGGACACCGTCACCGAGAGCGACATGGCAATCGCGATGGCCCGCCAGGGCGGGCTGGGCGTCCTCCACCGCAACATGGACACAGACGAGATGGCCGCCGATATCGAGCGCGTCAAGCGCTACGACGAGCTCATCATCCGCGACGTCGTCACGGCCCACCCCGACCAGACGGTCCGCGAGGTCGACCAGATGATGGACCGCAAGGGCGTCTCCGGCGCACCAGTCGTCGACGGCGAGACCGACGAGGTCCTGGGCATCATCTCCGGCACCGACATCCGACCCTATCTCGAAGTCGGCGAGTCCGACGCCGTCACCGAGGCGATGACCGACGAGGTCATCACCGCCTCGGAGAGCGTGACCCCGCGTGAGGCGCTGGAACTGATGTACGACCACAAGATAGAGCGCGTCCCCATCGTGGACGACGAGAACCGCCTCGTCGGCCTCATCACGATGCGTGGCGTCCTTAAGCGCCGCGAGTACGACGACGCCGCCCGCGACGACGACGGCCAGCTCCGGGTCGGCGCCGCCGTCGGCCCCTTCGAGATGGACCGTGCAGAGGCCGCCGACGAGGCCGGCGCGGACGTCCTCTTTATCGACTGCGCCCACGCCCACAACGCGAACGTCATCGACAGCGCCCGCGAGATAAAGGCGACCGTCGGGGCCGACGTCGTCGTCGGGAACATCGGGACCAGCGAGGCCGCGGAAGCCGTCGTCGACTTCGCCGACGGCGTGAAGGTCGGCATCGGCCCGGGCTCTATCTGTACCACCCGCGTCGTCACCGGCGCCGGGATGCCCCAGATTACGGCCGTCTCGCAGGTCGCCGACGTGGCGAGCCAGCACGACGTGCCCGTCATCGCCGACGGCGGCATCCGCTACTCCGGCGACGCCATCAAGGCCATCGCCGCGGGGGCGGACGCGGTGATGCTTGGCTCCTACTTCGCCGGGACTGACGAGGCCCCCGGCCGCGTCATCCAGATGAACGGCAAGAAGTACAAGCAGTACCGCGGCATGGGCTCCGTCGGCGCGATGAACGAGGGCGGCGGCGAGCGCTACCTCAAGGAGGACGACGAGGACGAGGACTACGTCCCCGAAGGCGTCGAGGCCGCGACTCCCTACAAGGGTTCGCTCGAATCCGAACTCCACCAGCTCGTCGGCGGGATGCAGTCGGGCATGGGCTACGTCGGCGCCGAGACCATCCCCGAGTTCAAGGAGCGCGCCGAGTTCGTGCGTGTCTCCGCGGCCGGTCAGCAGGAGAGTCACCCCCACGACGTGATGATTACCGACGAGGCGCCCAACTACAGCCCCGACAGCTAGCGGAACCTTCTCCCGCGCTGCCCTCGGAGGGCTTTCATGACCAGCTACACCCGCCACGTGGGCAGCGACGCGGCGGTTGTCGAGATGGCCCACACCGTCCGGCGGCACGTGTTCATGGAGGAGCAGGGCGTCTCCGAGGCCGTCGAGATGGACGGGAAAGACGACGCCGCGACACACGTGGTCCTCACCGACGACGAAACGCCCGTCGCCACGGCCCGCCTCCGGTTCGTCGACGCATCGACGGCGAAAATCGAGCGCGTCGCCGTGCTGTCCGACTACCGCGGCGACGGCCTTGGCGACCGGGTTATGGACGCCGCCGAGCGGGTCGCCGTCGACCGCGGCGCGACCGACGCCGTCCTCCACGCGCAGGTGCGCGTCCAGGGGTTCTACGAACGGGTGGGCTACACCGCGGTCGGAGACACCTTCGAGGAGGCCGACATCCCGCACGTCGAGATGCGGAAGCGACTGGACTGACCTACTCGCGGCCGACGAAGACGTAGATGACCACGACCAACACGCCGGGGACGAGCCCGATGAAAAAGCCGAGCAGGGTCAGGACGCCCCAGAGGACGGCGTTGTCGTTCCCGCGTTGCTTCGCGTCGCTGTAGACCCAGTACGTCGCCGCGAGTCCGGCGACGAACACTACCAGGCCGACGAGGAGTATCAGTCCGATGATGAACAGTTCTGGACCGCCGGGTACCTGTAACAGTGGGAGGGACACGAGTGAGTCCACTTCAGTCAGCGGTAAATAGTTTCTGAGTAGACACCACTCGGCTACCCCTTGCACTGTCGTCGCATCCGGAGAGTCGTCTCGGTATGCCCCCCGGTGACGCCGTCGCTGCTCACGGAGTTGTCCACGGTGCAGGAAAGCGGGCCGGAAGGGATTTGAACCACGGTCGGAGCGACGCTCCTCCCTGATTCAAATCTTTCCGCCCGATTCGCGCACCGTCTCACTGCGTTCGACGGACCGCTGTACGGGCCGGAAGGGATTTGAACCCTCGACCGACGGCTTAAGAGGCCGTCGCTCTGCCAGACTGAGCTACCGGCCCTGCGTATTCTGGTTACGGAGGGGTTAGTATATACGTTTCCTTTCGGTCGCCGGATGTCGGTGTAGTCACAGGACGGGCGGCGGAAAGGCGTCCACGGCGCCGGTGTCCTCACTGCGAGCGACCCGAGTCAGTACTCGAAGGTCGGCTGCTTGCCCGTCACGGTGGCCGTGTTACTGTTCGTGTTGACGGTGATGTTGTTGACGTTGGAGAGCGAGCCGTCACCGGTGTTGTTCGCCTCGACCCACTCGTTGACGTCGCTCTCGTTGACGTCGCCCTCGCTGTCGTAGACGAAGACCCACTGGAACTTCGTCGTCCCGCCGTTGATGCTGACGGAGCGGCCGGAGGCGACGAGGCCGTCGAAGTCGCTGGTCGGGATGTTCTCGTTCCCGCCGTCGTCGGAGCCGACGGGGTTCTCCAGCAGTTCGAAGTTGACCCTGGCACCGCTGTTGAGCTTGTCGGTGAGGGTCTTGAACGTGTCGTCGCCGTCGACGAGGCGGTCGTCGCCGTTCGTGCCGGTGTCGATGATTCCCTCGGCGACGTCCGGTGCCCCGACCGGGTCGGAGTCGTTGGTCCGGTTCGCCGCGCGGCGGGCGTCGACGATGGTGCCGTCGCCGAGAGCCACCGCGTCCGGCGACTCGTCGGGTTCGGACTGGACGAAAATCTCGTAGTCGTTGTAGGTCCCGTCGGACTCGTACTCCGTGCTGCCGACGCTCCCGCCCATGTTCTGGGCCGGCGCGGTCGGTGTGCTCGGCTGACTGGCGGTGAGTTCCGTCTTGACCGTCTCCGTGTCGAACGAGCCAGTTATGACCCGGCCCTCGGGCAGGTTCAGTTCCATTCCGACGTCCTCGACGTCGATACCGAGTTTGGGGTAGTCCGTCCCCAGGATGCTCAGTCGGCGGAAGTCGTTCAGTTTGCCCTTGTTCGAGAGCATCGACTTGTAACTGACCGCATCGTTGTTGAGACGCTCCTGGTCGCTCTCGAACGTGTCGGGCTCGTAGACCCAGTTCGTGAACTTGCCGAGACCACCACCACCGCCGGGGACGAGGTCCCGAATCGCGCTACATCCCGACAGGCTACCGACCGCCCCCAGAGCGGCCGTCCCCGCACCCATTTTCATCAGCTTTCGTCGTGTAATATCTCCGGACATTATGGTCTTGTGTTTATTTACACTCATATAGTACTTACTACTCTACGCGAAAACGGTAACAAATCCCTAATCCTGGGTTTTGGCCCCGTTCAGTCACAATCAAGGTCGTAGTCCCGTCCGGGTATGGCGACGGCCCGCGGAGACGGTGTAATATAAGTGTGTGCCGGCCACACTGCTTGCCAATGAGTGCTGCCAGTGGTATTACGATGGCGTCGATGTCTACCTACGCCATCCTCGGGTGCGGGAGCGTGGGACACGCCGTCGCCGAGGAACTCGTAGACGAAGGGAAGGACGTGCTCATCATGGACGCCGACGAGGGGCGTGTCGAGGCACTCCGCGACCAGGACCTGAACGCCCAGCAGGCCGACATCGCGGACGAACACGTCGCCGAGACCGTCTACGACCGGGACGTCATCCTCATCATGTCACCGGACGTGACAGCCAACGCCGAGGCAGTGCGCAACATCCGCGCGGCCGACGGCGACCAGTTCATCGTCGCCCGCGCGGACGACCCCGTCTCGGCCGACGAGTTGACCGACCTCGGCGCGGACGTGGTCATCAACCCCTCGGCGGTCATCGCCGACTCCGCGCTGCGGGCACTGGAGACGGGCGAACTGGAGTACAAAGCGTCCCAGCTCGGCGACGTCATCGACGCCACGGAAGAGCGGATGGCGATTCTCATCCACCGCTCGCCGGACCCGGACTCCATCGCCTCTGCGGCCGCACTGCGTGCTATCGCGGAGAGCCGGGACGTCGAGGCCGACATCATCTACGAGGGCGAAATCGGCCACCAGGAGAACCGGGCGTTCGTGAATCTGCTGGGTATCGAGCTGGCCTCCCGCGAAGAAGTCGAACTGTCGGAGTTCGACACCTTCGCCCTGGTCGACGTCGCGAAGGGCGGCGAGGTGAGCGTCAACGACATCGACATCGTCATCGACCACTACGAGCACGACGAGGAGTACGACGCCGCCTTCTCCGACATCCGTCCGAACGTCTCGGCCACCTCCACTATCCTCACGAAGTACATCCAGGAACTGGACCTCACGCTCGACCAGACGGTCGCCACGGCGCTCCTGTACGGCATCCGCGCCGAGACGCTGGATTTCAAGCGCGACACGACGCCCGCGGACCTCACCGCAGCCGCCTACCTCTACCCCTTCGCCGACCACGACACCCTGGAGCAGGTCGAGTCGCCGTCGATGAGTCCCGAGACGCTGGACGTGCTGGCCGAGGCCATCCGGAACCGCGAGGTCCAGGGGAGCCACCTCGTCTCGAACGCGGGTTTCATCCGCGACCGGGACGCTCTCTCACAGGCCGCTCAGCACCTCCTCAACCTGGAGGGTATCACCACGACGGCCGTCTTCGCCATCGCCGACGACACCATCTATCTCGCGGCTCGCTCGAAAGACATCCGCATGAACATCGGGAAAGTGCTCGCCGACGCCTTCGGCGGGATGGGCGAGACGGCGGGCCACTCGACGGACGCGAGCGTCGAGATTCCGCTCGGTATCTTCACCGGGCTGGACACCTCGGACGACAACCGCGACACGTTGCTGGAGCTAACGGAGGAGGCCGTGAAGCGAAAACTGTTCGAGGCGATGGGCGTCGACAGCGGCGAGGGGTCGAACGGGAACTAGGCCGGGACCTCTTCCTCGTCGGTCTCTTCGTCGGGCTGGTGGAGCCGTTCGACGATGTCGTTGACGATGACCACGTCGCCGACGGCCTGGACCCACCGGTACGGGATGATGACCCCGCGAGCGCTGCGGGCCTCGGCGTCGAACAGCTCCGTGTTCAGTTGATGCAGCGCCAGTCCGGTGACCGTCTGTCGGTCCAGGTCGAGCCGGATATCCTCGACCTCGCCGACGAAAACCCCGTTCTTCGAGTACACTTCCCGCCCCACCAGCGTCGTTATCTCCTGGGGAATCTTCTCCGTTTCCATACCCCTGTCCAGTACCGGGCGGGTATTAAATGTTGAAGGCGCGTCAGACGGGCGTCCTCGGCCGGGACCCTGACTGTGGCCGGGCCGGGGACTTTTGCTGACTCGGCCCATATACAGGGCGATGCCCGAGGTCAGCGTCTCCGTCGACGTTCCCGCCGCCCCCGAAATCGTCTGGTCGGTGTTGACCGACACCGAGGCCTACCCGCAGTGGAACACGCTGCTCTCGGTCCGCGGCGAGTACGCGGTCGGCGAGACCGTCGCCGTCAGGCTCTCCGTTCCGGGCCTCCCGACGGTCCCCATCTCGCCCGAGATTACCGCCGTCGAGCCCGAACGGGCGCTGCGGTGGCGCTCGCGGCTGTTCGGTATCGAGGCCGAACACGCGTTCCTGCTGGCGCCACTCGACGGCGGCGGGACGCGGTTCGTCCAGACCGAACAGTTCAGCGGCGCGATGGCGGGGCCGGTCGTCCGGCGGTTCGAACGGCGGATTCGCCGCGGGTTCGAACAGATGAACGTCGGACTCCGCCGCCGGGCGATAGAGCGCAGCGAGGCCTCGGACCGCTCGACGGACGATGCGACCGCCGACGCTGGCAACGAGGTATCGTAGGTCGGTCAGTCAGCGACGGTCCACGTCGGTGTCGACGCTCAGCCTGAGTCGGTCGTACGTCTCGTCGGCCACGGCGTCGCCGACCAGCGTGTAGATGCCGGTGATGTCGTGGTCTTCGGCCAGTCCGGTCAGGTGGTCGAGGAAGCGGACCACGCGGGCCTGGGCCGCGTACATGAGGAAGACGTTGAGATTCTCGACGAGGAGGTAGCCGCCGGCGCCGAGCGCCTCGAAGGCCCTCGAGAGGCGCATGCTCAGTCCGGTCAGGTCGTCCGGGACGAGCGCGTCACAGGTCCACATCGGGCCGTCGTACTCCGTCTCGGCACCCGAGATGGGGATGTGCGCAACGGCGTCGAGGTCAGCGCCGGCGTCCGCCAGGCGGTCCGCGACGGCCGCCGGCGGCTCCGAGGAGACCACGATGAGGTTACGTGTCGCGTCGGCCGGCAGGTGGGCGACTGGGGACTGCATCGAGGAGAGCGACAGCAGGAGCTGTGTCCCCTGGTCCAGCGACAGTTCCCCCGGAAGTACGTCCTCGTTACGACTCACTACGGATTACCCCACTCGACGGCCCACAGGCGTTTCCCCACATAGACTGTCCCCTTGGTACCCCTGATTCGCGGTTACCCATAAATAATTTATGTAGATACGACTGTCAATTCTTGGGACACGACGGTGTGAGCCCGACGGCGAGTGGCTTTCGACTCTTTCATGTAGTCGGTGGTCCACCGCCAACCATGGGCTTCAGGGTGCATCGCCGACTCAGCCGAGCCGACGCCGTGACGCTGTGTAACGCTGTCGTCGGGTTCGCCGCCGGGGTGGTGGCCTTTACCGACCTCCAGTTGGCCGCGAGGCTCGTCCTCCTGTCGGTCATCGTCGACGCGCTCGACGGCATCGCCGCCCGCAACGGGGAGAGCTCCGAGGTCGGACCGCTGCTCGACTCCATCACGGACGTGCTCTCGTTCGGAGTCACGCCCAGCCTGTTCGTCTACGTGGTCTTGCAGTCGGGCTACGGCGACGCCGCGCCCGTCGCGACCGTCGGACTCGTGGTCGTCGCCTCGCTGTACGCCGTCTTCTCCATCCTCCGGACGGCGTTCTACACGACCTACTTCGACGGCGCCGAGGAACGGCCGGGGATGCCGAACTCGCTCGGGGCGATACTGCTGGCGACGGCCTACCTGGCCGGTGTCACCGACCCCCTCGTCGTCGCCGTCGGCGCGACCCTCCTCGCGGTCGCGCAGGTCTCCCCGTTCGACTACCCGAAGCCGGGAGTGAAGACGGTCGGGCCGATGGGCGTCGTCCTCTTCGGGGCCGTCGTCGCCCCGACCGCCTTCGGTCGCGCGGCGCCGCGACTCATGCTCGTCATCGCGCTGCTGTTTTTCGCGCTGGGCCCGCGCTACTACCGGGCCGAGTAGCCGTCGACCGCGTCGTCGAGAAACCCCTCGACGGCGCGGTTGAACGCCGCCGGCCGCTCCAGCATCGCCAGGTGGGCGGCGTCGGGCACGACGGCGAACTCGCCGCGCGGGAGTTCCCGGGCGAGCGTCTCGTGGTAGCGCCTCGGGGTGAGCCTGTCGTGTTCCCCACACAGCGCCAGCGTCGGGGCCTCGACCGCAGGGAGTCGCTCGCGCACGTCGAAGTAGTCGCAGGTCCGGAAGTCCCGGCGGGTGACGCGACGACCGACGGCCCGCAACTGCTCGCGTGAGGGGGCCAGCAGCGACTCGTCGGTCGCGTGAAACAGCCGGTCGCGCCCGTGGAGGAACTGGACGGCGCGCTCGAAGTCGTCGTCGAGCCACGCCAGGAGCCCGTCGAAGACCGGCAGCGCCGGTCCGGTGCCAGCTAGCACGAGCGCGTCGGGGTCCCAGTCGGTCTCCAGGGCGACCCACTGGGCGACCGCACCGCCCAGAGAGTTGCCGACCAGAACCGTCGCGTCGACGGCCCGCGCGACGGCGACCACGTCCTCGGCGTAGGCGTCGAGCGTCTCCCTTCCCGGGGCAGTCGTCACGTCTCCCGAGTCGCCGTGGCCGCTCAGGTCGAGCGCGACGGCGGGGTGTGCCGGCCCGCCGGGCGCGTACTGGCGGCTCCAGGGCCGGTGTGTCGCGCCGCTCCCGTGGACGTACAGCGTCACCGGCCCCGAGCCGTCGCCGGTGACAGTTCGGTACGCTGTTGTTCGCCCGTGATGTTCTACTGTCTCCACGCGCTTGCGTACGCGAGCGTAGCGAATAAAGGCCCCCGAGACCTACCGTAGAGTGTGAACCGCATTCAAGCAACAAACCGAGAATCCCCGCTATAGGGCGGTTTTTGGCGAAAGCTTTAAATACTTATCGCACTTACTCGTGGTTAGGATGAACACAGACCAACAGTTGTTCGACGAGCTGCCCGTCCGCCGATTCGAGTACGACGACAGCGTCGTGCTCGCGGCGGACGTGGGTGTCGCCGACGACACCAGCGTGGATGTCGTGGACGACACGGTGATTCTCGTCGCCGGTGACGAGCAGTACGAACAGCCCCTGCCCGAGGAGGGCGCACGTGCGTTTATCAACAACGGCGTCCTCACTATCGAACTGTCAGGCGAGGAGGACCACTAGATGAAACTCACTGTCAAACCACTCAAACAGAAGGACGCGGGTCGTGGCCTCGCGGCCATCGACCGGGCCGCGATGGACGAGATGGACCTAGAGAACGGCGACTACATCGTTCTCGAAGGCAAGGGGAGCAACCGCGCCGTCGCTCGCGTGTGGCCGGGCTACCCCGAGGACGACGGCAAGGGAATCGTCCGTATCGACGGCCAGCTCCGCCAGGAGGCCGGCGTCGGTATCGACGACTCGGTGACCGTCGAGAAGGCCGACGTCAAGCCCGCGACCAGCGTGACCGTCGCGCTCCCCCAGAACCTCCGCGTTCGGGGGAACGTCGGGCCGATGATTCGCAACAACCTCAGCGGCCAGGCCGTCACGCAGGGCCAGACCGTCCCCGTGAGCTTCGGCCTCGGGCCGCTCTCCTCGATGTCGGGCCAGAAGATTCCGCTCCGCATCGCGGAGACGGCCCCCTCGGGCACCGTGGTCGTCACCGACCAGACCGAGATTCAGGTCAGCGAGAAGCCCGCCGAGCAGATTCGCGAGGGCGAGGGCGCGGCCAGCCCCGAGTCGCCCGACGTGACCTACGAGGACATCGGCGGCCTCGACGACGAACTGGAGCAGGTCCGCGAGATGATAGAGCTGCCGATGCGCCACCCCGAGCTGTTCCAGCAACTGGGCATCGAGCCGCCGAAGGGTGTCCTGCTCCACGGCCCGCCGGGCACCGGCAAGACGCTCATGGCGAAAGCCGTCGCCAACGAGATAGACGCGTACTTCACCACCATCTCCGGCCCGGAGATAATGTCGAAGTACTACGGCGAGAGCGAGGAGCAACTGCGTGAGGTCTTCGACGAGGCCTCGGAGAACTCCCCGGCCATCGTCTTCATCGACGAGATAGACTCCATCGCGCCCAAGCGCGGCGAGACCCAGGGCGACGTGGAACGCCGCGTCGTCGCCCAACTGCTCTCGCTGATGGACGGGCTCGAAGAGCGCGGGCAGGTCATCGTCATCGGCGCGACCAACCGCGTCGACGCCATCGACCCCGCCCTGCGCCGCGGTGGTCGCTTCGACCGCGAAATCGAAATCGGCGTCCCGGACAAGGAGGGCCGCAAGGAAATCCTGCAGGTCCACACCCGCGGGATGCCCCTCTCCGAGGAGATCGACCTCGACAGCTACGCCGAGAACACCCACGGCTTCGTCGGTGCGGACCTCGCCTCGCTCACGAAGGAGTCGGCGATGAACGCGCTCCGGCGCATCCGCCCCGAACTCGACCTCGAATCCGAGGAGATAGACGCCGAGGTCCTCGAGAAGCTAGAGATTGACGACGACGACGTCAAAGACGCGATGAAGGGCATCGAGCCCTCCGCGCTCCGCGAGGTCTTCGTCGAGGTGCCCGAAGTCACCTGGGACTCGGTCGGCGGGCTCGAAGACACCAAGGAACGGCTCCGCGAGACCATCCAGTGGCCCCTCGAATACGGCTCCGTCTTCGACGCGATGGACCTCGAAGCCGCGAAGGGCGTCCTGCTGTACGGCCCGCCGGGCACGGGGAAGACCCTGCTCGCGAAGGCCGTCGCCAACGAGGCTCAGTCGAACTTCATCTCCGTGAAGGGGCCCGAACTGCTGAACAAGTTCGTCGGCGAATCCGAGAAGGGCGTCCGCGAAGTGTTCGCGAAGGCCCGCGAGAACGCCCCGACGGTGGTGTTCTTCGACGAGATAGACTCCATCGCCACGGAACGGGGCGGCGGCCAGACCGACTCCGGCGTCGGCGAGCGGGTCGTCTCGCAGCTGCTGACCGAACTCGACGGCATCGAGGAGATGGAGGACGTGGTCGTCGTCGCGACGACGAACCGGCCCGACCTCATCGACAGCGCCTTGCTGCGCCCGGGCCGACTGGACCGCCACGTCCACGTCCCGGTGCCCGACGAGGAGGCTCGCCGGGCCATCTTCGCGGTCCACACCCGCGACAAACCGCTGGCCGACGGCGTCGACCTGAACTCGCTTGCCCGCCGGACCGACGGCTACGTCGGCGCCGACATCGAGGCCGTCTGCCGCGAGGCGTCGATGGCCGCGACCCGCGAGTTCATCAACAGCGTCGACCCCGAGGATATCGGCGACTCGGTCGGAAACGTCCGCGTGACGATGGACCACTTCGAACACGCGCTCGACGAAGTCGGCCCCAGCGTCACCGACGAGACCAAGGAACGCTACGACGAGATAGAGCAGCGCTTCGACACGGCCGAACCCGACATGGAGGAAGACAAGGTCGGCCGGACGTTCCAGTAGTCCTTTTTGCTTCGGGAGGCGTCCTCGGCCGCTTCGCGGCCTGCGGGCACCCCCACTCGCAAAGAGCTACGCTAAAAGGGCCGGAATCACCGACGGCGATTCCGGTGTACCGCGTCTCGCTTCGCTTGCGCGGATGTCCACCGCAGTGTTCTCGTTCGTATCTCTGCTCCATCACCGCCCCGCTCCGCCACCCGGCCACTTATTTAACGACAGCGTCCCCACAGTACGACAATGTCCGGTTGGCTCACCAGCGCAGGCGGTCACGCCGAGGAGGACCACGACGGAGAGCACCACGACCACCGGAGCCGCTGGCCGCTCATCGCGGCCATCGGGGCCGGCATGCTGTACCTCGGGGCGGGCTTTTACTTCGTCGGCCAGGACCTCGTGCCCGTGCTCGTTCCCGCCGGCCTCGCCGGGGTCGGCGTCCTGGGACTGCTGACGGGCCTGTTCGGCTGGGCCTTCGAGGCCTTTATCGCGCCGCGGGCGGGTCACGCCGGCGGGAGCGCCGACCTCTACACGACGACGATGATTCTGTTTCTCGTCTCCGACGTGGCGACGTTCTCGGCCGGGTTCATCTACTACGCCTTCATCCGCTCGGCGCAGTTCTGGCCGCCCGACCACCTCCCGCCGCTGCTTGGCTCGCTGGTCATCATCAACACGGCCCTGCTGGTCGCTAGCAGCGTCACCATCCACTACGGACACGAGGCGCTGGAAGACGGCGACCGGACGAAGTTCCTCGGGCTCCTCGGGGCGACGTTCGCGCTGGGTGTCGTCTTCCTGGGCGGACAGGCCTACGAGTACTACGAACTGCTCGTCGTCGACGGCTTCTCCATCTCGACGGGCGTGCTGGGCAGCGCCTTCTACGGTCTGACGGGCCTGCACGGCCTCCACGTCGCGCTGGGCGTGTTGCTCATCGGCATCGCCCTGGCGCGCTCGCTGCGGGGCGAGTTCGGGCCCGCCCACGACACGGCCATCAGGACGACGTCGCTGTACTGGCACTTCGTCGACGCCGTCTGGATTTTCCTCGTGGTGGCGCTGTACGTCGGCGCGACGGTGTAGTCGGGCCCTGGGCGTCGTGACCGGGGCGAACCTGTTCGGAAGGGCTTGCTCGCCGAACCGTTCGCGGCTATCGGCTGCTATATAGAAGTCTGATTTATATACACCTTCTATTTGCAACCCCAGCCGTGACCCGCGGTAGTGTACAATTAGATGACAGATGTGCCCTCCTCCCGGTCGATGCAGTCGGTCGCACGCACCGAGAGTCCACCACCCGTTTCGACCCCCTGCTCCGGAGCGGCCGCGTCGATGAGCGTCGTCGTCGAGTTCTCGATGCCCGGCGAGTCGTTTCCGTTCGGGCGCGCGACGAGGGGCGGGGAGGACATGCAGGTGCAACTCGAACGGCTCATCCCGCTGAAACAGGAGCGAATCCCCTTTCTGTGGGCGATAGGCGAGGACTTCGACCAGTTCGAACGGCACCTGAGAGAGAGCGACGCGGTGAAACACGTCGAGGCCGTCTTTCGCCGCGCCAACAGCGTCCTCTACTACGTCGAGTGGTACACCGACAGGGAGTCGTTCCTGAACGGCGTCTGCGAGGCGGGCGGCGCGATTCTGGCGGCCCACGGCAACGCCGAGTGGTCGTTCACGATACGGTTCCGGGACCACCAAGCGCTCACGGAGTTCCACCAGTTCTACCAGTCCGGCGAGTACCCGGTCGCCATCGAGCGCGTCTACTCGCCCGAGGAGTCGTCCCGTCTCACGTACGGGTTCGGACTCACGCCGGAGCAGCGAGACGTCCTGATGCGGGCGGTCAAACAGGGGTATTTCTCGGTCCCCCGCGAGACGGACCTTGGCGAAATCGCCGAGCAAGTCGGAATCAGCCGTCAGGCCGCCTCAGAGCGTGTCCGGCGCGCGGCCGAGAAGGTCCTCCGGCAGTCGCTGGTCGGCCTCACCGCGGACGCTCTCGGACCGCCGACGGACGGGACCGAAGGGGAGCAGCAAGGTTGAAGTATATATATGACCTTGATATAGATGCCTGAATCGGTCGTGGTGTAATACATCAAACAGACTGCTGACACCGGTCAGTATCGTCTCTCTGAACGATGATACCTATCACGAACGGCCCGCCCGTCGAACTGCACCCGATGCTACGTGCGGTCTCGCGCCCCTACGCACCGCTGGTGTGTCGGTACTTCCGGCGCTACTCGACCGAGACCGCAGACGTGGACGACCTCGTACGATTCGTCCGGGACCACGACGAGCGGGCTACAGAGCCCGACCGTGTAGACATACTGCTTCATCACGTGACGCTCCCGGCGCTCGCAGCGGCCGGCGCCCTCGACTACAGTTCCGGTGACACCGTCCGGTATCTGAGGCCCGACCTCGTGGAACCGTGGCTAGACAACGTCTCCGGGGACGGAGGTGGTCGGAATTGATAATGGTCATGTGTCAGTCCTGTGGCGAGTTCGTCACAGCCACCGAAGAGAGCGGGGACCTGGTGCCGTTGTCGGACGCGTGTCCCGACTGCGGTGAGACGAAGTTCAAGCATATCGAGTCGGGCCGAACGATGGATACCGAGGAGACGTAGGCAGACTGCTGTCGAGACCGGGTCCCGTGGACGAGCGAGTGTCCCGGCGCCACGCCCTCCTATTCTACGTTCGCCCGCTCTTCCAGTTCGATGAGCTTCCGGTAGATTGGCGGCGTGAGGATACCGACGACGCCGAAGATGATGGCGAAGACGCCGAGCGGGAACTGCAGCGCCGGCGCGACGAAGCAGGGGTTCTCCGCGACGACGGTGACGTAGTGGCGCTCGCCCTCGTACGTGACGATGGTCCCGTTCTGGAAGGCGTCACGGTTGGGGAACGGGCCCGCCACCCGGGCTTCCCCGACGGGGTCTTCAAGCGCCGACCGGAACGCCGCCTGCTCCGACTCGGCGAGGTCCTCGTACCGGAGTCGCGTCAGGTTGGGCGCCGTCTCGTTGAACGCCAGCGGTGACTCTTCGGCCCCCTCGACGGCGATAGTCGGTTCGTCACAGTCCGTGATGTCCTCCTGGATGATGGCGTAGCCGCCGGGGACGGCGCCGCCGATACCGACGGCGACCAGCAGGACGCCGACGAAGGGCGCGACGTAGGTAAAGAGGATTGACTCGTCCGCCATGTCAGGCCCCCACGTCCCCTCGGCGCGACCGGAGGAACTGGAACGTGACGCTCAGTCCGAGGCCGTACGCCCAGTGGGCGACGAAGACGAAGGTGAGGTAGCCAACGAGCGCCAGTCCGGACTGGTCGGTGTAGAACGCCACCGAGAACCCGGTCGCCATGAGCGTCGCGAACACCAGTCCGGTCTCGAACATGCGCCGGCCGGGCAGGTACTCCTGGAACGAGAGGAACAGGAGGGGCCAGACGACGGTGCCGGCGACGAGGAACAGGCCGGCGCCGACGAGCTGGTTCGTCCCCAGTCCGACCAGTTCGGATATCTCGGCGAACGACGCGGGGTCTAACACGCCGATGACGATGGCCGTCCCGATGCCGCCGGTCATCAGGAAGGTGCCGATGAACCCGGAGATAGCGGCCAGGGACGCGTTCCGATAGACGTTCTGGGCGACGCTGCCGACCCCGCCCAGCAGCCCCATGGGCTCCATCTCGGGCGCGTAGGCCCGCCGCGTCGTCTCGGGCTGGGCCCGTTCCATGTCGTACTTCTCGACCATGCGGTCCTCGAACCACTGCCACTCGCGGGTGAACTGGTTCGTCGCCTTCAGGTTCCACGGGTCGGTCGACTGGACCACGTCGCCGCGCCAGTACGACACCAGCATGTTGTAGAGCCACATCACGGCCGCCAGGCCGATGACGTAGGCGCCGACCGTGGCTATCTGCTGGGCGAGCTGGTACTCCGGCGGGTAGATGGCCTGTCGGCGCGGCAGCCCGAGCCCGCCGATGACCAGCAGAATCATGAACGTGACGAACGAGCCGGTGATGAGCAACCCTGACTGGAACTTCGCCAACCGTCGGTCGTACCACCGGCCGGTCATGATGGGGTACCAGTAGTAGCTGGCCGCTATCATCATCATCGGGATGATGCCGACGACGATGAGGTGGAAGTGGCCGACGACGTAGTACGTGCCGTGATAGAGGATGTCGATGGGGATGACCGCGAGGAAGACGCCGGTCACGCCGCCGATGATGAACGTCCCGATACCCCCGGCACAGAGGATAAAGGGGGCGCTCAACGTGATGTCGCCGTCCCACATCGTCGTAATCCAGTTGAACACCTTGATGGCGCTCGGGACGGCGATAGCGATAGACAACGCCATGAACGAGGCCTTGAGCCGCGGGTCGACACCGGAGGTGAACATGTGGTGGGCCCAGACGCCAAAGGAGAGCACGGCCAGTCCCAGCGTCGAGTAGACGATGAACTGGTAGCCAAAGAGCTTCCGGCCGACGAACTTCGGCAGCGTGAGACTCATCAGCCCCGTCGCCGGCAGGAAGAGGATGTACACCTCGGGGTGGCCCCAGAACCAGAAGAGGTGTTGCCAGAGCACCGGGCCGCCGCCGCCGGTCGCGAAGAACGTCGTCCCGAGGTTGCGGTCCAGCAGCAACATGACGAGCGCGCTGCCAAGCAGCGGGAAGGCAAACAGCGCGATGCTGCTGGTGACCATCATGTTCCAGGAGAAGATGTCCAGGTTCCCCCAGGAGACGTCGTCGGCCCGCTCGTAGATGACGGTCGCGATGAAGTTGATGGCGCCCACCGTCGTCGCGATACCGCTCAGGTGCAGGCCGAGCAACAGCAGGTCTATCTGGGGGTTGGGCTGGGTGGCCGACAGCGGCGCGTACAGCGTCCACCCGACGCTGACCTCGCGCAAGGAGAGGAAGAAGGTGATGGAGTCCTCGGGCAGAAAGAGGCCCAGCACCTGGCCACCGATCTGGACGAGGAGACCGAAGCGGGCCATCAGCAGGGCCGGCGGGAGCAGCCAGAAGCCGATGGCGTTGACCCGCGGGAACGCCATGTCGTCGGCCCCGATGAGCAGCGGGAGGAAGTAGTTCCCGATGCCGAAGAACACGGGCAGGACGAAGAAGATGAGCATCGTCAGCCCGTGGGTGGTAAAGAGGGCGTTGTACGTCTCGGGCGTCCAGATGTCCGCCGGCGGCGTCAGCAGTTCCGTGCGGAGCATCATCGCGTCCATCCCGCCCCAGAGGGCGGCGACGGTGCCAAAGACGATGTAGAGGATGCCGATTTCGCGGTGGTTCGTCGTCGTCAGCCAGCGCAGCGCCTCGTCCTGGAGGCGGCCGAGTTCGAACTGGAGTTCCTCGCGGGTGAGGTAGCCGCCGTCGCTGGCCGGACGGGCCTTGTACCGGGCCCGGAACCAGAGGGTGAGGATACCGAGTGCGAGGAGCGCCAGGGCCGACCCCTCGATGACGGCACGGTTCATCATCGGTGAGCCGTCGTGAGAGCCGCAGTAGTTAGCGTTTCTGTCGGGGAAAGCATTACTCGAATCTCACGGAGCCACGGACATAAAACTACGCGACGACGGGGGCGGTGTCTGTCGATGACACGGGGGGGTAGACTGGCCAAGCTATATCATACCCCCGCCGTAAGTTGTGACCAATGCGTCTCAGTCGCGTCCTGTCCTACCTGTGCGTTCTCACACTCGGTGCGGTGGTGTTTACCACGCCCGCCGCCGCCCAGTCGGTCAACCGGGCGGCCATCGACGAGCTGAACGAGCAGTTGCTGTACGTCGCGCTCCCGTTGACGCTGTTCGTCGAACTGACGCTCGTCTACGCCATCTACCGCTTCCGCAACAACGACAGCCCCCGACCCACCATCGACGACCCGGCCCTGGAGATAACCTGGACGGCCGCCACCGGCGCCATCCTGGTGTTCGTCGGCGTCTCGGGCTTTTTCGTGCTGGCGAACCCGTATATCTCGCCGGCCGCCGCGGACACGACAGGCGACGACGTGGGTGAGCAACTGGAGGTCGACGTGCTGGCCTACCAGTGGGACTGGCAGTTCACCTACGGCGACACGGGCGTCACCACCAGCGAACGGCTGGTGCTACCGAAGGGGGCCGACGTCCGGTTCACGATGACCTCCTCGGACGTGATACACTCGCTGTATATCCCCGAGTTCGGCGTCAAACAGGACATCTTCCCCGGCCAGGAGACGATTGCGCGCACCAGACCGACCGAGAACGGGTCCTACCGGCTCTACTGTGCCGAGCTGTGTGGCTCCGGCCACAGCCGAATGCAGGCTACCGTCATCGTGATGAACCAGTCCGACTACGACGACTGGTTGGCCAAGCGCCAGGGGAACGCGCCGCCAGCGAACGGCACGGCGGCCGACTCGAACGCCTCGGCGGACGGCGCGACGGCCACGCCGACAGAAGCGAACGCGACCCAGGCGGCCCTCGCTCGACCGGCCTGACACCGGTGGCCGCGGCGCTGTGGCTCCCGACCTCTGACTCCGGACTCGTCTACGCGATGTTGCACCACCGCTGGTGAAAACGGGGTTCACAACCCACTTTATCGGGCGTCGCTAACGGACGCCCATGTTGGACGTACGCGAGCAGGTGCCGGCGCTCACCGCCGTACTGACGGTCGTCTCGCTGGCGCTGGTGTTTGGCGCGGTCGGCGGGGCGATTCCCGCCGTGTTGCTCCCCCGAGCGCCCGAGTCGGTCCTCGAAGCGATACCCACGGTCAACGCCCTCATCAGCGCCGCTGCCATCGTGAGTATCCTCGCCGGTGTCAGGGCAATACGGCGGGGGAACGTCGAGCGCCACCGGCGGTTGATGGTCGGCGCGTTCGGCCTCTTCGTGGCCTTCCTCGTCCTCTATCTCTACCGCGTTACGCTGGTCGGGCCGACGGATTTCCCCGGCCCGGCCGTCGTCGAGACGTACGTCTACTTCCCGCTGCTCGCCATCCACATCCTGCTCGCTATCGTCGCCATCCCCGCGGTTTACTACACGCTCCTCCTTGCCGCGAGCCATCCGGTGTCCCAGCTCGGACGGACGAACCACCCGCGAGCGGGGAAAGTGGCCGCGACGATGTGGCTGATTTCGTTCTCGCTGGGCATCGTCGTCTACGCGATGTTGTACGTCGTCTGGTGAGCGCGGTTCTCGCGACCAGAGGGAGCGAGAACCGCGTCGGGCCTCACCGCTTCCAGTCGCCCGACTCCTCCCCGTGGAACTCCCCGCGGGCGCGGCGCTGCCGTGGCCAGAACGTGAAGACAGTCAACAGGAGGAAGAACACGGCCACGACGCTCACGACGACCTCTCCGGCGAGCCCCGGGACCGACGCGGTGGCAACCCACGACTCTCCGGGCGTGTACAGCGAGATGCGAAACGCCCAGGCGACCCCGAGAAGGACGTACAGCGGGAAGTACACCTTCCGGAGCCGCCGTGCGAGCGCTTCCCAGTAGGTCACTTTGAACGTCGGCGTCCGGAGGTCGGCCGCGAGTTCGCTTCGCCAGGTCTCCATCGGCACCTCCTCGGGGTCGAGCGAGTTCGCAAAGAGGTTCTCCTCCAGCACGCGGACGCGGGCCCGACTGGCGTCGAAGGTCCGGTAGCGACGGACGTCGAAGAGGGCAAAGAGCGTGACCCCCAGCATCCCGATGAGCAGCAGATACGCGGCCACGTCGCCGCCCTGGAACGCGAGCGCGAGTACCGCCGTGACGACGACGATTGCCCAGTCGATGGTGAGGTCGAGCCGCGAGAGCAGGTTCCCGCTCTGGGCCACCTCGCCGCGGTAGTAGTGGGGCATCAGCGAGAGGAACGCCTCGGTGTCGGTCGCCGCCTCCTTTGCGACTTCGCTGGCCGCCGGCGCGGTCGCGTCGAAGTCGTCCGCGCCGTCACCGTTCATCCCGTCCCCCGGTGGCTACCGGCGCCGACCGGCTGTTTCCCGCAGTATCCGGTGGCTGTGCTGTGCGTGTCCATACAGTCAGTTACGCTGACAGCTGTGATGACGGTACCGCCCGGCGGCGATGGGACCGCGGCGGCCCAGGGGTCAGCTCTCGGCACAGACCCCGCAGGCAAGTCGTCACTATCCACTTTCGAGGTGGCGGCGAACGTCCACGCCCATGGAGTTCACCGGCGTCGAAGCGGTCCTGCTTGACCTGGTCGTCCTGTTCGCGCTGGCCGGTACCATCGCTGCCTTCGCCGCCGCCTCCGCCCGCATCCCGTACACCATCGCGCTGGTCATCGTCGGGCTGGCGGTGTCGCTGCTGGGCCTCGAATTCCAGAGCGGGCTGACGACCGAGCTGTTGAGCGAACTCATCCTCATGGTGCTGGTCCCCGCGCTACTGTTTCAGGGTGCCTCGCGGGTCAACATCGACGAGTTCGCCGAGAACGTAGGACCGATACTCGGGCTCGCCGTCGTGGGTCTCCTCGCGTCCGTCGCGCTGCTGGGCGCCGTCGGCCACCTCGCGCTCGGATTCCCCCTCCTGTTGAGCCTCCTCTTTGCGACTATCGTCCTCCCGACCGACCCCGTAGCCGTCCTGCCGCTGTTCGAGGAACTCGGGGCGCCGGAGCGGCTCTCGATACTCGTCGACGGCGAGAGTATGCTCAACGACGGCGTCGGGGTCGTGCTGTACACCAGCTTCATCGACGTCGTCCTGCGCGAACAGGCCCTCGGGGAGCCCACGGGCTTTGGTCCCCAGCCGGTAGCGTTCCTCGCGACACTGGCGACGGACATCGCTGTCGCGATGGGTGGCGGGATACTCGTCGGCGCGGTCTCTGGCTACGTCGTCTACCGTGTCATCGCCGCGTTCGACGACGAACTGACGACCGTCATCCTCTCCTTTGTCCTCGCGTACGGCGCCTTCCTCATCGGCGAGACACTGGCCACGAGCGGCGTCGTCGCCGTGGTCAGCGCCGGGCTGTTCATCGCCGAGCGCCGCGAGGACAGCCCCCTCGGCGCCGATACCCGCCTGACCTTCCGCGTCACCTGGCAGTCCGCGGCGTTCATCGGGAACACCTTCCTGTTCCTGACTATCGGCCTGGTGACGCCGTTCGGCGTGCTCGTCGACGAGGCCGCGCCAATCGCCGTCGCCATCGTCCTGGTCTTTCTGGCCCGGGCCGTCGTCGTCTATCCGCTCACCGGCCTGCTCAACCGCGGGCCCATCGACCCGATTCCGCTGTCATACCAGCACGTCCTCGTCTGGGGCGGCATCCACGTCTCCATCCCGCTCGCGCTGGCGCTTGGCCTGCCCGCCGCGTTCCCCGACCGGCTAGCGGCGCAGTTCCAGGCGCTCACCTTCGGCATCGCGACCTTCACGCTCATCGTCCAGGGCCTCACGATGGCGCCGGTGCTCGACCGACTCGGGCTCACGACGAAGCGAGGCGGCAATGGGGGACCGTAAGCGGCGACGGGGGCCGGCTCGCCGTCGGTCGTGGCTCACGGGTACGCGCGGCCGTCCGGAACGACTCGCTCTCCGCAGGCGCTGCTCGTGGGTCGTTCCGCCCCGTTTGCACGTACTGGGGTTCCGAACGGAACGTACAACCCCGCGGCTCACGGCTCGCTACGCTCACCGTTCGCGGTGACGGAGACGTCTCACTCCGTTCGAAACCCACGCGGCTCACGGCTCGCTACGCTCACCGTTCGCAGTGACGGAGACGTCTCACTCCGTTCGACGTCTCCCTAGTCGTCGGCGGGCCGTGGCTGCCCACTGATGTGGGGCCGGTCGACGTCGCGGTCGGTCGCCTCGCCCTCGATGTCGTAGGGGTACTCCCCGGTGACACAGCCCAGACAGAGGTCCGCCTTGCTCGTCTCTAGCGTCTCGGCGATGGCGTCGATAGAGAGATACGACAGCGTGTCGGCCTCGATTTCGTCGCGAATCTCGTCGACGGACTGGTCGCCGGCGATGAGTTCGTCGCGGGAGGCCATGTCGATGCCCATGTAGCAGGGCGCGATGATGGGCGGCGCGCCGATTCGGACGTTCACTTCCTCCGCACCGGCGTCTTTCAGCAGTTGCACGAGCTGGTTCGAGGTCGTCCCGCGGACGATAGAGTCGTCGATGATGGTGACGGATTTCCCCTCGATGGTCGACTTGATGGGGTTGAGCTTCAGTCGCACCGCGCGTTCGCGCTCGTCCTGGGTCGGCATGATGAAGGTGCGGCCGACGTACCGGTTCTTCATCAGCCCCTCGGCGAACTCGATGTCGGAGCCGTCGTCCTGTGCTGCCTCGGCGTACCCGGAGGCGAAGGCGCGCCCGGAGTCCGGTACCGGAAGCACCACGTCGGACTCGACGCCCGACTCCTCCCAGAGCTTGCGGCCCAGTTCGCGCCGGACCTCGTAGACGAGGCTCTCGTCGATGGTGGAGTCCGGGCGCGCGAAGTAGACGTGTTCGAAGAAGCAGTGGGCCGTGTTCTCCTGTTCGATGAGCTGGTAGGTGTCGTAGCCGGTGCCGTCGTCGTGGAGGACGACGAGTTCGCCGGGGCGGACGTCCCGAATCAGCTCCCCGTCCAGCGTGTCGATGGCGGCGGACTCGGAGGTGAGGACGTAGCCGTCGTCGAGTTCGCCGATACAGAGCGGTCGGTTGCCCTGCGGGTCACGCACTCCGAGGACGGTCTCGTCGTGCATGATGGTCAACGAGTACGAGCCGTGGATGCGTTCCATCGTCCGCTTGACGGCACGCACGAGGTCCTCCTCCAGCAGGTTACGGGCGAGGTCGTGGGCGATGACCTCGGTGTCGCCGTCGGAGGTGAACGCGTGGCCAAGCTCGGCCAGTTCGTCCCCGATTTCGTCCGCGTTGACGAGGTTCCCGTTGTGCGAGAGGCCCAGCGAGCCGGACTTGAACGACACCGAGAACGGCTGGGCACAGCAGGCGTTGACGCTGCCAGCGGTCGGATACCGGACGTGACCGATGCCGTTCGAGCCGTTCAGCGACTGGAGGTCGCCGGGGTCGAAGGCGTCGCCGACGAGGCCCATCTCGACGTGGCTGTGTTGCTGGAAGCCGTCGTGGGTGACGATGCCGGCGGACTCCTGGCCGCGGTGCTGGAGCGCGTACAGAGAGTAGTAGAGGGGTCGGGCGGCGTCACGGTCTTCGAGAGCGATGCCAACAACGCCGCACTTCTCGTGCATGGTGATGAGTTATTCGCCGGCTTTCGACTGCCACTCGTAGTCGCGTCGTTTCGCCGATTTACCGAAGCCACACGACGAACAGACCTTCTTTTTCGTATGATACGATTTGTTCCCACACCGTCGACATTTCGTGTGTGTCGTGGTGTTTTTCTTGCCCTGGCTCGGGGTTCCTGCACCAGTCATGGGTTGATAGATACGACGTTATCGCCGCGTATAATCGTTGTGTCTTCGTCTTCAATTACGAGGTTCATGTGCTGGTCGTAGCCTGTCAGCTCGCCCTCGAATATCTCGCCACCCTTCAACTGTACGGTGACGGCCTCGCCGAGCGACGCTTCGAGCACGTCCAGCGGTCGTCCACTCATGTTCGGTTGGCATCGTGACTGGCGCTTAAACGTACCGCTTGGCGGGCGGAATTGGTCAACTGCTGGACATCCGCGGCTACGCCGGGTCGCTGTCGACGGCGTCGTCGGCGTCGCTCGACTCCCCGCCGTCGTCCCGGCGGTCGACCGAGACCGGCATCGCGTCGACGCCGTCGCCGTCGATGAGCACGGGCAGGACGAGCCGGGCGAAGTGGTAGATGACCACGAGCAAGAGCGGCCCCAGGAAGAGTCCGTACCAGCCAAAGAGGAGCGGACCGATGATGTACGCTATCATCACCAGCCCGACGTGGAGGTTTCGCCCGGAGACGTAGGGCCGCAAGACGAGGTCCGGGATGAAATCCACGAAGACGACGGTGGCGACCACGAAGACCGCCGGGAACCACAGCGGGTCGCCGCGCAGGACGGCCCGTGCGAACAGGCCGATAGCCAGCGGGACGTAGACGAGTTTCATCCCGACGACCGGAATCAGGCTCGCCGCGCCGGCCAGTACGGCCACCAGCGCGGGGTAGGGTATCCCCTCGGCGGGCGCGAACGCGTTCAGCACCGAGTAGACGATTGCAGCGACGACGGCGATGGCGATGGCGTTGAGGATGTTGCCGAAGAAGACGCTCCCGAGGTCCTCGTCTACCTCCCGCAGATACACGGAGAGGAACGCCTGCTGGTCGTCGAACGTCTCCCGAATCCAGCGACCGAGTCGGTCGCCGTCACGCAGCAGGTAGAACGCCACGGCGAGCGCCAGGAAGACGTTGATGAGTGCGGTACCGACCAGCGGGACGTATCCCAGCGCGCCCTCGGCGACGAGCTGGCCGGCGTTGACGACGTCCGGGTTCTGGAGCAGCATCGCCGGGTCCTGGACGACCTCGGAGACGTTGACGTACGGCTCGACCTGGTCGGTCAGCGGACCCAGGTCGACGGTCCGCTGTAGCCGCGCCAGTTCCTGGGCCGCGATGGCGAGGGTGTAGGCCATCAACAGGACGACGGGGACGGCGAGGACGAGCAGCGCCGTCGCCGCCGCGATTGACGGTCTGAACTGCGGCCTGAACCGCCGGTAGGCCGGGCGCGCCACGTAGTACAGGAAGAGGCCGAGCACGAAGGTACCGATGTACGTGAGCACGACCCAGGCGGTGATGGCGCCCAGGAGCAGGGCGACGGCCCACCACGCGACACGGCTCCGGGAGTCGGGCCACTCCATGTTACGAGCGGTGGCGCCGACGTGACTGACTCCGTCGCCCGGTCGACACACAGCCTTCGGTGAGCATACCGGGACTACTGGCTGCAGTCGATTGGTTATACGTCGCCTATCGGCCGGGGGGCGGGGTACGGAAGTCCTACCCGAGGGTGCCACTGGCCCGTCGGGACGGCGGCGCCGCGCTCACGGGCTACGAACGGTCACCCTCGAACGCGTCCAGCCACTCGGTGACCATCTGCTGGAGCGCGCCGGTCGTGCTGCCGAGATGGAGCAGCTGGTAGCCGCTGGCCGCCTTCTCGTTTACGTCGTCCATCCCGAAGCCGAGCCCGCCGACGGGGACGCCGGCGTCGACGGCGCTCGAACGGACCCGTTCGACGGCGTCCCTGACGTCCGGGTGGTCGAGTTCACCCGGGTGGCCCAGCGACACGGACAGGTCGAAGGGACCGATGAAGACGAACCCGAGGTCGGGGACGGCCAGAATCTCGTCGATGGCCGCGACGGCCGCTGCGGTCTCTATGGTCGTCCCCACGACCGTCTGCTCGTCCTCCCGCTCGACGTAGTCCTCAGCGAGTCCCCACCGACTCGCCCGCGGGGCGGCGAGGCCGCGGTCCCCCGGGCCGCCGTCGTATCGGAACCGCGCCGAGCGGACCGCTCGCCGGACCTCCTCGGCGGACTCCACGCGGGGGAGGAACACGTTTCTGACGCCTATATCCAGCGCTTTCCGGACCAGCGTCGGGTCGGTGTCCGGCAGTCTGACCAGCGGGTCGATGCCCGTGCGTTCGCCCGCGAGGAGGAGGGTTTCGAGGCGCCCCGCGTGCCACGGGTCCGGCCCGCCGTGTTCGAGGTCGAGCCAGACGAAGTCGAGCCCGAGTTCGCCACAGAACTCCATCACCGTCGGGCTGTACGTGGAATCGAGCAGCCCCAGGGCCACCTCGTCGTCCCGCAGCGTCGCCGGGAGGTCGTTGGTCTGCCGTGCGTGTGCCATACGAAACTGTCGGATGGTCAACCGATAAGTGTGGTGGGCGGGCAGGTCGCGGGTCGCACTCGACGGGGCGACCGAAGCGACGGCCGACTGCCAGCGAGCGCCTGCCGTCTCAGACGTCGACCGAGAAGGGGGCGTACTCGTCGGCGCGGACGGCAAAGCCCGCGAGCAGGTCGGCCAGGCCCACCAGGTCGCCCTCGTCGATGACCTCGACCGGCGTGTGCATGTACCGGTTCGGGAGGCCGACGTTCACCGACGGGATGCCTCCACGGGACGTGTAGAACGCGTCGGCGTCGGTCCCGGTCCGGATGCCCGTCGCCTGCAACTGCACGTCGACGTCGGCGTCCTCGCCCGTTTCCCGCAGCGCCTCGACGACGACCGGATGGTTGGTACTGCCCCGGGAGACGACCGGTCCCCCGCCGAGTTCGACGCCGGTCGAGCGCTTGCCGGGCGAATCCGGTGAGTCCGTCGCGTGGGTCACGTCCGCGGCGATGGCCACGTCGGGGTCGAGGCCGAAGCCGACCATCTTCGCCCCCTGGAGGCCGACCTCCTCCTGAACCGTCGAGACGGCGTGGACCGTCGCCTCGACGCCCTGTTCGGCCGCCCGACGTAGCCCCTCGGCGGCCGCCCAGACGCCGATGCGGTTGTCCATCCCGCGGGCCGAGAGCCGGCCGTTCTCGAGTTCGGTGACGGTCTGCTGGAACGTGATGGGGTCGCCGCGGTCGACCAGGTCGGCGAGTTCGTCGCCGTCCGTGGCGCCCACGTCGACGTGCTGTTCGGCCACGTCCGGCACGTCGTCATCGCCGTTCTCCCGCAGGTGGATGGCCGTCTGGCCGACCACGCCGTCGACGGGGCCGTCGGCGGTGTGAACCGTGACGTGTTGGCCCCGCGAGACCGTCTTGTCGGAGCCGCCGATACGACCCAGGCGGACGAACCCGTCGTCGGTCAGGTCCCGCACGATAAAGCCGATTTCGTCGCCGTGACCGGCCAGCGCGACCTCGGTGTCGCCGCCCGAGAGCGTCGCGACGGCGTTGCCGTAGTCGTCGGTGCGGACCTCGTCCGCGAACTCGCTCACGTAGTCGACCCACACCCGCTGGCTGTCGGCCTCGTAGCCAGACGGGCCGGGCGTCGAGAGCAACTCCTCCAGGAACTGTCGTCGTCGGTCGTCCATACCCCGCTTTTGCCGTCACCGGTCATGAATATCCGGGGTGGCGCAACCACTAAGAGTCAGGAGGGTGAAGATTCAGTATGGTAGACATCACGCTTTTCGAACTGCACCTGGACGGCTCGAAGTTCACTGCCAACGCCCCCGGCGTCGGGGAGAGCGACGAGGAAGAGACGGACGAAGATGACGGTGGCGGCGCGCCACTTGGTCTGTTTGCCGCCGTGGCGCTGGTCGTCCTCGCGGTCACAGCGGTGGCTGTCAAGAAGAAGGGCGGGAGCGACCAGGACGGCGGCATCGACGAGGTGTGACCGTCAGGAGAAGGCCTATCACGTCCCGTGCCGTGTCTCTCATATGGGATTATATCACAGTGTGCGCGCCGTCGCCGGTGCGACAGGTGACGGCCCGATAGACTGGGGCGCGGTCGCCGATGCCGCCAAAGGGTCGACAGACCCCGGTGACCTGACACTCTCGGCGGCGGAGGAGGCGGGCTACACCACGGACGTCCGGGACGCCCGCGACCGGGTCCGCGAGGTCAGCGAACTCGACTTCGACCTCCCCAACACCGTCGAGATTCAGAACCGCCACCACTGGATCGACGCCAACGTCGCCACCTTCGAGCGCGTGATGGCCCCCATCGAACAGCAGGCCGAATACATCCCGGGCGTCGCCCGCGTGGTCAACACCGGGTCGATGGCCTTTGCCCTCTCCTTCCTGGGGAACAACGTGCTCGGTCAGTACGACCCGCTCTTGCTCGCGGACAACGACGACCACGCGCTGTACTTCGTCCGGCCGAACATCCAGCGCGTCGCCGACCAACTCGGCGTCGAGGGCGACCGCTTCCGGCGCTGGATTGCGTTCCACGAGGTGACCCACGCCGCGGAGTTCGGCGCCGCGCCGTGGCTCTCCGAGCACATGGAGGAGACGATGGAGGAGACCATCGAGAAGCTCTCCAGCGGCGAACTCGACCGCTCCTCGCTGGGCCAACTCGACACCACGATGACCGCCGTCGAGGGGTACGCCGAACTGCTCATGGACCGCGCCTTCGACGACGAGTACGACGACCTCCGGCGGAAGGTCGACGAGCGCCGGAAGGGTCGGGGGCCCATCGCCTCGCTCGTCCGTCGATTCCTCGGCCTCGGGATGAAGCGCCAGCAGTACGAGCGCGGCAAGGCGTTCTTCGACGAGGTGGCCGACGCCCGCGGCGTCGCGGCGGCGGGACGTGTCTGGGACTCGCCCGAGACCCTCCCCACCGACGACGAGATAGAGACGCCGCGGCGCTGGATGCAGCGCGTCCTCGACTGACGCCGGAACCGTTATCGCGGGCCGTTGCGGTCGCTCGCCTCTGTCTCGCCGCCGTCGGAGCGCTCGCGCCGCTCTCGCATCCGGGTCCCGGGTTTCGGGCCGCGCTCGCGGTCGTCCTCGTAGGGCGTCTCGGCGATGCTGTCTGGGAACGTGAAGTGTGCGAGGACGCCGCCCACGAGCGTCGCGGCGACGCCGACGCCCAGAGCGACCAGCGGGCCGCTCGCGCCCCACAGCGCCACCAGCGCCATCGAACCGCCCACGAGCAAGGCGAAGCCGACTTTCAACTGGACGAGGAACTTCTCGCGGTCGTCCTTCGTTATCGAGGGGCCGACCATCAGCGGGCACCCATCAGTAGAACCCCCGTTCGACGTCCTCGTCGATGACGTCCTCGAACTCCGCCTCCAGCAGTTCCTCGGCCTCCTCGAAGGTGTCGGTCAGGTCGTCCATCCGGTCGGGGCGGTCGTACTGGTCGTACTCCATCGGGCCGTAGGCGGGCGAGTCCATCGCGTCGAGCATGTCTTCGATGAGCGCCCGCGGCGTCGTCGGCGCGTCGGCGTGCGTTTCGAGGACGGTTTCGAGGTTCTTTGCCTTCTCCTTGGCGTCGTCCTCGTCTTCGGGACCGCGCTGGACGCCGAAGACCCCGGTCCCCTGTTCGGGGAAGAGCGGGTCGATGTCGTCGTCTATCTTCCGGGCGACCTGCGAGCCGACCCCTTGGACGGACATCGGGTTCTTGGCGTAGGTCTTCAGCTGGTACACCCCCGCGGCGGGGTGGCCGATATACATGTCCTCGCCGATACCCCGCGCGCGGTCGCCGCCGACGGCCCGCCACCCGGCGGGGTCGGCGCTGCTGTCCATCACGTCTTCGATGATGTCCTGCCAGTCGCGAACGCGCATGTGACACGGTTGGGCCCCAGCCAGAATGAAGCCATCGGTCTGGCCGATGGCGGGGATTGATTACCGTTCCGTATCCACCTGAATATAGGTAGCGACCGACGCGAGCGGTGCGGAAACCAGGGAGACAAATCGTGACTCCATCCAGCGGGGACGGCGATGGCGGCGTCGACAGCCGCCAGCTTCTCCTGGTGAGTGTCTGTCTGGTCGGGCTCGTGACGGCGGCGTTTCTCGCGCCGGTCACGAACGAGAACGAGCCCATCGGCATCGACGGGAGTGCCGTCCCGGCGGACCTCGTCGCCGACTTCGTGGAGTTCCTGCTCGGGCGAGCCCCCGACTCAGTCGACGCGGCCGACGGCGGGGACGACGGCTCGGGCAATCCGGGGCCGGTCCCAGACTGGCTCGTCGACCTGCTAGACGGGCTCCCGCTGCTGGAGTTCGGCGACACCGACGCTCCCGAGCGCGACGACGGTCCCGACGGCCCCGAGAGCGACGACGGCGGTGGCGGCGGTATCCCCGACTGGCTGCGGGACATCGCCGACGACCTGCCGGGCATCGACTTCGGCGACGACGAGGGCCGGGCGGGCGGCGAGCCGACCCCGTGTCAGGTGTACGTCGGCGGGAATCCGAGGCCAGGCACCGAGACCACCGTCCTGGTGACGGTCGAGGGCGACCCGACCAGCGGCGTGCGAGTCTGGTTCAACGACGAGTACGTCGGTCGGACGAACGACCGGGGCGCTGTCAGCGGCGAGGTACCCTACGTCGAGGAACTCGAGGTCACGGTCGAGTCCCCGACCGACCGGCCCTGTGCCTTCTCCCGGGAACCCTCGCTCGGCGACCCACAGCCACGGCCTGCCGACGCCGGGCAACCCGCGGCGGTGGTCGGACGGAGCGTCGGCGCGGCAATCGGCGCCGGTGTCGCCGGTGCGGGGATGTCCTCGACGGGCGGGGCGGTACGGCTCGGCGGCGACCGCACCGCCGCCTTCGTGTCGCTCCCCGACCGCTCGAACCAGCAGGCCACGCCGGGTGGCGCGAACAACTCCAGTCGGTACAGGGTCGCCGGCGACACCAGCCTGCGTATCGAGGGGGAGCCGTACCCGAACGCGGACGTCACGCTCGTCGCGACAGTCCGGGGCGTGCCGATGCGGGACGCCACCGTCACCGTCGACGGCGAGGCGGTCGGCGAGACCGACAGAGCGGGGCGCTATCGACTCTCCCTGCCCGACCGGGACGGCATCACGGTGGCGGTGACCCGAGGCGAGATACGCGGCCAGCGGCGGATAGACATCTGGGAAGTCGATCTGGCGTTCGCGCGGAAGCTGGTGGTGCCGGGCGAGACGACCACGCTGAACGTCACGCGCGACGGGGCCCCGGTCGCGAACGCGACGGTGACGCTGGCCGGGCAACGACTGGGGACGACGGGGCCGGACGGTAGCGTGACGCTCGACCTGCCGATGCGGGCCGACGGGACGGTCAGGGCCGTCACCGACGCCGGTGACGCGACCGTGCCGCTGTGGCGGGCCTACTGGCTCACCGGCGGTCTCTCGCTCCTGTTGCTCGGGCTCTCGGCGTCGACGACGTGGCTGACGGCGCGTCGCCGTGACCGCGCGACGGCGCGGCGGGTCGCGCTCTGGTGGACCCGCGCCGCGGCGCTGTTCGTCGGCGTCGCGGTCTGGGAGCTTCGCGGGCTGGTCGGTGTCGGGGCTGTCGTCTTGCTCGTCGGCCTCGTCCGCTATCGGCGGGCCGTCGCCGCGGGCGGCGCGACGGCGGCCGAACAGTCGGCCTCGGCCCTCGACTGGTGTCGGCGGCTGGTACTGCGGGCCGTCTCCGGCCTGGAAGCGACCGTCGACTGGCTCCGCTACCAGACCGGGCGGCTCGCGGCGTGGCTCCGCTCGCTCCCGCTGTCGGTGTCGGGGCTGCTGGGCCGACTGCGGGCACGGCTCCGGTCGCTCACTGCGGCGGCTCTGGCCCGGTTTCGTGGACTCTCCCGGCGCCAGGTCGGGGCGGCGGCGCTCGCGTTCGGCCTCCTCCTCGCGGCCACCGCCGCGCTGGGCGCCCGCGGGTTCGTCCTCGCGGCGCTGGCGCTCCTCCTCGTGGCCGTCGGGTGGTGGCTCCGGCGGCGCCGGTCGGGGCCCGACACGACCGGCGGGTCGGCGGGGACCGGCGCCGGGAGTGAGACGAGTGTCGCGAGCGCGACCGGCGACGACGAGACACCCACGCTCCGACGGCTCTGGCGGCGACTGGCCCAGCGGGTCACGCCCGCGGACTGGCGGACGCGAACGCCCGCTGAAGTGTCCCGTCGAGCGGTCGAGAAGGGATTCCCCCGCGGACCGGTCGAGACGCTGACCGACGCCTTCCGGGACGTGGAGTACGGCGGCCAGTCCGAGGAGAGCCGACGGGAGCAGGCCAGGGCCGCGTTCGACAAACTCGACCGCGAGACCGACGGGGAGGAGACGGAGCGATGACGCGACGCTTGCTTCGTCTCCTCGTGGTCGGCACCGGGCTGGTGCTCCTTGTCGGCGCTGTGTTCGCCGGGCTCTCGACGGCGGCGGTGGGCGGCGACGGAGCGCCGGTTTGGCTGGCCGTCCCGCTCGCTATCGTGGTCGTCGTGCTGTCGCTGGGGAAGCTGCTTCGCTCTCCGGCGGCTGACGGCGTCTCGGCCGCGCCGTGGACGGCGGGCGGCACGATAGTCACCGACCCTCCCGAGTCGACCCCCGACAGCGACCCGATTTCGGGCACCGAGCTATCGAGCGTCATCCAGCAGGCGGCGACAGACGCCAGGAGCGCGGAGACCGTCGAGGCCGGTCTGGCGACCGTCAGGCCGCCGTTGCGGGGGGCGCTCGTGGCGGCGCTCCGACAGGGCGGCTGGAGCCAGGCCCGCATCGACGCGGCGCTCGCCTCGGGGTCGTGGACCGACGACCCGGTGGCGGCGGCCGTCCTCGACGAGACGGTCAGGCCGCCCGACCGCTCCCTGCGACACCGGCTCTGGGCGTGGCTCTTTCCCGAGAAGGCCGTCCGCCGCCGGACGGCGCGGGCCATCGGCGCCGTCGCCGGCACGGCCGAGGCGGTGTTGCCGCCGGTCGTCGGCCAGAACGCCCCCCGCCCGGTACCGGTGCTGGAACCGCGCCTCGAAGAGCTACAGCGAGCCAGCGACGGGAGCCTGCGCCGGGCCGTCGAGGGAGCGGCGGCCGTCGGGGCGCACGAGTACGACCGTAGCGGTCCCGAACCCGAGTCGACGGCGGCGGGCGAGCGTGACACCGCGGTCGCTGGTGAGGATACCGGCGTGGGAATCGCGACCGGGGACGATGGTGACGGCAATCGCGACTCGCCGACGGCGGCCGACTGGCCCGGCGAGGGGGGCGCGGACTGATGGCTCGACGGGTCCGGTGGCGCGGCGCGGTCGTCGCGTCGGCGATACTGGCGGGCTACGGCGCCGTCGAGGGCAACGCCACCCTCCTACTGGCCGCGACCCTCCCGCTCGCGTATCTGGCCGTCGGCGCCGTCTCGACGGCGTCGGTACCCGACTCTCTCACCACCGAGCGCCGTATCGAGCCCCGCGTCGCGCCGCCGGGCCGGCCGGTGGCGGTCACGGTGACGGTGACGAACGACGGCGACACCACCGTCTCGGACCTGCGGGCCGTCGACCCCGTCCCCGACAGACTGGCCGTGATGGACGGGACCCCGCGTGGCGGCGAGACGCTCGCCCCGGGCGAGACGCTGACACTCACCTACTCGGTCATCGCCCGCCGGGGCGAGTTCGACTTCCCGCCGGTTCGGCTGCGGGTCCGCGGCGCCGGCGCGGGGACAGTCTCGACCGCCGACCGCCAGCCGACGGGCGACCGGACGCTCGTCTGCCGGCTGGACGCCGACGCGCCGCCGCTGTCCGATATCGGCGACACGCGGGTGGGCCGGCTCACCACGGACACGCCCGGCGAGGGGCTCACCTTCCACTCGACGCGGGAGTACCGCCACGGCGACCCCGCGGGCCGCATCGACTGGCGCGGCTACGCCAAGCAGGGAGAGCTCTCGACGGTCAACTACGACCGGCAGGTGTCGGCCACCGTCGTGTCCGTCCTCGACGCCCGCCCCGCCTCGCGGGTCGCCGCTGGACCGGGCCGACCGACGGCGGTCGAACTCGGCGCCTACGCGGCGACCCGGACGCTCAACACGCTGCTGGCGGCGGGCCACGAGGTGGCCGTGGCCGTGGTCGGCGTCGACGGCGACGGACCGGGTGGGCTGGTCTGGCTCCCGCCCGGCAGCGGGAGCGGCCAGCGGGCGAAGGCCATCTCGGTCCTGTCTGACGGCATCGACGCGGCGGCGGGCGACCGGAGCCCGACCGGACAGGCGCGCCGGCTCGGCGAACTGGCCGGCCGGCAGTCCCAGTTCGTCCTCGTCTCGCCGCTGCTGGACGAGGCCCCGCTGGAGATGCTGGAACAGTGGTCCGGGTTCGGCCAGACCCGGACGGTGCTGTCGCCGGATATCGTGGCGGAAAACACCGTCAGCGGCCAGTTCGAACAGGTCAGGAGACGGACGCGCCTGGCCCGCGCACAGGCGGGCGGCGCTCGGGCCATCGACTGGCGCCGCGGGACGCCGCTGCCGACGATTCTCGACGCGGTGTTCGCCGTCGAAGCGCACCGCGCCGGCGCGGGCGTCCGAGCCGGAGGTGGACACTGAATGCCGCTGGGCACGCGGCTGGACAGGCCCTCGGCCGTCGGCGACGAGGGGCGGGCACGCGAGACCAGCCTGACGGTCGTCGCGGTGGTCGTCGTCGCGCTGTTGACCGTCACCGGGTTTCTGGTGGGCCAGCCGCTGCGATTTCTCTCGTACGCGCTGCTGGTCGGCGTCGCTACCACCGGCCTGGCGCTCCTCCAGCGCGACCGGTTCGGGGCGGTCCTGCTCGGCCACCTGCTCTTCCTCCCGGCCGGGGTCGCTCTGGCGGGACTGGTCGCGTTCAGCGGCGTCGCGACGCTCCTCGTGCCGGGCTTTCTGTTTCTGGTCGCGGGCGCGCTGGCCGCCATGTTCGGCGTGACGAGCGGCTGGAACGACGCGTTCGACCGGGCGACGGTGCGGACGGCGCTGGTCGGGAGCGGACTCTCCTACGGCGTCTGGCTCGTCGGGTTGGTCGTCGTCGGCATCCTCGTCGCAATCGGGTCCGTCGGTCGGGCCGTGGTCGTCGGCCTCACCGCCGGCACCGGGCCGGTCGCGGCCTTGCTGGGGCTGCTCGCGCTCGCCGGCGTCGCCAGTGCGTGTCTCTACCTCGCCGTCCGCGCGGTGCCGGCCATCCAGCTCACCCCCGTCCACCGACGGCCGGCCGCGCGAGCGCGATACACGCACATCCGCCGGGCGCTCGGCTACACGGCCGTGGGGGCGTTCGGCCTGCTTTCGGTCTCCGTCGTGGGGCTGTTGCTGGGGGCGCTCGGAGTGGTTCTGGCCGTGGCGCCCCTCTCCGCTCTGCTCGTCCTGGCTGCGAGAGTGTTCGCCGTGCCGCTGGCCTTCCTAACGGTGTTCTCGGTGCTGGTTGCCGTGGCCGCCTGGGCGCTCCGGCGGCTGGCGACCGGGTTCGAGGGGCTCTCGACCCGGACCGTCGCCGCCGCCGTCGCCGGCGGCTGTTATCTCGTCGTCTTCCTCCTGCTCATCGGGGTGGCGATGCTCCGGCTCGGCGTGTTTGCGGTCCCGCTCCTCGTCGTGGCCCCCGTCGCCCTGCTCGTGCCGCTGGCGCTGTACGCGCTGTTGCTGGTCACCCTGGTGGCGCTGTACGCGGGCGTCGTCCCGAACCGGGCGGGCTCGTCGGCGCTGACCGCGGCGGGGCTGGTGTCGATGGGCCTGGGCGGCGCGCTCTACGGGTTCCCGTCGCTGTACGTCTTCGCCGCGGTCACCGGCGGGCTCGTCGCCTGGGACGTGGGCACCTTCGGACTCGGCGTCACGGCCGAACTCGGGCACATTCCGAGGACACGGCGGCTCGAGCTGTACCACGGGCTCGTCGCCGTCGGTATCGGCCTGCTCGCCGTCGCCGGACTGACGGTGGTCGACCTCTCGCGCCGCTCAGTGGGGGTGGCAGTCGGCACGCCCGTCGCGACGGCTATCGCCGTCCTGGGCGTGTTGCTTGTCGCGGTGGCGCTGCGTGGGTGAGGTTCAGTACGCGCCGAGCGAGGGGAAATTTCCGGCCTCACGCGTCCAGGGGCCGATACAGAACGATGCCGGGGATTCTTGGCGGGCGGCGCCGAGAGGTGGGGTATGAGCGAGCAACCCCTCACGCCCGACGCGGCCGCCGACCGCTGTCGGGACATCGTCGGCCGCGTCGAGGAGGCCGTCGTCGTCGAGCGGCGCGTCCTCTACGAGGCGCTCGCGGGCATCATCGCGCGGGGCCACGTCCTCGTCGAGGACGTCCCGGGCACCGGCAAGACCGTACTGGCCCGCGTCCTCGCGGAGTCGCTCGGGCTGACGTTCACGCGCATCCAGTTCACGCCCGACCTCCTGCCCGCGGACGTGACCGGGTCGAACATCTACAACGAACACGAGGGGCGCTTCGAGTTCGCCGAGGGACCCGTCTTCACCAACGTCGCGCTCGCCGACGAGATAAACCGCGCGCCGCCCAAGACGCAGGCCGCACTCCTGGAGTCGATGGAGGAGCGCCAGGTCAGCGTCGACGGCACCACCCACGACCTGCCCGAACCGTTCGTCGTCATCGCCACCCAGAACCCGGTCGAGCAGGAGGGCACCTTCCGCCTGCCCGAAGCTCAGCGGGACCGCTTCAGCGTCAAGACCGCGATGGGGTATCCCGAGGTCGACGGCGAGATGGAACTGCTCGAGATGCGCGACAACCGACGCACGCTCGCCCCGAGCGTCGACCCCGTGGTCACGCCCGAGACGGTGCTCGAACTGCAGGACCTGGCCGAAGAGGTCCGCGTCGACGAGACGGTCCGGCGTTACATCGTCGACCTCGCACGGGCGACGAGGGAGGACGACCGCACCGAAATCGGCGTCTCGCCCCGCGGCGTCCAGCGGGTGTTCGAGGCGGCCCGGGCCAGCGCCGTCATCGACGGCCGCGAGTACGCGACGCCAGAAGACGTAAAGCGGATGGCCCGAGCGACGATGAGCCACCGGCTCATCCTGACGACGGAGGCGACGGTGGAGAGCGTCGACCCCGACGACGTCGTCCGGTCCGCTCTGGACGGCGTGGACGTGCCCGGCGTCTCGCCGGACGCGCCGTCGGTCCCGGACGACGCCGCGTCGGCCAGAGAGGGCGGGAGCGACACGATAGCTCCGGAGTCGAGCGGCGGAGACGCCCTCGGCGACCGACCGAGCGGCGAGGGCGATGCGAGCACGCCGGGCGTCGGCCGACCCAGTGCCGACGGGGACTCGGCCTCGCCAGCCGACCGGCACGACGAGTAGCCGCCCAGCCAAACGGTTTTGCGTCGCCGCCCGACATGGCAGGGTATGGAGAGCGAAGCCAACGTCCTCGGCGGGGAACTCGCCGGCTGCTCGATGGACCCGACGACGGGCTTCATGCGCGACGGCTACTGCTACCCGCTCCAGCGGGACCCCGGCCGCCACGAAATCTGTGCGGTGATGACCGACGACTTTCTGCAGTACAGCAAAGCACAGGGCAACGACCTCGTCACCCCTCGGCCCGACCTGTCGTTCCCCGGACTGGAACCCGGCGACCACTGGTGTGTCTGTGTGCCACGCTGGATAGAGGCCCACGAGGCGGGGGCCGCCCCGCCGGTCGTCCTCGACGCCACGAGCGAGGCCGTCCTCGAAGACGTGTCCCTGGAGACGCTCCGGGCGTACGCCCACGACGGTGACACGTGAACGAACGCGGCGACGGGACGGTCCCACAGCGGCTCTTCTGGGAGCGCCACGCCAGCCCGCGAAGCGTCTGGCTCCTGGTCGCCACCTACCCGGTCGTGGTGCTCGCAGTGTACCGACGGAGCCGGGGCCTGGCGGCTGCCGTGGTCGTGTCGGTACTCCTGAGCCTACGTGTCTCGCCGCCGGCGACCGACGATGCGTGGGCGACCCGCGTCGTCCGCGGTGAGCAGGTCTGGCTGGACCGGGGGCTCGGCTCCGAACCGTGGACGCTCGCCCTGCTGGCCCTGGGCGCGCTCGTCCAGTTCGCCACGTTTCGGGCCGCGAGTCGACGGCGGGGGCGCCGAACCGCCGTCGGGACGGCGGCCTCGGTGGGGCTGATGGGCCTGTTCTTCGACCGGATGGCCCGGCTGTACGAGGGCCACGCGAGCGGTGACGGTGGCGCGGGGCGTGACTGACCGACAGCGTTTTTCCCGCCCCGGCCGTTGCCTGCGCCGTGCAATTGCGCGGTGTCGTCGTCGACGTCGAGGCGCCAAAGACCGTCAACACGCAGTACGGCGAGAGTGAACTCTGTGAGGTGACTGTCCGGCCCGACCGCGGCGCCGGCGAGCCGACGACCGTGACGCTGTGGGGGAAGTGGACCGAGACGGCCGACTACCTCGACCCCGGGATGGAACTGGCCGTCTACGACCCCGACGAGCGCGAGTACCAGGGCGAGACGCAGTACTCGGTCGGCGGCGACTCGACCGTCGTCGTCGAGCCCGACTTCCTGGTGGACGTGACCGACGTTCGGGCGTGGGTGCAGTGCCCGCGGATGTACTACCTCCGGAAGCTCGACGGCGCGGAACTCGCCTATCCGCTCGTGAAGGGGACCGTCGTCCACGAGGTGTTCGGGGACCTCTTGCGTGGGCGAGACGTGGAGACGGCCATCGACGAGCAGGTCGAACAGGCCGGGCTGGACATCGGCCTCCTGGGCCGGACCGCCGACGAAGTGGCCGGCGACGTCCGCGACCACGCGAAGGCTATCGAAGGGTGGCTGAACCAGGGGACGCTCACCGAGTCTGACCAGTGGCGCTCAGAGATGACGCTCATCTCCGAGCGCTACGGGATGAAAGGGCGGGCCGACGCCGTCCGCCGAGGGATGCCCGTCGAACTCAAGACGGGGAAGAACACCAAGCGCGAGCCCCGCTTCCAGGACAAGATTCAGGCGACAGCGTACGCGTTGATGCTCGGCGAGCGGGAAGCGAACTCGCTTTCGGCCGGCGCGGTGATGGCCGGCGACGGCGGCGCCACGCAGACCCCTATCGACGCGGCGCCCGACACCGGGACGCTCCTCTATACGAAGAACGCCGCCGTCGAGCGCACCGAGGAGAGCGGCGACCTCTCGCCGGCCAAGGAGTTCTCAATCGGCTCGGGACTGCTGAAGTACGTCGTCCGGACCCGCAACGCCATCGCGGCGATGGAACACGACACCGGCGTGCCGACGGGATACGAGGCCAACGCGAAGTGCGAGTACTGCTTCGAGCAGGACACCTGCATGGCCGTCTCCGGCCGACTGGACCAGGAGTCCAAGGCCGGACAGGTCGGCGTCGCCATCCCCGACGAGGAACGCGAGTACTTCGAGCGGTTCTACCGCGCCATCGAGGCCGAGCGCCGCGCGGTCCACCGCGAGTACGCCAAGCTCTGGGAGCAGACCCCCGAGGAGCGGGCCGATGACGACCGCGCGCTGGTGAACTTAGAGCCGATAGGCCGGACCGAACTCGACGACGGCCAGTGGGAACTCCGCGCCGAGGGAACCGGTGCCGTCTCGAAGATTCGCGAGGGTGACTACGTGATGGCGAGCGACGGTGACCCCGTCACCGGCGACGCCGAACTGGGTCGGGTCCGGCGCTTGAGCGAGGGTGAAATCGTCGTCACGACCGACGAACCGCTGGACCTCCGACGGCTCGACGTCTACCCCTCGGAGATAACGACCGACCGACTCCAGAACGCGCTCCACGACGCTCTGCTCACGCAACCGCCAGAGCGCAAGGACGTGCTCTTTGGCCGACGGGAACCGGCGTTCACCGAGGTGTCGGAGACGTTCATCGACAACAACGAGTCACAGAACGAGGCCTGCCGACTGGCCGTCGGCGCCGAGGACTTCGCGCTCGTCCACGGCCCCCCCGGAACCGGGAAGACCTACACGCTCGCCCGGATGGTGCGGGCGCTGGTAGCACGGGGCGACCGAGTGTTGCTCTCCGCGTTCACGAACCGGGCCGTCGACAACGCCATCGAAGCCCTCGAAGACCAGGGCTACACCGACATCGTCCGCGTCGGCACGGAGAGCGGCGTCCGCGAGGACATGCAGAAATACCGACTCGAACAGTCCGGCGACCCCGATGCGTGTGCGGGGACGCTGGGGACGGCACAGGTCGTCGCCGCGACGACCGCGACCTGTGGCGGGACCGCGATGCAGAGCCAGTCGTTCGACGTCGCCGTCGTCGACGAGGCCGGGCAGTTGACCGAGCCGGGGACGCTCGCGGCGACGACGCTGTCCGACCGGTTCGTCCTCGTCGGGGACCACCAGCAGCTCCCGCCGGTCGTCCAGTCCGACGACGAGACCCTGACGCGGTCGCTGTTCGAGCGGCTCATCGACGCCCATCCCGACGCCGGCGTCATGCTCGACCGGCAGTACCGGATGGCCCAGCGCATCCAGGCCTTCGCCTCGCGGGAGTTCTACGACGGCCAGTTGCGCCCGGCGACCGGCGCGGTGGCCGCCCAGCGCATCGACGACCTCGGCGGCGTCTCGATGGGGGAACTGCCCGAACATCTGCGAGACGGCGTGAGCTTCGTCGACCCGGACGGCTCTCAGACCGGCAACACCAACCCCGCCGAGGCCGACGCGGTCGCGGAGGTGGTCGGTGCCTACCGCGAGGCCGGCGTCCCGGCCGACGACATCGGCGTCATCGCGCCGTTCCGGGCGCAGGTCGCCGAACTGAACCGCCGCTTGCCCGACGTAGCCGTCGACACCGTCGACCGCTTCCAGGGGTCGAGCAAGGAGGTTATCGTGGTCTCGTTCGTCGCCACCGGCGCGCTGGAGGGCCCCATCTTCGAGGACTACCGGCGCATCAACGTCGCGCTGACGCGGGCCAAGAAGGCGCTCGTCCTGGTCGGCGACGCCGACGCGCTCGGGACCGACCCCGTCTACGGACGGATGGTCGAGTGGGCGCGGTAGCAGGGTCGCTTCGGCGGCGCGCCCCTCACGCGTCGCGGTCGCGCTTTCTCGCCAGCAGGTCGGTGTACAGCCGCTCGCGGAGCGTGTCCCGGAGCTGTGCGGCCCGGTCGTCGTCCACGTCGTAGGCCCTGGCGTCCCCGCCGAGGAGACTGCTCGTCGAGGCGGTGTCGGCCGTCACCGTCGCGAGGTCGCGTCGTCGCTGGAACGGCGACCGACCGACGAACACAGTCTGGACCCGGTAGTACGGGACGACGCGCGTGGTCTGTCGCCAGAACCCCGTCCGCGTCGCGAACACGTCCTCGTCGAGGGCAACGCCACGGTGTCGCCACCGGAGGTGCGCAGCGGGCGGGACGAGGACGAACAGCCCGAGGAGGAGCCACCAGTAGCCAGTGCCGAGCAGGACGGTATCGACGGCGTAGCCGACGGCGGTCACGGCCCCCGCGACGATGGCAAAGCGGGCACCGTACCGGCGACGGGCGCGCGTCGGCGCCCGCTCGAACTCCAGGTCGCCGAACGGTTCGATGTCTCGCGCCAGGTCGTACACCACCGACCGCGGGGCCATCGGGATAGCGACGCCCTGTCCGGTGTCACCGTTGGCGCCGCTGTAGCCCGCGGTCTCGACGGCGAGGGTGGCGAAGCCGAACCGGCGCATGGCGACGTTCTCGCGCACGGAGACGGTCTGGACCTTCGACAGCGGGATGGTACCGCTGTACCGGCGCAGCAAGCCCCGCTCGTATCGCAGGTCGTCGCCCTCTCGGACGAGTCGGAAGTCGTAGTACTCGACGACCGTCAGGACGACGCTCAGGAGCAGGGCGGCCACCAGGAACTGCAGGGCCGTGAGCAGGACGAGCGCGACCAGCCGCGGCGGCCCGAACGCTTCGAGGACTGTCAGCGACACCGTCCGCGGGCCGCCGACCAGACCCAGATTGAACCGGACGACCGTCAGCAGGGCGTCGATACCCAGGGGGAGGCCGATTAGCAGCAACACCGGCGCGGCGGGTCGCACCGAGACGACGGCGTAGGTCAGCAGGTCGCGGGTCGTGAAAGTAAACAGCTCCTCGGTGTCAGGCCGGGCGGCCGGTTCGGCGGCTGGACTGGTCGACGGTTCGGTCCCGTCCTCGGCCGTCACGGTGTCGGGCTCCGCTGACTCCTCGGGGGTCTCGCCGTAGCGCTGGACGACCCCCCGAAGTCGCTCGGCCTCGGCCTCGTCGACGGCGTCGAGGGTCGCCTCCGTGGTCGCGCCGCCGGCTGTCTCGAACTCCACGACGGCGAGCCCGAGCAGCCGGTTCAGGACGCCCTGTGTGACGTCGACGTTCTGGATTCGCCCCAGCGGAATCTCGCGTGACTGCCTGGCGATGACGCCCGATTCGACCCGCAGCGTGTCGCCGTCGATTGCGTAGGTGAACCGGTAGTACCGCGCCAGCGCGAAGCCACCGATTGCGAGCGCCAGCGCCAGGATGAGGAGCGGGACGGCCGCGGCCGGGAGGCCGAGAACCCCGGCAAGCGTGGAGCCGGCGATGACGCCGAAGACGGTGCCCTGCAGGACGGCGCGACCGACGCTCACCGCGCCGCTGAGGGGGTGGAGCCGTCTCATACCGCGTCCGTGGCCTCGCTCTCGCCGGCGAGGTCACGCAGGCGCTCGCGCAGTTCGGTCGCCCGCTCGGGACGGAGCCCCGGTATCGTGATGTCCGCGCCGCGGGAGCCGGCGGTGTAGACCACGACACTTGCGAGTCCGGCGGTCCGCTCTACGGGCCCCCGTGTCGTGTCGACGTGCTGGACTCTGACGTACGGGACGGAGGTGTCGGTTCGCGTCACCACGCCCCGGACGAGAAAGAGCGCGTCGTCCTGCAGGTCGAACCGCCAGATGCGGTGGGCCAGGACGGCGTGGCCCGCACCGAGAGCGACGAGCGCGACCCAGCCGGCGACGGCGACCGGGAGCGGCAAGGAGAGGAACAGCCGGTCCACGACGGCGACGAGGGCGAGAAGGACCAGGCCGGAGAAGGCGGTCCGACCGGCCCAGAGCAACCTGACTCGCGGGTGCAGCGACTCCATACCGGTCCGTGGGCCGAGAGTCGGATTAATCGCACGGACCGCGGTTGCGCGTCGGGGACACAACCCGGAGAGAATCCGGGGGAATTTGGAAGAGAGTCAGCCCGAATGTTGAAAAATCCCTATTCAACATCTCTTCGTCGGCCCAACCGCAATGTCAGACAGTTCGACTCGACGGACGTTCCTCGCCGCGACGGGCACCGCGGCCGCACTCGCGCTCGCCGGCTGTAGCGGGGACAGCGGGGGCACAACGCCGTCCGTCGCCGAAGACACGACCGAAGCGGGAACGATGGGCGAACAGACGACCGAGACCGATTCGACGGGCGGCGGTATGGACGCGAGGACCGTCACCGTCCGCATCGAGAACGTCGCACCGGCAGAGTTCTACGAGAGCGATAGCCACACCGGCGGCGCAATCTGGATCACGCCGGGGGCCTACGCGGTCCACTCTGGGGGCAACCCCATCTACACCGAAGGGGAGTCGGCTTCTATCGGGCTGGAGGCGCTGGCCGAGGCCGGACCGCCGACCGGCTTCGAGGGCGAACCGGGACTCGTCGACGAGTTGGCCGAGACGAGCGGTAACGGCATGGGAGATGACATGGACAGCAGTGTCGCCCACTCGGGCGCCTACACCCCGGATAACACGGTTGTCGACCCGAACGACCCGATGGGCGAGGTGCCCGGCGCGCCGCCCATCGCGCCCGGCGGCGCGTTCGAGTTCGACGTGCAGGTCCGGCCCGGCCAGAACCTCTCCTTCGCGAGCATGTTCGTCCCCTCCAACGACCTGTTCTTCGCGCCGGGTCCCGACGGCATCACGCTCTGGCCCCAGGACGGCGAACCGGTCGAAGGCGACGTGACCGACGGCGTCGACCTCTGGGACGCCGGGACGGAACCCAACGGCCAGCCCGGCCAGGGGCCGGACCAGGCGCCCGCACAGGACAGCCCGACGCAGGGCGACGACGAGGGCGGCGTCGTTCGCCGGCTGAGCGAGGTGAACGACGGCTACAGCTACCCCGACGCGAGCGACGCCATCCGCGTGACGGTGACCCCGCACGACTCGATGAGCGGCGGCTCGATGGAGGACGGCGATTCCATGGGCACCGAGACGACGAGCGATGGCGACTCGATGAACTGAGTCGGTCAGCACGGCCAGTCGTCTCGCCCCCTGATTTCGCGCAGCAGACGGTCCTAACCCGACCCCTTTCGAGGGCGTTCTCAGTCCACCGCCGCGCCGTCGTCGCCCGCTATCTCCTCCATGACGCGGCGATGGAACTCCGCGAGCACCGCGGACTCGTCCTCGGCGAGCACCACGTCGCTGGCAAGCAGCGTGGCGAGGCCGAAGGCCCGGGGCGACGGGGAGTCGACGCGAATCGTCGTCACGTCCAGGGTCCCCCGGTCGATATCCGTGAGCACGTCCTCGATGGCACCGACGTTGAGTTTGTCATGCAGAATCTCGCGGTAAGTCTCCTCGACGACGGCGAAGTCGCCCAGGTCCTCGGCAAAGCCCAGCAGCATCTCCGCCGAGACCTGTTGCTCGCTGGCCGACTTCTCGTACCCCTTGTAGCGTTTGAGTATCATCAGCGAACGGGTGGCGTTGATGCGGAAGTACCGCTGGAGCAGGTCGGTGCCGTCGAGGGCGGCCCTGAGGTCCCCGCGGACGTCTCCGGGGTCGACATCGCGGACGATGCGCTCGATGTCCACCTTCCGGTTGAGCGGCATCGAGAGTGTGAAGCCGTTGTCGGCGACGGCGACCTGGACGTTGGCGTTGGCGGCCTGGGCAATCCGGTAGGCCAGCAGACGTGAGAAGCCGTCGTTGAACCGCCGGCCGTAGTTGGCGTGGACGTGGTAGTGGCGCTCGTACTCGTCGTGCTCCATCGCCTCCTCGATTACCAGGCGTTCGTCGGTGGCGACGGACTCGGCCCCGGCGTAGGCGACCTGCTCGCGGAACATCCGCGCGATGGCGCGTACGGAGTTCTCGTCCAGCGGGAAGGTCCTGAGCCAGTTGCGGACCTCCGAGAGCCCGCCGGCTTCCAGTTTGTCGAGCAGGTCACGCTGGAACCCGAGCAGTTCCCGCCCGAGGTCATAGGAGAGTGGCAACCGCTCGGAGAACCACGAGGGGACGTTCGGCCGGGCGGCTGTCGGGTCGACGTACACCTTCGACCCGCGTCGGTACCGGTACTCGTAGTTACTGCCGCCAAGCACGAAGACGTCGCCCTTCTCCAGTTTGTCGAGGTAGCCCTCGTCGAGTTGACCGACCCACTCCTCGCCGCTGCGGGTGATGACATCGCAGGTAAAGGAGTCCGGAATCGTCCCGATGTTGGTCATGTAGATGACCCGCGCGAGGCGGCCGCGCTTGCCGATAAGCGGTTCGCCCACGTCGTACTCCTCGTAGTGGTACTCGCCGTCGGTGGGGTCGTTCTCGTCGCGCCATATCTTCGCGTAGACGTTCTTGTCCTCCATCCCGTCGTAGTCGGCCGTGAGGTACCGACAGAGCTGTTCCCAGTCCCCGTCGGCGTAGTTCCGGTACGGGTAGGCCCGTTCGAGGATGCCCCTGACTTCGGCCTCGGGGCGCACTTCGTTGATAGCCATCCCGTAGACGTGCTGTGTCGCCACGTCCTGGGCGTTCTCGGGGATGAACACCCGGTCGACGAAGCCGTCGGTCGCCTTCCCGAGCATCACCGCACACTCGATTAGCTCGTCGCGGTCGAGCGCGATGACGCGGCCCTCGACGGTCTCGCCGAGCTGGTGGCCCGCTCGACCCACCCGCTGGAGCAGGGCGGCGACGGACTTGGGCGAGCCGACCTGGACGACGAGGTCGATGTAGGGCATGTCGATACCCAGTTCCAGACTCGTCGAGGTCGTCACCACGTCCAGGTCACCCGCCTTCAGTTTCGCCTCTATCTCGTGGCGTTTCTCCTTCGAGAGCGAGCCGTGGTGACAGCCGGAGTTGTCCTCGTCGTAGTCGTCGTAGCGCTCCCGGAGGTTCTGCAGGACCCGCTCGGCGCCCGAGCGGGTGTTCGTAAAGACCAGAGTGTTCGTGTGGTCCCGGACGTGCTGGTGCAGTTGCCGATAGAACCGGTCGGTGACGACGCCGCTGGGCGTGTCGATGAGGTCGTCGGTCGGGCAGGACAGTTCGACGTCGAGGTCGCGGACGAAGCGGGTGTCGACGATTTCGCAGGGCCTGGGGTCGCCGCCCGGTTCCTCGCGGCCGACCAGGAACTCCGCGACGGTCTCCAGGGGTTCGACCGTCGCCGAGCAACCGATTCGCGTCGGTGACGCCGCGGCCATCGCCTCCAGACGCTCCAGCGACACGGAGAGGTGGGTGCCCCGTTTGTTCTCCGCCAAACTGTGAATCTCGTCGACGACCACGTACTCCACGGTCTCCAGTTTCTTCCGGAACTTCGGCGAGTTGAGCAGTATCGCGAGCGTCTCCGGGGTCGTGTTCAGAATGTGGGGCGTCGTCTCAAGCATCGCCTGGCGGTCGGCGCTGCTGGTGTCGCCGTGGCGGATGGCGTGGCGAATCTCGACGTCCTCGCCCCGCTCGTCCAGTTTCCCGCTGATGCCGTCGAGGGGAACTGTCAGGTTGCGGTGGATGTCGTTGGCCAGCGACTTCAGCGGCGAGACGTAGAGGCAGTAGACGCTGTTTTCGAGGCTGTCTTCGCGGGCCTTCCCGAACAGCTCGTTGATGATGGCGGTGAAGGAGGCAAGCGTCTTGCCCGAGCCCGTGGGCGCACAGACGAGGGCGTTCGTGCCCTCGTGGATGTGCGGAATCGCTGCCTTCTGTGGCGGCGTGAAAAAGCCGCCGTTACCGGGGACGAACTCGCCGAACTGCTCGACCCACCACTGTGCGACCACCGGCGCGAGCCGTTCGAGCACGTCCGCGTCGTCGATAGCGACCGACGCCGCGTCGAACTCCGGGTCGGTTGCGGCGAGTCGTTCGCGCGGGTCCATCGTCTGAGTGGAGGTTGGCCCGGACGGACAAGTGGGTTCCGCACGTCGCCGCCGTTGTCCGGTCCGGACGCCCGTTTCCGGTGGCGTCGCTGCGCGCGCGAACGGCGGCCCGACCGGGAGCTACTCCTCGGGCGGGTCGCCGTCCGTGCCTTCCTCGGCCCCTTCGTCGGGGTCGTCCGCCGACCCGCCGCCGAACCGCCGCGCGAGGGCCCCGATGAGCACCACCGCCGCGAGCGCCACGCCCCCGACCGGGCCGTACTGCTCGAGCAGACCGAACAGTCCCACCGACGACTCTACCTGCTCTGGGGTCTCCGTGGGCTGTATCGGCTCGCGTTCCTCGTAGGGCCGTATCGGGTCGACCACCTCGTCGACGGTCAACTGGCGCGTGAAGTCCCGCTGCAGCTCGCCGACGTTCCCGCCGCTAATCTGGGCGGTGAACCGGTACTCGCCAGTCTCTTTGGGGTGGAAATACCCCGTATAGATGCCGTCGTCTCCGACCGGGTCCGGGCCGCCGCGGTCGTCGCGGAGGTCGATCTCCTCGGTCGTCTCGCCGTTCTGTGCCTGCAGTGTGACCTGGGCGCCGGTGTAGCGTTCGGACCCGTTGGTCGCCTTCAGTTCGACGCGGTACATCCCCGTCTGCTCGTAGTGGAAGTCGTTGACGAACAGTTCGGCGTCGATGGGCGAGTCCGCGCTGACCTCCGTCGTGGCCATCTCCGGGCGGTCGAGTTGCTCCCCGGTCATGGTAAAGGACCAGTCGCCGGTCTGTGGCGACTCGACGGTCCATATCTCGCTCGTCTCGCCGACCCGCCGGCTGACCGAGTCGGATTCGGACAGCAGTTCCCCGTCCGGCGTCTCCGGCTGGAGCGTTATCCGACTGCCCGGGTACGTGAGCGAGAACTGCACCTCGTCACAGCTCCCGTCGACCGTCGCGCTGCCCGAGACGGTGTCACCCTCCGTGAGTTCGGCCCGCTTCGACGTGAGCTTCGACCGGTTCTGTGCGGATATCGAGAACGACTGGAACACCTGGCGAATCTGGCCCGGCTGTGGCCTGAAGGCCGTCTGCCCGCCGGTCTCGTTCGCCAGCCGGCGCAGTAACTGCTCGTCGGCCGACGACCCCATCCCGATGGTGTAGATGGTGACACCGAGGGACTTCAGCTCCGAGAGGACCTGCGTGGGGAAGCTCGACTCCCCGTCGGACAGCAGGATAATCGACTTCGAGCCGTCAGTCTGGCGGAGCATCCCCAGCGCCTCGCGGAGGCCCGCGCTGATAGAGGTGTTCCCGTACGACGACAGGTCGTCGACGTCGTTCTTTATCGCGTCGCGGTTGTCGTCGGTGAGCGGCTGGAGCCGCGAGACGGTCCGTGCGTTGCCGTCGAAGGCGACGACGCCGAGCTGGTTGTTGTTCCCGACGAAGTCGACGAGCGAGCGGGCGCTCTGTTTGGCGACGGTGATACGCTGGTCGCCCGAGACGGTGTCGCGGTCCCCCATGCTGCCGGACTTGTCGAGGACGGCGACGGTGTTGCTGAACTGCGCTCCGTCGGCCTCGTCATCCCCGCTTCCGTCGGACTCCCACCGGCCAGGTCGGGTGTCGCCGACGACGATGTCCTGGCTCGTGGTCGACATCGAGGCCGAGTCGGTGCCCCCGCCACCGAAGTCGACGGCCTCCGTCGTTCCCTCGTGGGCGACGACCGAGCCGCCCGCCGGCCGCGGATACTCCGTCTCGTAGCTGTAGTCAAGATTCGCCAGCTCCGTGGTGAGTCGCGCCCGGCTCCTGAGCTGTGTCCCGAGGAACGAGGCCCGCTCGCCCGACGTCGTCGAGCTATCGATAGTCGTCCGTTCGGCACCGCGTCGGACGCGACTCGTGTTCAGGTAGACCCCACGACCGCCGCCGAAATCGACGGCGCTGTCCTCGCGTCCGGCGTAGTCGACCGTCCCGACGACGGTGACGGTGGTACCGGGTTCGACCCGCTCCGAGGCGGGGGCGACCGCCCACACGGTCGGAACGGTCCCGTAGCGGTCGTAGAAACGCTGGTCCTGCTGGGCCGTCCCCGCGAGACGGACGAGTTGGTGCTCCTCGTAGAATTCGTCGTCGAGCGAGACGGCGCTCCCCGCCACCCACGAGGTGGGTTCGAGCAGCGGGGAGAGGATGCGGTCGCCCTCCCACTCGAACTCGGTGAGGTCGGTGTTCGAGCCGACTGCCGCGCGCTCACCGTCGGACCTGACGGCGTTGAGCACGACCGCGTTCAGCTCGATGTCGGTGCCGACGACCGGGTGTGCCGGCGTGTCGAACTCGATGAACAGCTGGGCCAGCTCGCCGACTGGAATCCGCTCGTCGAACGTCACCTCGTCGGCGTTCTCGATGGTGTCGCCCGTGCCGACGTTGACCGCGCTGCCACCGCCCGCGCTGTCGTCGTCGCTCTGTGCCGCTGCCTGTCCGACCGCGAGCGCGCCACCGGCGGCGATGGTGGAGATGAACCGCCGTCGCGTGGCCCCGATCCTGTACGTCCTGTCGCTTGCTGTGTCCTCAGTCATGTTTACTCCTCCGTCTCGTCCGTCTCGCTCCCTTTCGAGAGGTACCGGTACAGCGCCGCGCCGCCGCCCAGAGCACCGAGTCCGGCCGCGCCGGCCAGCGGGAGCCCGCTGACGGCGCTGTCGCCGCCGGACGGTGTCGGCGTCCCCTGGTCGGTGACGACCACCGTCGCCGAGTCCGCGGCGGCGGTCTCACCGTCGCTCGTCACAGCAACGGAGAGGGCCGACTCGCCGGCAGACGAGCCGGTCACCGTGACGGTGACCGTCTGTCCGCTCGACCCCGACAGCCGGCCGATGTCGTGGGTCGTCGACCCGAGTGCCAGAGTGTCCCCGGCACTGGCCGCCAGGCTCAGCGGCGGCGTCTCCTCGTCACCGACGTTCTCGACGCGGATTTCGAACGTCGTCTGCTCGCCGACGGGCAGCCGTCGCCGACCCGCTATCTCGATGATAGCCGGGCGCGCCGGGACGGTCACCGATTCCAGTGCCGTGGCCGCCTCGGTCCGCCGTTCGGTGGTCGTCCGTTCGGCCTCCTGCAGGCTCTCGGTGACCGATACCAGTTCCGAGCGGTCGAAGGCGTCGGGCGCGGAGAGGAAGGACGACGCCTGCAACAGGAACTGTCCCCGCTGGAGGTCGATGGTCGCCGCGGACTCGTTGTACGCCGCCAGCGTCTCCTCCGCGTCCGTCACGGGGCCGGCCGCCAGCGACCGTGCGTACACCCGCGTCGTCTCCCGTTCCGTCTCGGCGAACAGGTCGGCGATAGTCGAGAGCGTCGCCTCCGCGTCCCCGTACCGCCCGTCGGTCAACTGCGTCTCGAAGCCGTCCAGTTCCGCGAGCAGCGCCTCGCTCATGACTGGTGTTGCGCCCTCCCCTCGGCGATGCCGGTCAGCGTCTCCTCGTGGACCGAGGCCACGTCGAGCATGGTCTTGACGCCGTAGCCGGCGCCCACGATGTTGAACACCATCGAGACGATGTCACCGACCAGCGAGCCGATGGCCCACAGCACCTCCAGGACGGCCTGTGTCGCGTCGCCCTCCGCGATGGCGGTGACGGCGTCGACGAGGTTGTCGACGAGCCCGAAGTTGTCGAGCGTGTCCTGTATCGCCTGCAGGCCAGCGTGGGCGACGCGGAGTTCGTCGTCGACGCGGCTGACGCCGGCCGAGAGCGCGGACCGGGCGCCGCTCTGTGAGCCGGCCAGCCCGTCGCGCTCGATTCGGTCCGGGTCGAGGTCCGTGTACACCAGCCCGAGGCCGTCGTCGAGGTGGGCGACGGAGCCGCGACGGAAGGGGTCGCCGTCCCACTCGACCACCTGGCGCAGGCTGTCGGCGACCGTGGACTTGACCGCGGCCACCTGTTCGTCGATGAACCCGCCGACGACGTCCGTGGCGCCGCGCTCGCCGGCCTTCTGCCCGAGCGTCTCCAGGGCGTCCTCGGCGATGCTGTCGGCTCGGTTCTTCAGGGCCTGCCCGGCGGCGCCGCTCAGGTTCGCGACGTAGTCCGCCAGCTTGGCGACGGCGTCGTCGAGCTTCGTCACCAGGTCGTCGACGTACGACGAGACCAGCGGGAGCTTCTTGCCGACGTACTTGCCTATCTTCCCGCCGGCCAGACTCAGCGCGGCCATCGTGATGTTCACCAGCACCGTCAGCGCCAGCTCCGTCGTGTGTCCGGCGAGGTCGTACTCCGCGCTGGACCGGTCGTAGGTGTCGGGCCCGAGTCCGCCGACGACGCTCTCGGTGAACCGCTCGGCCAGCAACAGCCGCTCGGTCGCTTCCTCGGCCGTCTCGAGCGGGACGCGCCCCTCCCGAACCCGCTGGTTGAGTCGCGTGACAGCCGACTCGACGGTTGCCCCGTGGTCCATGGACGCGACCGTGACACCGTCGACGTTCGCCGCCGCCTGCCGCAACGCCCCGGACCGAGCCACGGAGACGTCGAGCGACCGCGTGACGGTGTCCGCCGTACCGTCCGTGCTCTCGATTCGCAGTGTCACCGGCACCGTCCCGACCTGGTCGAAGCGGTGTGTCACCGACTCGCCCGACCGCTCGAACCGGTCGTCGCCGTCGACGTCCCAGCTGTACGCCCGTATGGAGCCGTTCGGCGTCGTCGAACCGCCGCCGTCGAAGGTCGTCGCCAGTTCCGTCTCCGGCTGACTCGGCGTGACGACGAAGGCGGCCGACGGCGCGGCCCGGGTCCCTAGCTGCACGAGCCGTGCGTCGCTATCGCCGGCCGACTCGGTGGTCCCGGCGATGAGCGGCGGGTCGCTGCCCGTGACCGCGTTGGCGTAGTCCAGGTCGTCGGTGCCGTAGGTATCGGCCCACAGTTCCGTGCCGTCGGCGTCGAACTGAACCGCCCACGTCGACTGCTGCCCGCGACCCGACGAGGCGGTCGAGCCGACGGCCAGGTAGCCGCCGTCCCGACGACAGAGCGACACGAGCCGGTCGTCGCTACCACCGCCGACGCGGGTCTCCCACTGCTGTGTGCCGTCGGCCGAGACCTTCACTATCCAGCCGTCGGTGCCGCCGCTGCCGGCCGACTGGGTCCCGCCCACGAAGACGTACCCACCGTCCTGTGCAGTGACGACATCCCGTGCGTAGTCGTCGGCGCTCCCGCCGTACACCTTGTTCCACTGCGCGTCGCCGTCGCTGTCGGTCTTGAGCAGCCACGCGTCGCGGCCGCCGCTTCCGGCGGAGTCGGTCTCGCCGGCCAGCAGGTAGCCGCCGTCGTCGGTGCCGACGTGTGAGAAGGCCCAGTCGTCGCCCGGGCCGCCGTACACCTTGTTCCAGCGTTCGTCACCGGTGCCGTCGACCCGCATCACCCAGGCGTCGATACCACCGCTGCCCTCCGAGTTCGTCCCGCCGGCGAAGACGAAGTCACTGCCGTCGGTGATGACCGAGGAGGCGCGGTCGTCGCGGGTGTCACCGTACGGGCGCTCCCACTGTTTGGCCCCGTCGGCGTCTATCTTCAACAGCCACGCGTCCAGCTGGCCGTTGCCGAGCGACGCGGTCTGTCCGGCGAGGAGGTAGCCGTCCGCGGTCGGTGTCGCCGCGGATATCCACCCCTCGGCGTCACCACCGTACGACCGGCGCCACACCTCACCGCCGCCTTCGTCCACTTTCATCGCCCAGCCGTCCCGGACGCCGTCCACGGTCGTCTGGCCGGCGAAGACGAATCCGCCGTCGACCCCCGGGACGGTCGTGTTCGCGGTCTCCGTTCCGCCGAGCGTGAACGTCTCCGTCCACGCTGCCGAGGGCGGACCCGACTGCTGACCGGCGCTGCCCGGCACCGTGCCGACGCTGGCCAGTCCGGCTACCAACCCCGTCGTCCGCAGGAACGCTCTCCGGTCCATTAATTCACCCCTCTCGTCTGTTGTGTGAACACTATTGGCTGATACTTCTGGTGGTCACGTATGTTACTTTATCCTGACTCACTGCTCGATATCGGTCCGGGCGTGTCGAAGGCCCGAGGAACCGCTCGGAGACGCCGACGGACGCTGTACGGTGTCGGCTACCACTCCACGAGATTCATTACGCTGGCCGTCAGTGGGTGGAATATGTCCCTCCTGCCCTCCCGCGGCCCCGAAACGAGCACGTCACAGGACGGCGAGTTGCAGGTCGTCGGCGTCGACGAGGACGTCGCCGCCGTCCTCGACGCGCTCTCCTCGGAGACGGCCCGTGACATCCTCAACGCGGTGTACGAGGAACCCGGAACGCCCTCCGAACTCGCCGACCGTCTCGATATGTCCATACAGAAAGTCTCCTACCACCTGGAGAAACTGGAGAGCGAGGAGCTCATCGCCGTCGCCGGCACCCAGTACTCCGAGAAAGGCCAGGAGATGACGGTGTACGAGCCGCCCGAGGACCCGCTCGTGGTGTTCGTGGGCACGCCCGACCGGAAGCGGACGCTGCGCTCGTTCGTCGAGCGACTCGTCCCCGCTATCGGGCTGCTCACCGCGGCGAGTGTCATGGTACAGGCCGTCTTCGGGACGGTTCCGGGGCTACTCGGGTCGCCCGAGAGCGCCGGGGACGGCGCCGGCGGTGGCGGTGGGGCCACCAACGGGACAGCCGCCACGCCGGAGGCAACACCGACGCCAGAGGCGACCCCGACGCCGACCGACGGCGGCGGTGGTATCGGCATCATGGAGGTCACCGAGCAACCGACCGAGGCACCGGCGACGGAGCCGTCGACCCCCGTCGAGATGGCCCGGGAAGCGACCGAGACCGCCACGGCCGTCGCGAGCGGCGGCGGCGTCGACCTCGAACCGGGCGTCGCGTTCTTCCTCGGCGGGCTGCTCGTTCTGGCCGTCGTCGGGGTGACGTGGGCCTACACCGGCCAGTAGCTAAAACGCGTTTTTGAGCCTCGGATGGACTTTTTATCTCCCCGGAAGTAGCCATAGTCAGGCCGTCGCCCGACACGTCTGCCCACGTGTCTTGCCCCCCTCCAGCGACGGCCGTCCCGTCGGTTCTCCAGCCGACGTCCCCGCTGGCGCACCAACCCATTTGCCCCTCCGTCCGCAAAGCCCGGCTATGCGACTCACTTTCCTCGGGACCGGGAGCGCGATGCCGACCGGGAGACGCGCCCAGTCCGGAACCCTGCTCGAAAGCGACGAGAGCGCCCTACTGGTCGACTGCGGGAGCGGCGTCCTCGACGCGCTCGCACGGACCGACACCGGCTACGAGGGCGTCGACGCCGTCCTGCTGACCCACCACCACCTCGACCACGTCTCCGACCTCGACGTGTTGCTGAAGGCCCGCTGGCTGGCCGGCGAGACCGAACTGACGATTGCCGGACCGCCGGGCACCGCCGCGCTCGTCGAGGACTTGCTCTCGGTCCACGAGTACATGCAGGGCCGCCTCGACCTGACGCTGGTCGACGTCGAGACGCCGACCTTTGCCGTCGCTGGCTTCGACGGCGAGTGCCTGGAGACGAGACACTCCATGCAGTGTTTCGCCTATCGGCTCACGCCGTCGGCGGGCGGCCCGACGGTCGCGCTCAGCGGCGACTCCGAGGCATTTCGGGAACTCGCCGAGTTCGCCGACGGCGCGGCCGTCTTCGTCCACGACTGCTCCTTTCCCGACGACGTGGACGTCTCGAACCACCCGACCCCGACCAGCCTCGGCCGCGCCCTGGCGGCGGCCGACGCCGACCTGGGCCGTGTCTACCTGACCCACCTGTACCCCCACACCGAGGGCCGCCACGAGGAGATGCTGTCCTCGCTGGCCGAGCAGTACGACGGCGACGTGCGATTCGCAGAGGACGGCCTTTCGCTGACCGTCGACGAGGCCTGAGAACCAGAAGATTCTGCTCGTCTCAGGCCCGCGGAAGCGTCACGCGGAACTCGGCGCCGCCCGCCTCGCTCTCGCCCACCGTGACGCCGCCGCCGTAGGACTCCGTGAGCGCGCGAACGAAACCCAACCCGAACCCGGTCCCCGAACTATCGGGCCCTTTCGCACCCATCTCGAATATCTCCGAGCGCACTTCCGGCGGGACGCCCGTGCCGTCGTCCGCGAACACGACGACGACGGCGTCGTCGCCGGTCTCCCGGACCGAGATGTCCACGTGGACCGCGCCATCGTTGTGGACGGCGGCGTTCGAGATGAGATTCGTGAACACGGAGTCGAGCAGGTCGCCGCTGTAGACGCGGTACTCCGCGGTCGCCGGGTCGAAATCGACGGTCAGCTCCGGGAAGTTCGCCTCGACTTCGGTGACCGTCTCGTCGAGGATGGGGCGAAGCTCACGGGGCTCGGGTTCGTCTTGCTCCTCCAGCGTGCTCACCAGGTTGCCGACCCGCTCGATGAGGTCGGCCGAGCTCTCGGCGGCCCGCTGTATCTTCCCGACGTACTCTGCGGTCTGGCCCTCGACCTCGCTCGCGACGGCGTCGGCAAACCCCGCGATTATCTGGAGGTCGTTCCCCAGGTCGTGGCGCAGCAGACGGTCGTACATCTCTATCATCTCCTTGCGCGTCTCCAGGTCCTGGCGCGCCCGTTCGAGGCGCTCGCGCGACCGGATGTTACTGATGGCCGTCGCCGCGTGGGAGGCCAGAATCTCCAGCGGGCGGCTGTACTCGTCGCCGAACGTGTCGAACGAGGTCGACCGGGTCACCAGAATCGCGGTCACTTCGCCGCCGACCTGCGCCGGAACCGCGAGCGTCGCGGTCACGTCCGAGTCGGCGTCCAGTCCGGCCTCGGTCCCGGTCGTGACGACCGTCTCCCCCGTCTCCAGCGCCCGCCTGGCAACCGGTCCCGGTTTGCCCCCCTGTGTCAGTCGCGGGTTCGTACTGTGGACCACCTCGAGTTCCCCGTCGCGCACTTCGATGAACGTCGAGTAGGAGAACTGGAACAGCAGCGACATCGCTTCCAGGGTCAGCGAGACGACCTCCTCGACGGTCTCACACCGGTTCAGCGCCTGACCGTACTTGTTGAGGTCCGCGACCTGCCGCGCGAAGTCCTGCTGTTCTTCGAATGACATTGTTTCGTTACCCCCCGATTCGTGTGTCGTTACTGGGTAACAGCATAAAAAAGAGTCCCGGCGATTACCAAATTCGATACTCCAGACCGACCCGTCCCGACAGCGCCGTCTTGAGCTGGCTCATTCGAGCCGGTATCGGAGCAGCGCCGCGATACCGCCGAGGTTCGCCAGTTGCTGGCCGGGGGCGAACTCCGCCGAGAAGACCGTCACGTCGCCGCCTTTCTGCTCGGTCGTCTCGATGATGCGGTCGGCGTCGACGTCCCAGTCGCCCTCGCCGGCGCGCTCCTTCCGGAGCCGTTCGTCTAACACGAGCAGCGTCTCGATGGCGCCGAAGTCGGCCGCCTTCGCGACCTCCGCGGGCCCGTAGGCCACCTCGCTCCCCTCGCCGATGCGGGCCATCAGTTCGTCGATGTGGTCGGCCTCCTCGGCGATGCGAGTCTGTTGCTGGACGTCCTCGACGGCGCCGCGTTTCAGCACCTCGTGGACGCCGCGGTCGCCGACGGCCGAGGTGTCGACGACGGTTATCTGCTCGGCAATCTCCGGAATCGCGTCCTGGAAGTAGTCCAGGGCGTCTTGCTTGGTGAAGCCGGGACCGGCGAGGATGTAGGCGTCGACGTCCTGCCGTTTCAGCACGTCGGCAAGCTCCGAGAACAGTTCGTCACGCGGCCGGGCGTAGTCGCCCTTGCCGGTCGTCGAAGTGATGGTCGCGCGCTCCTCGGTGCCGTACTGAGCGACGGTGTGGACGTGGGCCTCGCCCTCTTCGACCGTCGCGATTGCCACGTCGGGGTTCTCGGTGGCATCGACCGCCGCTTCGAGGCGGTCGTTCTGGTCCGGTTTCCACCGTTTCTCGATGGTGAGCTCTGTGTGTTCCTCGACGTTCAGGGTGTGGTGAAAGCCCAGTTGGTCCTCCCGCGAGCAGTCGACTATCTCGCCGCCGACGCGCAGTCGGTTGGCGAACTTCGCGAACTCGACGTCGGTCACCTCGATTTCGAGCCACATCGGCTCGCGCTCGCCGCCCTTGTCACGGAGGGTGTCGTCGTTGCGCTGGATGCGACGGGTGGTGTCACCGGAGACGTGGTCGCCCGGCTCGACGACGTACGAGAGGTGCCAGAGGTCGTCGAGCGTCTCGGGGACCAGTTCGACGCGCTCGCGACCCTCGCCGGTGGCCTGCCGGCTCTGTATCTGCATACCGGAACTGCGCCGCCGGGCCTCAAGTGCCCTGCTATTCGGACCGACGGCCGGCGGAAGATGGCGTCGCCGCCGGTATCAGACCGCGGGCTGGCCGGTTGCGGACTCCGAATCGCGCGTGTCCGTCACGAGCGGCGTGTCCGCCACCCCCGCACCGATGGCGTAGGCGCTCGCCACGTTCCCGTAGAACGTGACGAACGGGACCAGCACCGCGCCGACGAACGTGAGCGTCAGCGCGCCGCCGACGACCTGCGCGAGAAAGCCGATGACGACCGCGAGCAGCCAGGCGACGGCGTAGCTCTCGTCGGTGCCGACTGTCTGGAGTGTCGCCGGGGAGAACGCCGACGCGAACTGCCCGGTGCGGGCGTAGGCGGCGACTGCCGCCGGAACCAGATACGACGCCGCCAGCAGGGTGAGGAGACCGAGTATCGTAAACGCCATCGAGGCGAGAACGCCGAAGGCGGCGAGCGCACCGCCGCCGTTACCGCCGACACCGATACCCACCCCGACCGGGACGAGCCAGACCAGCAGCCCCGACACGAGTATCACCGACGGGACCAGGAAGTAGACGAGCGAGATGCCGAACACGACCAGCCCGTCGACGAGGAGTTCCTCCCAGTCGTCGAACGCCGGCGGTGTGTCGGTGTCGCCGCTACTGACCTGTCTGATGACGCGCACGAGATAGCCATAGACGAACAGCATCGGAACGAAAAACACGCCGAGCAGACTCAGGATGCCGCCGATGGCAAGCGTTTCGACCTTCTGTTCGCCAGTCCAGGGGTACTGTAGTGCGTCTTCGAGCATTGGAACCTCCGTCGTCGATGGCCCCGTGACGCGGTGTGACCCGCCCGCCGCGCTCCCGGGGTGACTGTCCTCGGTGAACGTTCAACGAGGGATGAAATAAAAGTTCGTTAACAGGATAGCGACCGACCGTCTCAGGCCGCGGGCTGGCTGGCGGGCGCGTCGGGGCCCTCCTCCACGGCGGGCATCTCCCGGACGGCCGAGCCGATGGCGTGGGCGCCCGCGACGTTCGCGTAGAACGTGACGAACGGGGCCAGCAGCGCGCCGATGAGGACGGCGTTCAACACGCCGATGACGATACCGCCGAGCAGGCTGATACCGATGGCGACGACCCAGCCGGTGGCGTAGGTCTTGCTGAACGCGAGCACGCGCAGTTCGGCCGGCGAGAACGCCGCGCCGAGGCTGTCGGTGCGCACCCAGGCCACGATGGCGGCGGGCAGGACGTACGCCAACAGTAGCGAGACCACGACGGTCGCGAGGACGGCGAGGACCGCCACGAGACCGAACGCGAGGTTCCCCTCACCGGGACCGCTCAGCCCCAGCGAGACGCCGGTCGCAAAGAGCGTCATGAGGACGAGCACCGTCGGCACCAGCGAGTAGACGAACCCGATGGCGAAGGTTTTCAGTCCGTCCATGAACAAGTCGCCCCACTCGTCGAACTCCGGGGCTCCTCGATACCGTCGAGGACGTACCGGAGCGACCTGACGACGTATCCCAGGACGAAAAACGTCGGGACGAAGAGGAAGCTCAGGAAGAGCAGCACGCCCCCGATGGCTACGTTTTTCACCGCACTGTCGCTGTTCCGTGGGTAGTTTAGGGCTTCTTGAAACATGGTGACTCCCGATACCCGGCGGGGAGTCGCACTGCTCGCGCGGCTCTCCGTCTTGTACCTACCTATACTACGACCAACAAGTATATAGCTCTGCGTGAGCCGTGTTATTTCTGGCCGTACCACTCCTTAGCCACCGAATTAGAGTAACTCTGCCGGACTAACACAGCCGTGTTCGAGTAGTTCTGTATCGAACGTGACTAGCTCCGCGCCGATGTCGTCAGCGAGTGCCATCAGTACACAGTCTAGCGTGTACAGAATCGTTTCGCGCTGTTGTTTGTAGGCATCAATCTGGTCTCTCGTATCCAGCGCAAAGATATCGACTCGGTCGGCGATGTCGTCGAGCACAGCTTCCACTTCTCCCTGTTCGATGCGCTTCTTTTTCATCATCACCGAACTGATTTCCATAAGATTTAAAATCGACGTGCAGAATCGAAATCCTGGTCGAGAAATTGGGTTGCGATAGTCCCTCGGTCCGGCTCGTCTGTGAGACTAGCTATAAACACGTTCGTGTCGACGAAGACTTTCATCAGGGCTCTCGTCCGTCTCGAACTGCCGCGACGGAGTCGATGGCAGCGTCACTGAGTCGACCAGACAGCAACTCACCTAATTTCAGCTTGGATTTTCTCCCGTCGAGATAATCTATCTTCGACTGAGCGTCGTCGTCGGTGGTATCGGGGTCTCTCGACGGCGGCGCGTCCACTGAGCTTCCCATACGCGTAATAGCCTGGCTTCCGGTGAGAGGTTTGTTACGCACGGCGGCCGTTTTTCAGCAGATTATTCGTCGACCATCCGGCTCCCGCCCGGCGGCAGGAACTCCTGAATCAGGTCCGGGCTGGCGACTTTTCGGACGAACGTCTCGTCGGTGAACCGCTCCTTGAACACCCGGTAGAGCCGCTTTGCGATGTCGTTCTGGGCGAACTGGCCGGGTTCGACCTCGACGCTCGTCGCCACGTCGCCCTCGATGGCCGCCGGCGGCCCGCCGACGACCTGCGTGCGGTCCTCGCAGGTGATGCCGACGGCGACGCCCACCGGCGTGTCCTCGAAGTAGGTCCGGTCGCCCCGGACCGCGAAGCCCCCCTTCTCCAGGTACTCGCCGCTCTCGGGCGTCTTCGACACCTGGTCGGGGTCGACCATGTACACGTCGCCGGCGAACTTCCCGTCCTTCCAGACCGAGCTATACGAGACGGCGAACTGCGCGGCCTGGTCGAGCGAGGACTGGGGGAAGTCGACCTCCTTTGCGGCCTCGCTCGGGCCGGTGGCCTTGAGCACCGTCACGGGGCCGCCGTGAGCCTGCGCGTGGAAGAACTTGTCACCCCGTTCGAGATACTTCTGGACCAGTTGCTCGTTGTCGTCGGCGTCCCGGCCGCCGAGGACCAGATAGCCATCGGAGGTCCGGAACCAGCGGAACTGCTCGTACCACTGCTCGTTCTTCCGGATTGGAATCGACGGCTCGGCGAGCCAGTCGGTCGGCTCTTCGTCGGCCTCGTCCTCGCGGTCGCCGCTGCCGGCGTCCCCGTCGTCGGCCGACCACTGGTCGCGGCGCTCCTTTACGGCCTCCAGGTCCTCGCGGGTGTCCTCGATGGCCGCCTGGGCGCCTTCCTTCTTGCCCTCGATGCGCTTTGCCTCCTTGTAGAGCGCGTCGGCGTTCTTCTCGACGCCCGTGTCCGCGTCGACCGTGACTCGCGTCCCGTCGATATCGAGCGTGACGGTCCCCTCGCTACCGTCGACGCCGACGACGGCCTCGGCGGCCGGGATACCGCGCTCCGCGCCCTCCCGGAACTTCGCTTCGATGTCGTCCCACGGGACGTCCTCGGCGCGGGCGCTCTGAACCGTCGAGAGCACGTCGTCGACCAGGTCGTAGCGGGCATAGAGTAGTTCGGCCTTCTCGCGTTCGGCCTGGGCGTCGGCCTCGAAGTCGTCGATGGCCTCCTGTTGCTGGCGGATGATGTGTTCGTACTTCTGAATCTCGCTCTCGAAGTCCGGCCGCGTCGTCCCGCCGCCCTCGACCTCCTCCTCGCGCTGGAAGTTGTAGAAGTAGTCGTCGAGCGCGGCGTTGAACGTCTCGAAGCGCTGGCTGTAGCGGTGTTCGTACTCCTCCAGGGCCACCGGCGTCGCGTCGACGCGTCGGCGCTCGGGCTCGCCGTCCTCGTCGGTCTCCCCGTCGACGTCCGCGTAGTAGACGCGCGGGTCAAGCGGCCCCTCGCGCAACACCGTCGCGAACTCCGAGACCACTTCGTACAGCCGTTCGAGTTGGTCGTCGGTGAGGTCCTCGACGGCCTCGTGGTAGTCGATACCGGCCCGCGTACACAGCTCCTCGCCGTAGAGCCCGCCGAAGTTGAGCTGGGTCGCCAGCGTCCGGACGAGGTCGGCGTCCGAGTCGCGGATGCGGGCGACGAAGCCGTCGTAGTCGACCGTCAGGGGGTTGAACCGCGCCGACGGGAACTCGTAGGGTGTCCCCGGCGCCACGGTCCTGGATTTCAGCCGCACGGTCTCCAGGCAGTCGACGACCTCGCCGTGACCGTCCAGCACCGCGAGGTTGCCGTCGCCGAACAGCTCCGCGACGACCGTGGTCTTCCCGTCCTCCCGGTCGAACTCCAGTTCGAGGATGCGGTCGAACTCGAACTGCTCGACGCGGACGAGGTCGGCCCCCGACAGCCGGTTGCGAAGCATCATCGCGAAGTCTGGCGGGCGGCCGGGGGCGTCAGGGACGTGGTCCGCCGAGGCGACGTAGGCGCCTTTCACGTCGCCGAGTTCGATGATGAACTCGACGCGGCCCCGGTCGAAGTCCCGCATCTTGAGCCGCACGAGGTCGTCGTCGGCGTAGAGATAGGCCTTGTCGAGCTTGGCGCCGGTGTACTCGCCGAGCTCGGTCTCCAGGGCGGCGAGGTCGACGCTCGTCAGCTCCCGCTTGTGGTCCATATCGGTGGCTGTCGGCGCCCGGCCTAATGCCTATCGGGAGCGAGCAAGCGTTAGGTCGCTCGAGGCCCTACCGCTCGCATGCCAGACGAGACGCTGTACGACCGGCTCGGGGGCCGCGACGGCATCGGCGCCGTCGTCGACGAGTTCTACGACGCCCTGCTCGCGGACCCGGACCTCGGGCCGCTGTTCGCGAACGCGGACATGGCCGAACTCAGGCGGACCCAGACGGACTTCCTCTGTGAGGCCGCTGGGGGGCCGGAACGATACGACGGGCCGCCCGTTCGCGAGGCCCACGCACACGTCCCCTTTACCCCAGCACATATCCAGCGGGCCGTCGCGCTCCTGTACGGGGCGCTCGACGCCTTCGACGTGCCCGACGCGGACGCCGACGCCGTCGTCGGTGCGGTGGCGGCCCACGAGGGGGACTTACTCGTCGGGCCGGACGAGCGGTGAGCCAGGGCATCGTGGCGGCCCCACCGGGGGGAACACTTAGGAAATCAGCACCCGACGTTGGCGTATGCTCGACGTAGGCGACGACGTCCCCGATTTCACGCTTCCGAAGGCGGGCGGCGAGGTGTACAACGACATCGGCTCGTTCACGCTCTCGGCGGCGCTTGCCGACGGCCCTGTCGTGCTGGCCTTCTTCCCGGCCGCCTTTACCAGCGGCTGTACGGCCGAGATGTGTACGTTCCGGGACTCGATGCACCGCTTCGACGAACTGGACGCGCAGGTGTACGGCGTCAGCGTCGACCTCCCGACGGCCCAGAACGTCTGGATACTCCGCGAGGACCTGAACTTCCCGATGCTCTCGGACTGGGACCACGAACTCATCCACGACTTCGGCGTCGTCCTGCCGGACATGTACGGCGAGTTCGAGGCGGCGAAACGGAGCATCTTCGTCATAGACGCCGACGGGAGGATTACCTATCGGTGGGTGGAAGCGGAGGGCGAGACCGACTTCGACGCGGTCGTCGACTCGGTCCAGGAGGCCGTCGCTGACATCGCCGCGGACTAGCTGTCGTCGACGATTCGCTCGCCGGTCTCCAGCCCGTTGCGGACCGCGGCGTGCAGTCGGGGTTGCGCCGCCACCCAGTCGCCGGCGAAGTAGAGGTCGTGATCGGCCGCCGGGGCCAGCGCGTCGCGGTCGACGGTGTCTTCGGGCTGGGCGTAGCGCCAGTGCTGGTGGTCGGTCCAGTCCGGCTGGGTCAGCCGGTCGTCGCCGACGAGGTGGGCGGTCCGCTCGGCGATTTCCGTCACCAACCGGTCCGGGTGGGCGTCGTAGTTCGCGACCGACCAGCCCTCGTTCATCTGGACCAGGAGGAGCGACTCGCCGTCGGGGACGTGGCCCGGCTTGCACTCCTCGCGGGCCAGCCAGCCGATATCGTGGGCCTTGTCGGTGTTGACGGCGGCGTACCACGGTACGTCGAGTTCGAAGGGGTAGTGCAGCATCCCGGAGACGACGGTCCGGTACGGGACCGACGCGATGGCCTGGCGCAGGTCGCGACAGTCGTCGTGGTCCCAGGCCGCCTCGCCCAGCAGGTCGGCGGTCTGTGGCGCCGGCGGGGTGAGGAGCACGGCGTCGAAGCGCCCGCGGTCCGTGTTCCCGTCGTCGTGTATCCGCCAGCGGTCGCCCTCCCGACTCAGCGTCTCGACGCGGACGCCGTTGTGGACCGTCGCGTCGCTCGCGGCGAACAGCCGCTTTGCGAGCTGTGTGATGCCAGCCTCGTAGGTCCACTTGCGCTCGTCGCTGTCCTTGCCCTCGCCGATGTCGCCGTCGCGCTCGAACGCGTAGATGGGCTCCGCGACGTCGACCAGCCCGTCGGTCGGTAGCGCCTCCGTGACCAGCGTCGCCACCCGCTCGTCGTCGTCTTTGAGGTAGTTCGCGCCGTACTCGTAGGTGCAGTCGCCCTTTCGCCGGGTCGCGGCGCGGCCACAGACGCCCCGGCTCTTCTCGAAGACCGTGACGTCGACCGCCGTGTCCCGGAGCGCGTACGCCGCGGCGGCGCCGGCCCCACCTGCGCCGACGACTGCCAGCTTCGAAGTCATGTCAGGACAGTGGGACGGCGCGAGTAAATAACCAGTACAATCCACGGGCACCAGGGCGGTGTCACACCCGCTCGGCCAGCGCTCGCAACGCGTCGTGGCCCCCCTGTTCCAGCGGGTCGCCGTGACCCATCGCCGCCACGTCGAACGCCGGAATCCGGTCCGCGAGCGCGGCGACGCTCTCGCGCAACTGGGTCATGTCGTAGGAGTCGCCCCAGAACGGCGTGGTCAGGCCGCCGTCGTCGCCCGCCCACACGAGGTCGCCCAGAAACGCCGCCGACGCGCCGTCGTGGTGGTACACCACGTGGCCCGGGTTGTGGCCCGGCGTGTGGTAGGCGGTGAAGCCACCCACCGTGTCGCCGTCGGCCAGCGGTTCGAGCGCGAGGTCAGGCAGCGGGAACAGCCGCCTGCTTGCCCGGTGGAACAGGCCCTTGTGGTGGAGTAGTTCTGGATGTGTCCGTCGCTCCAGCAGGTCGAGGTCGTCCCGCCCGACGGCGACCGGGCCGTCGAACTCCGGGACCAGTCGGTTCAGCCCGCCGACGTGGTCCAGGTCGTAGTGGGTGACCAGCACGCGCTCGAGGTCCGCCGGGCCGTAGCCGACGGCGCCGAGTTCGTCGCGGATGCCGGGTTCGTTCCACCACAGCCCCGTATCGACGAGCGTGAGCGCGTCGCCGTCGCCCCCGAGGCGGCGCTCGTCGACGAGGTAGGCGTTCGACGCCAGCGGCGGGACGAGCCCGAGTTCGAGCAGCCACACCCCCGGACGGAGTTCCCGGACCATACGTGCAAGAGGGCGCCGGCGAGCAAAACCCCACCGTATCCTGCCGGTGAGTCACACACCCTGTCAGCCGTCGAGAAACCGCTGCCACCCCTCGCCTTCGGCCAGTTCTTTCAGCGCGTCGGCGTGGTAGTCGACGAGCCACCGGAGGCGATGCCGGGCGACGGGTTCGCCGAGTCGCCCCAGCGGCCCGAGCGGCACGGTAAACCGAACGTCATCCCGCATCAGCGTCGCATCGTCGCGACGTGGGCCTCGACGTGACGGGCGAGGTCGAAGACGCGCTCTCGCGGCGCGGCTATCCGTGTCTCCCTGACGAGATTTCCCATCGAAATCAGCGGAGGCGCTTCGAGACGTACGGCCCGTCCTGCTTGTACCCGAGTTTCTCCCGGTAGTACTCCCGGACGCCGATACCGGAGATGACGGCTATCTTCGAGAAGCCGGCGTCGCGGGCGAGTTCCTCCGCCTTCGCGAGCAGGCGCTGTCCGTAGCCGCGGTGCTGGTGGTCGTCGTCGCCCGCGGACTGGCCCAGCCCGACCGAGTTGCCGTAGACGTGGAGTTCACGCACCAGCGCGGCGTCCTGTAGCTCTCGCCGAACCGGGTCGTCGGGGAACCGCAGCCGACAGAAACCAACGAGCACGTCCGACTCGAAGTCCTCGAACGAGATGAACTTCTCAGTGCCGCCACAGGCCTCGTAGGTCATGACGTCCAGGTCGACGTTCTCGGCGACCTCGTCGCTGTGACCGGCCTCGCGACAGCGGATGCAGTCACAGGTCCAGCCGTGTTTCTCCATCTCCTTCCAGGCCAGTTGGCGGAGGTTCGACTTCCAGACGCCGCCCTCGATGAAGTCCGCCGGGATGTCTCGCTGGACGCGCTGGAGGCGCGTGTAGCGGGGTATCATGTCCTTTATCTCGGCGACGAGTTCGGCGGCCGCCTGGTTGTCAAGCGGGTCGAAGTCGTTCTTCTTCCACCAGTCGTAGGTGACGGTGCCCGGAACCACGAGCGTCGGGTATATCTTGAGGTAGTCTGGCTTCCACCGTTCCTCCGAGAAGAGGCGCCGGAAGTCCTCCAGACACATCTCCTTCGACATCCCCGGCTGGCCCGGCATCATGTGGAAGCCGACCTTGAACGCGGAATCGCGCAGCCGTCGGTTGGCGTCGATGGAGGCCTGGACGCCGTGACCGCGGTGCATCTCGCGGTTGATGCGCTCGAACGTCGTCTGGACGCCGACCTCGACTTTCGTCCCGCCCAGTCTGAGCATCCGGTCTATCTGCTCGGGGTCACACCAGTCGGGTTTGGTCTCGAAGGTCGTCGCGACGTTGCGCACGGCTGCGGTCTCGTTCTCCGCGATGACGTCTTCGAGATAGCTGAACTCGTACTCGTCGGGGCTCTCTGCGAAGCTGACTCCCTCCTTCGGATTGGGGTCGGCCTCGGGGTCGAAATCGTTCATCGCTTCGATGGCGCGCTTGACGAACCACTCCTGGTAGTCGTGGCTCCGGGCGGTCATCGTCCCGCCCATGACGATGAGTTCGGCCTTGTCGACGGGGTGGCCGATTTCCCGGAGCTGGTTCAGCCGCAGCGTCACCTGACCGTAGGGGTCGTAGTCGTTCTGCTCGCCGCGGGCGGCGGCCGGTTCGTGGCCGGTGTAGGACTGGGCCGAAGAGAACTCCGAGTCGGGGCCGCCCGGACAGTAGAGACACTTCCCGTGGGGACACCGGTGCGGGGAGGTCATGATGGCGATAGGCGAGACGCCCGACGCAGTGCGGACGGGCTTTCGCTGGAGCACCTCCTCCAGTACCTCGCGGTGTTCCTGTGGGGCGTAGTCGAGCAGTTCGGAGTTCTGTGGGACCTTCGGGGCCGAGTACTCCCGGCAGACGTCTATCTTGGCGCTCTCGACGTCGTCGCGTTCGACATCGCCGGCGAGGATGCGGTCGACAAGCTCCGCACACACCTGCTGGAAGGCCTCGGTCTCCTCGGGGTCCTCCGTCTCCGTGCTCATCGCTTACCGGAACTGGTCGGCACGGCCGAATAAGCGTGTCGCTCGGGTGCGATAAACCCGCGACCGGTTAGTTCACCGTGCCGGTTGCGGTCCCAGGTTCCGACGCCGTCGCAGTCGAGGGTCCGCCGACGGCGCCCGTCTCGCTGCCGGCCGTCGCCGTCCCCTCACCGGTCGTCTCGACCGCCACGTCGATGACGTAGTTCATCGAATCGGTCAGCTGTTCGTCGTCGAAGGTGGTCCAGAACCGCCACTGCAGCCCCGGTTCGAGCCGGTCCAGGTCCGTCTCGCTCCGGTCGACGAACTCGCCGACCTGCTCGTCGCCGTCCTGTAACGCCACCGTGACCGTCACCTGCGAGTAGGCCTGTTCGGCCGTGTTCTCGATGACCCCGGTCACGCCGACGTTCTCTGCCGTCTCGTAGGCCGAGTGACTTATGAGATTGACCCCCGCCCCGAGGGATTCCGCCTCCGACCCCTGGAGGTTGATGGGGTCGAAGCGCTGTTCCACGCTGGCGCCGGTACCGGTTTCCGTCGTCGCCCCGGTTTCGGTGCCGCCATCGTTGCCGTTGTTCGAACAGCCAGCCAGTGCCAGCGTCGCGCCGAGTGAACCAGTCGCCGTGATGATTTCGCGTCGTGTAACCACGCCTGGCTGTGCGAGCGTCTACCGGGTGAAAACTGGGCCTGCAAGGGCAAGGTGATGACCCACACATCTTACCGATGTCGGGTAGCAGGGCGGAACTGCCGGAAAGCAACCGGTCGCTATCACGCACCGTAGTGGAAACGGTCCGGTTCCGATGGTCGCTACGCCTGTCGCGACTGGGACGCCGAGAAGCGACCGTGGGGTCCAGCCGACAGGCCGTTCCGCCGTCAGTTTCAGTACCCCCGACGGACTAGCGGGCGTATGACAGACTCGTCCGCGACGGAACCCAGCCGCCCGCAGTTCCGGGGCTGCGTGTTCTGTTACTCGGCGGCGTGGGCCTACTACAGCCTGCGGAAAGCGACCGGTGCGGTCGGCTCCGACACGGCGCAGAACTAGTCGTCGTCCCCGTCCGTCGCGGGGCTCCCCGCCCCGAATCCCTCGGTCACGCCCGTCTCTACGTCGAGGCCGTACTCCTCCGCACGGCGCCGCCAGAACTCCTCGAACCCCTCCTCGGTCGTCGAGACGGTTCGCTCGCCGTCGCGGACCCGGTCGAGCTTGATGTTCAGCTCCTCGATGAGGTCCTCGCCGATGTCGCCCGAGACGACGCCGCTGCGCTGGGCGTCGAGCAGGGCGCTTTTCTCCCGCTGGAGGATGCGCCGCTCGCCGGTCAGTATCAGTTCGCGTCTGAGCTCCGGCGTCTCGCCCATCAGCGTCGCGATGGCCTCGTTGAGCTGGGCTTTCTCGCGCTCGTACTCGGCGGTGAAATCGTCGTAGACGTCCTGGGGGATGTCGCCGCTCTCGTGGAGGTCCTCGGTCGCTTCGAGGGCCGCGTCGACCGCCCGCGCACGGCCGACGAGAAGTTCGAACAGCTCCTCCGCGTCGCTCCTGGTGACGATACCCAGCCTATCCAGCAGGCTCGACATCGTCAGCCCCTGGACGACCAGCGAGAACGCCGCGACGCCAAAGACCATCGCCCGAAGCTCCGCCCGGAGCGGCGTCGACGGCGGCAGCCCGAGCACGAGCGCGATAGGGATGGACGCGTGGAGGCCGCCCCAGACCATGACGTGCTGGTAGTCCAGCGGGACGGCGGGCTCTCGGACGCGATTGGCGACCGCAGAGAGCGGGTAGACGACCGCTGCACGGGCGGCCAGGACGAGCGGGATGGCGACGGCGATGAGCCCCGCGTTCGCGACGAGGTCGTCCAGCGGCGTCGTCACGCCTATCATCAGGAAGATGAACGTGTTGACGATGAACGCCGCCGTGTCCCAGGTGTTGAAGATGGCTATCTTCGTCTGCGGGCTCATCGCGTACTCGGCGCCGCGGTTACCGATGAACAGCCCGGCGACGACGGTGGCGATGACCCCCGAGAGATGGAAGCCAAGCAGGTCGGCCGCGTAGTGTTCTGCCAGCAGGAACACGCCGTACGCGAGGATGATGGTCAGGATTATCTCGGTCATGTGGTCGTCCAGCGACGCCATCACCGAGTAGGCCAGCACGCCGCCGCCGAGTCCGACGAGCAAGCCGCCGCCGGAGACGACGACGATGTCGACGAGCAACGTCCCGACGCCGGCGACGGTAAAGAGGTCCGCCGCGCCGCCGGTCCCGCCGACGTAGCCCAGCAGCGCCGAGAACACGACGACGCCCACGCCGTCGTTGACCAGGCTCTCGCCCTCGACGAGCGTCGCCAGTCGGTCCGGCGCGCCGAGGTCCTCGAACAGGGCCAGGACGGACACCGGGTCCGTCGGCAGTATCATCGCCGCGAACAGCAGGGCCACGAGGAGGTCGAAGCCGGGGAACAGATACGACCCGGCGACGCCAAGCAGCGCGACGGCGGTCAACAGCCCGACGACCGCCAGCAGGAGTATCGGCAGCAGGTTCCGGCGCAGGCGCTCCAGGTCCGTCGTCGCCGCGCCCTCGAACAGCAGCGGCGGCAAGAGTACGAGCAGGATGAGGTCGTGTGAGAGCTCGATATCGATAGTGAGCCCGACGACCGAGGCCGCGAACCCGGCGATGAGCAGCGCGATGGTGTAGGGGAAATCGCCGACCTTCGCGACGAAGATACCGACGGTCGCGGCGATGATGAACACGGCGAGTAAGTCCGCCAGCAGCGCCACTGGAATCCCGGTGGTTGCCATTGGCTCGGATACAGAGGCTCGGACGGTTAAACGTGATTACACGTGCCGACCGCTCACCCCTCCCAGTACTCCAACTCCGCGTGCAGGTCCAGATACGTCGACAGCGTCCGCTCGTCCCCGTCGCCGCCGGGCGCGGCCCCGGCGTAGAGCCCCACCATGTCGCGGTCCGGGTAGACGGTGATGTCGGGCTCCTCCATGGTCCCGCTCATCAAGAGGCGGAGGCCGTCCTCACCGGCTTCGATGTCGTGGGCACTCTCCTCGCCGGGCGGCAGGGCGACGTAGTCACCGGCTTCGAGCGAGTGGTCGGTCTCGTCGGGCCCCAGAAAGAGGGTCCCATCGCCATCAAGGACATATATCGACTCCTCGTTGCCCTCGTGGTAGTGGCGGACCCACAGGCGCTTGCCGGCCGGGACCTCGTAGAGACTCGTCCCCAGTTTCTCCCCGCCAGCCGCGTCGGCCAACTGCTTCCGCTTGAACTGGCGGTCGCCGTGGTCGTGTTCGGTCCACTCCAGGTCGGCTTCGTTGACGGGCCCGTCGCTCATACCGAAGCGACAGCGACCGGGGTGAAAAGTCCTGTGTCGTTACAGGTCCGCGGCGAGTCGAGCCAGCGCGGCGTCGAGCACCGCGTCGCGCTCACCGGCCAGGTAGCGGACCGAGCCGTCTCGGACGCTGCGGGTCGTGACGCCGCCCTCCGGCACGTCGGCGTCGACGTCGGCGACCAGCGCGTGCAGGTCCACGTCGGCGTCGGTGCGGACGTAGAGCGTGTCGGTGGCGATACCGACCACGCCGTCGACTTCGTCACGGACCGCGCGGTAGAGTTCGTCGAGCAGGAGCGTCTCCGGCGGGAACTCGTACTGGTGGGAGTAGGCGTCCGTGTCCAGCACGGCGATGTCGGCGCCCTCGACGGTTCGGTAGTCGAGGTTGGCCTCGGCGGTGCCGACCTCCTCGTCGACCTTCTCGCGGAACTGCTCGGCGACGTTGCCGGCCAGCCCGCCGACGTCGCTCTCGTCGTCGCCGAAGACGAGGTCGGTGATGAGCTCTCGCTTGTCCTCGTAGGACTGGTAGTGCGCTTCGAGCGCGACGGCCTCGCGGAGCTGCGCGACCGCCTCGGCGTCGTAGCCGGCCTCGGCGGCGAGGTCGGTGTAGGCCTCGGGGGCGTCCTCCCAGAAGCTGACCGCGGGGAGGTGCCGGAGGTCCTCGCGGACGTCGTGGTTGACATGTGCGGCGAGGTTCGCGGCGAGCGCCGTCGCGGTGGTGTCGGGGGCGTCGGCCAGGCTCGGCGAGACGACGGCGTCGACCGCGTCGGTGACGGCGCCGTCGACCTCGATGTCGTCGACGACCACGGTGGGCGCGCCGTAGACGTTCAGCAGGTCGAAGCCGTCCAGGCTCTCGCGGGTGCCGCCCGCGGCGACGAAGACGAACAGCGGGAGCGCCTCGTCGTGGCGCGCCCGGTTGTCGAGCATCGTCGAGGTGTCCTTCGTGGCGTCGTCCATGTCGTAGACGCCGCCCTCCAGCGGTCGGCGGTCGAAGTAGTGGTACTGCGCGTCGGCGCGGCGATGCTGGTCGGTGACCAGCGGGAGCGTCGCGCGTTCGAGCGCGGCGCCGGCCAGGTAACCGTCCGCGGTGTTCGTGTGGCGGACGATGACCGGACGCTCGGTGAGGACGGCCTTGCGTATCTCGGTGGCGGCCTCGACCAAGTCGTCCGAGAGGGCCTCGACCGTGTCGTCGTCGGCCAGCGGCGCGACGGTGTCGGGACGGGCCTCGTCGTCCAGCGCGTCGGCGAGTCGCTGCTCGACCGCGTCGCGTTCCTCGTCGTCCAGCACGGCGAGGTCCTCGGTCTCGACCTGCAGTTCGCCCCGGCGCTCGCGCACTTCACCGTCGAGTCGGACGAAATCGCCCTCGTCGACTTCGGGGTAGGCGCGGACACCGGCCTCGACGAACGCGGCGCAGTCGACGGTCCCGCTCTCGTCCTGCAGTTCGAAGACGGTCGGGCCCGACGTCTGCCGGATACCGACGACTTCGCCCTCCAGTCGGACGTCCTCGCCGACGTGGTCGCTCAGGCCGCCGATGGCGACGGGTTCGAGGGCGTCCTCGCTCTCGTCGGCGGACGCCGTCTCTGTGCCGGCGTCAGCAGTCGCCGCGTCGGCGTCGTCCTCAGTAGCGTCGCCGGCCATCCCGTCGTCGGCGGTCTCTGAGCCGCTGGCGGCGACGACGGCCGTCTCGGTGACGTCGTCGGCGTCGCTGGTCTCGCCGACCATGCCGACGCTCGTCTCGTCCGACGAACCGTCCGAGTCGCCGTCGGCGTGGTCGGACTCGTCGTCCGCTTCGCCGTCCGACTCCTCGTCGGTCGTGTCGGCCGCGGGGGACTGAGCGGCCGCCCCGTCCCCGTCAGCGTTTCCCGATTCGTCGTCCTCTTCGAGCAGCGTGGAGTGGCCCACGTCGGGGTCGTCCACGAGCACGCCGCGGAACTCGCGTTCGGCCTGTCGGATGGACCAGCCCAGGTCCACGTTGCCGTTGTCGCGGACGTTCTTCACCTGGACGTACACCTCGTCGCCCGGCTCCCAGTCAAGCGAATCGAGTCGCCGGTCCAGCTCGCTGCGGTGGAGCAGGCCGGTGACGCTGTCACCGATGTCGACGAAGACGCCGAACTCGGCGAAGCCGTCCACGTTGCCGCGGTAGTATCGACCAACGTTGAGCTGGTCGGGTCGGTTCCCTCGGAACTCGAACAACGCGTCCTCCTCGTGGAGGTCGCAGATGTGTCCGTCGACGGATGTGCCGCAAATGATACACGAACCCATTGCCCGATGCAAGCAGGTGGGGCCTAAAACTGTTGTCGAATTCCGCGCGAGAGAAACGGAGTGGTTACCGCCCGCTCATTCGAACGCCTCGCTCTCCGATTCGAGCAGTTCCAGCCCTTCTCTGACGGCCGTGGCCTGTTCGGGGAACAGGGCGACCTCGATTTCGCTGCCCTGTTCGTCCTCGAAGGCGAGTTTGACGCGCTTGTCACCGTACTCACGCGCGTCGACGCTCTCGACGTCGTAGAGCTTGATAGTCGCCTGCTTGTTCGAGGGGCCGACGTTCTTTACGGCGCCGTCCTTGAGTTCGAGCATGAACTGGTCGATGTCCAGTGTGAGCATACCCCGACTACTCGGCCGCGGTTAAAATCCGCTCGCACTCGCGAGCGCGGTCAGCGCGGCGAACCCGCGGAAGCCGTAGCCAAAGAGGATTGCAGCGGGGATAGCGCCGACGAGAGCGGCTTTCGGCAGACTGAGGTCGTGGACCACGGCCGTCCCGACGACGTACAGCGCCCCGCCCCAGAGCGTGACGAGCACGCGCAGTTCCGGGAACGGGAGCCCCGCGACGACGCAGGGCGCCATCGCGTAGCACATCACCTGGACCGTCTCGCTGATGCCGCCCCGCTCGGGCGCGGCGGGAACCAGCAGGAGCGTCTGTATCGCCGCCGTCAGGTGGACCGTGATGGGCGCGACGAAGACGATGATGCCCAGGAGGGCGAGGACGGCCACACCCGGCGAGAACCCGCCGATGGCGGGGTAGGGGAACGGCCCGGTCGAGAGGAGGCCACGGGAGGCGAGTTCGACCACGAGAAAGCGGCCCAGCTCCTCGACGAGGACGACCAGCGACGCGAAGACGAGCCCCGGCGCCTGGTCGCCCGGGGCGATGCCGGTCCGGAAGAACCGCCGCGGTCGTCGGAGCACCTCGGCCCAGGCCTGCACGATGGCGACCGGCCCGCGGTCGCGCCCCGTCCCGGTGGTCTCGACCCACTGAGTCACACGCTGCAGTGAGGACTCGGCCAGTAAGAGAATTCCGAGTCGCGGTCGGTCGTCGGTGCCTTCGGAGCGGCTGCTTACGAGTTCGGATATAGCGTCCTCACGGTCAGTCATCCGCTCCGACGTTCTCCGTGCTCTCCAGACACGGCGGGTCGGGTTCGATGTTCGCGTACTGCACCGCCTCCTCGCCCAGCCGCGCGACGCGCTCGTCGATTCCTTCGTCGGTAATCGCACCGTCCGCGACGGCGTTCCGTGCCCGCGGGACGGCCGCCTGGTGCGGGATGACCCAGCAGTTCAGCGCGCGACAGACCGAGCGGAGGTGTTCGAGCGCGGTGATGGGGAAGCCGCCGCCGGCGACGGCCAGCAGGCCCACGGTCTTGTTCTCGAACTCGTCGAAGCCACAGTAGTCGAGCGCGTTCTTCAGCGGCGCGGAGTACGAGCCGTGGTAGACGGGCGTCCCGAGCAGTATCGAGTCGCCCTCGCGAATCCGGCGGGTGACATCGGGCGCGTCGCCGGCGTCGCGGTCGTCCGCGTCGAAGACGGGGAGGTCGTACTCGCGGAGGTCGAGCAGTTCCGTCGTCCCGCCGGTCTCGCGGGCCGCTTCCAGCGCGTGTTCGATGGCGACGCGAGTGTAGCTCGCCTCGCGGAGGCTGCCGACGACGCCGACCACGTGCGGACGTGACATGGTACGATGGAGACGGCGGCGGGCCAAAGGGGTAGCGGTCCCGGCCGCTCAAGGCCGGGTTTTCGTAAGCCCGGCGGGCCTACGAGCACGTATGCGCGAGACGCTCACGTCGTTCGACCCGGACGTTCCCTACAGGCTCCGGCAGTGGGTCGACCCGTGGCTGACCGGGCTCGCGCGCAGGGTCGGAAGCCCGGAGTACCGGCTTCTCCGAGCCGGCTACGTCGGCACCGTAGAGCGGCCCGTCGACGAACTCGCGTCGGCGCTGCGCGCGGCCGGGTTCTCGTGGGGACCCGTAAGCTGGTACCACCACCCGCCGGTCGGGGCCGAGCCAAACGGTAGCTGGACCTACCGAGCGGCCCCGCTCGCGGACCGCCAGCTGCACGTGATTCTCACCGCCCACGCCCCCGCCTGCGTCGACGTGTTCGCCCACTGGGAGTACAACTGGCTGCGCCACCCGGTCAGGCACGCGAAACAACTGGACATCGACCGGGAGACAGGTGTGGCCACGATGCGGGAGTGGCTGACACAGCGGGACATCGACTTCGAGGAGCGGTCGCGAGCACATCGGAAAGTCCGACGCACCGCACAGCGAGTGGCCACGGCGCTCACCGCCCGGTTCGGGCTGGGACAGTCGAGTTGAGCGCCCATACGGCGACGGGCCGGCTACGAGCAGCGGAACACCGCCGTCAGTTCGGCCAGGCGGTCGTCCTCAGCGACGGAGTGTGGCGACGGTTCTGCCGTCCGCCTCGGTGACGGCGACCAGTTCGTCGTCCGCGAGGTCCGAGAGCAGACCGCGCAGCCACTCGCGGCCGTGTTCGCCCTCCGGCGCGTAATCGACCCGGATTCGTGGCCCGAGTTCGTCCAGCGTCAACTCGTCGTACTCGTTGAGGACGCTGATGACTCGCCCCCGGAACTGCCGCCGGCTCCCCTCGAAGGCCGGCTGAGTCGGCACGTCCGGTGCGGTGAAATCGCCCGACTGGTAGGCCGAACACCACTCGCGCCAGGGACACTGCGCGCCGTCGCAGTCGGGCGTCTTCTCGCAGGCCACCCCGCCCAGTTCCATGACGGCGTTGTTCCAGACGCGCGAGCGGCCCTCGGGCAGCAGCGCCCGCGCCGTCGCCTCGAAGGCGTCGTCGTCGTCGGGCACGTCGAACGCCCGATACAGGACGCGTTTGACGTTGGTGTCCACGACGGCGTTCCCGTTGTCGAACGCGAACGAGGCGACGGCATTGGCGGTGTACGGGCCCACGCCCATCAGCTCCGAGAGGCCGTCCGGGTCGCGGGGCCACTCGCCGTCGCGCTCGTGGACGACCTGCCGGGCGGCCTCGTGGAGGTACTTCGCGCGGTTGTTGTACCCCAGCGAGTGGTCCGTCCAGAAGCCCACCACGTCGCCGCGGTCGGCCGCCGCGAGGTCCGCGACGGTGGGCCACCGTTCCAGGAAGTCCTCCCACGCCGCCACGACCCGGTCGAGCTGGGTCTGCTGGCTCATCACCTCCGAGACGAGAATCTCGTAGGGGTCGTCGGTCCGGCGCCACGGGTAGTCCCGGTGGTCGGCCTCGTACCACTCGACGAGGGCGTCCCGAACCGCGTGTACGTCGCTCGGGAGGTGCTCGTCCGCTCCCGCCTGCTCGCTCATTGCCGGCCCTTCGGCCCTCGGTGCTTTGTGTGTGGTGGTTGTGACTCCGCCTAGGGGATACCGGCAGCCAGAGAGGCGCGCTCGCAGCCGACTCGTCCACCCGTAGGTGGGGACGAAAGGGGCTGCGCCGGGCGAACCTCGACGAACTAAGCACGCGCGTGAAGCGAGCGCGCGCAGCGAGGCGGGAGTCTAGCGGGACTTCCTGGCTGTACGCCGACGGGGCTCCGTATATCGCCAGCGGGGCTCACAGGTAGTTCGAACTCGTCTGTGGTCTCGGTCGCGGCACCGTCCAGTCGCAAGGCGTTTTTACGGGCTGGCCCTCCGGGCTGGTATGACCCTCGACGAACTGCAAGCGGAGATGCAGGAGCGGTACGCGGAGACAGGCGACGAACTCCCGGTCTCGCTGGACCGCGAGACGCGCAACGAGCTGGCGATGCTGTCGGTCGCGCTGGACCCCGAGGACACGGACGAACTCGTCCGGCGGGCCGTCCACATGCTCTTTCAGTCGACCGTCGAGCGCGGGACCCTGGATTTCCACCTGCGGTCGGGCTACGACTGCACGTACGACGAGTACCTCTCGGGGATGACCTTCGACGAGATGGCCGGCGGCAACCAGTTCCCGCAGTCACAGGACAACGACGACCGGCGCTACCAGTTCTAGAGGAGTAACCCGACCGCGAGCAGTGTCGACCCGCCAAGCACCACCGAACTCCAGAGCGCGACCCGGACCGCGAAGCTCCGGTTCGGCCCCGGCGCTGTCACGGCGGCTTTGACGACGATACTGGCCGCGGTTGCGAGCAGGATGGCGACCATCGCCGTCGTCTCGTCGATAGCGCCGCCGCGGTACAGCAACACGGCGGAGGTGGTCGCACCGGCACTGGAGACGAGACCGGAGAGGGCCGACGTGACGTAGAGACCGGCGGTGCCAAAGCGGGCGCTGGCGACGCCGCCGACGACGACCACGAGCAGGAAGACGCCGCCGAAGGCGAGGGCGTTCCGCAGCGAGAACGGGCTGACGAGGTCCATCTCGACCTCCGCCGACCAGTCGGCGGTGTAGGCCGCGACGGCGACGCTCCCGAGGATGACGGCCGCGAGCGGGAGCAGCGGCGAGAGGAGGAGGCCGCTCTCGACCGTGAACACGACCGTGATGAGCAGGTTCCGCAGGGCCATCGCGGCGTCGGCAAGCAGGATAGCGGCCACGGCGTAGGACGAGGCGGCGGGCTGCTGGCGGACGTGGTCGACCATCGTCCCGACGACCGCCGTCGAGGAGGCCAGCCCGCCGAAGAAGCCGGTGACGGCGATGCCGCGCCCGCCGTAGGTCTGGACGATGGCGTAGTTGACGAAGCCGATGCCCGCGACGAACACCACCATGAGCCAGACGACGCGCAGTTCCAGGGCGACGCCGAGCAGGTTCCCGGGCAGTCGGACCGGGTCGGCCGGCAACAGCGGGTAGACGACGAACGCGAGGATGGCAAACTCCGTCCCGGACCGCAGTTCCTGCTTGCTCAGCCCCCAGGCGAAGCTGTGGAGCTCTCGTTTCAGGACGAGCAGCAGCGAGGAGAAGACGGCGACGGTCACGCCCTCCAGGATGTACCCCGCCGCGACGACGGCGCCGACCCCGTAGGCCACGAGCAGGGAGACGGACGTGGTCAGCGACAGCGTCGGCTCTTCGGTCCTGAGACCCTGGACGGCGAGCAGTATCCCCTGGACGATGACCAGCACCCCGCCGAGGACGAGCAGCGTCTCCTGTCCGGTGACGGTAAAGACCGCGGCCAGGAGGCTGACGAGCGCGAACGTCCGTATGCCCGCGGACTTGTGGGACCACTCCCGTTCGAGCCCGAGGAACATCCCGAGCGCGCCCGCGAGCAGGATTCGCAGGACCCCGGTGTCTATCCAGGGGGCGGCAAGCTGTATCGGAGTCGACACAGTCGACGTACGGGCTGGAGAGCGTAAGCGTGCCGGCCGACGGGGTAGCTTTTTATTTTCCGCCAAGAAACCCCGTATCATGGCCGAGTACGACGTAGATATCAACTGGCCACGTGCGTTCTGGATTGGTTTTGGCGTCGTACTGGCTGCCGCAGTGTTGTTCGTCACCTACTCCTTTATCGGCACGTTCGTCTTCGGTGTCTTCATCTACTACGCGACGCGGCCGCTGTATCGCCGGGTCCAGCGCCGTGTTCGGCAACGGACACTCTCGGCTCTCCTCTCGCTGTTCCTGCTCGCGCTCCCGGTGCTCGTCCTGCTGTACTACACTATCGCGATCGCCGTCCAGGAGTTCAGCCGGTTCGCACAGACGGCGGACGTGGGGCCGTACGCCGACGCCGTCGAGCCCTACATCAACGTCTCCGAAGTGGTCCAGAACCCACAGGCGCTGCTCTCAGACGCCGCCGGTCCGGGGACCGTCGTCGACACGCTGGGGCAGTTCGTGGGCTATCTCGGTGTCGTGGGCACCGGACTCATCCACGTGTTCGTGATGTTCGCGCTCGCGTTCTACCTGCTCCGGGACGGCGACCGCTTCGCCGAGTGGCTCAAGGGGTTTCTCGACCACCGCGGGGTGCTCGACCGCTACTTCCACGAGGTCGACCGGAGCTTCCACAAGGTGTTCTACGGCAACATCCTGAACGCCATCGTCACGGGCGCCATCGGCGCTATCGCCTTCAGCATCGTCGACTTCTTCGCCCCGGTGGGTCTCGGAGTCCCGTATCCCGCCCTGACGGGGCTGCTCGCGGGCGCGGCGAGTCTCATCCCCATCATCGGGATGAAGATCGTCTACGTCCCGATGGCGCTGTATCTCGCCCTCGAAGCGGGACTGGACGGCGAGGGCTGGTGGTTCGTCGCGCTGTTCGTCGCCGTCGCGTTCGTCATCGTGGACACGATACCGGACCTCGTCGTCAGGCCGTACGTCTCCGGCGGCGGGTCGCTCTCGTTCGGGCCGTTCGGCCGGAGCGAGTCGACGCCCGAACCCGATTCGAACCCCGGGCTCCACACGGGGACGCTGATGTTCGCGTACATCCTCGGGCCGTTCCTCTTTGGCTGGTACGGGCTCTTCCTCGCGCCGATGATACTGGTCCTCGTCGCTCACTTCGCCAGGTTCGTCCTGCCGGTCATCGTCGAGGGAGAGGGGCGCCCGGCGGGCGTCGACCCGACGAACCTCGTCGGGGAGGAGGTCGGCGATCCGGCGATAGACGACGTGACCGATAGCCAGCCCGGCGACGACGCGACGCCGACGCCGAGCGCCGAGGACGTCTCCTAGGCGTCGGCCTCGGTGTCGACGTACTGGTTCTCCCAGTCGCGTCGCGCGTCGAGTTCGCGCCGGCCGCGACGGGTCAGCGTATAGAAGTTTGTCCGGCGGTCGCGCTGGCCCTTCTCGACGAGTCCCTTGTCGACGAGCGTGTCGAGGTTGGGGTAGAGCCGCCCGTGGTGAATCTCCTTCTCGTAGTAGGCCTCCAGTTCCTCCTTGATAGCGAGCCCGTGTGGCTCCTCGTGTCCGGAGATAACGTAGAGGAGATCCCGTTGAAACCCGGTCAGGTCGTACATCTTCTGTCCCTGCTCACATATCAGGGATTGAACCATTTAAATATGTCGGATTATCGATTATCCATCGCAGAGTATCATCGAGGCCGCTGGTAGCGCACTCGAAACCGGAGAGTCAGATATATCGACCGACTGAGATGACGGGGTAGTAGTATCGCCACCGGCGCCGATGCTGTTATCTACTGGCGCGACCATTTGTTGGTATGCCAGAAGAAACTCTGTTCGAGAGTGAGCAGCTAATGGGTCGTGACGCCGTCGCAGACTACCTCAGGACGCTCGCGGACTCGCTGGAGGCCGGCTCCGACGTGACGCTGCGGGCGGGCGAGCAGTCCGTGACGATGAGTCCGCCGGGCGAGGTGGAGTTCGAGGTCAAGGCCGAGCGCGAGGGACCGACCGACGGCAACGGCGAGCTGAGCATCGAGGTGGAACTGGAGTGGCCCGAGAACGCGACGCAGGGCGGCAGCCTCTCCATCGAGTAGTCGAGGCTCCCGCAGGCGCTTCTCATCGCAACCGGAGACGGACACAGCGACCGCTGTCTGACGTATTTCAGCGAAGTAAGTGGAAAGCGGCCGCCGAAAATGCGGCCGCTTGCCGCCCTGAATTGGTCCCCGCTGACGCTTCGGCCCTCCAAGCGAAGCGTCATCGGAAAGAAAGTGAGTGAGTGACTTAAAAGTACCGGCCCTCCGGCAGAATGGTGTCTATCTGAAACGTTCGTCTCGGCCACCCGACGGGTCAGCGTAATCGGTTGGGGAGCAGTCGTCGGGCGGTGGCAAACGTTGGGTGACGGTTCATGGCGTGCCCAGGGTGGCCCCACTCACCGGGTAGTTCGCTCCGGAGGGTACGAGTGGCCGATAGAAGCGCACTCCGCCGACCAAATCACGGGTGCCTTCAGCGGTTCTCGCGCTGTTCGACTTTGTTCGACTCGACAAAGTCCACCATGGATTTACGCGAAATCATCTGCGGAGTGGCATAGAAATCTGTCTGGTGGTAAGATTCTTGTCCCGTTCCACCATAGTCTACTCTATGTCAGCGGAGACGGACCGACAGGGTCGGCTGTACATCCCCAAAGAGATACGCGAAAAGTACGGTGACAAGTATCATATCGTGACCTACGAGGACAGAATCGAACTCATTCCGGTCGCAGACGACCCACTCGCCGCCGTCCGTGAGGCGGCAGGCGGCCTCCGCGATGCGTCCGTCGAGGAGATTCGTGAGGACATCGAAGGGGAAGCCAAAGCCGAGGCCCGAGAGAAGGACACCGATAGATGACGGTGTACGTCGAGACGGACTTCCTGCTCGCACTCGCCAAGAATTCCGACTGGTTACAGGGGTCGGCGGAAGAAGCACTCGACGAGTACGAGGTCGAAACGTCGGCGTTCTCGTACCTCGAACTCGTCCTCGCCCGAGAACGCTACGAGTTCGATTACGTCCCGCTCGTGGCGAACCTGCTCGAACTGGTCCCCGTACGGGACGAAGAAGAGAAGCAGGTGGTGCTAAAGGCCGTCAACTACTACGACGAAGGGATGACGCCGTTCGACGCGTTCCACGCGGCGACTGCGGAGACACGGGGGATGGACGTCCTCTCGTCCGAGAAGGACTACGAGGACATCGAAGTATCCAGGGTGCCGCTTGAACCGACCGACGAGAAGTGACCATCACTAAAAGCGGAGCGAAGACGACCAAACGGAGGGGCTATGCTGATCTCTTCTTCCTTGCCTCGGACAGCTACTGCAACTGACTGCACGAAACTGGGTGTCGAAGAGACAGACACTCATTTGCAGTCGGATAACAGTTGGAAGATATCCTTTCAGACCCCCGATGCGTCGGAGATGCGACCTTCTCAGCGAGACTCTCTCTGCTCCACCTTGTTCAAGTCGCTGAGATCCATGATGGAATCACGTGAAAATTGTCTTCCGATTCACTCTCAGGACATCGAATACGGGTGTAACAGACTTGCTATCGCCACCACATATAAACGAGGAGACTCCCTCATTCTACAGGCTACTGTTTGGATCGGCTAGAGCGTGTCGAACGAGTCGATCACATAGCTCGTGGGGTGGGCCTCGACGACATCCTGTTCCTGGAAATCGGAGTCGTCGCTCCAAATATCGGCATCGGTAGCGAGGGCACACGCCACGTACAACACGTCGTCGGGATCAGTGTCGCCGATTACCGGGTCGGCCTCCTGGATATACGGATAGAACTCGCTGGCGGGAATGACTTCGATATACTGGAAGAGGAGGTCGATAAACTGTGCGACTCGATCTGGAGTCATTCCTGACTTCTCGACGATCAGCTCCTCGTAGTTCCCGATCTCGTCGTGGACGAACTCGGGTGTAAAGAGATCGGGTTCGAGCGTAACGATGAGTTCGCGGGTTTTCGAGTCAGCGATGAGTGCGGAGATGACGACGTTGGCATCGACAACCAGCTTCATCGGTCGAGATTACTTCGACTCTTCTTCGACGCGTTGGCGTGCGCTCTCGTTGATTTTGTCAGCAATCTCCGCAACGTCGCTCTCGGTGAGGTCACTCTTGGACGTCAGTTCGTCCATCACGTCAAGCGTCTCGATCTTCTCTTGGATAGCCTGGCGGGTGACCTCGCTCCAGTTGATCTCTGGGTGCTTTTCCATTTGCTCTTTGAGGTCGTCGTCGACGTTGACCGTGATCGTGGGCATATAGAGAACTTTGTGTACACAGAATACTGTGTCTTTCGGTGAATCCGTTTCGTGTATCGTTCCCGGGATGCTTCTGGAGGACGTCGAACCCGTAAAATCGGATTACCTCAGCGGGACTCCCGCTGTTCGACCTTGTTCAGGTCAGTAACTCACGTTACACGGTCGCGTGTACTTTACCAGTATCCAAGTACCACACTTGTCGCTTGTAGCAGTGTGGTCGAAGCCGGAATCTCACGTCGCTAAAGTCGTACCCTCGGTCAGACGACCCCTCTCGGGTTACAGGCTGATCTGCTCCCCGTCTTCTGGAACATGTACGCCCTCCGTCTCCGCCCGCAGTTCCTCGCGCGACAGCAAGCAGTGGTTGATCGCTTCCATGTGGACGACGGCGATTTCGGCATCAGTGGCCTCACGGACGGCGGTGATGTCCTCAACGCCCATTGTGATGGGTTCGCCCTGCTCGAACTGTGCTTCACCGCAGTTGAGGACGGCCAGATCGGGTTCGAACTCATCGAGCGTGTCTTCGACCGGCTCGTACCAGATCGTGTCACCAGCGACGTACACGGTCTCGTCACCCTCGAAGACGAAGCCCGAGACCGGGGCCATCCCCTCGGCGAGTTCGCCGTGCCCGTGCTGACCCGGTGTCCGGTGGATGGTGATACCGTCGAACGTCGTCTGGTCGTCGACGGGCCGAACGTCAGTGAATCCTTCCTCTGCGAAGGCGTCCGCTTCCTCGGGCTGACAGAACAGCGGCACGTCTGCGTCGAGTTCTGCTCTGGCCGCCTCGTCCCAGTGGTCTGGGTGGCGGTGCGTGACGACCACAGCGTCGTACGAGAGGTCGACGTCGGGCAGCGCGACGAGTGGGTTCCGTTTCTGGTTCGCCGTGGTGAGGAATTCAGGAACTGCCGGGTTATCCGTCACCGTCGGCATCTCGCCCTGTGGTGTGAACATCGGATCGACGAGAAACGTCGTGTCACCAACGTCCACGAGGATGGTTGCGTTACGAATCAGTCGAACGCTGGTTCCAGTTGTCGTTGACATACGAGACCATCTACGTGAGCCATCGGCGTGGGATTTACTTCGACATATTCCAACCCACACGGCGTTCGACGCGCTCGCTCACTGAATGAACTCGATATCCTCGGGGTCGAGATCCACGTCGAGGTCGACATCGAGTGAATCGGCAGCGAACTGCTGTGCCAGCCACGCTTCAGCTCGGTTGAGACGGTACTGGAACGTCGAACGCGATACGCCGACATCGGCTGCGATCTCGGTGACCGACCGTTGCCGTGGCTCCTCGTAGTACCCGCGTTCGATTGCAGCCTCAAGTGCCGACTGCTGTTCGGGCGTGAGGGTTTGCTGAACACGACCGTCTTCGAGCAAACACGGCGGCGTCCCGAGTCGTTCGACGGTCAGCGACAGCCCCTCTCGAAGGTTTTCATGCACTTTCTCGTGGATCGCTGCGACAGGCTCGTCGATAAGTAAGCGCCATCGGAATTGGTCACCACGACGCTCTGATCGCATTATCAGCCCCTCGCCGACGTGGTTCGCGGCGACAAGCGGGATTGACCGCGGGCCGTCATCTTCCCGGCGAAGCGAGTAGATCTTCCGTGACTCTGGATTCAACGAGAGAATCGTGTACTCGTACTCGGTCACAGGCGCACCACACATCCCAGTCGTATTCGGATTACTGGCGACGCGTTCTAGCCGGTCGTCAAGCTCGTCGAGGACGTCTGTCGGGCCGACGACTTTGTCGATTCCCCATACCGCTTCGCTGGTTGCATTGATCTCCATCGACTGGGCGTACAAGTCCCCGTGTTCGATAAAGAGATCCATCACCTCGTCAGCCCCCTTCTCGTATTCGACTGTGAAGACGAACTCGCGCAAGATAGCGTACATTCTCGCTCGACGGGTAAAGCCTGTTAGGTGTATCCTCTGTACGTAACGATAACCGGTCGTTGGGTGATGAGTTCGGTATTTTGCATGAAGCGGTCGTCGTGACCGCGTGTGCAACAGACTTGCGACGAATCTTCCGGCTGCTCATCGAGTCTGAAAATTCGCAAGGTGGCGTCGTGAATCGACTCGCCCATCACTAACACGCGGTTAGAGACTCTGTATCAGCCGTCCTTCCGACTATCGACTCTCTCGCTGCCCAACCTTGTTCAGATAGCTGAAATACAGGATGGATTCGCCTGAAAATTGTCTTTCGATCCACTCTCAGAACATCGAATACGGGCGTAACAGGCACCCGATTGCTGCCACGTATAAGAGAAGAGATTCCCTCATTCCACAGGAAGCTGTTCGGATCAGTTAGCGCGTGTCGAACGAGTCGATCACTTCGGATCAGATTCCTCGTTATTGCGTTGCTGCCGAAGTGTGGACTGCGCCCGCTTGACGTAGGAGTTTGACGACCAACTGCGAGCATCACTCATCTCGGCCAAGAACTCGTCGGCAGCGTCCGGCAGGATTGCGTCGTTGCGAACCAGCGCGGTGAGGAGTATGGGCGTCGTGACGAGGCGGGTATCGGCCAGCGAAGCGTGGACGAGCGCAAGTCGATTGAACTCGTCACAGAGCAGTTGCACGGCGTCGATATCGTTCGCCAGCGTGACCGCCGCGTTCTCGCCATCGTCCAGCGGGAACGTCTCGTCCAGTTCGATGGAACGAGTCTCGAACGCAGAGTGACGGTCGAGAACCGCCTGTGCCGCCTCACCGGATGCGTCGTCGTAGGACGCTGTCTCGGTGAGCTCGTCGACGACCTGCTCTGGGACGACCACGGTGTGCGAATTGAGGAGAAGGTCGAGTGGATTCGGTGAGGTGCCCGCCACCGTCCCGAGGCTTACGAGAGCCGATGTGTCGGCGACCATCAGAACCATCTACGAGTCGGCCAGCTCTTCCGTGACTTCGTCCAGGAATTCATCGGTCAGTTGCTCTTTCAGCAGTCGGAAGTTGGCGGCCTCCTCGTGCCCGACGAGGCCTTTCAGTTCCTCGAACGTGATGTCGTCGTCGTAGAAGGCCTCCGCGATCTCCTGTTTCATTTCGTCGGAGTGCCCGGCGTCCCGCAGGTAGTCCCGAAGCGCGGAGATGAGGATGTCCGTCCGATCTGTCTCGAACACCGAAGCGAGCGCGTCGGCCCGGTCTACCAGCCCCCTCGGTGCACGGAACTGGACGCGCTTCTTCTTAGACTCGGAACTCATATGTGTACATTGTGAGTACAGAGGGAAAACACTTGCCCCCTCGTCACTATCACATCCTTCGGAGCTACCGAAACCGGAAATGGTGTTTTTCACTGAGCCTGAATTGAAAGAGCAGCTAACGGAAGACTATTTTTGGGCTAAACTGGCACCATACGGCTTGTATCGTCGAATTTCGAGCTACCGGCTCTCCCGCTGTTCGACCTTGTTCAACTCGATGAGCAGCCGAAAGGTCGCTTTCACGAGATTGGCGTCGACGTCGAACCGCTCGGCGTTCTCGCCGGCGCGGTCCATCACGGCCTGCTCCTGTGACTCGTCGGTGGTCGGCAGCCCCTGCTCTGCTTTGACCTGCGCGATGGTGTCGGCCACGTAGGTCCGCTGAGCTATCTTCTCGACGATTTCGCGGTCGATGGTGCGTATCTCCTCGCGCAGTTCCTCCAGTGACATCTCATCCGGGTTCGTGCTCATGCTGTCCGTGTTCCCTCCGTTTGCGTGGTCGTCAACAAGGTTCTGCCGGGTCGTTCGTCCCAGTACTCCCTGACCTGTTCGAGCGCGCCGCGTTCGCCGACGGCTGTGAACGAGGGGCCGGTGCCAGAAAGCGAGACGCCCGCGACCTGTGAGAGGCCCTCGACAATCGGCTCGCTGTCGAAGCCCAGCGCCGCACAGAACGCCAGCCCGTTGACGGTCATGGCGCGCTGGTAGTCGCCGTCCAGCGCCAACTCCTCGACGAGGCGGGCCATCGGCGCTATCTGTCGGCAGCGGTCCACGTCCGCGTCCGCCGAGAACGACTGCTCCGGGGGCGTCCAGACGAGCACGTCCCACTCCACCGCCTCGCGGGCGAGCAGGTCGTCGCTCTCGTTGTCGGTGACGGTGACGCCGCCGAGCATCGACGCCGAGGCGTCGTCGAACGCGCCCGTAACCGTGACGCCCACGTCGCGGGCGGCCATCACGCCGAGTCGCGCCATGTCCTCGCGGGTCATCCGCTCGGTGGCGTCGAGTGCGTCGAGGGTCGCCAACACGCTGGCGTTGGCCGCCGCGCTCGAACTCTTGAGCCCGGAGGCCATCGGCACCTCGCTCTCCGTACGGACTGTCCCGCCCGACACCGCGGGCATCCCGACGGCCCCACCGTGGGCGTCGATGACGTACTCGACACAGCGCTCGACCAGGCGCGTGTCGGCCTCGGGCGCGCCGGCGACCTCGCCGGTCACGTCCTCGCGGTCCGTGGACAGTTCCACGGTCGCAGTGGTGTACTCGTCGATAGCGAACGCCGACCCCCGTCCCGTCGCCAGCGCGTTCAGGACCGTCCCCGCGGCCGGCGCCCGTGCTCTGCCTTCCATCGCTCGTCTCTCCCGCCCGCCGGTACTTACTATCTGCGAAAGCGGCCGTTCCGACAGCGCGCCGCTTTTGCCCGGGGAGGGCGAACCACGGGTATGAGCAACCGTTCGGACATCCCGCCCGACACCGTCTCGGTGGAACTGACCGAGGACGGCATCGCGGTCGAGTACCTCGACGGCCGGACTGCCTTCTACCACGGCGTTCCGGCGAAAGCCGAGGAGAGCGTGACGACCGCGCCTGGCAAGGACACGCACGTCCTCATCACCGACAGGACCGAGACGTCGGGCATCATGGTGTACGTCAACGACCTCCGGACCCACGACGACATCATCGAGGAGAGCGGCGTCGGCCGCGTCATCCTCGACGACGGCGAGGAGGACGAACTGTTCCCGGGCGTCACCGTCACGGACCACCAGATGCGCGTCGAGGTGACCGTCGACTACGACGTGACCGACGGCCGCGTGTTCGTCTTCGAGGAGGACGAGATGGGCGAGCGGAGCTTCGAGATAGTAGCGGCCGAGGGGGACTCGACGGCGAACGAGCGCAGCGAGTGAGCCGTTTTTTCGCGCACGTTTTTGCCGTGCGGGTGGCCACCGGCCACCCGCGCGGGAAAAAGGTGCACGTCAGGTGGGCGAGCGGAGTTTCGAGATAGTACCGGCGGCGTAGTCACGGCGGACGAGCGCAGCGAGTGTGCCGGCGGTGGAACGAGTCACTGCAGATACGACGGGTCCTCGTCGTCGCAGTTCTCCTCGTGTTGTTTCGCGTCCGTCCGGTCGTCGAACATGAGGCCGCAGGTCTCACATTTGTACCAAGTCATGTCGTCGCGCTCGGTAGTGACAACCATGTCCGAAACTCTATCGCCGGGAGGTAAATTGTTTTCGAGCGACAGAACCGGGTCGCGGACGGCCGCCGAGTCGCCGCTGCCCGTGCCCTCACAACGGGAATCCTCAAGAGGACCGGACCGCTAGCCGCTGCCATGAGCGGGAACGGCGGCGGGAGCGTCGAACTCACGGTCGAGGGCGCCCACAAGCGCGACGCCGGCCGGGGTATCGCACGCCTCCCGGAGTCGGTACGCAGCGAACTGGGCGTGTTGAGCGGGTCGCCGGTCATCATCGAGGGCGAGGGGGCGACGGTGGTGAAGGTGTGGCCGGGCGAGGGCGACGGCTCGACGGTCCGTATCGACTCGGACACGCGGGCCAACGCCGGCGTCAACATCGGCGACACGGTCCGGGTCCGTGCGGGGTCGGTGACGGAGGCGACGGACATCAGCATCCAGCCCCTGGAGCCCCTGCCCGGCACCGACGAGTACGCCCACATGGTCAGGACGCGGCTCGTCGACCAGATGGTCCAGGCCGGCGAGCGGACCCACATCGACGGTCTTGGGGCGTTCGTCGTCCGGTCGACCGAGCCCGACGGCGCGGTCCGTGTCGCGCCGGGGACGGACGTGACCGTGTTGCCGAGCATCGACGAGCCGGCCGACGAGGGCGACAGCGGCGCCGCTGGCGGCACCACGGCGGCCACACCGGCGGCGCCGGCCGAGACGGCGACCGGCGTCAGCTACGAGGACATCGGCGGGCTGGACGAGGAACTCGACCGCATCCGTGAGATGATAGAGATGCCCCTGGCCGAACCCGAGCGGTTCCGCGAGCTGGGCATCGACCCGCCCAGCGGCGTCCTCATGCACGGGCCGCCGGGGACGGGCAAGACACTCATCGCGAAGGCCGTCGCCAACGAGGTCGACGCCTACTTCGACACCATCTCCGGGCCGGAAATCGTCTCGAAGTACAAGGGCGAGAGCGAGGAACGGCTTCGAGAGGCGTTCGAGCGGGCCGAGGAGAACTCACCGGCGATACTGTTCGTCGACGAGATAGACTCCATCGCGGGCTCCCGAGACGAGGACGCCGACATGGAGAACCGCGTCGTCGCCCAGTTGCTGACGCTGATGGACGGGCTGGAGGACCGCGGCCGGGTGGTCGTCATCGGCGCGACGAACCGCGTCGACGCCGTCGACCAGGCGCTCCGCCGGGGCGGGCGCTTCGACCGCGAAATCGAAATCGGCGTCCCGGACGAGGGGGGGCGGCGGGAGATTCTGGACGTCCACACCCGCGAGATGCCCCTCGCCGACGACGTCGACCTGGACCGCATCGCCGCCCAGACCCACGGCTTCGTCGGCGCGGACCTGGCCTCGCTGACGACCGAGGCGGCGATGTCCTCGCTGCGGGCTGGCAGGGAACGCACCACGAGCAGCGACGACGAGAGCGAAGACGCAGCGAACGAGGGGCCGGCGGTGACCCAGTCCGACTTCGACGCGGCGCTGGCCGTCGTCGACCCCAGCGCCATGCGGGAGTACGTCGCCGAGTCCCCGGCTGTCTCCTTCGACGACGTGGGTGGCCTGGACGAGGTCAAACAGACGCTGACCGAGGCCATCGAGTGGCCACTTTCCTACGGCGAACTGTTCGCGGCGACGAACACCGACCCGCCCAGCGGCATCCTGCTGTATGGCCCGCCCGGAACCGGGAAGACGCTGCTGGCCAGGGCCGTCGCCGGCGAGAGCGACGTGAACTTCATCCACGTCGCCGGCCCCGAAATCATGGACCGCTACGTCGGCGAGAGCGAGGAAGCGGTCAGGGAGCTGTTCGAGCGGGCCCGACAGACCGCCCCGAGCATCATCTTCTTGGACGAGATAGACGCCATCGCCAGCCACCGCGGCCAGGGTAACGAGGTGACCGAGCGGGTCGTCTCCCAGTTGCTCGCCGAACTCGACGGCATCACCGAGAACCCCAATCTCGTCGTGCTCGCCGCGACCAACCGGCGTGACATGATAGACGACGCCCTGTTGCGCCCGGGCCGGCTCGAACAGCACGTCGAAGTGCCCAACCCCGACGCCGCGGCCCGCGAGGAGATTCTCTCGGTCCACACTCGCGGCAAGCCACTTACCGGCGACGTGTCGGTGGCGGAGCTGGCCGCGGACCTCGAGGGGTACTCGGGAGCCGAACTGGAGGCCGTGGTCCGTGAGGCGTCGATGCTCGCCATCCGGGAGATGGCCGACGAACTGGGGCCGGCCGAGGCCAGCGAGCGCGCCGACGAGGTCCGCATCACCGGCGACCACTTCCGCCGGGCGATAGAGCGGGCCGCCGACCGCTGATTCCCCGTCCCTGTGAACGCCGGCGGGAACAGCCACGAACCGTGAGACGGACGGGCGGACCGCGGCCGACAGCGAACCGACGGGCGGGTCGAGGCACCATCGGACGGCGGCGCCGCGTACGGGGAGCCGGACGAGTGTACTGTGGGAGCACTATCGACGGAAGTCGGGACGGCGGTGGCGTCGCTGGCGAGGCGTAGTGAAAGGCTGTCCGGACAGCCTTTGGCGGACGAGCGACGCCGTGTGGCCGAGCAGCGAGACGGGCTGAGTAACCGGCAGTGACGTGAAAAGCGCCGTGCCGGCGACCGACCTTTGCGCGTGCATGGGTAAAAAAGGCGCGGTCGGAGGAGGCGCGGTCAGCGACGGTCGGCGAGTGCCGGGAACTCCTCGCGCACCGCGTCGACTTTCTCGGGCGTGACGGTCGCCGTGACGAGCGCCGGGTCGTCGTCGGCACTCGCGAGCGTGGTGCCCCACGGGTCGTAGATAGTCGACCGGCCCAGCAGTTCCGCCTCCTCGAACCGGCCGACGCCGTTGGCCGCCGCGACGTAGAACTGGTTCTCGACGGCGCGGGCCCGGGGGAACAGCCGCCAGTGCTCGACCCGCGGATAGGGCCACGCGCTCGGGACCAGTACCAGCGTCGCGCCAGCCTCGACCAGCCGGCGGTACAGCTCGGGGAAGCGCAGGTCGTAACACGTCGTCACGCCGACGGTGAAGCCCGCGAAGTCGACAGTCGGCAGCGCCTCGCCGGGGACCAACAGCTCCGACTCGGCCGAGTCGTAGCCAAAGAGGTGGTGTTTGCGGTAGACGGCACGGCGCTCTCCGTCGCGGTCGAGGAAGACGGACATGTTTGCCAGCCCCTCCTCGGCCGGGACCGCATGGCCGGCCGCGGTGCTCGCTTCGAGGTCCTCGACGAGACTCCCCGCGAGTATCGCGATGTCGTGGTCATGGGCGACCGCTCGCAACTCGGCGAGGGTCTCGCCGTCCAGTCCCTCGGCGGTTCGCTGGTAGGCGTCGAACGCGAAGTAGCCGACGGTGAACAGTTCCGGGAGGACGACCAGGTCACAGCCCTCGGCGGCAGCTCTTTCGACAGCCTCCACCGCCCGGCGGCGGTTCGCGCTCACCGCGGCCGCCTCGACCTCTAGTTGTGCGAGCGCGAGTTTCATGCGTCGGTTTCGAGGTAGTCGTTGAGCGCGCGTTCGAGATTCCGCAACTCGCCGTCGAGGTTCTTCTTGAAGAAGCGTTCGACGCCGGGGAGCTTGCCGTCGACGACGAAGCGGTTGGTCACTTCCGTCCCGCCGTCGGCGGTGGGTTCGAGTTCCTGTTCGCCCTGGACCCGCATCACCTTCGACCGCCCGACGAAGCGGACGTACTCGGGTTCGCGGCGCTCGACGTCCTCAGTCTCGACGGCGATGGTCCGGTCGACGATGGGGATGGGCAGCGAGATGTGCCACGTCGCCCGGTCGTCGTCGTGAACCTCCCACTCCTGGACGACGCTTATCGGACGGGCACGCTGGTCGGGGTCGCCGATGAACTCCCAGACGCGCTCGGGGCTGGCCGCTACTGTCATCGTCCGCTCGACCCTGACAGTCATACCGTCAGTCGGGCGTGCTTCCGGATGAATCCACCGACTGGCTGGTTCGCCCGACTAGGCCGTGGTGACGCGCCACGTGGTCGAGCGGGCGCGACCCCACTTCTCTATCTCCACTTCGTCGGCTTCTTCCGCGAGACGCGGGAGTCGGGCGCCGACCTGTTTCGACGAGAGCCCGAGCTGAGAGGCGATGTTCTTCGCGCGGAAATAGCTCTCCCCGCGCGAGACGCTCTCCCGGAGGTACTCGAGAATGCGGCGGTCCTCCTCGCTGAAATCCACCATACACGAAGTACGTGCCGAGCGTTCTTAATGGTTACTTTTACCACATCACTCGGCGTAGACGTGAATAGCCACGAGCGCCAGCGAGGCGGCCACCATCGCCACGCCGAAGGCGACACCGCTGTTGGTCAACAGCCCCGCGGTGTCGAGTCCCTGTGCCTCGCGGACGGCGTAGTTGTAGCTGTTCACGGCGGTCACGGCCGCGGCTACGACGGCCACGACGCCAAAGAGCGCGCCCAGGCCGACGCCCATGTCGCTTGCCGACTCGGTTGTCATAGCCGTGGGTTCCGCCCTGGCGCACTTAGTTCATTCGGGGGAGGCCACAGGACATATCACCCCCGGTAGAGAGCAAGGGGTAATGACATCGCTGGCTTCTGTGTTGGGTGCGTCCGGCCGCTGGCAACGCGCGGGTATCGCCGCCGTCGTCCTCGTCGTGGTCGCCGTCGGCCTGGGTCTCGTCGGAACGCCCGGCGTCGAGACCATCGAGAACCGCTTTACCGGCGTCTCGGAGAACACGACGACCGTCGGGACGGCACTCACCGTGTCGAATCCCACCCCCGTCGGGGTCTCGCTGGGCGGGACGACCATCGACTACACCGTCTCCATGAACGACGTGGCAATCGCGAGCGGGGTGAAAGAGGGTATCGCCCTGCAGAGCGGGAACACGACCGTCCAGTTCAGCACGCGGATGCAAAACGGCAAGATACCGGCGTGGTGGGTCAGCCACATCGGCAACGGCGAGCGGACGCAGGTCACCATCGACGCGACAATCACCGACCCGCTCGTGGGTGACCGGACCGTCGCCGTCACGCAGAACCGGACCGTCGAGACCGACATCATGGGCGCGTTCAACTCCACCGAGACGCGCCCGGTCGACGCCGACAGACCGTTCGTCTCCGACCCCGTGCTGTACATCAACGAGACCCGCGGCGCCTGGGACCGCGACGGCGTCACCGAGCGCGAGACGCCGCTGGACATCGGGTTCGACGTGTACAACCCCAAACCGGTCCCGTACACGGTCACGAAAATCGGCTACACGACGTACATGAACGACGTGCGGGTCGGGACGGGCGAGACGGACAGCGGCGCGGTCATACTGCCCGGCGAGCGCGAGACCGTCGGTATCACGACGACCATCGACAACGACAAACTCGACGACTGGTGGGTCACCCACCTCCGGCACAACCAGAACACGACCATGTACATCGACTTCTACCTCGTGGTCGAAGGCGCGGGCGAGCAGTTCCGAATCGACGTAGACGCCATCGACTACGAGACGGCCATCGAGACGGACATCTTCGGTAACAAAGCGCAGTACCCGACCGGAACGGGCGTCGAGTCGGGCGAGGACCCGACGGCGGGCGACGACAGCGGTAGTGCCGACGGCAGCGATGGCTCCGGAAGCGACGGCGGGTCGGAGGGCACACAGTCGGACGGCACGGCCTCCCCGTCCGGCGACACGCCGACGGACGACGGCGGGCTACTCGGCGGGCTGTGACTACTGGATAGTCGTGTGTTCGGACTCCTCGTCCAGGGCGAGGTTGGTCGCTATTTCGGCGTTCCGGACGGCGTATTCGGCGGTCTGGCGCAGACTCACCAGCACCTCGCGGACCTGGAGGAGGGCCTCGTTGTCCATCTCCGGCAGGTCGGTGAGGATGTCCTGTTCCTCGGTCCCGATTTCGGCGTAGGTCTTGCGGACCTTGATAGCGGTGTCGTAGTCGCGCTCGACGGCCGCCTGGACCGCGAGTTCGGTTATCTCGTTGACCGCCTCGGTGAAGTCCCGGATGCGTCGCATCGTGGAGCTATCGACCGCGAGCGAGTGGTCGTTGGTCTCCAGAGCGATTTCGGCGATGTCCTCGGCGTTGTCGGCCGTGAGTTCGAGGTTCTTGGCGATGGAGCGGTAGCCGATGAGCGGGAAGCCATCGTCGAGGCCGACCGCCCGCGCGAGGTTCGGGTTCTGGTACGACGTGAAGATGAGGCGCAACAGGAGGACGAATATCTTGTTGGCCTGTCGCTCCCGGTTCAGCGCCCGCTGGGCGAGGTCCGGGTTGCCGTGGGCCAGCGCCTTGATGGCCTCGTTTCGCATCGTCGACCCGGTCGATTCCAGGCGTTCGAGCAGGTTGTCGAGCGTGAAGTCCTCGGGGTCGACCGAGCAGCGAATCGTTATCCGGTTGGGCGTCTCCTCGATGACACCCAGCCCCATCAACTGCGTCTCGGCGTTGTAGACGGCGTTGATGTGGGCCGAGTCCAGCGTCTTGTCCTCGGGTGCCTCGACGTGGATGATGCGCCGGCCGAGCACGTACTGCGCGACGATGGCGCGCTCGACGGCGTCGGCATCGAGGTTCTCGGCGTGGATGATAGCCTCTGACTCCTCTGTCTGAACCGATTCGGGCATCACGGTCAGCGTCCCTTTCCCGCCCATTCGCAGCGACACTTCGTCACCTTTCTCGACGTCGTGTGCGCTCGCCCACTCGGCGGGGAGCGTCATCGCAAGCGTCGACGGCCCGAGTCGTTGAACTTTCCGCGTTTCCATATCGCCTTGGTTACTCGTGAGACACCTTAATCTTCACTATACAGCATATAATCCGCTGCCGGATATACAATCATTTGAAACACGGCGCGAAGGGCCCACGTTCGTCAGGCGACGACCTCGACGAGCCGACGTTCGTACCGGCCGACGCGGACCTGCAGCCAGCCGGCCAGTCGCTCGTCCAGTTCCGGGTCGCCGGTGTCGACCCGCAGCGCCCCGAGTCCGTCGAGCTTCCGGCGGGACGCGACCACCTCCACGTCCGAGCGCTCGATGACCGCCGGGGAGAGCTGCTGGTTCCCACGGCCGAAGACGAACCCCTGGCCGCCGATGGGCGAGACCACGACGACGTTCCGGTCGCCCAGCGCGTCGAGGACGTCCGACTCGGCGGCGTCCCGGACCAGTACCTCGCCGTCCCGGTACACGTCGACGCCGAGTGTCGTCCCCTCGAACCCGAGTCGCTCCTTGATTGCCCCGACCGTGCTGCCCGGGCCGAGGACGTACGTGACCCCCGGTTCGACGCTCTCGGCGACGCCCTCGGCGAGCGTCTCGACGGTGCCGCCGCCGAGCTGTTTGGCCGACTGGCGCTGCTCGGCGACCGGCACCGTCGCGACGGCCCGGAGTTCGGTCACGACCTCGCCGCCGCGGAACGCGTCCTCGTCTATGTCGTTGACCTCCGCCGGCTCGGTCTCGGAGTACGTCGCGACGATGCGACCGGCCGCCCGCGGCGAGACGCCGAAGACCGAGGAGTACACCTTGACGCCCGCCGGCACGCCGAGAACCGGTGTGTCGTCGTCCAGTTCCTCGAGCGTCTCGGCCACGTCGACGGCGGTGCCGTCGCCGCCGACGAAGAGGATACAGTCCACCCCGTGGTCCACGAACTCGCGGACGGCCGAGCGGGTGTCCGCGCTCGTCGTCGCGTCGGGGTCGGCCGGCGCGCCGACGACTGTCGGGTCGAACCCGGCCTCCCTGGCGATGGCCGCGCCCATCGGGTCCCCGTAGGTCACCACCTCGATGTCACTGCCCACCTCGGCGAGCGATTTCAGTGCCTCGCGCGCCCGCGCCGGTGCCCGCGGTTCGGCGCCCCGTTCCCGTGCCTCCTGGACCTTGCCGTCGGTCCCCTTCAGTCCGACGCGGCCCCCCATCCCGGCGATTGGGTTGACGACGACAGCGATACGGCGCATACCACGCGTACTGCGCCCGGCGGCAAAAGCCGCACGGGAGCGTGTCATTCAAGACAGCCGCCGCGGAACGGTGGGGTATGCTCCAACCCCTCGCGACCGGCGTCCAGCCAGACGTCATCAACGCCGCCGGCGCCTTCGTCACCCTCGGCGGCCTCGCGCTCACCTTCGGCTGGCTGGCCTATCTCTACCGGTAGGGCGACCACAGACCGGGTCTCACCCTTCGACCGGGTCGACCCGCTCGCGGAACCACGCCGCCGCCGCCTCGACCGCCTCGCTGTCGGTGCCAGCAAAGCGGACGGTGACGTGCTGGCCGGGATAGCTGCCGACTTTCACCGGATATAGCTGCCGGACCTTCCGCATCCGGTCCAGCAACGCGCTCTCGGGTTCGGCCGCGTCGACGGTGACGACGTGGCGTTTCTCGCCGACGAACTCGTCGGCGACCTCGGCGAACATCCGCTTCATCTCCGCCGGGACCCCCGGCAGGACGTAGCAGTTCTCGACGACACAGCCCGGAGCGACGCCCTCGTGGTTCGGGAGCGGACGGCTGTCCGCGGGCACCTCCCCGGTTCCCTCGGCGAGGTCCTCGCGGCTGTACCCGCCGTGTTCGGCGAGCCACTCGATGGCCTCGTCGCTCTCGACGACATCGCGACCGAACGCGGCCGCGACGCCCTCGATGGTCACGTCGTCGTGGGTCGGCCCCAGTCCGCCGGTGACGACGACGGCGTCGTAGTCGGCGTGGTACTCGTTGACCACGCGGGCGATGTCGGCGGCCCGGTCCGGGAGCGTCGTCATCCGCTCGACGGTGACGCCGCGGTCCCGTAGCTGCTGGCCCAGCCACGCGGCGTTCGTGTTGACCGTCTCGCCGACGAGCAGTTCGTCCCCGACCGTGACCACCGCGACACGCATGCCCCGGGGTAGGGCGGCGGGCTACAAATACTGTCGGCCCCGCCCGTACGAAGGTTGAAATACGAACCCGGAACCACCCCCGCTGTGAGCTTCGTACTCGGACGGGAGACAGACCTCTCGGCGGGACCCACGGGCGAACTGGGGTCGTGCCGTGCCCTCGACGGAAGCGAAGGGGCGCCCCTGTACCTCGACCTCGACGGCCCCCACGCCGCCTTCGTCGTCGGGAAGCGGGGCTACGGGAAGTCCTACACGCTTGGCGTAGTCGCCGAGTCGCTCGCGCTGGCCGACGGCGTCGCGCCGGTCCTCGTCGACCCGATGGGCGTGTTCGACACGCTGGGCGAGCCGGCCGACGGTGAGAAAATACCCACAGAGGTAATAGAGGCCCCGTCCGTGACACCGGCGTCGCTCGACCCCAGGTCCTGGTGTGCCCTCCTGGGATTGTCTCCGGAGAGCGGCCCTGGCGGACTCGTCTGGCAGGCCGCCGGAGACTGCGAGTCACTCGCGGCGATGCGGGCCTTCGTCGGGGACAGCGACGCGCCCCGCGTCGACAGACGGGCCGCGAGGAACCACCTGGACCTCGCGGCGTCGTGGGGCGTCTTCGACCCCGACGGGCTGGCGGCCGCCGACCTCGCCAGTCCCGGGATAACGGTCCTGGAGCTCTCCGGGCTCGACAGCGCACCGATGAACGCCGTCGTCCGGGGCGTCGCCGAGGCGCTCTACCGGACGCGTGTCGACCGGACCATCGCCCGGCTCCCGTGGCTGCTCGTAGACGAGGCCCACACGTTCTTCGACGGGGTGGCGCGGTCGGCACTGGAGACCGTCCTCACGCGCGGTCGCGCCCCCGGCGTCAGCCTCGTCACGGCGACCCAGCGCCCGAGTGTGGTCCCGGAAGTCGTGGTCTCACAGTCCGACATCCTGATATCGCATCGCCTGACCGCCGAGGCGGACCTGGAGGCGCTCGCGGCCGCTCGACCGACGTACCTGAACACCTCCCTGGAGGAACGACTCCCGACGGAACCGGGCGAGGTCGTCGTCGTCGACGACACGACGGAGACCGTCCACGCGGCGACGATACGACAGCGGGTGACGCCCCACGGCGGGGACAACCCGCGCGCCAGCGAGGTGACCATGGATAAGTGACACCGCGTCTCGCTCGGGGACTCAGTAGTCGTCGGTGCGGTCGGGCATATCACGCCCCGGGCCCGAGAGCTGTCGCGCCAGAAAGTCGGTGGTCCGCTCGTACGTCTCCGCGTAGTGGCCGCCCTCGAACGGGAAGCCGTGGCCGCCCGCGACGGTGCGGTGGTCGACCGTCGTCAGCGGCTCCAGCGTCTCGGCCAGGACCGCCGACTGCTGGGGGTCGACGACGCCGTCATCCTCGCCGTGGAGCAACAGCGTCGGCGGCATCGACGTGTCGGCCTGCTCGACCGGCGAGGCGAGGTCGTACGCGGCGGGCAGGTCGTCCGGCGACCCGCCCAGATACGCCACCCGACGGTCGTCGAGTCCCATCCCGAAGTCGTAGATACCGCTGTAACCGACTGCCACCGACAGCGCCGAGGACACACCGGGGTACTGCTCGGGTTCCAGCGCCGGGGCGTCGGCCGTCGCCGCCGCCAGCACGGCCAGGTTCGCGCCGGCGGAGTGGCCGACGGCGGCGACCCGCTCGGGGTCGACCTGCTCGGCCTCCGTCCGGCACCACTCGATGGCCGCCTTCACGTCGACCAGCGCGGCCGGGAACGTGTGTTCGGGCGCCAGGCGGTACTGCGGTTCGACCACGAGGTACCCCTCGGCGGCGAGGTCGATGGCGTGGCGGGCGAACTCCCCCTTGTCGCCGACCGTGAACCCGCCGCCGCGGACGAGGACGGCGGCCGGTTTCGGACCTGTCGTCCCGGTGTCCTCGTACACGTCTAGCAGCAGCGCCTCGCCGTCGACCACGTGGAACGGGATGTCACGGCGGACCGCCACCGTCGTCGCCTCGGATGCGTTCACGGTGGGACCTGCGACTCGCTCAGATAAAAACGCGGTGGGAAGTCAGTCCTCTATTTCGATGGGCTTGTCCCGGGCCGTAACTCCCTGCGTGACCGGGAGTCGGATTTCGAGGATACCGTTTCGGTACCGAGTACCGGTATCCTCGTCGACGCGCTCGGGGAACCGAAAGCGCCGTTCTGTCATCTCAATTTTATTTGAGTTCCGCCAGCGGTTCGTAATAGATGTCACGAACGTTGGCAATCCGCATCGACCCATCCGTCCGACCGCCTGCTGTGGGTTTCAGGACATCGGGAACGACGGTAGACACCGCTCGACGGGCGGAAAACCTCGTGACAGGTGGCGAGAACGTACCGATAGAACAAAGAGGGAAAGTACACCACATACAGGGAATTGATGTACGAGCGGTTCGTTCTCTCGCTGTACTTTCTCGCCGGCGTCTCCGCGCTGTTCGTCGGCGTCGCGTGGCGTAAACGGGACAGCCCCGGCGGGACGCCGATGGTGCTGTTCCACGTGGCGCTGGCGGTCGGCGCGCTGGCGTACGCTCGCGACATCGCCTCGACGGCGCTCGCCACGCAGTTGCTCTACCGCCAGATTGCGACCGTGGCACAGGGCGTCGTCGCCATCGCGTGGCTCTACGCCGCGCTGCAGTACGCTGGCTTCGACCGGTCGCTGACGCGCCGCGTCGTCGGCCTGCTGGCGCTGGACCCGCTCGTGCTGGTCGTCGGCTTTCTACTTCCGGGACTCACGCTGTTTCGGACACCGGCGGCGGGAATGACCGGTTCGTTGCTACACGCCGCCGAGACACAGCCAACGCCGCTGTTTTTCGCCCACATGGGGACGATACTCGTCGTCGCGCTGGCCGGCACGCTCGTCCTCGTACAGCTGTTCGTCCGGTCGCGTCACCTCTACCGGACACAGGCCGCGGCGGTACTCGTCGCGGCGCTTGCGCCCTGGACCATCGCGCTGACCCAGCAGTACTTCCTCCAGGTGCCCGAAGACGCGACGATATTCGCCTGGAGTATATCGGGCGTGGCGATGACAGCCGGCCTCTACACGTTCAAGACGCTGGACCCGGTCCCCGCTGCCCAGTCGGCCATCGTCGAGACCATGGGCGACGGGACTGTGGTGGTGGACGTCGACGGCCGAATCAGCGACGTCAACCCCGCGGCCCGGGCACTGCTCCACGACGACGCGCTCGTCGGGCGTGACATGTCGTCGGTCATCGAGGGCTGGGAGGGGATGCGGACCGACGGGAACGGCCACCGCGACTGGGAGGAGATATCGGTGACCGTCGACGGCGAGGAGCGCTACCTGGAAGTCGAGACGACGTCGTTCACCGACCGGTTCGACGACGAGGTGGGGACACTCGTCGTGTTGCGGGACATCACCGACCGGAAGCGCCGCGAGCAGCGCCTCCAGCAGTACAAGCTCATCTTCGATTCGGTCACCGAACCCGTCTACGTCCTCGACGGCGACGACCGCGTCGTCCGGTACAACGACCCGTTCGCGGAGCTGGTGGGATACGACGGCGACGCGCTCGTGGGCGAACCCATCTCGGCCGTCCTCGGGCCCGAGCCGACGGTCACCGACGGCGGGTTCAGCGACCGAACCGAGGCGACGGTCCGGACCGCCTCCGGAACCGATGTCCCCTGTGAACTGGACCTCGCTCCGGTCGAACTCGACGACGGCGACGCCGGCCGGGTCGGCATCATCAGGGACATCAGCCGGCGGAAGGCCATCGAGTCCGAGCTGGCACAGACGACCGAGCGGTTAGAGACGCTCGTCGAGGCCTCTCCGCTCGCCATCATCGCCCACGACACGGCGGGCGTCGTCGACGTCTGGAACCCCGCCGCGGCGTCGCTGTTCGGCTGGACGGCCGAGGAGGTCCGTGGCGAGACACTGCCGATAATCCCCGAAGACGGCAGCGAGGAGCTCCTCGAACAGCACGAGCGGGTACAGGCAGGCGCCCATCTCACCGGCTGGGAGACGGAGCTGCGGTGCAAGGACGGGCGGACGATTCCAGCCAGAGTGTCGGCCGCACCGATACGCGACACCGACGGCGACATCGTCGGCTCCGTCTCCATCATCGCCGACATCACCGAGCAGAAGGCCAGGCAACGCCGGCTCGAACGCCAGAACGAGCGACTGGACGAGTTCGCCAGCCTCGTCAGCCACGACCTGCGGAACCCGCTGCAGGTCGCCGCGGGGCATATCCAGCTTGCGCGGACGACCGACGGTGACGTGACGGACCACCTCGACGACGCCGAGAACGCCCTGACGCGGATGGAGGAACTCATCGACGACACGCTCACGCTGGCCAGACAGGGGCGGGACATCGGGGAGACCGAATCGGTCCCGACGACGAGACTGGCCGAGCGCGCCTGGGCGAACGTCGCGACGGAGGCGGGACGGCTGACGATAGCCGACCCACCGGTCGTCGACTGCGACCCCGACCGAGTGGTCGAGCTACTTGAGAACCTGTTCAGCAACGCGATACGCCACGGCGGCGGGACCGAGAGCGACCCGGTCGCCGTGACCGTCGGCGCGCTGTCGAGCGGGTTCTACGTCGCCGACGACGGCACCGGCATCCCCGATGGCGACATCGGAAAGGTGTTCGAGTCGGGCTTTACGACCGCGGCGGACGGCACGGGCTTTGGCCTCGATATCGTCGAGACCATCGCGGACGCCCACGGCTGGTCGATGTCGGTCACGGAGAGCGAGTCGGGCGGCGCTCGCTTCGAGTTCAGAGTCTAGGGATGGGCGTAGTACGCGACCGACTCGCCGTCGGGGTCGACCCGGTCGACACGGGCGAAGCCCACCCGCTCGAACTGGAGGACGTCGTCGGGCTCGTAGTCCAGATAGCCGGGCTCGGCCACGCCGACTACGTCGCCGTCCATCGTCCGTAGTCGCAGGTCGGGGCCGTCCGCGGGCGCCCAGTGGATGACATCGACGCCCTCCTCCCGGACCGCCGCGATGTCGTCGCCGACGTACTCGAAGGCGTCGCGGGTGTGCCGGACACAGCCGTACCCCTTCAGCCAGACGCGCTCGCCGTGGGCCGGCAGGTCGTCGCCCTCGACGACGACGCCGGCCTCGACCGGGATATCGCGTCGACCCCGCGCCTCGAAGTCGGGGTGCAGCGGCGGGTGGCCTGCGTCGGGACCGCCGACGACCTGGCGCTCGACCAGCCCGCCGTGGGCCTCGTCGTCGCGGACGAAGAACGCGCGGTCGCTCTCGTCGTCGATAAGCTCGCGGTTGTTCGCGTAGACGGACGACATCGCGAGGTCCACGTCCGACGTGGAGGTGCCCAGGTCGACCATCGCGTCGACGATGGCCTCGCCGCGGATGCCCCGCCGGCGGAGGCTGGCGACCGTCGGCGCCCGCGGGTCGTCCCAGCCGTCGAGGTCGCCCGCGGCGATGCGCTCGCCGATGGTCGAGGTCGACATCGACACGTCGTACTCGTCGACCTGGACGTGGCCCCAGTGGACGACCTCGGGGTACTCCCAGCCGAAGTAGTCGTAGACGAAGCCCTGGCGCTTCGCGGAGTCCTGCAGGTCGATACCGCGGATGATGTGGGTGATGCCGAGCAGGTGGTCGTCGACGCCGCTCTGGAAGTCGAGCATCGGCCAGCAGCGGTAGTCGGCGGCCGCCTCCCGCGGGTGGGGCGTGTCTATCATCCGGAAGGCGACGAAGTCACGCAGCGCGGGGTTCTTGTGTGTGATGTCGGTTCGCACGCGCAGCACCATCTCGCCGCTGTCGTACTCGCCGTCCACCATCGCCTCGAACTCCTCGGCGACGGTCTCCGTGTCCTTCTCGCGGTGGGGGCAGGCCTCGCCGCTGTTCTTCAGGTCCGAGAACTCCCCCTGCGGACAGGAGCAGGTGTAGGCCCCGCCGAGGTCGATGAGTTCGCGGGCGTGGTCGTAGTAAATCGGGACGCGGTCGCTCGCGTTGACCACGTCGTCGGGCTCGAAGCCGAGATAGTCGATAGCGTCCAGGATGGCGTCGTAAGCGTCGAGGTCGGGGCGCTTGGTCTCGGGGTCGGTGTCGTCGAACCGGCAGACGAACTCGCCGTCGTAGCGGTCCTTGTACGTCCCGATGACGGCGGCCATCCGCGCGTGGCCGATGTGCCACGGGCCGTTGGGGTTGGGCGCGACGCGCATCCGGACCGCGCCCGCCTCGGCGTCTGGCAGGTCCGGCAGCGGGTGGTCCTCGCCCTCGTCCTCGCTCTCTATCTCGTCGAGTCGCTCCGGGGCGAGTTCGGCGATGCGCTCGCGCCGTTCGGAACTGCTCATCCCGTTGACCCGCTCGACGACGGGCGCGATGACGCCCGGAATCTCGTCGCCGTACTCCCGAAACTCGGGGTTCTCGCCCATGAGCGGCCCCATGATGGCGCCGACCTGTGCCTCGCTGTCGTGTTTGACCGCGTTGAGGAGGGCGTTCGTCTCGGCGGCCTCCTCGATACGCTGACGTAAGGCGTCGTCCATGCTCGTCTCTGATAGCGCCCCGGTCAAAACGCCGTCGGGTTCACGCGAGAGCAGCCCTCGCCTCGGACCGCCGGTCGGTCTGTGGAGCCCCCTCCCTCGCTGCACTGAGCACCAGACGCTCGCAAACCTCGCCGCATTCGGCGCGCAACCGCCGGTGTCTGGTCACGATGGGAGTGGTAGCCTGTCGCTTCGGTTATCGTGACAGCAACCCAATAGAAAGACAGTCGGGAGCGCCAGTCGCCGGCGAACCGTCGTCGACGGCAGCCGCCCCCCAGGAGACTACGACAATGCCCCCCAGTACCAGCACGCGAAGACAGACACCGTCGGCGGTCGAACTCTACCAGTTCGAGGGGACCGAGGTGTGGATGGACGACGACGAACACGCCCGGCTCACGGGCTACTTCCCGCTCTCGCCGGGGACACCGAACGGAACCGAGGCGGGCGCGACGGCCTGTGCCATCGTCTGTATGGAGATACAGCCCGGCGACTACCTCCCGACCCACCGGGACAGCGCCGAAGAACTGCTCCTCGTCACCGACGGCGCGGTGGAGGCCACCGTCGGCGACGAGACGGTTCGCCTCGGAACCGGCGACTGCGCCGTCGTGCCGGAGATGGAACCGCACGGTATTCGGACCGTCGGCGACGACCCCGCTCGCGTCATCGGCTACTTCCCGACTCCAGAGATGACCGCCACCTTCGAGGGCCCGCTCCAGCCGTTCGGGACGAACGTCGTCGCAATCGGTGGCGAGGGGCCGCCGGAGGAGTGAGATGGCCGCCACGGAACACCGCCACAAGGAGAACTTCAGGCGGCTGATGGCCGAGACCCACGAGGGCAATCTCGGTATCGTCGACGAACTCGTCGACGAGAACGTCGTCACCCACGGCTTCTTCGGCATGGACGCCACGGACCGGGAGGGCTACAAGGCCTTCTTCGAGGGCTTTGGCGCGGCCTTCGCCGACCAGGAGTTCGTCGTCGAGGACCTCGTCGCCGAGGACGACCTGCTCGTGGTCCACTTCAGCATCGCCGCCGTCCACCGCGGCGAGATTCTCGGTATCGAACCGACCGGCAGGGAACTGTCCTGGACCGGCACGGCCGTCGACCGCTACGAGGACGGACGAATCGTCGAGGCGTGGCTCTACCCCGACTCCGTGGCGATTCTCGACCAGCTCGGCGCCCTGCCCGAGGGCGTCGGCTACTGAGTCAGGCCACCAGGTTCGCGCCGACCCGTTCTAGCGCCGCCAGGCCGGTCACCTCGCCCGCTTCGTCGGGCACGGTCCACACGTCCAGTTCGGGCAGCGATGCCTGCAGCGCGGCCAGCGATTCCTCCTGGACGGCCTGCTTGCCGCGACAGCGCTCGCAGTCGCCTGGGTCGTCGATGACCTTGTTCACGACGAGCGTCGTCACCGGCACCTCGAACGCCCGTAGCTGGGCGACCAGCCGCTCGCTCTCCCGGACCGCCATCGTCTCCGGGATAGTGACGACGCGGAACTCGGTCCGTTCGGGGTCCCGGAGCGCCTCGCCGACCCGTTCCATCCGGTCGCGCATCGCCGTGAAGTCGTCGGCCTCCTCGCGGCGTTTCCGCCCCATCGGACCAAAGACCATCGTCCGCGCGGTGTCGACCTTCCGGCGGACCTGGTCACGCAGGTCGAGCGCCGTCGCCATCCCGCGGTCCATGACCTCCGGGAGGTCGAGCAGTCGCAGCGTGTGGCCGGTCGGCGCAGTGTCGAAGACGACGCGCTCGAAGCGGTCGCTGTCGACGTAGTCGGCCATCCCGTCGACGGCGGCGAGTTCGTCGCTGCCCGGCAACACCCCCGAGGTGAACAGGTCGGCGACCTGTTCCTCGTCCAGTCGGATGCCCGCGTCGGCGAACTCCTCTGCCAGCGCCTCGAAGATGGCCTCGTAGCGGTCGATACCCGCTTGCGGGTCGACCTCGACGCCCCAGAGGCGCTCGCGTATCTCGACCGGGTCCGGGCCGACGGACTGGGCGACGGCGTCGCCCAGCGAGTGGGCCGGGTCCGTCGAGACGACCAGCGTCTCGTGGCCGGCGTCGGCCAGTCGCAGTCCGGTCGCCGCGGCGACGGTCGTCTTCCCGACCCCGCCTTTGCCGCCGTAGAGGACGAACTGGGTCACGGACGAGCGTAGGTGTCAGGGCGGCTTAACTCCGGTGTGAGAACGGGGCCGAGAAGCGGGACGCTCAGTACTCGCGTTCGACGAGGTAGTCGGCGATACCCGACAGCAGGTCCCGGGCCTCGTTGTCCGGGAGGACTTCGAGGTTCTCCTTGCCGCTCGTGACCAGTTCCTGGGCCCGACTGCGGGCGTACTCGATGGAACCGGCCTCCCGGAGCCGTTCGACGGCCGCGTCGATTTCGGCCTCGGAGACCGCCTCGACGGAGTCGGTGTCGACGAGTCCCTCGACGTCGACGCCCTGCTGACGGGCGTGCAGCGTCACGAGGGTCTGCTTGTTCTCGACGAGGTCCGAGCCCCGTTGCTTGCCCAGTTTCTCCGAGGGTGTCGTCAGGTCCAGCAGGTCGTCCTGAATCTGGAACGCCCGGCCGACGTCGAGCCCGTGGTTGTACAGCGCCTCGACGGTGGCGTCGTCGGCGCCCAGCAGCGTCGCCGGGATGGCCGCCGCCGCGCCGTAGAGCACGGCGGTCTTGAGTTCGACCATCTCCAGATACTCGTCGGGCGTCACCGCGTCGCGGGCCTCGAACTCGATGTCGAGCGACTGGCCCTCACAGATTCGGGTGCAGGTCCGTGCCAGACGCCGGTTCGCGGCGACGGTCCGGTCGTGGGCCGCCCCCGTCTCCAGCAGGAACTCGAAGGCCTTCGAGTAGAGCGTGTCGCCGGCCAGGATGGCCGTCGAGAGGTCGTACTCCTTGTGGACGGCGGGGACCCCGCGTCGGAGGTCGTCGTCGTCCATGATGTCGTCGTGGATGAGCGTGAAGGTCTGGATGACCTCGATGGCGATGGCAGCCGACAGCAGGTCGGCCTGCCCGTCCTCGAGCGTGGGGAACGCGCGGTAGTCGGCCCCCAGGGGGTCGACGGAAAGCAGCGACTCGCCGACCAGCAAGAGCACGGTCGGCCGGAGCCGCTTGCCGCCGGCGTCGAGCAGGTACCGCGTCGCCTCGTAGAGCCCCTCCGGTCGGGCGACCGGCAGCTCCTCGGGCAGGGCCTCGTTGACCCGCTCGCGACGGGCGAGGATGGCTTGTTCGACCTGCTGATGGCGTTCTGACATGCTTATTCGGTGAGCTGTATCATGTTCCCGTTACGGGTGACGTGGAGGTCGCGGCCGACCTTATAGCCCATGTTCTCGGCCAGGTCCACGTAGGGCGCGAACCCTTTGAGGCTCTGGTGGGCCGGGATGACGTGCTGTGGCTGGAGCGCGTCGAGCATCTCGTAGTGGCCCTCCTCGCGGAGGTGGCCCGAGACGTGGATGTCGTCGTAGATGCGGGCGCCCTGCATCCCCAGCAGCTTCTCGGACTGGTAGCGCTGGCCCTCGTTGGTCGGCTCCGGGATGACGCGGGCCGAGAACAGCACCTTGTCGCCGTCGGACAGTTCGTACGGCGTCTCGCCCCGACCCATGCGGGTGAGCATCGCGCGGGGCTCGCCCTGGTGGCCCGTGACGATAGGCAGGAAGTTCTCCTTGCCCTCGTTCATGATGCGCTTGAACGTGCGGTCGACGGACTTGCGGTGGCCGTACATCCCGAGGTCGTCCGGGAAGTCGACGAAGTTCAGGCGCTCCGCGGTGCCGGAGTACTTCTCCATCGAGCGGCCCAGCAGCACGGGCTGGCGGCCCATGTCCTTCGCGAACTCGACGAGGCTCTTCACGCGGGCGATGTGACTGGAGAACGTCGTCGCGACGATGCCGCCGTCGTAGTCCTCGATGCTCTGCATCACGTCCTTGAGGTGGCGACGGGCGACGGACTCGGAGGGCGTGCGGCCCTTCCGACCGGCGTTGGTACAGTCCTCGATGTAACAGAGGACCCCCTCGTCCTCGCGGGCTATCTCGCGGAACCGCTTCATGTCGATGGGGTCGCCGATGACCGGCGTGTGGTCCATCCGCTTGTCGAGCCCGTAGACGACGGCCCCCTCCGGCGTGTGCAGGACGGGGTTGATGGCGTCGATGATGGAGTGGGTGACGTTGACGAACTCGAGTTCGTTGCGCTCGCCTATCTGCATCGTCTCGCCGGCCTCCATCTTGACGAGGTCGTTCTGGACGCCGAACTTCTCCTCGCCCTTTATCTGCTGTTTGACCAGTTCGATGGTAAACGGCGTCGCGACGATGGGGGCGTCGTACCGGTGGGCGAGCTTCGAGATGGCGCCGATGTGGTCCAGGTGGCCGTGTGTCGGCACGATGGCCTTCACGTCGCCTTCCAGTTCGGACATGACCCGGTCGTCCGGGATGGCGCCCATGTCGATGAGGTCGAGCGAGTGCATCCGCTCGGTCTCGACGTTGTCGTGAATCAGTACCTTCGAGAGGTTGAGGCCCATGTCGAAGATGACGACGTCGTCGCCAGCTCTGACGGCCGTCATCTGTCGGCCAACGGCCTCGTATCCGCCAATTGTTGCGATTTCGACTTCCATGGTTGTAGCTCCGAGTAGGAGCCGTCCGCGAGCACGCGGTCGGAGGTGGCGACGACGGTAACGGCTGAAACGGCGATTCGGTTCCTGTGGGTCGCGAGGCCGGCCGGGGTCCGCCCGTAGCCTCGGTCGCCGTCGCGTAAGGGACTCGCGTCCCGACGACTGGTCCCGTCGTCTGCCGGCCGCCGACCCGTCGCGGGCGGCCGTGCGCTCGGTTACCTGCGGGTACAACGCGAGTTCTTAAAACGGTGTGGGTTCCGCGGTCGGAGTCGCGACCGCTACGAGTCGTCGAGCGCGTCCGAAAGCGGGTCGCTGTCGGACTTCGTCTGGAACGGGTTCGCCTCGCCCGACTCCTCGGAAGACTCCGCGGTCTCGTCAGTGGTCTCTTCCTCGGCGGTGTCGTCGTCCGCCGAGAACAGGTCCGAGACGTCGTCGACCGACTCCGCCTCGTCGTCCGACTGCCCGAAGAGGTCGTCGGCCGTCCGGGGGCTGTCCGAGGCGTCCTCGTCGCTGTCACCCATGTCCCAGCCAGCGGGCTCCTCGGAGGGTGCGGACGCGTCGGACGGGGTGGACTCGTCGGTCTCGAACTCCGAGGGGTCCGGCGGCGACCACTCCTGGGGTGCCGTCTCCGGGTCGTCCGCGGCGGACGACGCCGCGCCGTCGTCCCCGCTCTGTGGGGCCGGTTCGGCCGGCGACTGGGTGACCCACTCGTCCGCGGCGCTCGGTTCCGAGGTGTCGTCGCCCCGGTCGGCCGACTCGCTCGACTCGTCTGGCTCCGCCCAGGCGTTCGGCTGGGCGGCCTCGTCCCCGGCCGGCTCGGCAGACGCCGCCGTGGACTGGTCCGCTGGCGACTCCTCGACCGGGTCGGGCGCCGACTCTGTCGACGGCTCCTCGACCAGCGTCTGTGCGTCGGTGGCCGGCTCCGACGGGGTTTCGGCCGTGGTCGCGTCGCCGGCCGTCGCCTCGGACTCCGCCTCGGGGGCCGTGGTCTCCTCGGCGCTCTCGGAGGGCGTCTCGGTCGCCATCGCCGGCGGGTCGGCCGGTTCCGCACCCGTCTCGGATGCGCCGGCCCCGGTGGCTTCCGGTCCCTGGTCGGTCACAGCCCCGGCGGCCGCGGCAGTGCCCTCCGCGGCAGTGGGCTGGCTCGCTTCGTCGGCGTCTGGCTCCTCGGCGCCGGCCGCCGCGGAGGGGTCGGCGTCCCCGTTGGACGCTTCGGCCTCGGCCCCGCTCAGGTCGACGGCCCGTCCCTGTGCCACGCCGGCCATGGTCGCGTCGGCGACCAGTTTGTACAGCAGCCCGGCGAACCCGGACAGTGAGAGCAACGCGCCGATAGCGACGAGCGCGATGCCCGCCACGGCCACCCCGCTCGTCGCCGCCGTGGCGTCGCCACCGGCGAGGGACGTGAGCACGCCGCTACCCACGAGGGCACCACCTGCGACGACGAAGACGCCGGCCACGAGTGTCACGGCCAGCAGGTAGCCGACGAAGCGGACGCCGTATCGGTAGACATCTGATAACCCAGCAGCAGACATGGTCGCACAAATGATAACTGCCGTGAAATAGGTTACGACGGGATTATCGTGCGTCGTCACCGGCGACCGTGGTCCCGGGGTCGCCACCGGCGAGGAACGCGCTCAGCGCGTCGGGGCCGAATACGTGTGCGGGCGAGTCAAGCGCCAGCAGCGCCCGCACTTTCCCGGCCATCCCGCCGGAGACGTCTGTCGCGTCGCTGCCGCCCAGCGCCGAGGCTACTTCGTCGAAGGCGGATACGCTGTCGATGACCGCGCCGGTCTCGTCGAGGACGCCCGGGACCGTCGAGCAGACGCCGACGCGGTCCGCGTCGACGGCGGGGGCGAGTTCGACGACGAGTTCGTCGCCACTCAGGACGGTAGCGCCCTCCCCCCGGTGGGCCACGAGGTCGCCGTGGAGGACGGGCACGAACCCCTCCGCCAGCATGGTTCGGACCTGCGCCGTCGGGAGGTCGAGGCGGCCATCGGCGCCGCGGCTCGCGGCCGAGAACGGGTGGACCGGAACCGCCGGCACGCCCCGCTCGGCCAGCGCCGCGACGACGGCGTCGTTCAGCCGCTTCATCGCGCCGTGGATGGCGGCGACGCCCGCCGCGTCGTGGGTCCCCTCGGTCGTGCTGACGCCGTAGTCGGCGGCGTGGTGGTGGCCGAAGCTCCCGCCGCCGTGGACGACGACGAGTTCTCCATGGTAGTCGGCGACGGCGTCGGCGGCCGCGGCGAGCGCCTCGTCGTCGACGGTCTCGGGAACCCCCTTCTCGGTGACGACGCTGCCGCCGAGTTTGAGGACGACGGTCACTCCGCCCGGACCCCCTCGGTGTCGAGCGCCGCCCGGAACGCCTCGTCACAGCCCGGGGTGTACTTCAGCGCCGTCAGCGCGGCGTCCGTGTCGTCCAGCGCGACGATACAGCCGCCGCCGCCGGCACCCGTCAGCTTCGCGCCGACGGCGCCCGCGTCGCGGGCCGCCCACACCATCGTGTCCAGCGACCGCGAGGAGACGCCCAGCGCCGCCAGTAACCCGTGATTGAAGTCCATCAGCTCGCCCAGCGTCCCGGTGTCTTCGGTGCCGAGGACGGCCTCGCCCTCCCGGACGATGTCGCCGATGGCCGCGACGGTGTCGGCGGCAAAGTCGTACTCCTCGCGCAGCTGGCGGACGCCGGCGACGAGCGTGCCGGTGTCGCCGGCCCCGCCGTCGTAGCCGATGACGAAGGGGAGGTTGCCGACGCCCTCGACGCGGCGGCAGTCGTCGCCCTCGACGCGGACCGCACCGCCCATCGCCGAGCAGAACGTGTCGGCCCGCGAAGCCTCGCCGTCCTGGACCGCCGCTTCCACCTGGTAGGCCCGGTCGGCTATCTCTTCCGGCGGGAGGTCGACGCCCAGTTCGCGACAGCCGGCGTCGATGGCGGCACAGGCGACGGCGGCCGACGAGCCAAGCCCCGCGCCCAGCGGGATATCGCTCTCTATCCATATCTCGAACCCCGTTTCGGGCGCGTCGGCGGCGTCGCGCACCTGCGCGACGGCCTCGTTGACGTACCCCATCGCCGCTTCCAGCAGCGAGTTCTCCGCGTCGACGTCCGGGTGGTCCGTGCCTTCGTCCATGTACTCGACGGTAAAGCCGTCGAGCTGGAGGTCCTCGGCGTGGACGACCAGGCCTTCATCAATCTCCTCGGCCGTGACGCGGGCCCGCCGCTCGATGGCACACGGGACCGCCGGCTCGCCGTAGACGACTGCGTGCTCCCCGAACAGGTACACCTTGCCGGGAGCGCTCGACGTGACCATACCCCTGCCTGTGCGTGCAGGGTGTTAGGTGTTTTCGGACCGTGGCGCCACGCCGACGGTCACCGATACGCGTCCAGCAGGTCGTCGAGCAAGAGACTGCGCGGGTCGGTCACAGGATAGGCCGTGTCGATGTACTCCTCGGCCGTCTCGATGTCGCCGCGGACGGCGTACTGCCGGACGCGGGCCGCGTTCTCGTAGAAGGCCTCGTTCAGTTCGGCGTCGTCGTCGGCGTGGGCCGACCCCGAGGCGAACAGTTCGCTCCGAATCTCCTCGAAATCGACCATCTCGGCCTCGTACTCCCCCAGTTCCGAGAGGACGTACTCGACGGCGAAGCGCTGGAACTCCGACTTGCTCGAGAAGACGTCGTCCTCGACCATCTCCTCGACGCGGTCCATCACCGCCTCGGGGAACCGAACTGTTGATTTGACCACGTTGTTCGACCCAGACGGTGAATCAGTATAAATCCACCTCAGTGTGCAAGCTTTCCGACAGTTGTGTGGGGCAACGGGCGACCGCCGCCAGCGCCGTATCGGCGTCCCGCCGACCGGCCGCGAGGAGCCGCTTCGGACTGACAGCCGGTGAGGAACGGTCGACCCAGCGCGACGTGAGCGTGGTACCTGCTGGAGGGCGAGTGGCGGTCTCGGTCAGAAAATCTTGACGACCGGAACGTTGCCGTAGCGCTTGATAACTTCCGTCCTGTTGCTGTCGAGGAGCCGGTCGTAACTCTCGGTATCGAGGGTGACACGCGTCTCGGTTCCGCTCTGGTAGAGGTATATCGTCCGTTTCACGAGCGAAGGTCGCTCCCGACGGTGATGAGTCGACCCGCTATGAGTGTAGTGGCACGGCGCTCCCGAGCCCGTCTCTGGACGGTGAAAAACCCGTCGGGGTCATCTGAAAGCACTTCTCCGACTCGCGAAAACGCGAGTGTATGAACCGACGACGCGTGCTCGCGACGCTCGGTGTCGGGCTGGGCGGCATCACCGGCTGTCTCTCCGGGCGACCGACCGGCTCGACAGCGACGGGGGACAGAGCCACCGCCGACGAGACGCCGACCGGCACCGACGCGACAGCGACTCCGAGTGGGAGTCAGGAGCCCGTCGGAGACATCGTCGTGAAGAAGGCCATCGCCTACGAGTCGCTCATGGGGTCGGGCGGCGTGTTGGCCCCCGTGGACGAGCAGTTCGTCGTCGCGTCGCTCCCGGACCGGGACGGCACGGGCCGGGCGACGTACACGTTCGAGACCGACGCGAGCTCGTGGACTGCGGGACTGCCACAGACCCGCGGCGCCAGAAACGCGTCCGTGGCCGGGGTCTCCCGACCCTTCGTCGCGTTCACCGTCCCCTCGCCGCTGTCGGCGTCGAACCCGCGGATACGCCGGGCGGGTGACGGCGCCGAACGGCAACTGTCGGCCGACGCCCGGGCGACCCTCACCGCGCCGGCGCCCCGGTTCGAACTCGACGAACTCGTGGTGCCCGACAGCGTCGAGGCGGGCGCCCCGCTTTCCGTGTCGCTGTCGGCGACGAACGTCTCCGACACGGACGGGCGCTTCCTCGCGGCGGTGTACTGGCCCACGGCCCGCATCGCCGACGACGACGAGTCACACGTCGTCGACCGGACCGTCGCCGCCGGGGACTCGCTCACCGCCTCGCTGGAACTCGCCACCGAGTACACCGCCTCGGAGAGCGGGCCGGTGACACTGTCCGTCGACGGTCACGTCCGGGCGAGCCGCGAGGTCCGGCTGGAGAAGGGCTGAGCTGGTCACTCCCGCGACTCGACCCGCATCGACATCTCCTGGCGCGGGTGCGCCGTCAGCGACGGCATCAGTTCCAGCGGCGTCTCGCCGAGGAAGTCCAGTTCGTACCGCTGGGCCGTCGCCGCGACGATGAGCTGGGCTTCGAGCATCGCGAGGTGCTTGCCGATGCAGTGACGCGGCCCGCCGCCGAAGGGGAAGTAGGCAAAGCGCGGCCGTTCTTTCGCCCGCTCGGGCCGCCAGCGCTCGGGGTCGAACGTCTCGGGGTCGTCGTAGAACCGCTCGGAGCGGTGGACGCCCCACTGGGGCAGCATGAGCGTCATCCCCTGCTCGACGGGGTAGCCCGACAGCTCCACCGGCTCGGTCGGTTCGCGGAACAGCACGTAGACTGGCGGATAGAGGCGCATCGACTCTTGGATGACCCACTCCAGGTAGTCCAACCGGCGGACGTGTTCCATCCCGGGTCGGTCGTCCCCGACTACCTCGTCTAGCTCCTCGTGGACGCGCCGTTCGACCTCGGGGTGTTCCGAGAGGAGGAACCAGGTGTAGGTGAGCGTCAGCGCCGTCGTGTCGTGGCCCGCCAGCAGCATCGTCATCATCTCGTCGCGCAGTTGCTCGGGGCTCTCGACGCCGTCGTCGCGGGCGCGGATGAGCACCGACAGGAAGTCCATCGGGCCGTCCTCGCCGCTGCCGGCGGTCCGCTCGCGCACGGCGATGATGTCGTCGAGAATCGAGTCGAGCGTCTCGACGGCGGCGTCGAACTCGGCGTCGTCCGGCATCGGCATCCACTCGGGCGCGGCGAACCGGAGCGGGTCCGGCTCGAACCGCTGGCCCAGGGGCATCAACTGTTCTTCGATGGTCTCGACGCGTGCCTCGCTCAACTCGACGCCCATCATCAGGTCGAGGATGACGTCTAGCGTCGTCCGCGTCATCGCTCGCTCGACGTTGACCACGTCGCCGTCGGCCCAGTCGGCCAGACGGTCCTCGGCGTGGCCGGTGATGCGGTCGGCCATCCCCGCCAGCCGGCGCATCGAGAACGCCGGGTTGGCCAGTTGCCGTTGTGTCTCCCAGGTGTCGCCCTCCGAGAGCAAGAGCCCCTCGCCCAGCAGGTCCCCTAACGCGTCCCCCTGGAAGTCCGGTTTCCGGAAGCGGTCGGCCTCCGAGACCAGCACACGCTCTATCGCGGTCGGGTCCGAGAGCATCACCGTCTCCATCGGCCCCATGTCGAAGTAGGCCACGTCGCCGTAGGCGGACTCCAGCGCCGAGATGAACCTGAACGGGTCCGACGCGTAGGTCCGACTGCTCCCGAACAGCGGTTCGCCCTTCGGTCCGGGTGGCGTTTCTGCCATCAACGCGAGTTAGGACCGGACACTCTTGAACTACGTGCCAACTCAATCTGGGTGGCGACCGCTGGTCGCCCCTGCACCACCGCCCGCTCCGCAGTTCCGGCCGCTTACAGCCACCGCACGGGGTCTAAGTTCCAGTCGGTGTTCGCCCGGGCCCACGCGCCGCCCAGCCCGCCGAAGGCACTCAGTCCAACGGTGTAGGCGAGAAAGAAGACGAAGACCAGCCCGAGAAAGAGGCCGTAACCCGGCGACGACGGCGGAATGCCGAAACCGAGCGAACCGGCAATGTACAGCGACGGGACGAACAACACGAGCAGGGGGGCCATCGCGGCCACGCCGGCCAGCGTCCCGAGCCACAGCCCGCGCAAGTAGCCGCCGCCGTGTCGGTTCGCGGCGACGGCGCCGCCCACGACCGACGAGAACGGAAAGATAGAGAGCGCAAGCGTCACCAGCGCGCCCCAGCCCGCGTCGACGAGCGTCTCGCGCATCCTGTCTCTGGTATCGTCGTCCCCCGATATATAATGTGTGTCGAGAGGCTCAGACGTCCAGTTCGTACTTCGCGTAGTTGCCCAGCCAGCCGCCGACGGCGCTCAGTCCGACGGTGTAGAGCGCGCTGACGACTGCCGCCACGAGGAAAAACAGGAGGCCGAAGGCACCGAACGCCCTCGGCGCGCCCGAACCGAGGTAGGCCGCGCCGACAAAGAGGACGAAGAGCCCGAAGAAGACGGCGCCGGCGAGCAGGCCCAACACGCCGGAGAGAGCGCCGACCCGCAACCCGTCGGAGCGGGTGCCACCCTGGAGGTAGCCCGCGATGGCCCCGCCCAGCACTGGTGAGAGCGGAACGAAACTCAGGACGATACTTGCGACGGCGCCGATGGCCGCGTTGAGAAGGGTGTCGTGTTCTCCCATTACCGCCCGCTACTCCGTGGCCGTTGCTATTTGTTTGGGTCGCTTCTGTTCCGTTTTTAGTGTCACTCGCTCACACGGCCCACGCCTGGGGGACGCGGCGTCGACGGGCCAGCGGCGACGCTGGAGCGACAGCGCGCCCGCTCTCCCGGCGAGAAAACAGCGAAAACTGGGCGCGTTCAGATCTCGGACTCGAAGTCGTCGAGCCCGTAGGCGGGCTCTGCGCCCCGGCGGTCGAGCGTCTCGTTGGCCAGCAGCCAGTAGACGACCGACAGCGCCTTGCGCCCCTTGTTGTTGGTGGGGACGACCAGGTCCACGTTCGACGTGGTGTTGTTGGAGTCACACATCGCGATGACCGGGATGCCGACCGTGATGGCCTCCTTGACGGCCTGGGCGTCGCCGATGGGGTCGGTGACGACCACGACGTCGGGCTCGATGTAGCCGTCGTAGTCCGGGTTCGTCAGCGTCCCCGGGATGAACCGGCCCGTGCGGGCGCGGGCGCCGACGGCGTCGGCGAACTTCTCGGCCGGGAACCGACCGTACTGGCGCGAGGAAGCCACGAGAATCTGCTCGGGCTCGTAATTGGCCAGGAAGTCCGCGGCGGTGCGGATGCGGGTGTCCGTCATCGAGACGTCCAGCACGTAGAGTCCGTCGGTCCTCACACGGTGGATGAACCGCTCCATGTCCTGGGTCTTCTGCTGGGTCCCGATGTGGACACCGGCGCCCAGGTAGTCCTCGACGGGGATGAGGAGGTCGGCCTCGCTCTGCTCGTCGGGCATGACGTCCTCGTCGAGCTGGGGAGCTTCTTCCTCGGCCTCGTCGTCGGCTGTTGCTGCCTCGGCCTCTTCGGCGTCGGCGGGCTGTTCGGCGTCTGCGGTCTCTGCGTCGGCGTCGTCGACGACCTCGTCCTCCTCGGACGGGTCGAAGTCGGACTCCTCTGCGTCGAGACCTTCTTTCTCGTTGCCGCTCATGCTGCGTTGTCCTCGATACGGATGAGTTCGTTCAGCTTGGCAGTGCGCTCGCCGCCGACCGCGCCCGTCTTGATGAACTGGGCGCCGGTCGCGACGGCGAGGTGTGCGATGGTGGTGTCCTCGGTCTCGCCGCTACGATGTGAGACGACGGAGGCGTAGCCGTTCTCGGTCGCCAGTTCGATGGCGTCGACGGCGTCGCTAAGGGTGCCGATCTGGTTGGGCTTGATGAGGATGGAGTTGCCCGCGTCCTGCTCGATGCCCTCCCCCAGTCGGGAGACGTTGGTGACGAACAGGTCGTCACCGCAGACCAGCGTCCGGTCGCCGACTCGCTCGGTCAGCTCCGCGTGGCCCTCGTAGTCGTTCTCGTCGAGGGGGTCTTCCACGTAGACGAGGTCGTACTCCTGGGCCTTCTCGGCGATGTAGTCTATCTGCTCGTCGGTGGACTTGACGCCGTCGTCGTAGACGTAGCCGCCCTCGCTCTCGTCGTAGAGCTCGGCGCCGGCGACGTCCAGGCCGAAGCGAATCTCGAAGCCGACGTCGTCCTCGACGGCCGAGACGGCCTCGTCCATCAGTTCGAAGGCCTCGTCGTCCGAGACCGACGGCGCCCAGGCGCCCTCGTCGCCCTTGCCGGCGGGGATACCGCGGTCGGCGAGCATATCGTGGACTTCCTGGTGGACCGCCGCGTTGGCGAAGACGGCCTCCTCGACGCTCGGGGCGCCGACGGGGGCCGACAGGAACTCCTGGATGTTGGTGGCGTCCGCGGCGTGTTCGCCGCCGCCGACGATGTTACCCAGCGGCGTCGGGAACTCGTTGCCCCGGAAGGTTCCGCCGAGGTGCTGGAAAAGCGGTGCGCCCAGCACGTCGGCACCGGCCTTGGCCGCGGCCATCGAGATGGCGACGGCGCTGTTGGCCCCGATACCGGAGAAGTCGTCCGTGCCGTCGGCGGCGTGCAGCGCCGCGTCGACGTCGCGCTGGTTCCCGGCGTGGACCTCGCCGATGAGCCGTGGGAAGGCGTCCTCGCGAGCGTTCGCGATGGCCTCCTGAGCCGGCAGTTCGATGGCCTCGTATTCGCCGGTACTTGCGCCGCTCGGTGCCTTGCCGCGGCCAAAGCCCCCACTCTCTGTGTGGACGTCGGCCTCGACGGTCGCGTTGCCACGCGAGTCGAGGACGCGGCGGAGTCGGATATCTGTGATTAGCGTCATTTGTGGTCACCTCGTTTGACGGTGAACGGAAGGACGCCAGCGTCGTACTCCTCGGCCGCGATGAGGATTGGCTGGGTGTGTTCCGTCTCGATGAGCACGGGTGCGCCGTGGGCCAGCTGGAGCGCTCGCGCGCCGAGTTTGCGGGCCTTCTCGTATCGGCTTTCCTGTGCGTTCATTGGTAGGGAGCGACGATGTCGACCAGGTCTTTGTGCGAGACGAGCATGCGGCGACAGCAGTGCCGTTCGACGCCGAGCTCGTCGAGGACCATCTCGGGGTCCTCGGGCTCTTCGGCCTCGCGGGTGCGGGCCTTGAACTCCTCCCAGTGCTCGCCGACGACGTTACCGCACGTGAAACACCGGACCGGTACCATCATACTTGAATCACCTCAGCGGTAGGATTTCTGGTACCGGGCCCGTGCGCCGGGGCCGCCCCACTTCTTGGGTTCGGACTGGCGGACGTCGTTGACCAGCAGCGAGCGGTCGAACTCCATGAACGCGTCGCGGAGTTCGGCGTCGTTGGTGAAGTCGACGAGGCCGCGGGCGATGGCGGTGCGGGCCGCGTCGGCCTGCCCCATCACGCCGCCGCCTTCCACGGAGACGTCGACGTCGACGTCGTCGCGGAGGTCGTCCTCGGCGATGCGGAACGGCTCCAGCATCTTCAGCTGGGCCAGCTCCGGGTCGACCAGTTCGACCGGCTGGGAGTCGATGCGCACGCGTCCCTCGCCCTCGCGGATGGTGGCGCGGGCGACGGCGGTCTTCTTTTTGCCAGACGTGTTCGTTACCATGTCTTGTTCGCTCCGAGTGTCTCGCTCACTTCCGCGAGCGTGACGAATTTGATGTTCGAGAGTCGGTCCAGCGACGTCCCTTCGAGCACCTCGGCGTCCTCGTCGTGGGGGTTGCCCACGTAGACGCGGACGTTCTCGAACGCCTCGCGGCCCCGTGTCTTCTTGTGGGGCAGCATGCCGCGAATCGACCGCTTGAGGATGCCGTCCGGTCGCTTGGGGTAGAAGTACGCGTTGTCGGCACCGATGTCGACGCGTTTCTTGTACTTCTCCTTGATCTGCTCTTCGCGGCCGGTGATGACGGCTCGCTCGGCGTTGACCACGGCGACGGTCTGGCCGTCGAGCGCTTTCTCGGCCACCTGCGAGGCGACCCGGCCCATGATACAGTCGCGGGCGTCGACGACGACGTCGGCGTCGAACTCGGCGACGCTCATCGAATCACCCGGACGTGGGAGCCTTCTGGGTTGTTCTCGATTGCCTGTTCTAGCGATACAGCCTCTCCGACCTTGTCGATCTTCGTCTCGGCGGTTCCGGAGAAGTCGACGGCGGCGACGGTGACGTCCTTCTGCAGGACGCCGGAGCCGAGCACCTTGCCCGGAACGACCACGGTCTCGTCTTCCTGTGCGTACCGCTCGATGCGGCCCAGGTTGACTTCGGCGTGTGTGCGCCGCGGCTTCTGTAGCCGGTCGGCGACGTCGCCCCAGACTGCGCCGCCCGAGTTGCGGGCGGCCGACTTCAGGTCGGCGATGAGACTACTGAGTCTCGGATTCGTCTTGCTCATAGGGTTCCTCCTTGGGAGTAAAAGTGCAGGGAGCAGGATTTGAACCTGCGGACCCCTACGGGACAGCGCCCTGAACGCTGCGCCGTTGGCCAAACTTGGCTATCCCTGCTCGCAGTTAGTGGTTCTTGATGCCCCGTAAAACCCCTTTCGGTCCTCGCGCTCGGGGAGCGGGCGGTCATCGGCGCCGGAAGGGATGTTCGGGACATTGGCGTTACAGTTGGACCGCGTCTTTCAGCTCTGTCGCCCGGTCGCGTAGCGTCTCGACCGCGCGAAGCAGGAGTTCGTCAGTCGTGAACGAGCCGTCCGTCTCGACGTGGAACACGAAGGCGTTCTCGATGTCGGTGACCTCGACCTCCTTGCCGGGATACCGCTGGCTGAGGTCGTTGTCGAAGTCGCTCGTCGGGACGAGGTCGCCGTCCGCGGCGTTCGGGTCGGCAGCGTCGGCTGCCGCGCCCTCTTCGATGACACCGCGCAGAATCTGTGGCTCGTCGTCCTCGAACTCGCCCTTGTCGCCGACGACCTCCACGCGCTGGAGGTGTCGGTAGCCGACGGCCACGCCGCCCTGGTGTTTGGCGTGTTCCTTCCCCGTATCGAGGACGGCGTCGGCCTCGAATTCGAGGCGCTGGCCGTCTTTCAGGTCGATGATAGGGATGTTGTCGTCGGCGGGTTCCACCAGCGCGTCGCTGGAGACGAGGTCGCTGGAGTAGGCCGTGCTCGGCCCGTCGACCGACAGCGACAGCGTCACTTCGTCACCGACTTCGAAGTCGTCGAGGTCGGTGGTCAGCGGGACCAGCCCCAGTCGGAGGCCGATCTGCTCGTTGAACATGACGCTGGTGTTCTCGATGACGCGGACGGTGTCGATGCTGAACGTGGGCACGTCGGCTATCATCGCCCGGCGGATGCCGTTGGCGAAGGCCGGCGTGATGCCCCGAACCAGCACGAGCGACTCCCGCTCGCCGCGTTCGACGAACTCAACCTCGTAGTCCTGTGTCATAGGTTAGAAGCCGGAGTTCTTGGGTGCGCGAGTGCCGTCGTGGGGCGTCGGCGTGACGTCCTCGATGCGGCCGATTTCGAGGCCGGCGCGCGCCAGCGCTCGGATGGTGGCCTGAGCGCCCGGGCCAGGGGAGGTCTGCTGGTTCCCACCGGGCCCACGGACGCGGACGTCGACGCCTTCGACGCCGCGGTCCAGCGCCTTCTCGGCGACGACCTCGGCCATCTGCATCGCGGCGTAGGGCGACGCTTCGTCGCGATTCTGCTTGACGACCGTCCCGCCGGAGCTCTTCGCGAGCGTCTCCGCGCCGGTCTGGTCGGTGATGGTGATGATGGTGTTGTTGAACGATGCGTGGACGTGGGCGATACCCCAGATGTCTTCGGTTTCCTCGCTCATTCTTGGGCCTCCGCGCGCTCAGGGTGCAGTTCGTCCGACAGCGAGCTGTTCTCGTCGAACCCGACCGAGCTCTCGACGGCCACGTCGACCTTCATCGAGGGCCGGGTCGCGCGGGCGCCGTCGAGTTCGATGTGGCCGTGGACGATGAACTGTCGCGCCTGCTCGGGCGTGTTCGCGTAGCCCTTGCGGTAGACGACCGTCTGGAGCCGGCGTTCCAGCACGTCGGTGACGTCGAGCGACAGGACGTCGTCGAGCTGGTCCTGTTCGTTGAGGATGCCGTAGCGTTTGAGGCGGGCGAGGAACTCCTCGCCCTCCGTGACGTGAGCGTCCTCGCTGCCCAGGAGCTTCCGGGCCTCGCGGCGGTAGCCACGCAGCTCGGACTGGGCTCGCCAGAGCTCCTCCTTGTTCTTCAGGCCGTAGCGGCCAAGCAGGTTGCTCTCGTCGGCGATTCGCTCGCCCTGGTAGGGGTGGTTCGGCGTCTCGTAGAACTTCGTGTTGCTACCGAGCGCCATTATTCGTCATCCTCCGCGGCTTCCTCGGCCTGCTCCTCTTTGATAGCCTCGACGTTGACGCCGATGGTCCCCTCGGTACGACCGGTGGACTTCGTGCGCTGGCCCCGTACTTTCTGGCCGCGCTTGTGGCGGACGCCGCGGTAGGAGTCGATCATCTTCATGCGGTTGATGTCCTGCCGACGGGTGAGCTGGAGGTCGTTACCCGTCTCGTGGGTGGTCTCACCGGTGAAGTAGTCCTTCTGGTGGTTGGTCATCCACTCGGGGACGTTGTCGGCGAAACTCTCGACCTGGGCGACGACCTCGTCGATGACGTCGTCGTCCAGCTTGCCAAAGACCGCGCGACGGTCCACGTCAGCGCGCTGGGCGATGATGCGGGCGGCGCGGTGGCCGATACCGTTCAGTTCTGTCAGTGCTCGCTCGACGGACTTGGTGCCGTCGAGGTCTGTCTGTCCGATGCGAACGAAGTAGCGGATGTCCTCCTCCTCATCCACGTCTTCGCCCGCGTCTGGGTCTTCTGCACTCATATGTTGGTGGTGGAGTGAGCGTCGTGGCTGGGATTCGAACCCAGGAGGCTGTACGCCACAGAGTTAGCAACCCTGCGCCTTGGGCCAGGCTTGGCTACCACGACACGCCTGCTTGATACTCGCGCCCGCGACACGCGGACTCGGGAGCCGGTCCCCCTACACGAGTCTGTCAGAACGTATTCCGGGGTTGTATTTAAACGCAACGAAGGGGCGCTGGCGCGTGAGGGCGGGCCATGCGGTCCCGTGACACAAGGGAGTAAGGGGCGGCGTTCCAAGGGCATCTATGGCCGACGAGCCTCCCACTGACGGTGCCGCGGCGGTCGACCCGATGGCCCGTGAAGACCTCCGTGGCCACCTCGAACAGTTCGCCGGCGCGGACCGCGTGACCGAGTCGGGTAACGGCACCCTCGCCGTCGAGTTCAGCGGGTCGACGTACTTCCTGGTCGACCCGGACGGCCGCGTCGAGGGCGGGATGCCCCTGCACGGCTTCGACGGGCCGGCCGACGAGCTACAATTCGACCACGAACACGGCGAGATACACGTCTCGGCCGGTGATGGCGCGGTCAGCTACACCTTCCGGCGGCCGTCGCGGTAGCTCGGTGCGGCCGAGGATGACTCAGTCGTCGTTCTTCGCCGCGACCGGCCCCCGTTCGACGTACTCCTCGTTGACCACCCACTCGCCGTCTTCCTTGACCATGTACTCGCCGTAGTAGGGGACCCGGTTGGCGACGGTCTCGCGGAACGTCTCTCGAATCTCGGCTTTCGTCATCTCGCCCATCGACCGCAAATCGTCGGTCCGGTTGAGACAGCCCTTTAGCTTCCCGTCGTGGGTCACGCGCACGCGGTGGCAGTTCTGACAGAAGTCAGTGTTCTCCACGGGGTCGACGATTTCGACCATCCCCTCGCCGGACCCGTCCTCGGCCGCTATCCAGTAGCGCTTGCGGTCGTGCATCTCGCGGGTCTCGATTCGGTCGGCCTGCTCGGCCAGCCAGTCGTGGACCCGCCCGATGTCGATGGCCCACTCCGGGCGGCCGACGAGTTCGGGCATGTACTCGATGAGTTGCAGGCGCAGGCCGTCGTTGCGCGCGACGTGGTCGACCATCTCCGGGACGTACCCCGCTGTCGGCTCGAAGACGACCATGTTCAGCTTCACCGGGTCGAGCCCGGCGTCGAGGGCCGCCTCGACGCCCTCGATGACCCGCTCGTAGGCGCCGCTCTTGGTTATCTCGGCGAAGGCCTCCCGGTCGATGGCGTCCTGGGAGACGTTCACGCGGTCCAGCCCCGCCTCGACGAGGTCGAGCGCGCGCCCGGGGAGGAAGGTCCCGTTCGTCGTCATCGACACCTCCATCCCGTCCGGAGTCCGGCGGATTATCTCCTCTAGGTCACCGCGCAGCATCGGCTCTCCGCCGGTGAACTTGACTGCCTCGACGTCGAACTCCCGGGCGACCTCCAGGAATCGGACCACGTCGTCGGCGTCCATCTCGTGGTCCCGGGCGTCCATCGGTCCGCGCGTGTCGCCCAGTCCCTCGTTGTGACAGTAGACACAGTCGAAGTTACACCGGTCTGTCAGGGAGACGCGGACCTGTGATACCTCCCGCCCGTGGTCGTCTGCTAGCACACTCGACCGTACGACATCCAGCGTCATAAAACGACAAGACGATACCAAATCTGCCCCGACTTGTCGGGGCGACCGCGTGTCGTCACATCACCGCGCTCGCTCGTTCGGAGCCGTCGAACGAAGTGAGACGGCTTCCTGCTCGCGTGTCGCTTCCTCGCGGTTTCGCCGGTCGGTGTCGAGGCCGCGACGAAGGAGCGGCCTCGCTCTTCCCGCTCGCTCGCTCGGAGACGCCTCGCTGCGCTCGATTGCACGCTGCTCGCGTGTCGCTTCGCTCCCGCTCGCTCGTTCGGAGACGCCTCGCTGCGCTCGGCGTCTCTCTCTCTACGTCACAATCCTTATCGCACCTCCACGGCCTACCCGACGTATGAACGAAGCCGATGTGCGCGACCGGCTCCGGGCCGTCGAGGACCCGGACCTGGGCGACGACATCGTGTCGCTGGGGCTGGTAAACAGCGTCGAGCTGTCAGACGACGAGATACGCATCGACCTCGCGCTCGGGGCGCCCTACTCCCCGACCGAGACGGGGATGGCCAACGCGGTCCGCGAGGCCCTGAGCGACCTCGACCGCGAGGTCGACCTCTCGGCGAGCGTCGACCGCGCCGTCAGCGAGGCGGACGACCCCCTGCCGAAGGTCAAGAACGTCATCGCCGTCGCCTCGGGCAAGGGCGGCGTCGGCAAGTCGACTATCGCCGTGAACCTCGCCGCGGGACTCGCCCGACTGGGCGCCCGCGTCGGCCTGTTCGACGCCGACGTCTACGGGCCCAACGTCCCGCGGATGCTCGACGCCGACGAGTCCCCCCAGGCCACCGAGGACGACGAAATCGTCCCCGTCGAGAAGTACGGCATGAAGCTGATGAGCATGGACTTCCTCGTGGGCAAGGACGACCCCGTCATCTTCCGCGGGCCGATGGTCGATAACGTCCTCACGCAACTGTGGAACGACGTGCTCTGGGGGACGCTCGATTACATGATAGTGGACCTGCCGCCGGGCACCGGGGACACCCAGTTGACGATGCTGCAGCGGGTGCCCGTCTCCGGGGCCGTCATCGTCACCACGCCACAGGAGGTGGCACTCGACGACGCCCGCAAGGGACTGCGGATGTTCGGCCGCCACGAGACCCCGGTCCTCGGCATCGTCGAGAACATGTCGACGTTCGTCTGCCCCGACTGCGGCGGCAGCCACGACATCTTCGGCAGCGGCGGCGGCCACGACTTCGCCGAGGAGACCGACATGCCGTTCCTCGGTGAAGTGCCCCTCGACCCCGGCGTCCGCGAGGGGGGCGACAGCGGCGAACCGCTCGTGTTGGACGACGAGAGCGCGACGGGCGACGCGTTCCGGGAGATAGCCGCCAACACGGCCAACATGCAGGGCATCATCCACCGCAAGCGCCAGTCCGACAGCCGGACGGCACCGAACCAGGCAGGGCAGCCGGCCCAGACTGAAGAAGAGAGCCAGCCCGAGCGGTAGCCGTCGCTCCGGGCCGTTCGAGCACGGCAGAATAGAGACGGGATTACGCTTCGACCGGGCGGTTGTACTTGCGGGTGACGTAGCCGGCGATGCGGTTACGGACGCCCTTGGACTCGATGTTCGTGACCTCGGTGACGACCTCCTTGTTGTGCTCGAAGTCGGCGCCGAAGGCGTCGGGATAGCGCTCCATCAGCAGTCGCCCTGTCTTCTTGACGTAGGCGGGTTTGATTGCCATACCTCCGTGTTCCGCTGTCGCGTTCAAAAAGGGTTCGACTTCCCGTCCCGACCGCGAAGGTTTATCATCCAGGACCGGACCAGCGGGCCTGTGACCTGACCAGCGCGGTGGCGTGACAGCGGTTGTGCGACATCGCACGCCACCGCAGGCCGGCGTCTCGTCCCGCCGTCGGCCACCGACGACGGTGTCGCCTGCTCGCTACCACTCCGCGTCGACCAGTTCGCAGAGTCGGTCGAAGGCGGCCCGCTCGCGCTCGCTCCCGGCCGTCTCGACCACCGACTCGAAGTACGCGAGCCGGTCCAGCATGGCCTCGCGGTCGTAGGCCGGCACGTCCAGCCGCGAGGCCGCGACGGTCGCCTCGACCACGGCGGCGTGGCCGCGGTTCGTCGTCGGGACCACGCGCCGTTCGATACGAGACGCCTCGGGAACGAGCGCCCACTCGACCCACTGGGTGTCGCCGTCCTCGCCCTCGTCCAGTCGCTCGACACTGACCCGGACCCACGCGTCGGCGCTGTCGAGCACCGGGGCGGACTCCTCGCGGACCGACAGCGCTGCCTCCGCGAAATCGACCGGGTCGCGGGTGAACTGGACGTACCCCTCGCCGCGCTCGCCGAAGTTCCGCCACGTCCGCGTTCGCCCCCACGTCGTCGCCGTCACGGGGCCGCCGGCCTCGGGCGCAGACAGGCCGAGTGCGGCGAGGTTCCACAATCCGTTCGGGCCGAAGGTCGTCACGACGGACTCCGTGACCCCGCGTAGCTCGACGGGCCAGGCCGCGTCGGCCTCCTCGGTCACACCACTAGCCCCCGTTCGAGCGCGACGAACAGCGCGCCCGCGACGATATCGGCGGTCGTTCCCGGGTTGATGTCCCGGTCGACGAGTTCCTCGGCCAACGCCGCGGCGCCCTCCTCGCCGTCCAGCACCGCCCGCGCTCGACGCTGAACCTCCGTCGCGGCCTCGGGACCGTTGCGCGTGAGGACGAAGCTGTCCATCTCCTCGGCCAGCAACTCGACGAATACCCGCGAGGCGCGGTCGGGGACCGGGCCGTCGTCAGCCAGCAGCGCGTCCGCCGCGTCGAACGTCCGCCGGAACCCTCCGGCCCACTCCGCCGCGACACCGTCGGCGTCGACGCTCTGTTCCATCACGTCGAACAGTGTGAGGCCGCGTTCCTCCAGGGTCGGAATCGCCTCGCTCCCGCGGCGCACGTCCAGCGGCTCCATGCCCGCGGGCGGGTCGGCGACGGCCACGTCGACGTGTTCGAAGGCCCGATAGAAGTCGGCGGCGTCCGCCACCGTGGTCCGACGGGCCACCTCGTCCGCACCAGCGGGCGTCAGGTCACCTTCGCTCGCCGCGGCCACCAGCGGCGCGAGCAGTAGCAACGCGCCGAACTGCGTGTTACCGGCCGACTGGTCGGCCATCCCGGCGACGGCCCGCTCGAGGGCGTGACCGACCGGTTCGCCCTCCGACGCGAGCGCCAGACCGGGTCGAGCGCCCACCGCACCGGCCATGAAGTGCTCGAAGCGGAGGTCCGCGAAGTCGCGTTCTCGGTCGACGTTGCCCGGTTTCGGCGTCCCAGTGACCTCCAGTAACAGCGCCAGTTCGGCGTTCTGAACCGGCGTCCGGTCGCTCATCCCGTGACCTCCCGTCTGAACCAGGCCTCGGCGGCTCCGCGGACCGCCGCCAGCACGTCGGGGTCGTCACTGGGACGGCCGACGCTCACGGCATCGGCGCCGTACGCGAAGTATTCGCGGGCCGTCTCGCGCCCGCGGACGCCGTTGTTCGCGACGACGAACAGGTCGGTCGCGTCGGCGACGTCGGCGACGACCGACTCCGAATCCATCGCGTCGACGTGGACGGCGTCCGCGCCGGCGACCTCGATACGCCGGGCCAGGGCGGGGAGGTCAACGCCGGGAACCTCGGCCCGGACTTTGACGGAGACGTCTGCGCCAACGTCGGCGGCCGTCCGGACCTGGGCGGCGAGTCTCTCGGGGTTCCACAGCAACGTCTCCCCGGCACCGGCGGCACACATCTCGTCCTGCCGGCAGTGCGCGTTGAGTTCGAGGACGGCGTCGTGGTCCCGACAGACCGCGGCGGCGTCTTCGATTGGTCCGAGCGTCGTGCTTCTGACGTTGAACGCCCCCCGGAGCGGCGCGTCGGCGAGGTCGGTAAGCTGGGCGTCGACGAACGCGACCGGGTCCGCGGGCAGGAACTCCGAGCGCTCCCGGTCGGTCATCGCTCGGGCGGCAGCACGGGTCGGCGCGTCGAGCGCGACGGCGCCGAGGAACGCACAGCCGACGTGGTCGGCGACGGCCCGCGCCCAGTCGGCGTCGGCCTCGCCGCTGAGACTGGCCAGGGCGACTCGGGGACCGAACATCAGGCCACCTCCGCGAGGGCGTCGGCGACTGCGCGGGCCACCCGCGCCGAGTCGGCCTCGTCGTCCATCGTCGTGTCCGTCCGCACGACCGGGCGGTCGAGGTCGGTGCCGTCGTCCGAATCGAGGACGAACGCGTCGGCGAAGGGGTACGCCTCGGCGACACCGGCGGTGCTCGGGTCGCGACCGACGCCGGCCATCAGGTCGGCGGCTGGCCCGGAGAACACCTCGCGCTCGACGAACGGGGAGACGGCGACGACGGGCGTCTCGCTCAGCGCCGCTTCGATGCCGTCGACGGCGAGCATCGGCCCCAGCGAGGTGACCGGGTTCGACGGACCGACGACGACGGGCTCTTCCAGGGCGTCGAGGACGGCGTCGGTCGCTCCGGCGTCGTCGCCCCCACGGAACTCGACGTCATCGACTATCGGGGCGCCGTTCCGGCCGACCCACCACTCCTGAAAGTGCATCGGCCCCTGGGGCGTGTGAACCAGCGTCGCGACGGGGTCGTCGCTCATCGGCAGGAGTTCTCTGTCCAGTCCGAACGCGTCGGCCAGCCGGCGGGTGACCTCGGTCAGTGAGTGACCGGCGTCGAGAAGCGACGTGCGCGTGACGTGGACCGCGCGGTCCCGGTCGCCGATGTGCATGAACTCCGCGACACCGGAGAAGCGCCGCCAGCGGGCGATGTCGCGCCCGGCGGTCTGTTCGCCCTCGGGGAGGTACTGCGGACCGGTCGGGAGGTCGGCCGCCGACGCCAGCCGGTGGAGTTCGTCGTGGGTGGCGGCGGAGTCCCCGGCGATACCCCACCACGTCTCCCGGTCGAGTTCGCCGCCGTCCAGAAACAGGACGGTGTCGAGGTCGGGACAGACGAGGTGGCCGCCAAGCTCCACGTCGTCGCCGGTGTTGCCGACGACAGTCGTCCGCTCGGGCGCGAACACGTCGCCGGCGCCGGCGAGGAGCTTCGGCGTGCCGGTCCCCCCGGCGAGGAACGTAACCATACGCCGACGTAGGGTGGACGGGCGGTATAAACGTGGCCCTGCGGCGCCGGGTTCGTATCACTCGGCTGAGAATCACTGCTGAGAACTGCGCGGGTAGACTCAAGAACGTCCGTCCTGAGGGTTACGCTGTTGGGGTCAATCTACCGTGAACGCACACCGATTCGCGCCGGCGGCCCCGGACGAGGCGTTCGTCTACGGGGCCTGCACGCCGGGCTGGCACTCGGCGGCCAGCCACGCCGCCGCCATCGACGACTGGGTCGAGTTTATGCGAGCCGAGGGCATCGAGCGGGTCTGCTGTCTGCTGACCGGCTGTCAACTGGACGACGGTGGCGCTGTCCTCGACCAGTACGCGGCGGCGTTCGGCGAGTCGAACGTTCTGCACGCGCCGGTCCGGGACCACCGTCTGGTGCCGGAGGACGTGCTCGTCGAGGAGATACTCCCGTTCCTGGCCGAGAGCCGGGCGTCTGAGGAGCCGGTCGTCGTCCACTGTCTGGCCGGTATCGGTCGGACCGGGCAGGTGCTGGCCGCCTGGCTCGTCTACAACCGGGATTACGGCCCGGAGCGAGCCGTCGAGACGGTTTCAGAGAACGGCCGAGACCCGCTGGACGCCGTTCGGATGGGCAACGCCACCGAGGACGACCTGCTGGCGCTGCTGGGTGCGGTCGCCCGACTGTAGTCGTCGTCCGTACTGTTTTGCCCGATGACGGCGAACGAGGACGTAATGACCACTATCAAGGACAGCGTCCACGACCACATCGCGGTCGAGGGCGTCGCTGCCGACCTGCTGGAGACCCCGCCCGTCCAGCGGCTCCGCCGGGTCAAGCAACTCGGGACGGTGACGATGGTCTACCCGTCGGCCAACCACACCCGCTTCGAGCACTCGCTGGGCGTCTACCACCTGGCCGACCGGGCGCTCTCTCATCTCGGTATCGAGGGTCAGCAGGCAGAGCGGGTGCGGGCCGCGGCCCTGCTGCACGACGTGGGCCACTCGCCCTACAGCCACAACATCGAGGAGATAGTGTACCGGAAGACCGGGAAGTACCACGACGACGTGGACGAACTGCTGGACCGCGGCGAGGTGGCCCGCGTGCTGGCGGCCCACGACCTCTCGCCGTCGAAGGTGGCGGGGCTGGTCGGCGGCGACGGCGAACTCGGCCAACTCGTGTCGGGCGAACTCGACGTCGACCGGATGGACTACCTCGTGCGGGACGCCCACCACACCGGGGTCCCCTACGGCACCATCGACCACGAGCGGCTGGTCCGGGAACTCCGGTTCGTCGACGGCGACCTGGTGCTCGACGAGGGGAACGTCCAGACGGCCGAGTCCCTGCTGCTCGCGCGGGCGCTGATGAACCCGACCGTCTACGCCCACCACGTCGCCCGCATCGCGAAGTCGATGCTGCGCCGCGGGACCGAGCGGCTGCTACGGGAGACCGACGTGACCGCCGAACGGCTCCGGCGGTGGGACGACTGTGACCTGCTGGTCGGGCTACGCCGGAGTGACGCCACCAGCGCGTACGCCCGGCGGTTGAGCGAGCGCGACCTGTTCAAGCGGGCGGTGTGGGCCGAGCGGCAAGCCGTGCCCGACGACCTGCTGGCGGCCGACCACGACGCCGTCCGCGAACTCGAAGCGGAGATAGCCGACGCCGCGAACGTCTCGGCGCCCGCCGTCATCCTGGACATCCCCGCGGCCCCGTCGATGACGGAGTCGTCCAGTCGCGTACTCGTAAACGGGGAGGTGCGCCGACTCGGCGAGCAGTCGACGCTGGTCAACGCCATCCGGGCCGCGGGGACCGACCAGTGGCGCCTCGGCGTCTACGCGCCGGCCGAGGACAGCGAACGGGTCGGCGAGGCGGCCGTTCGCGAACTCGGCCTGGACCTCGGCGGGACCCGCATCCGGGACGTGCGACGGGGCATCCACGCCACCCTCGACGAGTTCAACTGACGATGACCGGAGAGACCGACGAGATTATCGAAGGGACCGTCCTCCGCGGGCGCGAGTTCGAGCCTGTCGAGGGTCGCGTCGTCGTCGAGGACGGCGAGATAGTGGCCGTCGAGGAGGCCAGCGTCGAGGGTGACGCCATCGTCTTCCCGGCCTTCGTCAACGCGCACACCCACATCGGGGACTCCGTCGCCAAGGAGGCCGGCGAGGGGCTCACGCTCGACGAACTGGTCGCCCCGCCCGACGGGCTGAAACACCGCCTCCTCCGCGAGGCCGACCGCTCGTCGCTCGTGGCCGCGATGGCCCGGTCGCTGTCGTACATGGAGCGGTCCGGAACCGGCGCGTTCGTGGAGTTCCGCGAGGGCGGCGTCGACGGGGTGGCGGCCATCAGGGACGCCCTCTCGGGGTCGAACCTGGACGGTGTCGTCCTCGGTCGGGAGACCGTCGCAGCGATGGAACTGGCCGACGGTTTCGGTGCCAGCGGCGCCAGCGACGCCGAGTTCGGGGCCGAACGGCGGGCGACCCGGGAGGCCGGGAAGCTCTTTGGCATCCACGCCGGCGAAGTCGACAGCTCCGACATCAACCCCGCGCTGGACCTCGACCCGGACTTTCTGGTCCACATGGTCCACGCGGAGCGGCTCCACCTGGAACGGCTGGCCGACAGCGAGACACCCGTCGTCGTCTGCCCGCGGTCGAACCTCGTCACCGACGTGGGACTGCCGCCGGTCGAGGCGCTGGCCGAACGGACGACGGTCGCGCTGGGTACCGACAACGTCTTTCTCAACAGCCCGTCGATGTTCCGCGAGATGGCCTACACGTCCAAGCTGTTCGACCTGTCGGCCCGCGAGGTGCTGCGCATGGCGACGGTCAACGGCGCCGAAATCGCCGGGCTGGACTGCGGCGTCGTCGAACCGGGCCGACCGGCCCGCCTCTGCGTGCTGGACGGCGATTCGGACAACCTCAGCGGCGTCCGCGACCCGGTCCGGGCCGTCGTCCGGCGGGCCGGGACCGCCGACGTGGAGCGTGTCGTCCTGGCCGGGTAGGGCCGCTGGTGGTGTGATACCACACCAACAACTATGATGTCTGCTCGCCTACAGTAGCACATGTACGACCGGATACTGGTGCCGACGGACGGGTCCCCCAGCATGCGGGCAGTCGTCGACCACGCCGCGGCGCTCGCCGGGGTCCACGACGCCACGCTCCACGGGCTCTACGTCGTCGATACGGGCAACTTCGCCACGCTCCCGGTCGAGACGACGTGGGACGGCGTGACTGAGATGTTGCGTGAGGAGGGGGAGCTGGCGGTCTCGGAGTTCGCCGAGATGGCGGGCGAGGCGCCCGTCGAGACGGCAATCAGGGACGGCAATCCCAGCGACGAAATCGTCGGATACTCCCGGGAGAACGACTGTGACGCCGTCGTCATGGGCACGCACGGCCGCGCCGGCATCGACAGGTTACTGCTCGGGAGCGTCGCTGAGCGCGTCGTTCGTGCCGCCCCGGTGCCCGTCGTGGCGGTGCCGATACGCGACGAAGTGCCCGAGGCCGGACCGGCGGAGTCATAGCGGCCGGAGGTGGTCGCAGTCGCCGGCGGCGACAGTGACCCGCTCCTCGCCGGTGTCGACCACCAGCGACCCCGGATACTCGATATCGACGGCCTCGCCCGTGATGTCCCCGCCCGGCGTGTCGATGCGGACCCGACGGCCAAGCGTCGACGCGTACTCGCGCCACTCGTCCAGGACGGCCTCGGGGTCCGCGCCGACGGTGTCGAACGTTTCGAGCACGCGCTGGGTGAACCGCCGGCGGTCCACCGGCGCTCCCTTCACCGCCGACAGGCTTGTCGCGCCGGCGTCGCTGGGTAGCGCCGCGGGGTCGACGTTGGCGTTGATGCCGATGCCGACCACCACCCAGGAGACGCGGTCGGCCTCCCCCTCCATCTCGGTGAGGATGCCGACGAGTTTGCGCTCCTCGCCGTCGACTTCGACGAGCACGTCGTTGGGCCACTTGATGACCGCCTCGACACCGGCCTCCCGGGCCGCGCGCGCGACCGCGACGGCGGCCGCGAGCGTGAACACCGGCGTCGCCGCCATCGGCACGTCGGGGCGAAAGAGGACCGACAGCCAGATGCCGCCACTCGGGGAGTGCCAGGTCCGGTCCAGCCGGCCGCGGCCGCCGGTCTGTTCGTCCGCCAGCACGACGACGTCGCTCGCGCCCTCGTCGGCGAGTTCGCGGGCGCGAGCGTTCGTGCTCGGGACCGCGTCGTGGTACTCTATCTCGAAGGGGGCGTCGAGCCCGTACGCGACGGCCGAACCGCCAAATTCCGGAACGCCGTCGAGCGCGTAGCCCTCGTCGCCGCTCGTGATGGTAAAGCCCCGCTCGCGAAGCGCCTCGACGTGTTTCCAGACCGCCGCGCGGGAGACGCCGAGTTGGGCCGCCAGGTCCGGCCCGGAGACCGGCCCGTCGGCGATGGCGGAGAGAACCCGCTCGCGTGTCTCGTGCATAGGCCCCGCTTGTCCCGGTGGCGTAAAAAGGCGCGCGTCATCGGCGCCACGGGAGACCGCCCCACTCAGTGCTCGATTCTGCGGACGAGGGCCTCGCTGTCGTCGCCCGCCGCCGACGGGTCCGTGCCGCCGATACCGCGGAGTCCGATAGCGACGACGTAGTCCCCCTCGTGTTTGACGCGCGCGACGGTGACTATCACGTCGTGGCTGGTCTCGTTGTCGTGCTCGAGGGTCGCGTTGAAGACGCGCATGTTCGCCTCCTCGCCCAGCATCGTCACCTGCCGCGTCTCCCGCTCCTCGACGTCAGTGACGGTGCCGTACTGGTCGAACTGCCCCGCGAACTGGTCGAGGAGGTCCCGCTGGGACCACTCGGCGACCGGGCTCAACTCCTGGCCGGCGACCGTTATCCCGGGCGAACTGACGACGGTGAAGGCGGCCGCGGGCGAGCCGTCCGCGGACCGATTGACGAACAGTTCGGCCCGGTTCGAGACGGTCACCTCCCGTTCCTGCCCGGCGGCCGCCACCGAACGGGTGACGTTCTGCCACTCGGTCGTGTTATGGGTGTAGGACAGTTCGCCGGCCTCGCTGACGGTCGCCTCGCCCGCGACGAACTGCGTCTCCTCCTCCACGAGCACGCCGGAACAGCCGGCGACCGACAGGGCCAGCGCGACGGCGAGGACCACCCCGGTCCGTCTGCGTGTCATTCCTCGGAGTTCGAGTAGTGACCGTTATAGGGTTTTTGAGAAGCGCTCGGAATCACCGGACGGCAGCGTGAAATTAGCGACGGAGTCGGCGGAGTGTACCCCTGCGATCAAAGTGTGTCCCGCCGGCTCTCTCAGTGTTCGATGCGCTCGAACAGTTCGTCGATATCGGCCGCGTTGGCCTCGTCACCGGTGTCGTAGACCGCGAAGGCCATGACGTAGTCGCCGTCGTGTTCGACTTTCGCCGCGCGGATGAGTATCTGCTTGCTCACGTTCCCCTCTCGCTCGATGGTGGCATCGAAGGTGCTCACCGTCGTCTCGCTCCCGAGAACCGTCTTGTTCTCGCTGCTGCGCTCCGAGACGTTCGAAATCTCGCCGTAATCGTCGAGTTCGCCGCTGAACTCCGTGACGACTCGCTCGTTGTCCCAGTCACCGACCGGGTTCATCGCCTGTCCGGCGACGCTGACCGTCGGGGAGCTAACGGTGACGAACGCCCCCTCGGGGATGTCGTCGCCCTCGGTCCGGTTGAGATAGACGTTCGCTACGCTGGAGACGGTTATCTCTCGCTCCTGACCGCCGCCCTCCACGGTCCGGGTCTCGTTTATCCACTTCGTCTCGTTGTGTTCGTAGCCGACCCCCTCGGAGTCTTCGACGGTGGCTTCGCTCGCGACGAAGGTCGCTCCCCCGCCGAGTACGAGTCCGAGACAGCCGGACACGGAAACCACGAGCGTCAGCGCCAGAATCGCACCTGTCCGTTTAGTACGCATGACAACACAACGCGGTTACCGTGACATAATCTTTCCGGCACCCCGGAAAAACTAAGCTCAGTCCGAGCCGATCACAAAGAGCAGGTCGCCCATGTCGACGGAATCGCCCTCGCCGATGGCGACGTCGTTGACGACGCCGCCGCGCTCTGCGACGATGTCGTTTTCCATCTTCATCGCTTCGAGCACGCAGAGCACGTCTCCGGCCTCTATCTCGTCGCCCTCGTCGACGCTCACTTCGAGGATGGTCCCCTGCATCTCCGCGGTGACCTCCTGGCCCTCCGCGCTGGAACCCCCGCCGCCACCGCCGCCGGAGCCGCCGCCCGCCGCGTTCGGTCGCTGCGGGCCGTCCCCGCCGCTCGTGTCCACGTCGCCGACGCTGATGGGCGGGGCGCCGTGTTCCTCCAGGTCGACGTCGAAGCGTTTGCCGTTGACCTCGACGGTGAACTCCCGTTCGACGACCTCGCCGTCCTCCTCGCCCTCGGTTGGCTCCGTCTCGGAGCCCCACTTCTCCTGGGCGGCCTCGATGCGGTCCGGGTCGAGCGTCTCGTCCAGGTACTTCGTCGTGTGCGTGGAGTTGACGAACTCCTCGTCGGTGAGCATCAGGCGGTGGAACGGGATGACCGTGGGGAACCCCTCGACGTCGAACTCCGCCAGCGCCCGTTTCCCGCGGGCGATGGCCTCGTCGCGGTCGGCGCCGTAGACGATGAGCTTCGCTATCATCGAGTCGTAGTCGGTGACGAGGTCGTCGCCCTGGCGCAGGGCGTCGTCCATCCGGACGCCGATGCCGCCCGGCGGGTCGTACACCTCCAGTTCGCCGCTCTGTGCCGGCGCGAAGTCCTTCGCGGCGTTCTCGGCGTTGATGCGGAACTCCATCGCGTGGCCCTCTATCTCGACGTCGTCCTGTGCGAAGGCGAGGTTCTCGTCCTGGGCGACCCGAATCTGCCACTTCACGATGTCGATGCCCGTTATCTCCTCGGTGACGCAGTGTTCGACCTGGATACGGGTGTTCACTTCGAGGAAGTAGAAGTTCGCGTCCGGGCCCAGCACCTCTTCGGGACCGCGTTCGGGGTCTTCCTCGACGAGGAACTCGACGGTCCCGGCGTTGTAGTAATCGGCCGCGCGCACGCCCCGGCGGGCGGCCTCGCCGATCTTCTCCCGGAGTTCGTCCGAGAGGGCCGCGGAGGGGCCCTCCTCGATGACCTTCTGGTGACGGCGCTGGAGCGAGCAGTCGCGCTCGCCCAGGTGGCGGACGTTGCCGTCGTGGTCGGCGATAATCTGGACCTCGATGTGGCGGGGGTTCTCCAGGTAGCGTTCGAGATAGACCGAGTCGTTCGAGAAGTACGCCTCCCCCTCGCGTTTGGCCGATTCGAGTTGCTCCTCGGCCTCCTCGGGGCTGTGGACGATTTTCATCCCGCGGCCGCCGCCGCCGCCCTCCGCCTTGATGGCGACCGGGAAGCCGTTCTCCTCGCCGAACTCGACGACCTCCTCGGGCTCCTCGACGGGGTCGGTCGTCCCGGGAACGATGGGCACGTCGGCGTCCTGCATGATGTTGCGGGCCTTCGTCTTCTCGCCGAGTTTCTCCATGGCGTCGCCGGCGGGACCGATCCATTTGACGCCGTCGGCGTCTTCGACCTTGCGGGCGAAGTCCGCGTTCTCGGCGAGGAAGCCGTAGCCGGGGTGGATGGCGTCCGCGTCGGCCTGTTGGGCCGTCTCGATTATCTCCTCCTGGTCCAGATAGGAGTCGGCGGCGCGGGCCGGGCCGACGTTGTACGCCTCGTCGGCGTAGCGAACGTGGCCCGAGTGCTTGTCCGCCTCGGAGTAGACCGCGACTGTCCCGATGCCCAACTCGTCGCAGGCGCGCATGACTCGCACCGCGATTTCCCCGCGGTTGGCGACGAGCACCTTATCAAACATACACGCTCATACCGAGACTCGCCTCATAAAACTAGGCGGAAGCCCAGCTATCGGTCCGACCCACGAGGGTAGCGTCGGCCGGGACCGCCTCGTCGCTACAGCGGGATGTTCCCGTGTTTCCGGTCGGGGTTGTCCTTGCGTTTGCCCCGCAGGAGTTCCAGGTCCGAGATGAGCCGGGGTCGCGTGTCCGCGGGTTCGATGACGTCGTCGACGAAACCCCGCTGTGCGGCGGTGTAGGGGTTGGCGAAGGCGTCGCGGTACTCGTCGATGAGTTCCTGTCGCCGGGCCTCGACGTCCTCGGCGCTCTCCAGTTCGTCGCTGTAGAGGACGTTCACGGCGCCCTGTGGCCCCATCACCGCAATCTCGGCCATCGGCCAGGCGTAGTTCACGTCCGCGCCGATATGCTTCGAGGCCATCACGTCGTAGGCACCGCCGTAGGCCTTCCGGGTGATGACCGTCAGCAACGGGACGGTCGCCTCGCTGTAGGCGTAGAGCAGCTTCGCGCCGTGAGTGATGATGCCGTTGCGCTCCTGGTCCTTGCCGGGCATGAAGCCGGGCACGTCGACGAACGTGACGATGGGGATGTTGAACGCGTCACAGAAGCGGACGAACCGGGCGCCTTTCTTCGAGGCGTCGATGTCGAGCGTCCCGGCGTTGACGCGTGGCTGGTTGCCGACGACACCGACCGAGTGGCCGTCAAGTCGGGCGAAGCCGGTGACGATGTTGCGCGCGAAGCCTTCGCCCACCTCGAAAAAGGAGTCCTCGTCGAGGACGCTCCCGACGACCTCTGTCATGTCGTAGGGCTTCTGGGGAGCGTTTGGCACCGTGTCGACCAAGCTCTCGTCGCGGCGGTCCGGGTCGTCCCAGGGGTTCACCCGGGGCGGGTCGGCGACGTTGTTCGGCGGGAGGAAAGAGAGCAGGTAGCGGATGTCGTCCAGGGCCGCTTTCTCGTCTGTGGCGGTGAAGTCCGCGACGCCAGATTCGGTGGCGTGGGTCGTCGCCCCGCCGAGTTCGTCGAAGCCGACCTCCTCGCCGGTGACCGTCTCGATGACGTCCGGCCCGGTGATGAACATGTGGCTGGTCTCCTCGACCATGTAGACGAAGTCCGTAATCGCCGGCGAGTACACCGCGCCGCCCGCACAGGGACCCATGATGGCCGAAATCTGTGGGACCACGCCGCTGGCTTTCTGATTCCGATGGAAGATGTCGGCGTAGCCCGCCAGCGAGTCGATGCCCTCCTGGATGCGTGCGCCGGCGGAGTCGTTGAGCCCGACGATGGGCGACCCGTTCTCGATGGCCTTGTCCATCACCTTACAGACCTTCTGGGCGAACGCCTCCCCGAGCGAGCCGCCGAAGACGGTGAAGTCGTGCGCGAAGACGTACACCCGCTCGCCGTTTACCGTCCCGTAGCCGACGACGACGCCGTCGCCGGGGACCCCCTTCTCGTCCATGTCGAAGTTCGTCGAGCGGTGTTCGCGCAGCGCGTCGATCTCCACGAACGTGTCGTCGTCGAGGAAGTAGTCGATGCGCTCGCGCGCGGTGAGTTTCCCCTTTTCGTGCTGGGCCTCGATGCGCTCCTCGCCGCCGCCGCGCTCGGCGGCCGCCTTGCGCTCTCTGAGGTCGTCGGTGCGGTCCTCGTGGCTCACTGGTTATCACGGTGCTGGGACCAGGACATACCCGGTGCGTGGTCGGGGGGCGAGAAAAGCGTTGCCCGGCGGGCGGGTATCTGACCCCGACGACGGGTCGGTGTACGGACACACCGGCGAGACCATGCTGGTGGTAGCTGGCGACCAGTGGCGGACGATCGCGCAAACCGTCGGAGTTTTGGCCGCCTCGCTCCTCACACCGTCCGTGAAGAACATCACGGCAACGCTGCACAATCCCTTCGGCTTCGAGGCGCCGTGTGAGCCGTTCGTTCCGGGCTACGGCGACGCCAACGCCGACTTTCACGTCATCGGCGACAACCCGCGCGTCCACGGCGGGAGCGAGTCGGGCATCCCCTTTACGGGCACGGCCGCTGGCGAACGCCTCCAGCGGGCGCTCGTGGCGGGCGGCCTGCTCAGCGAGGCCGGCACGCCCCCGACCGTCGAGAAGACGTACCTCTCGTACCTGTTCATGTGCGGGGACCGCGACCCCACGGCGGAGGACTACGCGGACCACGAGCCGCTGCTGGACACGGAGATACGTGCTATCACCTCCCACGTCCTGTTCCCGGTCGGCGAGCGGGCCACGAGACACGTCTTCGCGAACATGACGCCCGAGCGCGCCGACGCGGTCGATATGGAGGCCCTCCACGCGACCGAAGTGCGGGGCAGCGGCTGGCTGGTCTATCCCATCAAGGAGCCCGCCGACTGGACCGACGGGGACGAGGACGCGCTGGTGGCCGCGCTGACGGCGCTGCTGGCGACCGACTACCGTCAGGAGGCCGAACTCGGACGATTCCTCCCGAACGACGACGTGTGGCGCGTCCGGTGAGGACTCACCGAAGGCGCTCTAGTCGGCGAGTTCGTCGGCTGTCAGCGGCACCGAGTTGACGCGGTAGTGTTCGTAGCGTCGCTCCGCCCACTCCCTGACCGCGGGGTGGGTCGTATCGACCGCCGCCTGGACCACCCCGCGGTCGTCGCGCACGAGGAAGTTGACCACGTCGTCGGCGATGGTGACGGCCACGGGGATGTCGCCGTCCGCGACCCGGACGCCGGCCGACGGCGCCGCGACGACCCGGCGGAGCCTGTCTCGGAGCGCGTCGTCCGCGGTCAAGGAGTCGACGGCGCTTCGGGTGAGCACCGCCTCGAACTCTTGGTCCCCGAGTCGGTCCGCGACGACCGCGAGGCTCTGGTCGTTGAGCGCGTGGGAGAAGGCGGTCACCGACTCCGCCTCGCGTATCCGTTCGAGCAGCCGCTGCAGCGGCGCGTTCGGTCGCGTCTCCGACGGCGTGACGATACTCGCGTCGGCCAGGTGACGGAGGTCGAAATCCATCGCCTCGGTCGGCAGGTACGCCACCACGTCGCGCAGCTCCCGCTCGGCCGCCATCACGTCGAGCAGGTCGCGAAACCCCTCGGCGACGAGCCGCCCGGTCGCCGTCGCGGCGTACTTGCCGCCGGACCTGACCACCCAGTCGCGGTCCTCGAAGTCGGACAGAATCCGACCGAGAGTGGCCTGTGAGGCCCCCGTCACGTCCGCCAGCTCCGAGCGGCCGTGGGGGCCCGCCGCGAGGGACTCGAGCACCTGCACCCGGTTGGGCGACAGGGCCAGGAACTCTATCTCCGCAAGCGTCTCCTCCATACCGGTCGGTAGGTCGGCCCACACAAACCGCTTTCGTGTCGTGCAATCTTTTCACACCGTGAAAACCGGCCGGGGGCCGTGGATTCCCGCTCGACGTGTAAGAATTTCTGAACGGACCTATACCGGTCGGCACCGTACGAGAGAATACAATGGAACAGTCGCCCTCACTCGGTTTCCTGGTGCAGTATCCCTGCCTTTCCCTCTCACACTCGGAGGTAGTATCGCATTGATATCACGAAAGACCGTCCTACTCGGCGCGCTCGTCAGCGTGCTCTTTGGCGGGACCTTCGTCGCGACCAAGGCCGGACTGGCACACTTCCCACCGCTGCTGTTCGTGGCGCTTCGCTACGACGTGGCCGCGGTCGTGCTGGGAGCGTACGTCCTGTACACGCGCTCGGGCGCCGCACTGGCGCCCCGGACGCGTGGCGATATCGCCGGTATCCTCGCGACCGGGCTGGTCGTGATGGGGCTGACCAACGCCCTGCTGTTCGCGGGGCAGGCGGACGCGACGAGCGCCGTCGGCGCCATCCTCTTCAGCCTCAACCCCATCCTGACGCCGGTCTTCGCCGCCGTCCTGCTGGTCGACGAGCGTCTCTCGCTGCGCGGCGGGGCCGGCCTCGCCGTCGGCCTCATAGGCGTCGCGCTCGTGGTGGACCCCGACCCGGCGATGTTCGCCGACGGCGGCGTCGGCAAACTGCTGCTCTTTGGCGGCGCCGTCACCGGCGCGCTGGGGAGCGTCCTCGTCCGGTGGAGCGACGGCGACCTCGACAGCACCGTCCGGACCGCCTGGGGGCTCCCGCTGGGGGCGGCGCTGTGTCACGCGCTGAGCCTCGGCGCCGGCGAGTCCGTCGGCGCGGTCCAGTGGGGCCTCCCGGCGCTGCTCGCGCTGGGCTACGTCGGCGTCTTCGCGGGCGCCCTCGCCTACGTGGCTTACTTCGGACTGCTGGACCGCGCCGGCGCGACCCACGCGAACCTCGTGTTCTACGTGGTTCCCGTGGTCTCGACGCTTGGCGGCTGGGCGCTGCTGGACGAGACTATCGCGCCGATGGCCGGCGTCGGCTTTCTGGTCGTCTTCGCCGGGTTCGCGATTCTGGGGAGCGAGTCGGTCTCCCTGCCGTTCTCGGGCGGTCCGCCCCAGCACGGCTCGGGCCACCCCGAGGCGGACTAGTCAGCCGGGCGAAGCTTCATTATATTGGCTAGCAAACATACCGGCATGGACTGTAGAGTTGTCGTCGAGGCCGCCGTCCCGGTCTACGACGTGGGGACGGCCGACGAGGCCGTTCGCATCGCCATCTCCAAGACTGGCGAGATGCTCAACCCGGACCTGAACTACGTCGAGATAAACATGGGTGAGCGCGTCTGTCCCCACTGCCACGAGGACCTAGAACCCGCCTTCATCGCAGCCGACGAGAGCCTCGTCGCGCTCGAACTGGAGATGACCGTGTTCAACGTCGAGCGCGACGAACACGCCTCCCGAATCGCGCGCAAGGAAATCGGACAACGCCTCACGAACATCCCCCTCGATATCGTCGAGATAGAACAGCTCCCGGACGAGGAGCCCGAGAGCGAGGAGACCGAAGAGGCGGAGTCGGAGACGGCGGACGAGGGCGATATCCTCCCCGAGTTCGAGGACCTCATCGACGAGTGAGACGGACCGTCGTCGCGAGCGGTCGGGAGCGCCCGACCCCGAGTAGACGCGAGCAGGAGCTATCGTGGAACAGTCGGTCCGACCCGTGACTATCGGGTGACTAACGGAAGCGAAGAAATCGAGTCTCAGTCCGCGGCGGCAGAAACCGGCTCTTTCTCCTCGGCGGTCATCTCCGAGGTGATACCGTTCGCGATTGCGAAGACGGCGGCCTTGTGGTCCGTCTTCGACTTGTGAATAGATGTCGGCTTGACGCCGAGTTCCTCGTATTCGTCGTGTTCCACTTCGGAACCCGATTCTGCTTCGTAGTGGTTCTGTACTTGTGCAAGCAGGCCGTGAAGGTGAATAAGCTCCTGCTTCTTCATGGTCACCCCAAGCTAGAAACCGAGGGGTTATAGTACTACTCTGAGGGGGGTTAACACACGACCCCGACATGATAGAACGTGAAGAACAGGCCCGGAGACAGCCGAAATCGCAGTCGGGCGACGAAACCTCTCGATGGCTGAAAGGTTTTTCAGGGCTGCCCGACGACCACCGTGTATGGACTACGACGACATGCTCGACAGAGCGGCGAGCGAGACGGCCGACGTCACCGGCACGGACGAACGCCTCTCCGTCCCCGACCCGGAGGTCCGCCAGGAGGGGTCTGTCACCGTCGTCGAGAACTTTCAGACGCTGTGTAACCGCCTCGACCGGGAGCCCGACCACCTCCTCCAGTACCTCCAGCGGGAGGTCGGGACCAGCGGACACATCGACGAGAGCGGCCGAGCCCGGATAACCGGAGCTTTCGACGCGGACCGCATCGGCGGGGCCGTCGAGGCCTACATCGAGGGGTTCGTCCGCTGCTCGGAGTGTGGACTCCCCGATACGCGGCTCGAGACGGAAGGTGACGTGACGGTGCTGCGGTGTGAGGCCTGCGGTGCGCGCTCGGCCACGCCGAGCGAGGACTAGTTACTGTAGCCCCTTCAGCGTCCGCAGGTCGTGGTCGGTTCGGGTGAACTCGGCGAGCCGTCGGCTCGCGTGGCAGTTCGGACAGTGATAGACAGCGTCGTGAGAGGGGAGCTGTGACGGGGTCGACTCCCAGTCCTTGGCACACTCCGGACAGAGCAACCGCACATAGGCTTCTTCCATGTGTAACAATGACACCCACGGGAACTCACAAAAAGATTCCGTCGCTCCCGCCGCCCGGCGTCGGTGTACCGCCGAATCAGGCCGGGACGTCTTCGGCTTCGAGCAGTTCCTTGTACCGGTTCCGGATGGTGACCTCGGAGATGTTGGCCACGTCGCTGACCTCGCTCTGGGTGACCTTGTCGTTGGTGAGCAGGGCGGCAGCGTAGACGGCGGCCGCGGCCAGCCCGACCGGCGACTTGCCCGACAGCAGACCGGCCCGGCGGGCACGCTCGATGAGTTCGCGGGCCCGGCGCTCGGTCTCGTCGGTCAGTTCCAGGTCCGAGACGAACCGGGGGAGGTACTGCTCGGGGTCGGCCGGCTGGACCTCCAGGTTCAGCTCCCGGACGATGTAGCGGTAGGTCCGGGTAAGCTCCATCTTATCGACCCGCGAGACGACGGCCATCTCGTCGAGCGACCGGGGGCTGCCCGCCATCCGCGCCGAGGCGTACAGCGCCGCCGTGGCGACGCCCTCGATGGAGCGGCCCGGCAGCAGGTCGTCGCCCAGCGCGCGGCGGTAGATGACGCTCGCGGTCTCGCGGACGTTCTGGGGCAGCCCCAGCGCCGAGGCCATGCGGTCTATCTCGCCCAGCGCCTGCTTGAGGTTGCGCTCTTTCGAATCGCGCGTTCGGAACCGCTCGTTCCACGTGCGCAGGCGCTGCATCTTCTGGCGCTGCTCGCTGGAGAGCGAACGCCCGTAGGCGTCTTTGTTCTGCCAGCCGATGTTGGTCGAGAGGCCCTTGTCGTGCATCATGTTCGTCGTCGGCGCGCCGACGCGGGACTTCCGGTCGCGCTCGGCCGAGTCGAACGCGCGCCACTCGGGGCCGCGGTCGATGCTGTCTTCCTCGATGACGAGCCCGCAGTCCTTACAGACCGTCTCGCCGTGTTCGGTGTCCGTCGCGACGTTCCCGCCGCATTCCGGACAGACGTCCTGTCGCTCCGACTGCTCCGCTTCGACCTCTTCGTTCTGTGTTCGTTCCCTCGTGTTGCTGCGTACTGGTGATTCGCTCATGATGGTGGGGACCGGTCTTGCCTTATCCGTAATGTTCAAACGTCGACTACCGACACTCTCTTACATTTAGTTAGTCCGAAAACTATATAAATGTGTCGTTATCCGTGGTACCGAGACGCACGCCGACGGACGGGCGTCTCGGAGGATTATCGCTGGCTGCGAACGGCCAGCAGCGCCGCGGCCACGACCGCCAGTAGCGCGACGATACCGGTGAAGCCAGGGCCGGAGCCGCCGGTTGTCCGAACCGCCGTGCCCTCGGTCATCCCGGTCATCTCCTCGGTCGCCGTTTCGGTCATCTGGTCGCCGTCCGTGTCACCGTCGTCCACCGTCTGGACGGTCACCGGAGCGGCGGCCACCACCGCGCCCGGCGGGAAGCTGGTCGCGTACGGGCCGTCCGCGCTCCCGCCGCTCTGTTCGAAGGTGTAGGCCTCGTCACCGTCGGTGTCGCGGTGGGCCATGGGGACGAGCGTCGTGTTCTCGGCGAGGGGGTCATCGAGTGTCACCGTGACGTTCTCGTGGGTGCCCGGGCCGAGGTACGTCGACGTGCCGCGGATGCTGTCGAAGGTCGCCCCCGCCAGCAGCGTCGCGTCGTGAATCGTCACGAAGCCGCCGTCCTGCAGCGTGGCCGACTCGACGGTGACGGTCTCGCCGTCGCTGGACTGGGGCTCGAAGCCGACGCTGGCCTCGATGGTGACCTCGGCCGAGTCGGTGACAGGCCCACCGCCGGCGACGTAGGGACCGTCGGCGTCGCCGCCGCTCTCGACGAAGGTGTAGTTCTCGTCGCCGTCACTGTCGTAGTGGGGCATCGCGACGAGCGTCTGGCCGCTGGTGAGTCGCTCGTCGAGCGTCACCACGACGTCCTCGTGGACGCCCGCCGGGAGATAGTCGGAGGCTCCGACGACGGCGCCGGTCGGTCCGTGGATGGCGACGAAACCGCCCTCGCTCAGGTCGACGCGGTCGATGACCACGGCGTTACCGCCGCTCTGCTGGTCGGCCATCGAGACGGTCGCCGAGACCGTGACGTTGGCCGCGTCGGTCACGATACCGTCGGCGTCGGTGTAGGGGCCGTCGGCCCCGCCGTCGCTCTCGACGAACGTGTAGTTCCCGTCACCGTCGCTGTCCGTGTGAGGCATCGCGACGAGCGTCGTGTCGTTCGACACCGCGCTGTCGAGCGTGACGGTCACGTCGGTGTGGTAGCCGGGTTCGAGGTACATCGAGGTGCCGCGGACGCTGTCGAAGGTCGCGCCCTCCAGCAGCGTCGCGTCGTGAATCGTCACGAAGCCGCCCTCGGGGACGAACACCGAGTCGACCGTCACGGCGCTGCCGCCGGTGACCTGGTCGCTCATGTTCGCCATCGAGGTGCCGGAGACGGTCACGGCCGCCGTGTCCACGACGGGGCCGTCGTCGCCGACGTAGGGGCCGTCAGCACCGCCATCGCTGGTGTCGAAGGTGTAGCTCTCGTCACCGTCGGTGTCCATGTGCGCCATCGGGACGAGCGTGGTGTTCCCGGTGACGGGCTCGTCCAGTTCGACGCGGACGTCCTCGTGGACGCCAGCGTCCAGGTACGTGGAGGTGCCGCGGATGCTGTCGAGGACCGCTCCCTCGGTGACCGTCGCGTCGTGAACCGTCACGAAGCCGCCCGCCGAGAGGACCACGCGGTCGACGACGACGCTGTCGCCGGTGGTCGGCTGGTCGGCCATCGAGACGGTCGCCGAGGGAGTCACCGTCGCGCTGTCAACGACGACGTTCCCGTCGGCGGTGTAGGGCCCGTCGACGCTGCCGTTCGAGGCGACGAACTCGTAGGTCCGGTCACCGTCGCTCTCCTGGTGGGCCATCGCCGTGTAGCTCCCCTCGCTCACCGGGTCGGTGAGCGTCACGGTGACGTTCTCGTGCGTGCCCGGTTCGAGGTACGCCGAGGTGCCCGCGACGCTACCGAGCGTGTCGCCGTCGGCGAGCGACGGGCCGTGGATGGTGACGTACCCGCCGTTCGGGAGCGTCACGGAGTCGACGACCACGGTGTCGCCGCCGGTAGTCTGGTTCGCGAACGTGACACTGGCGCCGGTTGCCTGCTGTGCCTGTTCGGTCGCGGTTCCGGTCTCGGCCGCCGTCACGCCGGCGAAGCCGGCGGTGACGACGGTGAGGGCAATCAGTACCGTCTGGATGCGTTTCCGCATACAACTGCATTCCGAGGAGTCGTAAAAAGGGATTTACCTAACTAGGACCGGACTATCACCCAAATTGCGCCATATTTCGGCCCACGTGTGGTGGTTAGGCTTCGGAAGAGACGCGGCGGAACAGGCTCCGATTACCGTATCGAGGTATAAAACCAGCGCCGGGACGGGAGCCGCGAACTCAGTCCCAGGTAATCCAGGCCAACACGGCCAGGGCCACGACCTCGAAGACGTGCAGGGAGACCATCGCCTGCCAGGCGGGGTCGGGCACCTTCGTACTGAACCACGCCGACAGCAGCGGGTTCAGCGAGTAGAAGTAGAGCGCGAAGACGTTCTCGCCCAGCAACAGCACCGCGAACAGTAGCAGGCCGAGCGTGTGTTTCGACCGAATCTGGAGGTAGTTCCGGCCCCACACGTAGATGAGCGCCGCCAGAAGGAGGACGTTGAGACCGACGGCGGCCCGTGCGAGGTCAATCCAGCCGACCATTACCTGACCTTTTCCCGCTTTCGGGGATATACTCTTTCCCAAATTCAGCCATAGTCACTCTGCGCTCTCCATTATCTGCTCGACGGTGTCCCAGTAGTTGTGCACACGGTCTGTCGGGAGGTACACCGCGCCGTAGTCGTCGCCGCTGTCGGTGAGGATGTCGTTCTCCTCCAGAACGTCGAGGTGGTGACGCACCGTCTTGTAGTCGAGGTCCAGTTCCTCGGCCAGTTTGTTCGCGTTTCGCGGCCGTTCGTCCAGCGCCCTCAGGATGCGGATGCGGTTGGTCCCGCCCCGCGTGCTCGTCAGGACGTACCAGAGGACGGCCTCCATCGTCGTTGGCAACTCAGGGCGGCTACGTAAGCCCACCGACCCGCCACCTCGGTGAAGAAATCGGTTGCCGAGGCTCGACCCTCAGTCGTCGCAGTCGTCGTCTCGCTCGGCGTCTTCGTACGCCGTGACCAGTTCGAACTCGGGTTCGGCGTCCTCGGTGACAAAGCCCATTGCAAACACCGTCAGTACCTCCCCGTCGCGCACCTCGGCGTCCACGGGGCCGAAGACGGCCTCGTCGAGGTCCTCGTCGGCGCCGGCCGGGAACACCGCGACGGAGTAGGTCCCCGCCGCCGCCTCGACGTTCTCGCTGGCCTCGCCGAACTCGATGCCGTCGGCGAGCGTCAGCACCGTCGACCCGTCGTCGACCACCCGCACGTCGACGGCGGGGGCGTCGGGCGACGCGTGGACGACCCGGACCCGACCGGTGTCCTCGTCGAGTCTGTCGAGGGAATCCTCGTAGACGGCCACGCGGAACGCCTCGTCGCTCACGTCCGGGTCGAGTTCGCCGATGGCCGCGACGGTGTAGGCCTCGTCCTCGAAGGTGACGTCCTCCTGGTAGACCACCGTATCGGCCTCGTCCGCCTCTTCGGCGTCGCTTGCGGCCGCGACGGTCACCTGGTAGGTTCCCGCTGGCAGTTCGAGGTAGCCGCTCACGGCGGTGTAGGGCACGTCGGCGAGGACCTTCGCGTCGTCTACGAACACGTCCACGTTCGGGGCGTCCGGTGACGCGTGGGCGACCCGCACCCTCGCGTCGCCGTCCCCGTCGTCGTGGTCCTCGGCCGCCGCGACCCCGGAACCGAGTGTGAGTACGGCCGTTCCCGCACCGATACTCCGCAAGACGCGCCTTCTTGTTGGCATCATGATAAGACTCCGCACGGGAGATAGGACTACCGGGACATAAATCATTCCTAGATTCTAACTAGAATTCGGTTGCGCCCGCTCACTGCGTGAACAGATGCCCCTCGGTCGGCACGTCGAACAGCCCGATTCGCGCACCGGCGTCCAGCCACGCGTGGCCGTACGAGAACGAGGCGAGCGCGTTGACGAGGTCGTCCGCCTCCCGGAAGTGGCGGCCGTCGTCGAGATACGCCGCCGCCATCTCCTCGCAGTCGAGCGCGGCGTCGTGCATCGGCGTCCCCTCCGGCGGCGCCACCTCGGCGGCGTCGAGCGCCTCCGCGAGCAGTCCCTCGTAGCGGTCGGTCTTCTCCTCGATGTCGGCGGCCATGTCCGGAGAACGCTCCGGGGCGGCCTAAGGTCTGTCGCCCGCGGCCGGGAGCGGTGGGCAAGGGCCCGCTCGAATCGGTCTCGTCCCGTCTGTCACACGACAGCGCAAGCTACAAAGCCCGGTATCCAGTAGTCGTGGCCATGACCGAGGACGCCATCGAACACCGCCGACTCATCGTGGCCGGGACCGGCATCGCGGGGCTCACCGCCGCCATCTACGCGGCCCGCTCCAACAACGACCCGCTCGTCCTGGAGGGCGACGAGCCGGGCGGTCAGCTCACGCTGACCAGCGAGGTCGAGAACTACCCCGGCTTCCCGGAGGGCCTGTCGGGACCGGAGCTCATCAACAAGATGAAAGCGCAGGCCGAGCAGTTCGGCTCCGAACTCCAGCACGGCATCGTCACCGACGTGGCGGACGACGAGCGGCCGTTCCGCGTCGAACTCCGCGACGGCACCGTCTACACCTGCGACGCCTTCGTCGCCGCCTCGGGCGCCAGCGCCCGGACGCTGGGCGTCCCCGGCGAGGACGAACTGATGGGCTACGGCGTCTCGACGTGTGCCACCTGCGACGGCGCCTTCTTCCGCGGCGAGGACATGCTCGTCGTCGGCGGCGGCGACGCGGCCATGGAGGAAGCGCACTTCCTCACGAAGTTCGCCGACACGGTGTACATCGCCCACCGCCGCGAGGAGTTCCGCGCCGAGGACTACTGGATAGAGAAGGTCGGGAAGAAGGTCGAGGCCGGCGAAATCGAGATTATGCGCAACACCGAGTTGCTGGAGATGCACGGGTCGGCCGAGGAGGGTGTCGACCACGTGACGCTGGCGCAAAACGAGTCGGGCCACCCCAGCGAGAAGCTCGACGACGCGGAGACGGAGACGTTCGACTTCGACGTCGGCGCGGTGTTCATCGCCATCGGTCACACGCCGAACACGGACTACCTGGAGGAGACCGGCGTGGAACTGGACGACACCGGCTACATCGTCGCGAAGGGCGGCAAGGGTGGGGGCCAGACCGCCACCGACGTAGAGGGTATCTTCGGCGCCGGCGACGTGGTCGACTACCACTACCAGCAGGCCGTGACCGCGGCGGGGATGGGCTGTAAGGCCGCCATCGACGCCGACGAGTACCTCGAGGACCTGCCGGACGTCGAGGCGGAGTCCGAGGCGGCCGCGGAAGCCGACGACTGATTCTGTCGCCGCACCGGCGTTTGAAGCGCCTCAGAGCGCCTCTCGTGGCAGTATGACTGTAAGCTCGTGGCCGACCACATATGTACGCATGTCAACTATCTATACGTCCATCGACATCGCCGCGACGCCGAAGCGTATCTGGGAGACGCTGATTGATTTTGGCGCCTACACCGAGTGGAATCCGTTCATCCTCACGGCGTCGGGGGCCGCGGCGGAGGGCGAACGCCTGCACTTCAACATTCGACCCCCGAACGGCCGGGAGCTGTCGTTCAGACCCCGCGTGACCGCCGTCGTGCCCGGGCAGCGACTGGAGTGGGTCGGCCGACTGGGCGTCCGGGGGGTGTTCGACGGCCGTCACGAGTTCCGCATCGAACCGCTGGAGGACGGTCTGACACGGCTCCACCACAGCGAGACGTTCCCGGGCGTCCTCGTGGGCGTGCTGTTACACGAGGGCAGCATCCGCAGCGGCTTCAGGGCGATGAACACCGCGCTCAAGGAGCGCGTCGAACGGAAGCCGGCCGCCCCGAACAGTGTAAACGGCAGTACAGCCGGGGCCTGAGCGGCGCTTCTCAGTCGGCGCCCCGCCGGGGCACCCAACCACACGACGGGCACACTGCGACACCGCCCCGAGAGCGGACCCGCCCCGCACACTTCGAACAGGCGACCGCGCCGTGGGTCGTTCGCTCAGTCATCGTCCTCGGTGATGATGTCCGCCGAGAGCCCCTGAGCCATCCGAATCTCTTTGGAGTTGTTCAGCGTCCACGCCGTGCGGTCGGTGACGGCCTCGATTATCTCGCGGGCCGACGGGTAGCCGTTGCCGGACTTCTTGACGCCGCCGAAGGGCAACTGGACCTCCGCGCCGATACACGGGAGGTTGCCGTAGGCCAGCCCGAGTTCGGCGTGGTCGCGGTAGTAGTTTATCTGACGGTAGTCCTCCGAGACGATGGCCCCGGCCAGCCCGTAGTCGGTGTCGTTCTGTATCTCGACGGCGCGCTCGATGTCGCCGTCGTACTCCAGTAAGGCGACGTGGGGACCGAACACCTCCTCGTGGGTACAGCGCAGGTCGGCGTCGGGGTCGGCCTCGTAGACGAACGGGCCCACCCAGACGCCGTCCTCGTGGCCCTCGGGAATCTCGTCGGCGTCGAGTTCTGTGCGGTCCACGAGGACGTTCACGCCCTCCTCGCGGGCGAGGTCGTTGTACTCGGTCACCTTCTCCCTGTGTTCGGGCTCGATGAGCGGACCCATGAACGTGTCCTCCTGCAGCGGGTCACCCACGGCGACCTTGCTGGCCACCTCGACGAACCGTTCCTTGAACTCCTCGTAGACATCCGTGTGGACGATGAGTCGCTCGGCGGAGACACAGCGCTGGCCGGTCGTCTTGAACGCCGACATCACCGCGGAGTGGACCGCGATATCCATGTCCGCCTGGTCGGTGATGACGACGGCGTTCTTCCCGCCCATCTCGCAGGCCGCGCGTTTGCCCGACTCCCCGCCCACGGCGTCGGCTATCTCGTGGCCCACCTCGGCGCTCCCGGTAAAGAGCACCGTCGGGACCCGGTCGTCGTCGACGATGGCGGCGCCGGCGTCGCCGTAGCCCTGCACCATGTTGAACACGCCTTCGGGGATACCCGCGTCCTCGAACATCTCCGCGACAATCTGGGCACACCAGGGGGTCTGTTCGGCGGGCTTCCAGACGACGGTGTTGCCCTCGACGAGCGCGACGGCCATGTGCCAGTACGGGATGGCGATGGGGAAGTTCCAGGGCGTGATACAGCCGGTGACGCCGCGGGGCTTGCGGCGCATGTAGGCGTCCTTGGCCGCGATTTCGGAGGGGACGATGTCACCGCTCGGGTGGCGGGCGTCGCCGGCGGCCCACTCGACCATGTGTGCGGCCTCGACCACGTCGGCCCGCCCCTCGCTTATCTCCTTGCCACACTCCTTCGTGACGATTTCCCCGAGTTCGTCCGTCCGGGCGCGGAGTTCGCGGTAGACGTCCCAGAGGTACTCGGCGCGGTCGATGCGGGAGAGCTCGCGCCACTCCTCGTATGCCGCGTCCGCGGCCGCAACGGCCTCGTCGACGTCGGCCGGGGTGCCCCGGTGGAACGCCGCCAGTTGCTCGCCCGTGGCCGGGTTCTCGCTGTCGAACGTCTCGGAGCCGTGCCCGTCGGTCCACTCGCCGTCGATGTAGTGCTGGTACGTCTCTGCCATTGGTCGGTGTACCGCCGACACGCTCCAAAGTACCCATCCGACCATGGACGGGGCCGCCAGAAACTGCCTCTCGGAGTTTGTACCGTGCATTTTCGGGGCCGTCCCGACCATGGTCGGCAGGGGTTTGGCAAACCGACACACGGATAACTCTACCGAGTCCATATCGTAACAATGGCAGTTGTCAATCAGAGCGAAACGACGTGGCTGACACTCGACCTCTGGCATCCGAACTGCTGGGCCATCAAGGCAACAGGAGAGACAAGCGGCGGGGTACTGGCACACTCGATTTACACCTCACCGACGACCGACGGGAACCACCGGGGCAAAGTCAAGGGGCTGTTCACGGCCTTTGCCGACGACGAACCGGCCGTGAACGACCTGCTCGAGGCCATTCGCGACTCCGAGCACTCCGGCGAACTCTCGGAACTCCAGGAGCGGTTCGGCCGCGAGCGCAACGCGCCGGGCAACGTCGTCCGGGAGTTCTTCCTCGAATACGACCCCGAAGACATGGTATGTCCGACACTGCTTGAACACGGGTTCGTCCACAACGCCCCGGTCCGCATCGAGAACGGCCGCGAGGAGTGGCAGGTCTGTTTCGTGGACGACCGTTCCGGGATAGAGGACGCCCTGGACCGGGTCCGCGAGGACGCCGGCGCGGAGGTCAGTATCGACTCCATCACGACGAGCGAGGCCGCGGCCACGACGGTCCGGGACCACCGACTCGACACGCTCACCGCGAAACAGCGTGACGTGTTCGAGCACGCGCGCGAAGCGGGCTACTACGAGTGGCCCCGGGAGTGTGACACACGCGAACTGGCGGCCGACCTCGACGTCTCGAAGACCACCCTGCTGGAACACCTCAGAAAGGCCGAGGCGAAGCTGCTGGACCCCTAGGCACCGACGACGGCACGCAGCGCGAACAGCGCGTTCTCCTTGCGCTCGCGGACGCGGCGATAGAAGTACGAGAACCACTTGCTCCCGTAGGGAATGTACTGGTACACCTCGTACTCCTCGGCCAGTTCGAACTGGGCGTCCTCGCGGACGCCCGTGAGCATCTGAATCTCGAACGGCGTCCCGTGTTCGTCGTGCAGGTCCCGTGCGAACTCTATCATCGCCGGGTCGTGGCTACCGACGGCGATGCCGTCCTCGAAGTGTTCGAACATGTAGGTCAGGTACTCCCGATACATCTCGTCGACCTTCGACTTCTCCTTGTAGGCGATACTGGCCGGCGGGTCGTAGGCCCCCTTCACCAGGCGGACCTTCCCCGGGCAGTCGGCCAGCCGTTCGAGCGTCTCGCCGGTCCGCTTGAGGTTGGCCTGCACACAGACGCCGACGTTCCCGTCCGTCTCGCGGGCGTGGCGCTCGAAGGCGTCGAGGGTCACGTCCACCGTGTCGTGGTCCTCCATGTCTATCCAGACGAAGCAGTCGGCGGCGTCGACGATGCGAGCGAGGTTCTCCTCGAAGGCGCGGTCGCCGACCTCCAGACCTATCTGACTCGGTTTGACCGAGAGACACGCGTCGACGTCTCGCCGGGCGATACGCTCGGCCAGGTCGATGTACGCATCGGCGTCCGCGTCCGCGTCCGCGCGGTCGTCGTAGTGTTCGCCGAGCAGGTTGCAGATGCCTTTCACTCCCCGGGCGTTCAGGTCCGCCACGTGGTCCAGCGCCTCCGACGGGGTCTCACCGGCCACGAAGTTGCTCGCAATTGGGGGTATCATACAACGTCACAGGCACCAGATTCCCCTATAGCAGGACCCTACCAAATATTTCTGACACGAGCGGAGGGAAAGCAACGCACAGGGACGCCCGCAGTCGTGAAAACGGACCATCGCCCGACCATGGTAGGGGCACAATTCAGGCACATCTATGAAAAAAGACCGTTGAAGAACCCATGCGAGAATTTACCACAAATTCGGTCGACCGACGGACGATGCTGAAACTCACCGGCGGTGTCGGTATCGCCGGCCTGGCCGGCTGTAGCTCGCCGGGTGGCTCGTCCGGGAGTGAGGCCTACAACATCGGGATGGTCGACGCACAGACGGGGTCGCTATCGGCCTTCGGGGAGCGAAACCAGCGCGGGAAGGACCTCGCCCTGTCGGCGGTCAACGAGGTCGGTATCGGCGACAGCGAGTTGCAGATCACCGTCGAGGACTCGGGCAGCGAGAACCAGGGCGGGATTTCGGCCGCCCAGAAGCTCGTCAACCAGGACGGCGTCCCGTTCCTCATCGGGGCCGTCGGCTCCGGCGTCTCGCTGGCCATCTACGAGAGCGTTGTCCAGGGGACCGACGTCGTCCAACTGAGTCAGAACTCGACGGGGCTGGGACTGACTGACTTCCCCGGGCTCCTCCGGATGTCGCCGCCCGGGAGCACGCAGGCGACCGCGCTCGCGGACATCATCGCCGAGGACGGCTACGACGAGGTCGCGCTCACCTACGTCAACAACAACTACGGGCAGAGCCTGGCCGAGGCCTTCACGAACGCCTGGGACGGGTCGGTCGCCTACAACAACTCCCACGACCAGGAACAGCAGTCCTACGCCTCGCTCATCTCGGAGATGAACAGCTCGGGCGCCGACGCCTGGCTGTTCGTCACCTATCAGGCCGAGTTCTCGACGATGGTCAACGAGATATACTCCAGTGGCTACGAGGCGATGCTCTACGGCGCTGACTCGGTGTCGGGCGAGAACGTCCTCACTAACACCCCCGAGGGGAGCATGGAGGACATGAAGATAGTCGTCCCCTCCGCGCCCGTAGAGGAGCAAAACTACAAGGACTTCGCCTCGGCGTTCGAGAGCGAGTACGGGCAAGCCCCGACCTCGTGGGCGGCCTACGCCTACGACTGTGTCATCAACGCGGCGCTCGCTATCCAGGCCGCGGACTCCTTTACCGGCGCGGCGCTGGGCGAGGTCGTCCGGGAGGTCAGCCGACCGGAGGGTGAGCAGGTCACCTCCTTCGAGGCCGCGAGCGAGATTCTCTCGGACGGCAGCCCCAGTGACGTGGACTACCAGGGCGTCAGCGGTCCCATCGACTTCGACGAGAACGGTGACCCGGTCGGGTTCCTGCAGGTGCTCCAGGTGCAGGACCACAGCTACGAAGGCATCGACTTCATCAGTTCCTGATCACGAGCGATGGTACTCGACCAACTCGCCAGCGGGCTGGTGTACAGCAGCATCATCGTGCTCGGCAGTATCGGCCTGTCGCTGGTGTACTCCATCGCGAACTTCGCGAACTTCGCCCACGGCGACACGATGACCATCGGCGCCTACACGTCGCTGGTCACCTTCGGCGCCATCGGCGGCCTCGGCGCGACGGTGCTCGGGTTGCCCCTGGGCTTTTTCGTCGCGCTGGTCGCCGGGATAGCGATGGCCGCGTTCGTCGCTGTCGCCACGGAGAAACTCGTCTACGACGGGATGGACTTAGACTCCATCGGGCTGCTCATCGTCTCTATCGGGCTGGCCTTTATCTACCGAGCGGTCATCCAACTCGGCTTCGGGGCCCAGCCCACGCGGTACGGTATCCAGTCGCTCCGGCCCATCGATGCACTGGTGCCCTACGGGGTGCGGGTCACCCAGCACGACGTGGCGATAGTCGTCTCGGCTGTCGTGCTGGTCACCGGCCTGCACGTCCTCTTGCAGTACAGCGACCTCGGCCGGAAGATGCGCGCGATGGCCGACAACCCGGACCTGGCCCGCGTCAGCGGTATCCGGACCGACCGCATCAAACTGTGGACCTGGGTCATCGGCGCCGGACTCGCCGGCGCCGGCGGCGCGTTCCTGGGTCTCTACAGCCAGTTCGTCCCGCGGATGGGCTTTAACCTCCTCCTGCTCATCTTCGCCGCCGTCATCCTCGGCGGCATCGGCTCCGTCTACGGCGCGATGCTCGGGGGCTTCCTCATCGGGATGATAAACCAGCTGACGCCGCTGCTGTCGGAACTGGGCGCACTGTTGCCGCTGGTCCCCGACGCCTGGGGCATCCCCATCGGCATCGAGTACGCCGACGCGATAGCCTTCGTCATCATGGTCGTCGTGTTGCTGTTCCGACCGAACGGTATCGCCGGGGAGGCGAGCTAGATGTCGCTCGTCGACGACCCGAAAGGGAACTGGAACGGCCTCACGTTCGCCGAGAAGGGTGTCAGCGTCTTCGTCGTGCTCGCCGCGCTCGCGCTCCTGCTCAGCCTGCTCACCGGCCGGCTCGGACCGACGTACTTCCTCTATCTCGTCGGTCTGGCGGGGATGTACGCCTTGCTCTCGCTGGGACTCAACTCCCAGTGGGGTTTCACCGGGCTCATCAACTTCAGCGTCGCCGCCTTCTTCGGCATCGGCGCCTACGGCACGGCACTGGCGAGCGCGAGCAGTTCGCCGATAGCGGGCGGCTACGTCCCGCTGGTCGGGCTCCTGGCCGCGCTGGCGCTCGCGGCGGTCCTGGCGCTTTTCATCGGCATCCCGACGCTCCGGCTCCGGGCCGACTACCTGGCTATCGCCTCTATCGGGCTGGCGGAGGTCGTCCGCCTCATCGTCAAGAACCAGGACTCCTGGACGAACGGCAGCGCCGGGGTCCGGGGCATCCCGAGTTTCTTCGAGGGGTGGCCAGTTCTGGGGACCCTTCCCGAGACGATGCCCACGCTCGTCTTTGGCTCCGGCCCCGGCGCCATGGTGCTCAACACGCCGTTCTGGCAGGCGCTGCTGAACGTCGGGCTGGTGCTCGCGTTCGTCGTCGTGAGCTACCTGGTCCTGCGACGCGCCCACCGGTCGCCGTGGGGACGGGTCCTGCGGACGATTCGCTCCGACGAGGACCTCGCCCGCGCGCTCGGGAAGAACACCTACAGCTTCAAGATGCAGTCGTTCGTCCTCGGGAGCCTCATCATGGCGCTCGCGGGCGTCTTCTACGCCCACCTGAACCTCTATGTCGGCCCGGGCGACCTGAACCCCATCACGACGTTCTACGTCTGGGTCGCGGTCATCCTGGGCGGCAGCGGCTCCAACCGCGGCGCCCTCTTTGGCGGCGTCGTCATCGTCGCTATCCGCGAGGGGACGCGGGGCCTCCCGTTCGAGGCCGCCCCGCTGCGACTGCTGTTCATCGGGCTCATCATCGTCCTGCTGATGCGCTTTCGGCCACAGGGCGTGTTACCCCCACAGCGAGAGCTCATCTGGCCTGGTACCGTCGACGAAGCGCCCGAACAGCCCGACTCCGGCGTCCGAGAGACCAAAGCAGGTGAACAATGAGCGAACAGACACAGCAGACGGCGGCGACGATGTCGAAAGACGACGTGGTGTTGCGCGTCGACGGCCTCGTGAAGGCCTTCGGCGCGCTGGTCGCGACCGACCACGCTTCCTTCGAGGTCGAACGCGGAACTATCACCGGGCTCATCGGGCCCAACGGGGCCGGGAAGTCGACCCTGTTCAACCTCATCTCGGGCTTTTACGAGGCCGACGAGGGTAGCGTCTCGGTCAACGGCACCGAGGTCACCGGGCTGGAACCGTACGAAATCGCCGACCAGGGCCTGATTCGGACCTTCCAGACCCCCCGAAAACTGGAGGGGATGACCGTCAGAGAGGCGATGCTCGTCGGCCCGCGCGAACAGCCCGGCGAGTCGTTCCTGAATCTGTTCACCTCGCCTGGCTCGGTCGGCGAGGCGGAATCGAAGAACATGGCGGACGTCAACCGAATCCTCGAGGACTTCGAGATAGACCACCTCGCGACCCAGCCCGCGACGAAGATATCGGGCGGCCAGATGAAACTGGTCGAACTGGCACGGGCGATGCTGTCCGAGCCCGACATCCTGCTGCTCGACGAACCGGCAGCCGGGGTGAACCCGACGCTGCGCAAGAAACTGGCCGAGCAGATTCGCCGGCTCAACGAGCAGGGAACGACGTTCCTGCTCATCGAACACGACATGGAGTTCGTGATGAGTCTGGCCGACCCGGTCATCGTCCTCGACCAGGGGAGCGTGCTCATGGAGGGGCGACCCGACGAAGTCCAGAGCGACGACCGTGTCATCGACGCGTACCTCGGAGGCTAACAGTGAGTACAGACACCACTACGACGGAGCACGGCGCGGCCGACCACATCGTCGAACTCTCACACGTCGACAGCGGCTACGGCGAGGTGCAGGTGCTGGACGACTGCTCCTTGCATCTCGACGAGGAGGAGATCGTCTGCCTCATCGGCCCGAACGGGGCCGGGAAGTCGACCGTCCTCAAGACCGTCTTTGGCATGCTCACGCCGTGGGAAGGGACAGTCACCTACCACGGCGAGGACATCGGCGGAATGGCGCCCGAAGAGATCGTCCGCGAGGGCATCGGGTACGTCCCACAGACCGACAACGTCTTTGGCTCGCTCAGCATCGACGAGAACCTGCGCATGGGCGGGGTCGCCCGCGACGGCGGCCTCGAAGCGGTCATGGACGACCTCTACGACCGCTTCCCGCTGCTCGACCAGAAGCGCACGGCGAAAGCGAAGACCCTCTCGGGCGGCCAGCGCCAGGTGCTCGCGTTCGCCCGCGCGCTCGTGATGGAGCCCGACGTGCTGCTCATCGACGAACCGTCGGCGGGGCTGGCCCCAAACACCGCACAGGACGTCTTCGGCCACGTCGAAGCGGTCAACGACCTCGACACGGCCATCCTGATGGTCGAACAGAACGCCACGGAGGGGCTGGGCATCTCCGACCGGGGCTACGTCCTCGACCAGGGGACCGTCCGCTTTGGCGGCGAGGCCGACTCGCTGCTGGACAACGACGAAGTGTCGAAGCTGTACCTGGGCGGCTAATCCAACCGTTTTCGTGTTCCGGTCGACCAGCGACGCCACGGCGAAGTCACGTTTCACATGAGAGGTGTGCTCACAGACACCGAGGAGGCAATCCACCCCGGCGTCGGCCTCGCCGTCGCCGTCCTCGCCGTCAGCACCGGCGCGATTCTCGTCCGCCTGAGCGACGCGCCGGCGACAGTCGCCGCGTTCTATCGGGTCCTGTTCACGACGCTCCCGCTCGTCCCGGTCGCACTCTGGCGCTACCGGTCCGACTTCGACCGCATCGGCCGCCGCGACCTGCTGTTCGCGACGCTGTCGGGCGTCGCGCTCGCGGTTCACTTCGCCGCGTGGTTCGAGAGCCTGACCTGGACCAGCGTGGCCGCCAGCGTCACCATCGTCCAGTCACAGCCGCTGTTCGTCGCGCTGGGCGCGTGGCTCCTGCTCGAGGAGCGCCTGAGCGTGCGCATCGTCGCCGGTATCCTCCTCGCCGTCGCCGGCATGTTCGCGATGGCGCTTGGCGACCTGCTCACCGGCGTGCTCGTCGGACCGAACCCGCTGTACGGCAACGCCCTCGCGCTGCTTGGCGCGGTGATGGCCGCCGGCTACGTCCTCGCCGGCCGGTCGCTGCGCCAGCGCGTCTCGCTCGTCCCGTACGTGGTCGTCGTCTACAGCGTCTGCTGTGTCGTGTTGCTGGCTATCGCGCTCGCGCAGGGAGCGCCACTGACGGGCTACCCAGCCCGCGAGTGGGTGCTGTTTGCCGGCCTCGCGCTCGGGCCCGGTCTCTTCGGCCACACGGTCATCAACTGGGCCCTCGCGCATCTCCGGTCGAGCGTCGTCTCCGTCTCCCTGCTCGGCGAGCCCGTCGGCTCGACGCTACTCGCCTTCCTCTTGCTGTCGGAGGCACCGACGCTGTTTACCGTCGGTGGCGGGGCCGTCGTTCTCGCGGGCATCGCGGTGACCGCGGCGGACCAGTGAGCGGCCGCTGCCGGGCGGTCCTACCGCCCGAGAGAGCGGGCCGAGAGCCACCCTGGCAGCGGCCGGGCACGAACCCGACAGACCCTTCTGTGCGGTCGGCGAATCGGGGACCATGGCAAACGAGACTGTCACGCTGACTATCGAAGGCGAGGACTCCGAGGACGAACTGACCGTACCGAGCGAACTGCTCGACCTGCTGCGCGAGAACGACGAGACGGACCCCGCCGTCGTCGGCGACATCGCGATGTTCGGGCTCGCTCAGCGTATCCACGGTGCCGTCCACCACGGCCAGGGCGAGGCCGACCAGGGGATTCAGGACCTCGAAGAACTCACCCTCGACCTCTTCGAGGAGCGTTTCGGTGCCTCCTTCGCCGAACTGACCGGCCACGACCACTAGCTGTTCTCGCGGCGCTACTGTTCGACGGTCCAGGTCAGCAGGACGCCGTCGTCGACCTGTTCGACCGACTCAAGTGCGAGTTCCGGGAACGACTCGACGAAACCATCGCCGTCGGCCAGCGTCGGCGCGTCCCGGCCGCCCAGCACCTTCGAACCGACGTACACGCGTAGCTCGTCGACCAGCCCCGCCTCGAAGAGGCCGAAGATGAGTTCGCCGCCGCCCTCGACCATCAGCCGTTCGATGCCCTCGCCCTCCAGTTTGGCGAGCGCCGTCGTGAGGTCGACGCGGTCCTCGCCGGCCGCCAGCACGTACGCGCCGGCCTCTTCCATCTGCTCGATGAAGTCCGTGGGCGCGGCCTCGCTGGTGAGGAGGTACGTCTCCGCGGCGTCGTCGAGCACGGTGGCCTCGGGCGGCGTCCGGATGCGCGAGTCCGCGACGACGCGGGCCGGATTCCGCGACTCGCCGCGGTCCAACCGGTCGGCGTGGCGCGACTCGTCTTTGACCGTCAGCGACGGGTCGTCGGCCAGCACGGTCCCGACCCCGACCATGACGGCGTCGCTGTCGGCCCGGAGCTGGTCGACGCGGTCGAAGTCGTCGCGCCCGGAGATGGCGAGCTGTTCGCGCCGGCGCGAGGCGAGTTTCCCGTCCGCGCTCATCGCGGCGTTGACGACGACGTGCATACTGCGGTCACAGGCCCCTGAACGGAAAACGGGTTTCGGTTCCGCGCGCCACGGTCGCCGACGGATACTAGCAATATAGTCCCTCCAAGGAGATACAGATATGGTAACACACAGCACTTTTGCTCCCCCACTGGCGACTCGAAGCCGAACAGCTCCCGGTCGGACGGCCACACGGAACGGGCGACGCCGCAGAGACTACGGAGACCGAGCGCACTGTGTCCGCAAACCAATCCCAACCGATACGACGGAGCATCGAGGTCGAATACTGGGTCGTCGACGAGGAGGGACGGCTCGTCGAGCCCGACCCGCTCGTAGCGGCCTCCGCGGGCGTCGAGCGCGAGTTCGTCGAGCCCCTGCTTGAGATAAAGACGACACCATGCGAGACCACGGCGGCCCTGCGGGCGGAACTGCTCGGCAGAATCGAGCGCGTGCTCGACGTGGCCGACGACCACGGTATGGGGCTGGTCCCGCTCGCGACGCCGCTGCACGCCGACGAGATAGCCGACGTACCCAGCGAGCGGACGCGGATACAGCGAGAAGTCATCGGCGAGGAGTTCGAGTGCGTCCGCCGCTGCGCCGGCACGCACGTCCACGTCGAGCAGATTCCGGGCCGCGAGTGCGAGCAGGTGAACACGCTGGTCGCGCTGGACCCCGCACTCGCGCTGGTCAACTCCAGCCGCCGGTACCGCGGCCGGGTGCTCTCGGCCGGTGCGCGCTCGAAACTCTACCGCTGGATGGCCTACGACGACCTCCCACACCAGGGCCGGCTCTGGCGCTACATCGACTCCACCGAGGAGTGGCGACGGCGGCTGGAACGCCGCTACGAGGAGTTCGAGACGGCGGCGCTCTCCGCGGGCGTCGACAGACGGGCCGTCGTCTCGTCGTTCGACCCCGAGAGCGCCGTCTGGACGCCGGTCCAGATACGGGAGCGGTTCGGGACCGTCGAGTGGCGGTCCCCCGACACTGCACTGCCGAGCGAGGTCCTCCGACTCGCCGACACCGTCGCCGGCACCGTCGAACACATCCGCGACGCCGAAGTCCGCATCGAGGGCGATACCGGACGCGTCACGCAGGACCAGGTCGTCCTCCCCGAGTTCGACGCGGTCATCCAGTACGTCAACGCCGCGATACGTGACGGCCTGAAGTCGGACGCACTCCGAGGGTATCTCGAACGGATGGGCTTCGACGTGGCCGCCTTCGACCCCATCTCCGGACGTCACGAGGGGCGGGCGAGCCTATCAGTCACCGAAGCGCAGAACCGCCGGCTCGCGGCCGCGGCGGAACTGGCACGGGACGTGCGACAGACCCGGTCGGTCAGCACGCGCTGAGTTCCGTCGGACGACAGAACCGGCTGTGGCGCGCTGTCGAGGCCGGTCACAGCGGCCCCTGTCCCTTCTACTCCCGGCGCGACAGCTTCCGCGTGTCGACTGACTTCGTCTCGCCGCCGGCCGTCCGGAACTTGAGCGTCGCGCCGTCGACGACGAGTTCGTCCACGTCCAGCGTCGTCTCGGTGGACCAGCCCCGCAACCGGAGCAGCCCCGCCTCGTCTATTTCGACGAACGTCCGCGGTTTCTCGACGGTGCCCATGCTCCAGGACTCCCCGCCCAGCGAGACCTCCGCACCGCCCCGTTCCGTCCGCGCGAACACGCAGACGTGCTGGTGTCGCGACTCGTCGGCCCGCTCGTGGTCGACCCGCTCCCACTCCTCGTAGTCGGCGCCGAAGTGGGCCGCCCACAGCTCCAGATACTCGAAGTCGAACCGCTTCGTGCCGCTGTCGTCCCGTCCACTCCGCCAGATTACGTGTGCCTCAGAGGGCTTCGACCCGAAGATACTGCTCACGGTTTCGTCTCCTCTCCCCCGCCGCCGTCGTTCCGACAGCCGCCGACGGGCCGGGCGGACGGCCGTGACCCGACCAGCGTCTCCGCACCGGTCGCCCAGCGTGACGGCGTGGGGCGCATACACACACCAACCGCGCTATCCAACTTAAGAATGTAGGCCACCTCCGTCTCGGTTGACACCACGGCGGTCGCGCTACTTCCGCGTGAGCTGTATCAGCCCCTCGCTGAGCGCCAGCTTGAACCGCTCGTCAAGCGGCATCGCCTCCCAGTCCTCGGGCAACTCCTCCCGCGGCAGGCTCCCCAAGGACTCGACCAGCGACCGATGGAGGAACCGACCGTTCTCGCCGCACTCGCCGCAGGTCCGGATGAGCGAGCGGATTTCGAACGGGCGCGTGACGGTGGCCTCGCAGTGCGAACAGACGTACGTCTCGGTCACTGTCAGCCTATTGCGTCCCGGCCCACTCCTATCTTGCCATCGCACCGTGTTCGGCGACCCCTTCCTCGCGCACTCGAAGAGCGCCCTGTGGGAGCGGTCATCGAGGACGTGTGTGTAAATGGCGCGAATCGCGCCTTCGGTGCGGTTATCGCACCGCAAAGTGCCGGACCACGATTCACTCGGCGGACACGCCGTCCAGACCGGCCCCGGCCTCCAGGCGCTCGCCGAGGCGCTCGACGAACCGCGCGGCTTCGGCCCCGTCGACGACGTCGTGGTCGAACGTGACGGTGAGGCTCAGGAACTCCCGGGACCGGAGTTCGCCGTCTATCAGGCGGGGCCTGGTCCCGATGCCGCCGACCGTTAGCTGGAGTGTGTAGTTCGTGGGACTGATGGCCCACCCGTTCCGGGTGCCGAACATCCCGACGGAGGTGACGGCGACGGTGCCGGCCAGTCGCTTCCACCTCGTCGGGAACAACTGGGGCAGGCGCCACATCTGTCGCCGGACCACCCCCGGAAGGCGACGGGTGAGCCCGGCGAATCGGGCCGCGTCGGGCGGCGACGTGTCCGACTGGACGCGCCGGATTTCGTGGTGAATCGACCGCACGCTCCGCCGGTCCGCCGCCCGGACGACGTGGGGGACACCGACGCGCTCGCCGTTGCCCGCCCGCTCGACGAGGACGTTCACGTCCACGTCCTCGAACTGATGGACCCGCCCTCGCCAGTCGTGATAGCGGTTCACACGTGGCCGTTCAGCCACGGCGGCCGCCAGACAGGAGACGACGAAGGCGGTAAACGAGAGGGCCGTTCCGGTCTCCGCCTCGATGGTCCGAATCCGCTCCCTGGCGTCGGTGACGTCGACCTCGACGAGTCCGTGGACGTTGCTCCGCCCGCCCGCCATCCGCATGTACTCCGCGGTCAACTGCCGCTGGAGCGGGACGCGGTCGGGTTCGGGACCGGGGCTGTCCATAGACGAACATGGACGGCGAGGGATAAAACAGGAACTCGCTCACTACAGGACGGTTCGGGGGCACCGTGGCGTGTCGACGGTCGGACGCCGCACGACGTTCCCAGCGCCTTCGGCGGTGCTCAGTCCCACTTCGCGCCGGGGTTCGTCACCGCGCCGTTGGCCGCCGAGCCGAAGTCGCGGTTGTACTTCGCGAGCACGCCGTCGGTGTAGGGCGGTTCGGGGTCGTCGCGCTCGTCGAGGCGTCGCTCGAGTTCGTCGTCGGAGAGGTCCACGTCGAGGCGCCGGTCGGGGATGTCCACCGTGACGGTATCGCCGTCCTCGATGGCGCCGATTGGGCCGCCGACGTAGGCCTCGGGGGCGACGTGGCCTATCATCGGGCCACGCGTCGCACCGGAGAAGCGGCCGTCGGTCAGGAGGGCCACGTCGTCCTCGTGGCCGGCGCCGACGACGGCAGCGGTCACGCCGAGCATCTCGCGCATCCCGGGGCCGCCCCGTGGCCCCTCGTTGCGGATGACGATGACATCTCCGGACTCGATTTCGCCGGTCTGGACGTACTCCATGGCGTCCTCCTCGTTCTCGAAGACCCGCGCGGGGCCCTCGTGGTGGAAGGCGTCGTCGCCGGTGACTTTCAACACTGAGCCGTCCGGCGAGAGGTTCCCCGTCAGGATTTTGATGGCGCCCTCCTCGGAGTAGGGCTCGTCGACGCTGTAGAGGTAGTCCGCCTCTATCTCGTCGTCGTCGGGAATCTCGCCCTGCTCTTCGAGGTGGGCCAGTTCCTCGGCGATAGTGCGGCCGGTGACGGTCATCGCGTCGCCGTGGATGAGGTCGGCCTCCAGCAGGCGGCGCAGCACGACCGGGATGCCGCCGATTTCGAAGAGGTCGTTCATCACCTTGGTGCCGCCGGGCTGTAAGTTCGCGATTTTCGGCGTCCGTCGGGATATCTCGTCGAACTCCTCGATAGCGAGGTCGACGTCGGCCTCGGCGGCCAGCGCCAGCAGGTGGAGGACGGCGTTGGTCGAGCCGCCGGTGGCGACCTGGAGTGCGATGGCGTTCTCGAAGGACTCCTTCGAGAGGATGTCGGAGGGGCGGCGGTCGTTCTCGATGCAGTCGACGACGAGGTCGCCGGCGCGCTCGGCGATGTCGTAGCGGTCCTCGTGTTCGGCGGGCGCCGCCGCCGACCCCAGCGGCGCGAGCCCCAGCGCCTCGGAGATGGAGGCCATCGTGTTCGCGGTGAACATCCCGCCACAGGAGCCCGCACCGGGGCAGGCGTGCCGTTCCATCTCGTCGAGTTCGTCCTCGCTCATCTCGCCCTGGGCGACGGCGCCGACGCCCTCGAAGACGTTCTGGATTGTTATCTCGCGGCCGTCGTGTTCGCCCGGCATGATAGAGCCGCCGTAGACGAAGACGCTCGGGAGGTCGGTGCGGATAGAGGCCATCATCATCCCCGGCATGTTCTTGTCACAGCCGCCGATGGTGACCAGCCCGTCCATTCGCTCGCCGAAGGAGACGAGTTCGACGGAGTCGGCTATCATCTCGCGGGAGATGAGCGAGGCCTTCATCCCCTCGGTCCCCATCGAGACGGCGTCGGAGATGGTGATGGTGCCGAACTCGATGGGCATCCCGCCGGAGTCGTCGACGCCGTCGTAGGCAGACTGGGCCACGTCGTCCAGGTGAACGTTACACGGTGTGATGTCCGCCGCCGGGTTTGCGACGCCGACCATCGGACTCCGGAGGTCCTCGTCGTCGTACCCCATCGCCCGGAACATCGCCCGGGATGGGGCCTGGTCGGTCCCTTCGGTGACTTCGCTGCTGCGCAGGTTCGGGTCCTTGCCCGACTCCTCGCGCTCTGGCGCTTCCTGCTTGCTCATACACCGTCGATAGCCGCGGGGGACCTTAAACAACTTGTACTCGTGGTATCGTCTCACGCGGGGCTGGCGAAAGCCTCCGGTGACGGTAGGTTCATTTCCGCGCCAGCGCGAACCGTTGGTAATGGCGACGGTCACGACGGCGGCGAGACTGCACTTTGGCTTCCAGAACCTCTCGCTGGCCCACGAGCGGCTCTACGGCGGCGTCGGGCTCGCGCTGCAGGGGCCGCGGCTGGTGGTCGAAGCCGAACCGGCCGACGTGCTCGATTGCGACGACGCGGCCGAACCGTACGCCCGGCGCGTCCTGGACGTGCTGGACGTGCCCGGCGCGACCGTTCGGGTCCGCGAGCGGTTCCCGCGCCACGTCGGCCTGGGCAGCGGGACCCAGCTGGCGCTTGCGACGCTCGTCGCCGTCGCGCGTGCACACGACACGACCGCGGACGCGCGGACGGTCGCCCCGCGACTGGGCCGGGGCGGGCGCAGCGGCATCGGCGTCGCGACGTTCGAGAGCGGCGGGTTCGTCGTCGACGGCGGCCACCCCACCGAGCGGTTCACCCACGAGCCCCCCGCGGAGGGCGACTGGGAGGTCCCGCCGGTCGTGGCGCGTCACGACGTCCCCGCGGACTGGCGCTTCGTGCTGGTGGTGCCCGACACCGACCCCGGTCGGAGCGGTAGCGCCGAGGAGCGGAGTATGCGCACGGCCATCGAGCGGGCCGACCCCGGTATCGCCGACCAGGTATCGGCGCTGCTGACCCGCCGACTCTTGCCCGCTATCGCGACCCGGAGCCGCCGGGACTTCGGCGGTGCGGCGGCCCGTCTGGGTCGGCTCAACGGCGCGTGGTACGCCGACGAGCAGGGCGGCGTCTACCGCCCGCCCGCGGGGAGTATCGTCGAACACCTCTCAGACGCCCCGGCCGTCACCGGCGCCGGCCAGTCCTCGTGGGGGCCGACGGTGTGGGGCCTGACCGACGCCGGCGGCACACGCGAGGCGAAGGAAGCGGGCTACCGGGCGCTGGAGGCGGCGGGCGTCGGCGGCGAGGTCCACGTGACAGCCCCGCGAAACACCGGGGCGTCGCTCGCCGAGGACGAGTGAGGACGACGGCCCTGCGGTGTGACCTCGAGTATCGCCGGCCGAAATCCGGGCCAAGCGTTTAAGCGGTCGCAGTAAGGATGGCGTGTATGGACCGCCTCCCTTTCGGTGTCAAGCAGCTCGATTCCATCATCAACGGGGGCGCGCCGACGGGGAGCGTCGTGTTGCTGTCGGGGCAGGCCGGTGCGGGCTCCCGGGAGTTCATGCACACCAGCGCGGTCATCAACGCGATGGCCGAGGAGGACCCGGGGCTGTTCGACCTCTACTACGGCGACCCCGCCGAGAAGGCGATACTCCCCGAGTCGGTCCACTACCTCTCCTTTACCGCGAGCGAGAGCCAACTCGCCGACGAGATGCGCCTGGCGATGGACGACGAGGTGCTGGACGCCGGCCTGGCGGGCGTCCAGTTCCACGACATGTCCGAACGGTACTTCCACATGAGCCCGGTGCCCCGGGAGTGGTACGCCGACGAGACGCCCAACATCAAAGACCTCAGGGCCCGGCACGAGCGCGAGGACCTCCTGAGCGCGCTGGGGACGACACTCAGCAACATCGCCCCGAACAACCTCGTCGTCATCGACTCCCTGTCGGACCTGGTGGCGGCGATGGGCGAAGACATCGAGTGGGCCGACATCACGTTTCTCGTCTCGGGCATCCAGAGGGCGGCCCACCAGTGGGGCGGGCTCATCCTCATGCACCTCAACCACGAGACGCTGTCCGCGACGCGGACGGGCCAGCTCTCCGAGGCCGCCCACGGCACCATGGAGTTCTCCTGGGAGTCCGGCGGCTCGACGCGGGCCCGGACGCTCGTCGTCAAGCAGTTCCGCGGGGTCCTCTCCCAGATAGAGGAGGAGAACATCGTCCAGTTCGAGACGGAACTGGGCGAGGCCGGCTTCGACATCAGCGACGTCAGGAAGATACGCTGAGCGACCGGCAGTCTCGTCTGCTGAAATTGGCGGCAAACGCTTAACTATCTCGTCCGTAGAAGCCAACGTAATGGCCAGTGAGTCGACCGACGAGGGGGTGGTCGCCGTCGAGCTGCCGCCGGAGCTCGACGAGTGGCTGGACGAACGCGCGCGGGAGCTGGGCGAACCGCGCGAGGAGCTCGTGACGCAGTTGCTGGCGGCGTACCGCACGACGAGCGAGCGCGGCGACGGCGACCTGTCGACCGCTGTCGACGTCGAGAGCCGCGTCGAGGACGCGATGCAGGACGAACTCGACGCGGCCGTCACGGCGGCCGTAGACGACGTACTCGACGAACGGGTCGACTCGACGGTCCGTGACCGGTTACCCGACATCACCGACGCCGTCGAGTCCCGGGTCGAGGGGCGACTGGACGACATCGAGGACGACTTCGCCGGGAAGATTACCGACGTCCGCGAGCGCGTCGTCCAGCTCAAACGGGAGCTCGACGGCAAGGCGCCCGCGGACCACGAGGCCTTCGAGACGGTCGCGGAGCTCGACGAGAGCGTCACGGAGCTAAACCGCGAACTCGTCGAGGTCAGAGACGAGTTCGAGACCGACGTCGCCGCCCAGACCGAGCGAGTCGACGACCTCGAGACGCGTTTCGACGAGTTCGAGCGGCGGCTCGAGGACACGGAGGACAAGCTCAAACGGGTCGCCTGGGTCGTCAGTGACCTCCGGGACAACCAGGGCGGGCGCGACGCCCACCAGAAGGCCGTCGACCGCATCAAGCGCGCCGCGGCCCAGGAGGGCATCACGGCGGCGTCGTGCCAGAACTGCGGCGAGACGGTCCACGTCGGGCTACTCACCGACCCGCAGTGTCCCCACTGCAACTCGACGGTGTCGGACGTCCAGCCCGAGGGCGGCATCATCCGCAAGAAGGCGTCGCTCGTCACCGCCGCACAGCTAGAGGCGGGCCCGACCGATGAGTGACGAGGAGCGCGACGACCCCTTCGAGGCGCTGGACGTGCCGGACGACCGCGAGGGCGACCCGTTCGAGCGCCTCGACGACGCGGGGCCGGACGGGACCGACGCGGACGAGGGCGACGACGGTCCTACCGGCGACAGCGCCGCGGCACCGCCCGGCTCGGCGGACGGTGCCGACCCCGCCGGGACCGACGCGGAGCCGGCCTTCGAGGAGGAGTTCCTCGAGGAGGGCGACCTGTTTCCGGCTGACACAGGGACGGGCTCGGACGGGTCATCCGCTGGGGAGGGTAGCGGCGGCAGCGAGGACCTCTTCGGTGGGGACGACCCGTTCGGGGGAATGGACGGCCGCGAGGGCGACCCCTTCGGCGAGGGCGAGAGCGTCTTCGAGTCGGTCGACGTCGAGGAACTCGACGCGGACCAGGTCTGGGAGTCACTGGACGAGGAGCCAGCGGCGGCGTCGGTCGACGACAGCCGGTACGTCGAGGTGTCGAAACACCGCTTTTGCGAGCAGTGCGAGCACTTCTCCCGGCCGCCAAACGCCCGCTGTACGAACGACGAAGCCGAGATAATCGAGTTCCTCGACATGGCGACGGTCCGCCTGCTGAACTGTCCGGTCGTCGCCGAGCAGCGCCAACTCGAAGACGAGGAGTAAGACACATCCGAGCGGCCCGTCGAGTGCCGTGTATGCAGTTCTGTGACGACTGCGGCTCGATGATGCACACCGACGGCGACGAGATGGTCTGTCAGTCCTGTGGCGCCAGCGTCGAGAAGGACGCCGACCGCGCGGCCGAGTTCGTCAGCACCGCCCAGCAGGCAGACGACGACGTCATCGAGACGGAGGAAGGCGCCGACTTCGAGGGCAAGCCCACCGCGAACGATGTCGTCTGTGAGGCGTGTGGCCACACGAAAGCGTGGTACACCATCAAACAGACCGGCGCGGCCGACGAGCCGCCGACGCGATTCTTCAAGTGCCAGGAGTGTGGCTACCGGTGGCGGGAGTATAACTGAAACGCCAGTCGGAGTCACCTGAAAGCATTTACAGGAATCACCGGTAGCGCCGCCCATGCGCCGCCGCCATCTCCTCGCGCTCGTCGGCTCGCTGGTCGCCGGTAGCGGCTGTACCGGCACCAGTGGTGAGCCCACGGCCGACGGCACAGTGACGCCCGCACCGGTGCCGTCGCCGAGTGACGCACCGACCACCCCGGACTCGACCGGCGACGTCGAGATAACGGCCGCCGCGGTCCAACCCGGAATCGTCCAGCCCAGAATCGACTCCATCGGCGTCACAGACGACGCCGGCCAGTATCTCGTCGTCGACGTGGCCGGGAACGCCCCCGACCGGTCGGACATAGAGCTTCGGTTCAGTGGCGCCAGCTACCTCCCGGAAGAGCTCAGACGCCCGCTCTACCGCGGCGATTTCTCCGGCGAGACCTACGGTGAAGACGGCGGTCCGCTCGTGTTCGGGCTGCCCGAAACCGGCGACGCGACCGACGCCGAACTCTACTGGGGCGAGGGGCGGTGGGCGCCATCGGCCGAAACCGTCGAACGGCTCGAAGACCCTCTGCCCCCGTTCTCGGTGACACTCGACGGCCCCGAGACGGCGGGCGCCGGGTCGAACCCACAGGTCACTATCACGGTGACCAACGAGGGCGAGGGCGCCGGTCGGTACGTCCTCGCGCTCAATCGACAGGGACCGAGAGTCGCGTACACCCCGGTGGGCCGCCTCGCCGGTGAACTGGACCCGGGCGCGAGCAAGCGCCACACCGTCGACGCCGTCCCGCCCGACGGCGACAGGTCGACGCAGTACACGCTCGACGTGCCCGGTCGGCAGGACCGGTTGAGACACGTCATCTCGTCGGCTGACGGCGACGATGCCTGAACAGTCGCTTCAGGCCGAAACCGCGACCCACGCCGCCACGACGAGGGCGGCGCCGACGACCGTCGAGCCGACGGCGTGGGTCCGCAGTTCGTCCAGCAGGCCGTGGGAGTGTTCCTGCAGCGAGCAGACCTCGTCTATCTCGCTGCCGGCGTCGCAGTTGGGCAGGAAGTCCATCGCGACGTGGAGGAAGATACCGGCGGCGAAGCCAAAGACGACGGCGTTGGCGGTTGGGCTCGCCGGCATCGGCAGCAGTGCGGACGGGATAGCCGTCAGGCCGACCCCGGCCGCCGGGAGCAAGAGGGCCGTCGCGGACTTGTCGTCACGGACCAGTCGCCGGGCCGCGGCGTACCCCGCTGGCCCCTTGTGCGAGACGATAGCCAGTCCGAGCAGGAGTCCGAGCGTCGGCATCGAGGCGTAGACCAGACCGATGATGAGCCCCGCAGAGAGCGCGTGGGCCGCGATGGCCGCCGCCGTCGTGTCGAAACTCGCATCGAGGTGGGTCAGCCGGTGGCCGATAGTGTGAGTGCCGTAGCCCGCGACGATGCCCGCGGCGATACCGATACCGCCGATGCGGGGCGTGCCGGCGGCGGTGCCAAGCCCCATCGCCTGCGGGACGAGGAACATCGCCGCCGACGTGACCATCGCGCCGCTCGCGAGCCCGTAGCCCCAGACGAGCCGATGGGGACTGGTCGCCGTCGCGCGGGCGCCCAGCCAGGCGCCCAGGCCCATCGCGGCGAAGGCGACCCAGGAGATGACCAGGACCTTCAGCGCGCCGCCGGTGACGGCGAGCCCCGACAGGAGGACCAGCGCGACCACGCTCCCCAGCCCGAGCAGCGAGTACTCCCCGAGGTTATTAAAAACAGACTCGTTGTTAATAGCCATTAGTCGATACAACTGTGTTGTTAGTAATAAGTCCGTCGGTGCTACCGGGTGGCCCGTCGGTAGTCGCCCCAGTCCAGCACCGCGCCGTCGAGGTCCGCGGCGGGCGCGTCGCCGAGCGCCCACAGCACCATCCCGGCCGCGTCGGCGGGGTCGCGGCCGCCCTCGCCTGAGAGGTCGGTAGCGACGTTGCCGGGGTCGACCGCGCCGACGGCGGCGTCGAGGTCGGCCGCGAACCCCCGGACCACCGCCTCGGCGGCGGCCTTCGAGACGGCGTAGGAGCCGTAGCCGGGCTCCCCGTCCCGGGCGACCGCGCCCGTGGGAACGACCACGCGGGCGCCCTCGGCGAAGTGGGGGACCGCCTCGCGGACGGTGGCGAACACGCCCCGCGCGTTGGTCCGCAGGTGGTCGTCGAACGCGGCGTAAGACTCCTCCTGAAGCGGGGTCTGGCCGGGCGTCCCGTGGTAGACGCCGGCGCTTGCGACGACGGCGTCGATGGCCCCGCCGACTCTGGTCGCCCGCTCCATCAGGTGCTCGACGTCCAGTTCGTCGCGCACGTCGGCCCGGACCGCCGTGACCGCGCCGCCCTCGGCCGCGATATCGTCGGCCACCCCGTCGAGTGCGTCCGCGTCGCGGGCACAGACGACCGCGTGACCGCCGGCGTCCGCGACCGCCCGCGCGACCTGTTTGCCGATGCCTCGACTCGCACCCGTCACGACCACTGTCGCGTCGTCCATACCGGCGCGTACGGGTTCGACTCACATCGCCGTTGTCACTGCAGGGCGTCACATCTCGGGCACGACTCCCTGCGTCGGTTTCACACACCAACCCTGTTTGGCGCGGCTTTATTGTCGCTCCGGGCCCGAGAGAGCAACAATGAGTGACCTGTCCGGAGACGAGGTTGTCGTGGTGGGCGGTGGGTTCGGTGGCCTCTCGGCGGCCTGCTATCTGGCCGACGCCGGCGCGGACGTCCGCGTCCTGGAGAAAAACGAACAGGTCGGGGGGCGCGCCTCCCGGCTGGAAGCGGACGGCTTCACGTTCGACATGGGCCCCTCCTGGTATCTGATGCCCGACGTGTTCGAGCGGTTCTTCGCGTACTTCGGGCACGAACCAGAGGACTTCTACCACCTCGAACGACTGGACCCCCACTACCGCATCTTCTTCAAGGACGGCGACCGGCTCGACGTGACCGGGAACAACGACGAGATGCGCGAGCTGTTCGAATCGTACGAGCCCGGCGCGGGCGAGGCCTTCGAGGAGTACCTCGACACCAGCGAGACCCACTACGAGACGGCGATGGAGAAGTTCGTCTACGAGGACCGCTCGCGGCTCCGGGACTGGGTCGACCTGGACGTGATGACCGCCGCCCCCATCGGCCTGCAACTGCTGGGCACGATGCAAGGCCACGTCTCCGACTACTTCCAGCACCCAAAACTCCAGCAGATAATGCAGTACACGCTCGTGTTCCTGGGTGGCTCGCCGAAGAACACGCCCGCGCTCTACAACATGATGAGCCACGTCGACTTCAACCTCGGCGTCTACTACCCCGATGGGGGCATCGCCGCCGTCGTCGACGCGCTGGTCGAACTCGGCGAGGGGATGGGTGTGACCTACGAGACCGACAGCGAGGTGACCGAGATATCCCGGCGGAAGGAGGGCTTTCTCGTCGAGACGGTCCACGGCGACACGTACCACCCCGACGAGGTCGTCGTCAACGCGGACTACGGCCACGCCGAGCGGGAACTGCTCCCCGACCACGAGCGCCAGTACGACGACGAGTACTGGGAGAAGAAGACGTACGCGCCCTCCGCTTTCCTCATGTACATGGGCGTCGAGGGCGACGTGGACCCACTTGCCCACCACACCCTCGTGCTCCCGACCGACTGGGACCCCCACTTCGACGATATCTTCGAGGAACCCGAGTGGCCCGACGAGCCGGCCTACTACCTCTGTGTCCCCAGCGAGACCGACCCCTCCGTCGCACCGGAAGGCCACTCCAACCTGTTCGTGCTGGTCCCCATCGCGCCCGGGTTACACGACGAAGACACCATCCGCGAGGAGTACCGCGAGAAGATACTCGCAGACATCGCCGAACACACCGGCGTCGACCTCCGTGACCGCATCGTCTACGAGAAGCAGTTCGCCGTCTCCGACTTCGGCGAGCGGTACAACGCCACCGAGGGCACGGCGCTCGGGCTGGCCCATACCCTGCGCCAGACCGCCTTGCTGCGTCCGAACAACCGTTCGTCGGCCGTCGACGGGCTCTACTTCACGGGCTCTTTCACGACGCCCGGCGTCGGGGTCCCGATGTGTCTCATCAGCGGCGAACACACGGCCAAGCGACTCATCGACGAGCACGAATGAGCACCGTGACGGACCGTCTGACCAGCGTGCTACCGAGCGAGGAGAGCCGGCCGGGCTACCTGTTCTGGCTCTCCCGGCCCCGGTTCTGGCTCTATCAGGGCGGCCCCGTCGTGGTGGCGGTGACGTACGCGGCCGACGGACCGGCTGAGCTGTTCTCGCCGCTTTCCGTGGCGCTCTTCCTGTACTTCACGATTCCGGCCAACGTCTTCCTCTACGGCGTCAACGACGTCTTCGACCGGGACATCGACCAGGACAACCCGAAGAAAGACGAGGGTCGCGAGGTCAGCTACCGCGGGGACCGCGTCGTCGTCGCGGCAATCGTCGCGTCTGGCTTGCTGGCCGCCGGCTTCCTCCCGTGGCTCCCGCCGCTTGGCGTCGCCGCGCTGCTGGGGTGGGCCGCCCTCTCCGTCGAGTACTCCGCCCCGCCGCTGCGGTTCAAGACGACGCCGTTTCTGGACTCGCTGTCGAACGGGCTCTACATCCTGCCGGGCGTCGTCGCCTACGCCGCCGTCGAGGGGGTGGCCCCGCCCGCGAGCGCCGTCGCCGGCGCGTGGCTCTGGACGATGGGGATGCACACCTTCTCCGCGATTCCGGACATCGAACCGGACCGCGAGGCCGGCATCGAGACGACGGCGACGTTCCTGGGCGAGTCCAACACCTACTACTACTGCGTGATGTGCTGGCTCTCGGCCGCGTTCGTCTTCACCTACACCCACTGGGTGTTCGGGCTGCTGTTGCTCGTCTACCCGGGACTCGTCTTTGGCATCCTCGCCGCCGGCGTCGACATCGACGAGGCCTACTGGTGGTATCCGGCCATCAACACGCTCGTCGGCATGACGTTCACCCTCGTGGGGCTGTGGGTGATGCTGTATGGCTGACGGGGTCGCGGGCTGGACGGTGCCCGAGGACCGCCACGAGGTGGCCGCCCGACTCGACGCGCTGGTCCGCGAGAACCGCTTTACCATCGCCGTCGTCTTCCCCCTCGTCGGCGCGGTGACGCTGCTCGCGAGCGCCGAGGGACTGCTGCCGCCACCACTCGCGTTCAACCCCTTCTTCGTCCTGTTCGGGACGCTGGTCATGCGCCTGCCGCTGGTCGCCGGCGTCGCACCGCTGTTAGACCGCAGGGCGACGGCCGCGCTCGCGGCGCTGACGCTGTACGCCTACGCCATCGAACTCGTCGGCGTGCGCACCGGCTGGCCCTACGGCGAGTTCGCCTACGGCGTCGACCTGGGGCCGATGCTGTTCGGCGAGGTGCCCCTTGGCCTGCCCGTCTTCTTCTTCCCGCTCGTCCTCAACGCCTATCTGCTTGTCCTGTTGCTGTTTGGCGAGCGGGCCAACTCGGCGCCGCTGCGACTCCCGGCGACGCTCGCGACGGTCATCCTGGTCGACCTGGTGCTGGACCCCGGCGCCGTCGCCATCGGCTTCTGGATATACGAGTCCGGGGGGTTCTACGGCGTCCCGTGGTCGAACTACCTCGGGTGGCTGCTGTCGGGCGCGGTGGCCGTCCTCTGTTTCGACCTCGGCTTCGACCGCGCCGGCCTGCGCCGCCGGCTGGACGACTGCGAGTTCATGCTCGACGACTTGGTGAGTTTCGTCCTGCTGTGGGGCGGTATCAACCTCTTCTACGCGAACTGGCTTCCCGTCGCGCTGGCCGCGCTGCTTGGGGCTGGGCTGCTCAAGACCGAGCGCTTCGACTTCGACCTCTCGGAGACGCGGCTGGGCGGCGCCGTCTGGCGGTGACGGCGTTTCCGATACCCCGGCGGTTATCAGACGCGCGGGCGAACTGTCGCCGATGGCCGCCCTGTTTACCCCCGTGACTCTCCGCGAGACGACGATACCCAACCGCGTGATGGTCTCCCCGATGTGTCAGTACTCCTGTGAGGCCCGCGACGGCGTCGCGACCGACTGGCACCGGACCCACCTCACCTCCCGCGCCGTCGGCGGCGCCGGGGTCGTGATGACGGAGGCCACGGCCGTCGAGGCCCGCGGCCGCATCTCCCCCGAGGACCTGGGCATCTGGACCGACGAGCAGGCCGCGGCGCTCGAACCCATCGCCGAGTTCGTCCGCGAGCGGGGGAGCGTCCCCGGCATCCAGTTGGCCCACGCCGGTCGGAAGGCGTCGACGAGTCGGCCGTGGGCGGGTCACGAACCGCTCCAGCCCGGCGACGGTGGCTGGGACGTCGTCGGCCCGAGCGGCGAGCCCTGGCCCTACGAGGACGAGCCACCGGCGACCCACCGGCTCGACGTGGACGACATCGACGCCGTCGTCCAGTCGTTCCGCGACGCGGCCGAGCGCGCCCGCGACGCCGGGTTCGAAGTCGCCGAGGTCCACGCCGCACACGGCTACCTGCTGCACGAGTTCCTCTCGCCGGTGACCAACCACAGGGAAGACGACTACGGCGGCGACTTCGAGGGCCGGACGCGACTCGCGCGCGAGGTCACCGCCGCGGTGCGTGAGGTCTGGCCGGACGGGAAGCCGGTCTTCGTGCGCATCTCCGCGACCGACTGGCTCCCCGACCGGGCGTCCTGGACCGTCGCCGACTCGGTTCGACTGGCCGGCGACCTGGCCGAGGTGGGCGCGGACCTAATCGACGTGAGCGGCGGCGGCATCCACCCGAACTCCCGCCCCGAGCGGACCGGGCCGAACTACCAGCTCCCCTACGCCGAGCGCATCCGGGAGGAGGCGTCGGCAGATATCGCCGTCGGCGCTGTCGGCGGTATCACAACGCCCGAACAGGCCGAGGCCGTCGTCGCCAACGACCGGGCTGACCTGGCCATCGTCGGGCGCGAACACCTCCGTGACCCCTACTTCGCCCTCCACGCGGCCCGGGCGCTGGACGCCACCGACGAAATCGAGGGGCCGCCCCAGTACCGCCGGGCGTTCGGGTTCTGAACGGTTTCTCGTAGCGAGTTACCCGGTACGCGCCGACCCCTGGTCGGTGTATCCGGAGATAACCCGTCTGATTAGTTCCCGACGGCGACGGCCACCTGGTAGGTCCGGTTCCGGTACCGGACGTAGTGGTTGTCGACGAAGACCACGTAGTCTGTGTCGGGCGGGATGTCGACCATCTCCGTACTGTTTCGCGCCCGCTCGAAAACCTCCTGCTGGGCCGGCGAGAGGTCATCGAACGCGACGGTCTCGTTCCCGGAGACGTTCCCGTCGGCCGTGTCGACATCGAGGTACGCGGCGCTACTGTGGGTGTTCTGACCGGCGAAGATGGCGTACGCGCCGAAACCGCCGACCGCGAGGGTCAGCGCACACCCGGCGAGGAGCCAGTAGCCACGGTCCATACCGAGCGGTCGGCAAGCGGTCCTAAGTGCTTTGTGCGAGGATGAGGCCGCCGAGCTACACCGAGTCCAGGTCGAGGTCGACGGCGTACCAGTCAAGCACCAGCAGGAAGACGCTCCCGACCAGCGCCGCGGCGGCGAACGCGAGAATCACGTCGGTTGAGAACCCGACCTCGCTCCCGACCTCCTGGACGGGCGCGCGCAGGGCGCCGACGACGAGCGCGACGAGGAACGCCATCGTCGCCCGTCGGTTGCGGTCGAGCGCGCGGCGGACGACCCGTGAGACGGTGAACAGGCCGACGAGTCCGCCGGCGATGAACGTCGCGACGACGAGGGCGTCGTCGACGAGCGACCCGCTCGGCGCCCCGGTCACGGCCGACAGCAGGCCGTCGACGAACCGACTGAGCGTGTCCGACATGAACGTGTACTGGCCGAGGATGACCAGCAAGAGCGACCCCGAGATACCGGGGAGTATCATCGCGCTGACAGCGACCGCGCCGGCGACGAAGACGACGACGAGCGCGTGACTCGCGAGGAAGGGAGTGGGCCCCGACAGCAGGAAGGCGATGGTGAAACCGACCACGCCCGCCGCCACCGGGAACGCGGAGTCGACGGTGAGCTCCCGGAGCAGGACGACCGCCGAGGCGGCGATGAGGCCGAAGAAGAAGCCAAACAGGAGCGTCGGGTACGCCTGGTTCAGGAAGTGAACCGCCCGGGTGACCAGCACGACGGCGGTCCCGACCCCCGCGGCCAGCGCCAGCCCGAACCAGCCGTCTATCTCGTCGAAGATAGACAGCGCGCCCCGGAAGTCGAATCCGCCGTCGAGCGGCGTCAGCGACCGCAGGAAGGTCGCGATTCGGTCGGGCGTGATGGCGTTTATCATCGCGATGAGCCGCCCGTAGATGCCGGCGATGAGCGCGATGGTCCCGCCCGAGACGCCCGGGACGGCGTCGGCGCTCCCCATGCAGATGCCGATAGCGAACGTCCGCGCCCACTCCCGTACCGGCGGCACGGAACCACTGAGCGTCGGTAGCTTCTCCGGCGGCGTTGTCATTGGAGAGAGCTACCGCCAAGCGAGTGAAATCTCTTGTGGAGTTGGGGCGGTGCAGGCAGTCGGTCACCGGAAGCCGGAAAGTCGCCCTACGCGGAGCCTTCGACGACGAGCACGCCGTTCCGTAGCGACGCGGTTCCCCCGTCGTCGGGCAAGTCGATGTCGATTTCGGTCCGCAGCATCGGCGTGTCGACGGCGACGACGGCCGTGTCGTCGATGAGTTCGACGGTCACCTCGTCGTCGGCGAGCGGGCGGAGGTCGGCGGCTACCGTCCACCCGTCGTCGTATTCCATGCGAGAGATTTCGAGGTCGTGCTGTCGTTCGGTCGCGTCCATCTGACCGTCGGTAGGGCCGCGACCGGCATAGGGGGTCGGTTGGCAGGCGCCGAACCCCGCCCCGGGTCGCCGTCTCCCACGCGCTCGTCCCGCCCGCGAACTACCGTCGGCTGGAGAGGGCGCGCCCGGCGGCCGACTCGTCCGCAGTAGTGTCGTCGACCGTCGGTCCGCTGGCCGAGACGCTGTATGTACACAGGAGCGCCGCGGTACCGCCGACGACCAGCAGCATGTTCGCCGTCGGCGAGCTGGCACGTACCACGTCGAGGGAGTAGACGGTCCGCGACCCGGGGAACAGGAGCCGGATACCCATCGGCGTGATGATGTCGCCAACGAGGTGACTGACGACACCGGCCACGCCGACGAGATAACAGACGACGGTTGACTCCCCTCCGAGGCCGGGCGAGTGCGGTCTGGCGAGTCGGAATCCCACCGCTACGAGGGCTCCGGCGACCACGGCCGCAAGTAACGTGTGCGTGATGCCGCGGTGGACCAGCCCGGGGAGCAGTTTATCCGCGTCGGGCAGGAGGGAGAGCGCGACCCCCACCTGCAGACACTCTCTCGCGGCCTCCCGGCGACCGCGAAGCCGGAACCAGCACACGACCGGCGCGAACAGCAGCGCGGTAAGCCCAACGTGACCCGGCGGATACATCGTCCTACTGGTCCGGAAATAGCGGGTTAACAGTTTGCACCAGGTACTATCCGGGTGGCTACGGAAAGTGCGGTAGTCGTTACGAGACGGGCTTGTTTACTCCAGAGATGCTCGCTCTCGCGGCCGTCTGAACACCAGGCCCCATCCCGTCGCTCGGGGTATGCGTCGCTTACCGGCGGAGACCCGCAGACGGCGATTCGAGAGTCGGCTATCCGGCCGTGAGTCGGACCCGCCACAAGTGTGACGGGGCCATATATAGGAAATCATTGCCGTCATCATTGACTGTGGCACCGGGAAGCCTCGGCCCCGGATGTGGGGCGTGTCGTCGGGTGAGGGCCGTCGCAAGCGCCAGAGCCACCGAGACGGACCGCCGCCGACATCACAGATAGGTGCAGGAACCCCCACCAGAGGAACTGATTTACATCGCTTCCAAGAACACCACGCTATGACGCGCGAAGAACTCGCGACAGCCAGCGACCTGCTCGAATCGGCCGCCGCGGACACCGGAGACGCCGACGCCAGCGACCGCCTCGCGGACCTCGCCGGTCAGCTAGAGCGCCTGTCGACCGCCGACCGTGGCCCCGACCACGGACGGCTCGCCCGCATCCAGTCGGCGCTGAACGACCTCGGGAGCGGCGACGGGGCCGACGTGGCCGACGCTATCGACGAGGCCGACGCGGCCATCAACGAGTACCGCTCGGACCTCGAAGGGGTCTGACCTCAGTCGCCGGACTGGGACTCGCTCGCGACCGGGTCGGTGTCGGCAGTCGCGTCCGCTTCCGGTTCCTTGCGGGTCGCCAGATAGTCGACCAGTTCGTCGTCCGAGAACTGCCAGCGGAGCGTCACCATCCACTCGTTTTCCTCGCCTTCTGTCGTCGACTCCTCGACGAGTTCGATGTCACCCGTCGGTTTCGGGCGCGGCCCGACCATGTCCGTGCGCCGGTGGGTGCCCCGCTCGGTCAGCAACTCGGTTCGGAGGTCCGCGAGGAAGGCCGCGAGTGCGGCGTCGTCGAACGACTCCGACCGCTCGGTAGTGAAGTGCGAACTCGCTCGGCCGACCCCGCCGGGACCACCCAGCGAGTGGTGGCCGACGGCCGCGTTGACCACGGCCCCGAGCAGGAGGACGAGCGCCGAGAAGTAGAGGTACGTAATCACGACGATGACGCCCCCGAAGAAGCTCCCCGCGCTCGGGTCGGAGACGGAGAGGTAGACCTGGAAGAGCCCCTGTAGCGCCCCCCAGCCGACGGCGGCGAGGACGACGCCGGGGAGGACGTCGCGGACGCCGAGGTCGGCGTCGGGAAACACGTAGTAAATCGGGTAGAACGCGACGACGAGGCCGGCGAGCAGCGCCACCGGCGTCAGCCACTGGCTGTAGGGAATCTGGTCGGTGAGCGCCCCGAGGACGACGCTCGACCCGACCATCGCCACGAGCGCGAGCGAGAGCGCGACGAGGACGACGAGTCCGTCGCGGAACTTATCGACGAGCGACGAGGTCCCGGTGGTCTCGTAGATCTCGGAGAACGCCGTATCGAGCCCGCGGAATATCTTGAGCGACCCCCATATCAGCACGAGCAGCCCGATGACCGACGCGCTCACGCCGTTGCCCCCGCCCCGTAACACCTGGGTCACGATTTCGGCTATCGGGCCCGGCAGCCAGGCGATGGCGCTCTGGACCAGCTGGCTCTCCAGCTCGACGCCGACGGTGGTAAAGAGGAGAAACAGGAGCAGTAGCAGGGGCGCCAGCGAGATGAAGGCGTTGTAGGCGAGGGCCGCCGCCATGAACGACACGTTCTTCTCCGAGAAGTCCGAGGCGATTCGCTTGCCGAAGTCGAGGGCGTCGGACCGTGTGACCATGGCCCCACTAGTCACTCGATTGAAAAGAGTGCGTGATACGAGTTTCCCGTCCGATGGTTCCGGTGTCGTCACCGGCTACGTACCAGCGAGTCTACCCTGTCCGCGAGCGGGCGGTCGCGGCGGGCCGAGTCTAGGCGTCTTCCGCGAGCGTCTCTGCCAGCAGCGGGACGAACGTACCGACGTCGGTGACCATCCCGACGGCCTGTGCGCTCCCGCGGTCGAGCAGTTGCGTGACCGTCGCGGGGTTGATGTCGACGCAGACGACGGGCGTCGTCGATGGGAGGCAGTTGCCGACGGCGACGGAGTGAAGCAGGGTCGACAGCATCAGGACCATGTCGGCCTCGTGGGCCTGTTCGCGGATGGCGTTCTGTGCCTCGACGGCGTCCGTGATGGTGTCGGGCAGCGGCCCGTCGTCCCGGATAGAGCCCGCCAGCACGTAGGGCCGGTCGTTGACCACGCACTCGTACATCACGCCGGATTCGATGGTGCCCGACTCGACGGCCGCCTCGATGCCGCCCTCGCGGATGACCTCGCTGATGGCGTAGATGTGGTGCTTGTGACCGTGGCGGGCGTGGTCGAGCGTCTCCGTGTCGACCCCCAGCGAGGTGCCATAGAGGTCGCGCTCGATGTCGTGGACGGCGAAGCCGTTGCCGGCCGAGAGCATGTCGACGTGGCCCTCGCGAACGAGGCGGGCGAGGTCCTCACGTGCCCCGGAGTGGATGAGCGCCGGCCCACAGACGGCGAGGACGGAGCCCCCCGCCTCGTTCGTCTCACGCATCGCGGTGGCTATCTTCCGGATGGTCGACTCGGAGGGCCGTTCCGCGGAGACGCCGCCCTGCATGAAGCCGAAGGTCCCGCCCGCGTCGCGGGGCCGCTCCGGCGGTTCGACCCTGATGCCGCTGTCGCCCGTGACGATGCGGTCGCCCGCCTCCACGGCGTTCAGGACCTTCGTGTACGCCCGCGGGCCGGTGTCCGAGCCGTCCGCCAGTCGGTCGTCGTCGGCCGGTTCGACCACGATAGCACAGTCCATCTCCATGTTCTCGACCGGGAGCCACTCGTCGTCGTGGCGGACGAACGTCGGGTGGTTCGTGGTGGAGTAGAAGCCGTGTGGGACGACCCGGTCCGCCGGCGCCGGTTCAAGCGTCGCGTCTGTCGGGTCGGCCGGGTTCGCGCCGTGCTGGTGGAGTTCGTGGACGATGGACTGCAGCGTCTCCGGGTCGTCGGCCTCGACGAGCAGGCGAGCGTAGGACGGTTCCTCCTTTCGTCGGCCGATGTCGAACGCCTCGACGGTGAAGGAGCCGCCCATGTCCATGACGATGCTGAAAGCGGCCCCCATCGTCCCGGAGTCGATGATGTGACCCTCCAGTTCCACCTCACGAGTGACCGTCATACTGGCTCTTGGTAACGTGCTCCAAAGACGGTTTGGGTGGGACCGCCCCGCTCAAATCCCCGTTCTGTGACGGGTTTCAGAGCCCTTCCGTACACAGCGGGTGTATTCAGCGTCGTCACTTCTCCCGTTTCCGGGATATCGAAGCCAAAGCTCTCTGCACCGTCTCCGGCGGTGATGTAGTGAACGTGTCGCCGTCAGTCGGGCGTGAGTGCTCCTCTGAGGCCTGGTGACGGTTTGGCACTGCTCGATATCTGTCGGTACCGGCGGACCGATACACCGGATGAAACCTGTCCGACTGGTGTCTTCAGTTCGGCCGCTGAGCCGGCCGTTCACTGAACCTGGTCGCCCCCACGCCAGTCGGGACGGTCGATAGCACCATCGCAAAACGCGTTTGACACCGCAGGCTGCAGTCGTTCAGATACTGTACTGAAACCGAAACCTCGAACAGTACCGCCGGCAGCGTCAGTCGACGGTCGGTTCGCCGCCGGGCCGGACCCTCGCCTCAATCGTCCGATTTCGGCTCACCACCGTCAGAGCCGCGCTCTGACGACCCTCGCCTCAATCGTCCGATTTCGGCTCACCACCGTCGGTCAGCGTCGATTGCTCCGCGTCCTCGCCGCCGTCGGTGACGGCCGTCTCCAGTTTGCGGTCGAACCAGGTCCACTCCTTGTCGAGCATCCCGTCGCGTTCGAGGTTCCACGGGTCGCCGTCCTCGACTTTCGGCCCCTCGAGCCACGACTGCAGCAGGTTCCAGACGAAGATGAGCTGCCCGACCAGCAGGATAAAGGCCCCCGCAGTGGCCAGCAGGTGGAACGTACTGACCTGTGCCAGCGGCGCGATGGCGCCGTCGAACTGGTAGGTCGCGTACCGGCGCGGCATCCCGAGATAGCCAAGCGCCAGCATCGCGAAGAAGGTCAGGTTAGTCCCGAGTATCGAGAGCCAGAAGTGGGCCTTCCCGAGCGTGCGCTGGTACATCCGGCCGGTGAACACCGGGAACCAGTAGTAGACGCCCGCGAAGAACCCGAAACCGAGAGCGCCCATGACGATGTAGTGGAAGTGCCCGACGACGTAGTAGGTGTCGTGCAACACCAGGTCGACGGGGATGGCGGCGAGGAAGACGCCGGTGACGCCGCCGATGATGAAGTTCGAGACGAAGCCGATACAGAACAGCATCGGCGTGGCCAGTCGAAGGCGGCCGTTCCACATCGTCGTAATCCAGTTGAACGTCTTGACCGCGCTCGGTATCGAGATAGCTATCGAGACGGCCATGAAGGAGGCTCGCAGGCGTGGGTCCATCCCCGTCGAGAACATGTGGTGGGCCCACACGCCAAAGGAGAGGACGCCGATAGCCAGCGTCGAGTAGACGACGAACTTGAACCCGAACAGCTTGCGGCCCGAGAACTTCGGCAGGATGAGGCTGACCAGCCCCATCGGCGGCAACACGAGGATGTACACCTCGGGGTGGCCGAAGAACCAGAAGAGGTGTTGCCACAGCAGCGGACCGCCGCCCTCCACCGCGAAGAACGTCGTTCCGAGGTTCCGGTCCAGCAACAGCATGACGAGGGCAGAGCCAAGCAGCGGGAACGAAAAGAGAATGAGCCCCGACTGGGCGGCGATAGTCCACGAGAAGATGTCGAGGTTCGCCCAGGTGACGTCCTCGCCGCGTTCGGTGAAGACGGTCACGATGAAGTTGATGGCGCCCATCGTCGCGGCGACCCCCGAGAGGTGTAGCCCCAGCAACATCAGGTCGACGCCGGGGTTGGCCTGCTCGACCGACAGCGGCGTGTACATCGTCCAGGCGGTCTGTGCCGGTTCAATCATGTTCTGGGTGACCGGCGCGAGGAAGAAGCCGGCCCAGATGAGCAGTGCCGCCGGCGGGAGCAGCCAGAACGCGATGGCGTTGATGCGCGGGAACGCCATGTCGTCGGCGCCGATGAGCAGCGGGATGAAGTAGTTCGCGAAGGCGGCGATGATAGGGGTCCCAAAGAGGAACAGCATCGTGATGCCGTGGCTCGTCAGGATGGAGTTGTAGGCGTTCGCCCCCAGAATCGCCCCGCCCGGCGTGATGAGCTGGACGCGGATGAGCACCGCCATGATACCCCCGACGGCGAAGGCGATGATACCGTACAGCCCGTACAGCAGTCCGATGTCCTTGTGGTCGACGGTCGTCAGCCAGCGGATGAGCCCCGCGGGTTTCTCCCGGTTGAGGACGACGGCGTCCTCGCCCGTCGCTGTCCCACCTCCGGCCAGCGGCGTGTACGACCGCCAGTTCTCGATGCGCGTGAGTAACGCGATGACGCCGACGAGGAGGACGGCCATCAACCCCGTCAGCACTAGATCTCCTGCAGCCATATGCAGGAACCAAACACCTGTCACCGGATTGTTCTGTACCTTATATGTATAACGTATTTTTATCGGATGGGAAACTCTCGTGAGCTCCTACCCCCTTCAGCGTGTCACTGGTCTAATATTTCCCTCACATATCCAGTTGGGTGTGTCTCAGTCCTCCTCCAAAGGGGCGCTATGCTCGCCAGTGGAAGTGTCGGTCTGGTCGGTCGGCCCGTATTCGAGTTGAACCAACTGGACACAGGGAACTCCCTCCGTTGGAGGCGTCAGAGTTCGACAGCGACCTCGTGTGAGATACGGGGAGTAGCTACAGCGAATCCACGAGCCAGGGCGTTCTGTACAGCGTTGCCAGGGGTGCCTGCCGGCCGTCAACGGTCTTCGACGGACAGCGGACGCTCACTCCTCTGACCGAATCTGTTTGCGGCCGGTGAGTTGGTCGGGAACCAGACGGAACTTTCGGAAGGCGACGTCCTCCGGAGGTTCCTCGAAGATATCGACGACCGGGACATCGACCCCCCATCGTTCCTGGATGGCACTCGACTCGTAGGGTTCGTCAGTCAGGTCCTCGAGCGACCCGGTCGCGACGACACTCCGCCACCCTTCGTCCGCCTGGTCGTGCGTGACGAAAGAAACCGGCCGAGCGACGAGCGCTTCCTTCTCACTCCCGGGCGGGAGTGCCAGCCGGAAGTGGAAGTGTTTGACGTCACTGTTGAACCCGTACGACACCGGTATGGAGTACGGGGAGTCGTCGCTACTCGTCGAAAACGAGATGACGCCCGTTCCGCCGTCCCCGAGAAACGCGGTCAGTTCGTCTTCGGTCATTCGTGGCCAGCGAAGGTTCTCCATACGAGATAATGATCCCACACTGACAAAAGGGTGAGGACGAACTCGCTCTCCCGACGAGGGCCCCGTTCCCCCTTCGAGAGGACACCGCCGAGTTCAGTGGAAGACGCTGACCGACGCGCGCACTGTACTCGGCACGCAGTCCCTGTCGATGGAACCGGACGAGGAAACAGTGAGACCCAAGCACCGATACGTCTCCGACCGCTATCGCCGCCGATGACCCGACGCGGCTACGAGAACGCCGGCTACCGGCGGCTGTTCGACGGCGACGGGCTCTCCGTCGGCCTGGGGCTCCCGTTGACCGGCGTCCGCGAATCGACCCCGCCTGTCGACGAGGAGGTCCGCTTGGCGAGCCACGCCGAGTCACTTGGCTTCGATGGCCTCTGGGCTCGCGATGTCCCCACCTACTGGCCCCGCTTTGGCGACGCTGGCGGCGCCTTCGATACCTGGCCGCTGCTCTCCCATCTGGCCGCCCACACCGACGACATCGCGCTGGGGACGTCGAGCATCGTCCTACCGCTTCGCCACCCCGTTCACGTCGCGAAGTCGGCCGCCACCGTCGACCGGCTCTCGGACGGTCGCCTCGTCCTCGGGGTCGCTTCCGGGGACCGTGACCCGGAGTATCCGGCCTTCGGCGTCGACCCCGACGAACGGGGCGAACTGGTCCGGGAGCGGATGGCGGCGTTGCGAGCAATCTGGCGCGAGGGGTTCCCCGAAATCGAGGGGTCCTGGGGCCGCCTCGACGGCGAACTCGACGTGCTGCCGAAGCCGACGACCGAGACGCTCGCGCTGTTGCCGACGGGGAACGCCCGCCAGTCTGACGAGTGGATAGCCCAGCACGGCGACGGCTGGCTGTTCTACCATCTGCCGGAGACGACGCTCACCTCGTATATCGACCGCTGGCGCGAGCGGACGACCGACAAGCCCTTCGCCATCGCCGTCCGGGTGGCCCTGGCCGACGACCCGACGGCCGACCCCGAACCGCTGCATCTCGGCTATCGCGCCGGCAGCGAGTGGTTCCGGGAGTACTTCGGTCGGCTCGAATCGCACGGGCTGGACCACGCCATCGTCGGACTGGAAGCCGACGACCCGGCAGCGGCGATGGAGACGTTCGCCGACGAAGTCCTCGACTAGACGCCCCGCAACTATCGGGGAACGATGTGACACAGCGGTTCGCTCGCCCGACTTGCCCGACAGCGACCGAAGACGAATCACACCGAGGGGTTTTCGTCCGCCGACCTGTAGTCGGCAGAGTGACACGTAACCGTCAGGTCGGCTTCGTGAGCCAGGCACACACCGGCGATATCAGCTGGCGAGAGAGTATCGGACAGGCTGTTGAATTCGGGTTCGACTTCGTCGAACTCTACATGGACGGGGCGGCTGAGCGGACGAACCTCGACGCCGCCTATCAGGGACTCTCGAAACGGAAGCTCGGCGGATGGTGGGCGGCCGTTCGTCCGCCGGAGTCGTGATGGCTCCACTCCGGCTATCCGGACTCCGTTCGAGCGCGCTCCCCTGTCTCGCATCCGCCCGGTCCTGGGCTTCGAGTGTATCTCTGACCGTCCGAGCGGCCACCCACCTGCTCGTCGAGCGGGCACTGCCCGCCGGTCGGCGTGACTCGACGCGATGGGTCTTCGGGACCCGCGGCGGCGAGGGGTTCGTCGACAACGCGAAGTACCTCTTTCTCCACGTCGCGAACGAACGACCGGAGATTCGGGCCGTGTGGCTCTCGAAGGACAAAGCGACGGTGGCGACGCTTCGCGCCAGGGGGTACGAGGCGTTCCTACCTACGAGTCCGACCGGGATGTACAACAGTTTACGGGCCGGCGTGGTGGTCGTGAGCCACGGAGTGGCGGACGTCAACCTCGCCTGTTCCGGGGGAGCGGATATCGTCCAGCTCTGGCACGGCATCCCCCTCAAGTCGATCGCCTGGGACGCGGAGCTGTCGGACCGACCGGCCCCGGAACGGCTCGCTCGCGCCTCGCTCCTGGACCGCACAGACGTGGTGTCGATTACCGCATCGACACTGGTCGAGCCGTTCAGTTCGGGGTTTCGCATCGATTCCGACCGCCTCGTGGTGTCCGGGTATCCTCGCCTCGACGCCCTGCTGGACCCGGTGGACGACGAGGACATCGGCGTGGACGCGGCAGCGGCGCTCGAAGCTAGACGTACCGGGGCCGACCGCCCCGTAATCGGCTTTCTCCCGACGTTCCGTGATTCGGCCGCCGACCGCGCGTCGACTGTCTACGATTTCGAGGCGCTCGCGGCGTTCCTGGCCGAGCGCGACGCCTTGGCCCTCGTCAAGTTCCACCCCAACGAGTCCGTCGAACTCGACCGGGAACACCCGCGACTCGTGCAGGTCGACCCCGAGACGGACCCGTATCCGCTACTCCGGTATGTGGATGTCCTCGTCACGGACTACTCGTCGGTAGCCTTCGATTTCCTCCTGCTGGACCGGCCCATCGTGTACTTCCCGTACGACCTCTCGACATATCGCGAGGAACGGGGGTTCTACTTCGACTACGAGTCGGTCACGCCGGGCCTGCGGGCGACCGATTTCGAGGGGCTCCTCGACGCGGTGGGGACAGCCCTCGACGACGACGCGTACACCGCCCGTCGACGGGCGGTCAGAGAGCGGTTCTTCGACCGCGTCGACTCCGGGCACGCCGAGCGGGCTTACCGGGCGATAGTGGCGCACCTCGACGGACAGTAACGCCCTCGACGGCCCGAGACCGTCGTTCCTGAGCGGTCGAACGAGCCCGACAGCCCGAGTCGGACGTTTTGGAACAGTTTTATGCTTAGCGGGGTCTTACCGGCGCTGACGACGTGCTGGGATATCCGCCCCACCCATCTAACGAACGAGTTCGGTCGATTCAAACGACGCCGCTTACCGACCTCCTGCCCGCCGCGGTGGTCACGTGATACAGCAACGTGCCGAATCGGAGTCCCCCGAAGAGCGCGGCAGTGAGCAGCGAGTATCGCTCATCGCCCACCGCGGCTACGCCGGTGTCTTCCCCGAGAACACGGTCGCTGCGTTCCGCAGGTCGCTGGACGCCGACGGCCCCCGCCGCCCGGACTGCATCGAGTTCGACGTCATGCCCACCGGCGACGGCGAGGTCGTGGTCCATCACGACCAGACGCTGGCGCGCGTGACCGACGCGCCGCCCGATATCGGTGACCGGCACATCTGGGAGCTACCGTACGACACCATCCGGGAGTTCGACGTGCTCGGTAGCGGGAGCGCCGTTCCGACGCTCGAGTCGGTCCTCGAAGCGATTCCCGCGGACGTGCGGCTGAACGTGGAGCTGAAAAACCCCGGCTCGACGGATCTCCGAACCGTCGAGAACCTCGACGGAGACGCCTCGCGTCGCCAGCGTGAGCGCTGGGACGGCTTCGTGGAACGGACGTTCGACGTTCTGGACGGGTACTCTCACGACCTCCTCGTCTCCTCGTTTTTCGAAGGAGCGCTCGCCGCGTCGCGGGCGGTCGACCCGTCGATTCCCATCGCGGTCATCTTCAACGACTCCGTTCAGGACGGCCTCGCCGTCGCTCGCCGATACGACGCGGACGCCGTCCACCTGCCGCTGAACATGGTTCCCGGGACCGCATTTTCCGGCACGGAGTACCGAGGGGTCGGCCCGTTCGAGGGAATCGACGACCGCGACCTGCTCTCGGTCGCCCGCGAGGAGGGCCGAGAGGTCAACGCGTGGACGGCGACCACCTGGTACGAGGCCGCGGAGGTGCGCGAGGCGGGTGTCGACGGGATAATCACGGATTACCCCGGGCTGTTTCACTTCGAGGGGGCGACGGACCGCGAGACGGGGCAGGCCTGACGGCAGGAGCCACCCCTCAATCGTGGACGCGCGTCGCGGGCCGGCCCCGCCGTGGCCGCTCGGTCCAGTACCCGGTAAGTGACTCCCGCTATCCGGACGGTGAACTCGAGAGAGTGGTGACAAAACTGGGGCTACGCCGGAAACATACTCCTCCGTCCGCCTACCCAGAAACGGCTCGGTCTCAATACGTAAGACGGCCGTACGACCGATAGGAGTCGCCATCTCCGGAAGGCCTTACTGCGCGCGGTTGTTCCGACCGTACCTATGTACGGCGTTATTCTTGCCGCGGGAATCGGTTCGCGCCTCCGACCCCTGACACTCGGGCGACCCAAGAGCTGTGTCTCGGTGGCGGGCACACCGATACTCGAACAGCAACTCGAAGCGTACGACGCGGCGGGGGTCGAGGACGTGTTCGTCGTCGCGGGATACCTCGCAGACGACGTCGTCGAGCGCTGCCGGGCGGTCGCCGAAACCAGCGACGTCGACGTCACTGTCGTGACGAACGACCTCTACGCCAACACCGACAACCTCTACTCGCTCTCCTTGCTGGAGGACGCGCTCGCCGGAGTGCCGTTCATCCTCACGAACGGCGACGTCGTCTTCGACGAGGCCGTCCTCCGTGCCCTCCATCTGGAGGCGGACGGTTCCGCTATCGCCTGTGACACGTCCGCGTTCTCCGACGAGGCGATGAAGATAACGGTGGATGCCGACGGAACCGTCGACCACATCGCGAAAGACATCGGACCGGAGGCGGCCTACGCCTCGTCCATCGACGCCTATCGGTTCTCCGCCTCGTTCTCCGCGACGCTGTTCGAGGAGGCGACGAGGCTGCTCGACGCCCGCGAGGAGTACTCGGCGTGGACCGAACTGGCCGTCGATACCGTCCTGGCTGGCGGCGACCACGCCGTCGAACCGGTGGACATCGCCGGCGCCTCGTGGGTCGAGATAGACGACGAGGCGGACCTCCTGCGGGCCGACCGGGCGTTCAGCCGCTTCGACGTGACCGACAAGGAGGTCGTGTTCATCGACCTCGACGGCACGCTGTACCTCGACGACGAGGCCATCGACGGCGCCGCCGACCTGGTCGCCGGGCTCCGCGACCGGGGCGTCGACGTGTTCTTCCTCTCGAACAACTCTTCGCGCTGGAAGACGGACTACGTCGAGACGCTGGAGCGGGCCGGGATACCGGCACGTCCGGAGGACATCGTGCTCTCCACCGACGGGGTGATAGACGACCTCGAGAACAGGGGCGTCGAGGCGGCGTTCGTCGTCGGGACGGAGGCGTTCCGCGACGCCGTGCGCCGGCGAGGTATCGACCCCACGGCCGACGAGCCCGAGGTCGTGGTGGTCGGATTCGACACGGAACTCACCTACGAGAAGGTCCGCAGGGCGACGCTGGCTATCCGCGACGGCGCGCCGTTCCTGCTCGCTCACCCCGACCTCGTCTGTCCGACCGCAGACGGGTTCGTCCCGGACTGTGGCTCGATCGGTGCCCTGGTCGAGTCGGCCACCGGTCGCGGTCCCGACGCGGTTTTCGGGAAACCGAACGCAGCGATGGTCCAACCGATTCTCGCAGAGCGTAGTATCGACCCCTCGCAGGTCGCGGTCGTCGGCGACCGTCTGGAGACGGAGGGTCGGATGGCCGAGGCAGTCGGCTGTGACTCGGTCATCGTACTGACGGGTGACGCCGACCGACGGTCGGTCGAGGAGAGCGACCTCGACCCGGCGCTCGTCGTCCGGAGCGTGGCCGATATCGCCTGTTGAGTCGCTTCAGCGGCCAGGGGGAGGCTGTGCGTGCTTTGCGTCCGAGAGACGCCCCAGCGCGTTAGGCCCCGCCGTCGACCCGGCGGTCGACGCGCCACGACAGGGACGGGTCCGCGCCACGGAGGCGGTCGTAGAAGCGCCGAAGCCCGGCGGACTCGGTTTCGGGCAGGACGTGCAACCGGACGGTCCCGTCCCGTACCGCCACGCGAAACACGTCGGCGGTGTCCTCGTCGCGGACGAGCCACAGCGGCATCGGGAGGTCGTGGAAGTCGCCGTAGCGGTACGGGCCGTCGGCGAGGATATCGGTGACGACGGGCGCCAGCTCCGCTTCGGTGTGCTGGCGGTCCGGTGTCAGTTCGAACTCCGTGCCGCCCTCGTACTCGACGCCGCTGCCGTGAGGGAACCGGCGGGTCGGCCGGGCCGGAATCGAGAACGAGGGCTCGTCCGTCATCTGGGTAGCCCTACGCCGGGATACCGTTTAAAATCGCGGGCGGAACGCCGGGGCTTTTGCTCGCCGCCCCGTACTGGCGGGTATGTGTGGCCGCTACAGCCTGTTCGCGCCGCCCGCCGACATCGAAGCCCGTTTCGACGCCGCGTTCGCCTTCGACTTCGAGCCCCGCTACAACGCCGCGCCGAGCCAGTCGCTCCCGGTTATCACCGGCGACGAACCCGACACCATCCAGCGCATGGAGTGGGGACTGGTTCCGTCGTTCGCCGACGAGAAGAAGAACCACGGCTACATCAACGCCCGCGCGGAGACGCTGTCCGAGAAGCGGTCGTTCGCCGACGCCTACGAGTCCCGCAGATGTCTGGTGCCCGCGGACGGGATGTACGAGTGGGTGGAACGCGAGAGCGGGAAACAGCCCTACCGGGTCGCCCTCCCCGACGACGACCTGTTCGCGATGGCGGGCCTGTACGAACGGTGGACACCGCCACAGCGCCAGACTGGGCTGGGGGAGTTCACTACGGACAGTGAATCCGACGGCCAGGACGAAATCGTCGAGACGTTCACCGTCGTCACCACGGCGCCCAACGACACCGTGGCCGACCTCCACCACCGGATGGCGGTCGTCCTGGCCCCCGACGAGGAGTCGACGTGGCTCACCGGCGACACCGACACCGCGGCCGGCCTCCTCGACCCCTACGACGGCCCGATGCGGACCTACCCGATATCGACGGCCGTCAACAGTCCCAGCAACGACTCGCCGGCCATCATCGAGGAAGTCGACGTCTGAGTCGGCCGGGGCTCAGCGGACGAACTCGTGGGGGTTCGTCTCCTCCGTGAGTTCGCGCTCCGGCCGGTCGCCGAAGGCGTCCTCGTGGAGCAACAGGTACACCATCAGGACCAGCGCGGCGAGGACGCTGCCCACCGAGAGGGCCGTCCCGTCGCCGGCCAGCAGCGGGCCGAAGTGGACCACCACGACGCCCGAGAGCCCGACGATAGCGAGCGCCAGCCCGCGCTTTCTGCGCTTCGCGACGTATCGGGCCGCCGGAAGCAAGGCGAGTCCGACGGCGACGGTCCCCACCGCGAGCGCCGTCGCCGCCACCGTCGCGGGCCGGGCCAGCAGGTCGAGTCCGCCGGCGGCGAGTTGCACCGCACCGAGCGCGAAAAGGAGCAGCCCGACCGCGTACGCGCGGGCCTCGCCCATCGCCATGCGTTCGCAATCGTCGTGTGTGGTAATATCTCTATGGGAGGGTGTCGATGGGCCGAAAAGTCCCCGCCGGAAGGCCGCTTACTGGACCCGACCGAACGCCAGCGTGCCGCTGATGGACTCGATGTAGGCGTTGACGACCTGGCCCTCGCGGGCGCCCGAGACGAAGATAGTGTACTTGCCCCTCTCGGCGACACCGTCGCCCTCGCGGCCGGTGCCGGTAATCTTGACCTCGTAGGTCTCGCCCTCTTCGAGCGTGGGCGTGTTCTGCTGGGTCGTGTTGCTCGAGCCCTTCGAGACAGGGCGGAAGGCACCACAGGCCTGACAGCGGAGCATGTCGACGCCGTCCTCGGTCTTGAGGACCGTGTCGGGCAGGCCACACTCCGAGCAGGTGACGTACTCGGCGACGTAGGCGTCGACGGCCGCCTGGAAGTCGGCGATGTCGAACGAACCGTTGTAGCGGGCCTCGCCGCCGTCGAACTGCCCGTTGGTCCCGAACTCGCGCTGGATGGCGCTGTGGAGGTGCTGGGCGTCCCGGGAGAGGGCGTCGGCGATGGATTCGAGGTTCGTCAGGCGCGTGAACGCGCCGTCTGTCTGGCCCTCGGGGTCCGGGATAGAGAGGCGCTCGCCGGCCTCGCGGGGCTGGTCGGGAAGCACGTCGTAGGCTCTGTCGAGTGCGGATTCGTAGTTCATACCGGAGAAAGTGGGTTCTGCGGTATAGTCGTTCCGTGATAGTCGCTCGCACCGGGGGGTATTAGCAGTAAGACGCTACTGAGATGGCTACGGGCGTAAGCCAGTGCGACCGAACGTAAGTTCCCGATAACAAATCGCTTCGTCCCAGTTTCCAGCGGTATGTCCGCTCCTTGGACACGAAGACGGTTCATGACTGCGACGGCCGCCGCTCTCGGCGGTCTGGGACTCGTATCGACCAGCGGCGCCGACGACCACACGGCCTCGTTCGTCCTCGAACAGGACGGCGAGTGTTACCCGGTGGTGCCGCTGTCGGGCGAGGAGCCGGTCGAGGAACTCTATCGCTGGGGCAGGGATATCCTCTCGTGGAGTTCGGAGGGGACGCGGGACCTCCAGCAGTCCGAAACCAGCATTCTGTTTCTCTATCGCGGGCCGTTCGGTCTCAGTCTCGTCGTGGTCCACGACAGAGCCGACGACGGGACGCCCGGCGGTATCGCCTCGTTCACGGTCAGCGGCGTCCCCGAGGGCGCCGAGTGGGTCGTCAAGGACGACCTCTACCAGAAGAAGACCAACGTCGACCAGTGGGAGATAAACGGGACGGTGCTCGAAGCCAACGAGAGCACGGTTACCGACGACATCCCGGAGGTCGACGGCAACGTGACCGTCGACAACGTCACGGTCGACAACGTCTCCGCGGGCAACGGGACCGTCGACAACGTCACGGCCGACAACGTGACTGTCGGCAACACGACGGTAGCCAACGCGACCGCGGCCAACGGAACCGACTACGACGCGCGGACGGACGAAATCGACTGGTGGTGGACCGAGGGACGAACCGACGGGGGCGCGCTCCGGGGGCTGGCGGTCGACGGCCTCCAACTCAGAATCGACCCCGCGTTCAACGACGACGCCGCGCTGGCCGAGAAGACCAACGAGGGGGAGATAACGTCGTGGCAACTGCTGTCCGGCGACAGGGACGACCCGGACCGGACCGAACTGGACCTCGGCAAACCGGTCACGCTCCGAGCAGGGGGTTGTGACGGCGCCGCGTCGACCCAGACCGCAGCGTCGGCGAACACGACCAACGCGTCGGCGAACACGACCAACGCGACCGACGCGTCGAACGTAACGATGAACGCGACGGCCAACACGACCAACGCGACGAACGAGAGTTCGTAGACGGCGGACGATTACTCCAGATGGTGGTAGTCCAGTTCGTAGCCCCGCTCGACGGCGTCCTGGACCTCGGGGCTGGGGTCGGCCACGCCGCGGGCCCGTAGCTCCAGCCCCGTCGGGCCCTCGCTTACGAGGATATTTCGCCGCCAGTCGCCGTCGGTCTCGGGGTAGTCCGTCCGGTAGTGTGCGCCCCGGGACTCGGTCCGTTCGAGCGCGCCCCGGAGGATGGTCTCTGCGATTGGCAGGCTAAAGGACAGGTCGACGGCGAATTCGAAGTCCCGTGTCGTGCGGTCCCCAGCGACGCGGAGGTCCGTCGTCCGCGCCCGGAGGGCGTCGAGTTTCGCAAGGCCCTCGCGCAGCGAGGCCTCGTCACGGAGGATTCCGGCGTGTTCCCAGAGGATGTCGCCGAGGTCGGCCAGCAGGTCGCGGGCCGTCACCTCGCCGTCGCTCGCCTCCAGTTCGGCCAGGGCGCGGAACTCACGCTCGGCCAGCGCTCGCTGGCCACTCGTCACCGTCGGCGCGCCGTCGTCGACCCGGTCGGCGACGTGCTCCCCGACCAACTTGCCGATGGCGACCGTCTCGGCCAGCGAGTTCCCGCCGAGGCGATTGGCGCCGTGGACCCCCGCGACGGTCTCGCCGACGGCGTACAGCCCGGGGACGCCGGTCTCGCCGGTCGCGAAGTCGATGTCGACCCCGCCCATGGAGTAGTGGGCCGTCGGCGCGACCTCCATTGGCGCCTCCGTGATGTCGACGCCCAGCGACTGGAACCGCTCGTACATCGACGGCAACCGCTCGCGGATGTACTCGCCGTCGCGGTGCGAGATGTCGAGGTAGACGCCGCCGTCGTCGGTGCCCCGCCCCTCGCGAATCTCCCGGGCGATGGCGCGGGCGACCACGTCGCGGGCGTCGAGTTCCATCTGGTCGGGCGAGTACCGCTCCATGAACCGCTCGCCAGCGGCGTTGAACAGCCGGCCGCCCTCGCCGCGGACCGCCTCGGTGACGAGTCGGCCGTCCCACTCCTCGCCGTATCGGTCACCGACCATCCCGGTGGGGTGGAACTGGACGAACTCGACGTCCGCGAGGCGCGCCCCGGCACCGAGCGCCAGCGCGAGCCCGTCGCCGTTGTTCTCGTCCTCGCGCGAGGAGTGACGGTGGTACAGCGCCGAGGCGCCGCCGGCCGCGAGGACCACGTGGTCGCTGCGCAAGAGCACGAACTCCCCGGTCGCCATGTCGAAACCCATCGCGCCCGCGACCCGCTCGCCGTCGGTCAGCAGGCGCGTCACCATCACGTTGTCCCGGTAGGGTACCTCCAACTCCCGAGCTTTGGCGACGAGCGTGTCGAGCATCGCCTCGCCGGTTCGGTCCCCGACGAAGCAGGTCCGGCGGAACGACTGGGCGCCGAAGTAGCGCTGATTGATTGTCCCGTCCTCGGTCCGATCGAATGGCATCCCCCAGTCGGCGAGTTCCCGGATACGGTCGGGCATGTGTTTCGCCGTTAGCTCCACCGCCTCGGGGTCGTTGATGTAGTGGCCCTCGTCGAGCGTGTCGGCGGCGTGGACCGTCCAGTCGTCCTCGGGGTCGAGTGACCCGAGGGCGGCGTTGATACCGCCGGCGGCCCACGTCGTGTGGGCGTCGCCGTGGTCCCGTTTCCCGACGACCAGCGGCTCGACGCCGGCCTCGGCCAGCGCTATCGCGACCCGGGCGCCCGCCGCGCCCGCGCCGACGACGAGCACCGGTGTCGACACCGTCTGGTAGTCGACGGGCTCGTCGTTCTCAGCCACCGCATCGGCCGTCTGTAGGCGGTCTCGCATGAGCGAACGTAGGCGCCGTAGACTGATAAGGGGCTCGCGCGCACGCGCGCGAGAGCGGCCGGAAACCGGACGACCCGACGGGTCTCCCCGAACCGCAACAGCGCGTTCGAGACTGGGAACAGAGCCAGAGAGACGCCAGCGGTGCGGTCGTCGAGCAGCGCCCAACCGGTGACCAGCCAGACCATCGCCCCGAACTTCACCAGCCAGAGCCCGGCGAGACCGAACTCCGCGAGCATCGTCGCAGAACGAGGGTCCCCTCACGCAGGCCCGCCGACAGTCCCGCCATCGTCAGGCGGATGTCGGCCCCGGTGGTCGCGAGGATGAGCGTCCAGAGGGCGGCGTGGGTCCACGTCAGCGTTCCCGGCGCAGTGTCAACTGCGCGTCGTCGGTTTCGGCGGCAGAGAGGACCGGCAGCGCGCGGTACTCAGGGGTCGCGGGGACAAGACGGGCTCGGATGCAAACACAGACACTATCCACACACATATGGGTGCGCTCGCGTTACCTCGGATATGGTCACTATCGACCTGACCACGAGTCAGGAACAGACCCTGACTGCGCTGGTCAACCAGCACCGCCCGGGGGAGGGGCCGGTCAAGGCACAGGCCATCGCCGACGCGGTCGACCGCAGTCTCGGCACCATTCAGAACCAGATGCAGCGGCTCGCACAGCTCGGCGTCGTGGAGGGCGTCTCCGGGCCGGCCGGCGGGTACGAGCCGACCGAGCTGGCGTTCGAGGCGCTGGGTCGGGAGCCGCTGGACGAGACGGCGGCCGTCACCGTCGCCCACGACTACGAGCGCCTGGACGTGACCGTCGACCAGATACGCTTTACGAGCGTCCACCACCCCGAGAGCTGCCGCGCGGAACTGCATCTCCAGCAGTCGGTCGGCGACTTCAGCGTCGGACAGGCCGTCGCCGCCGGACCCACGCCCCTGTCGGGGCTGGTCGTCGCGGGCACCGTCGAGGCGATCGACGACACCTCGAACACGCTGATTCTTGATATCGCACAGGTGAAAGCGCCGGTCGAGGAGCCCGAGTAAGTCAGCCGCCGTGTTCTCGATACCACACCCGCTCGCCGACCGGTGAGTCGTCTCCGTCGAGGTCGAGTCGGGCGACAAAGAGGTCGCGGACGGCCAGCGTCACGACCAGTTCCACCGTCTCGCCGTCAGGCGTCTCGACGTCGACGACGCAGTGGCCGTCGCGCTCGCCGACGGACTCGATTGTCCCGACCGACCAGCGGTCGACGTGGTGGCTCGGTCGGCGGGCGTGGATGCGGTCGTGGACCACTACCGCCCCCACTCGTAGAACCACCAGGCGCTGCCCAGCAGCAAGAGCCCGGCGCCGAGGGCTGAAGTGGCCGGTTCGGGGAACACGAACAGGACGAAACCGACGAGCATCATCGTCCCTGGGCCGACCTCGTCGAGATGGTCGCTGAGTGCCATATCGAACGGTTATCCGGCGTCGTGAAAAACGGTTCGGCGTCAGTGCGCGGGCGACTCGACGTCGTGCTGGGGGCGGAACTCGATGGGGAACTCCTCGACGCCGTAGATGAAGGCGCTCCGCACCGGTTGCAGTTGCTCGCCGACCCGCCGGATGTCCGCCGCACGGTCGAACAGCGCCCGAAGCCCGATGCGGGCCTCCATGCGGGCCAGTGGCGCGCCGAGACAGTAGTGGGTCCCGCGGCCGAAGCCAAAGTGCGGGTTCGGGGCCCGGTCGACGCGGAACTGCTCGGGCGACTCGAACACCGACGGGTCCCGGTTCGCAGCGCCGAGCCACGGGACGACCGTGTCGCCCTCCTCGATGTCCATGCCACGGAGTTCCACGTCCCGCGTGGCGACGCGGGCCAGCGCCTGCACGGGCGAGCGGTAGCGAAGCACCTCTTCGATAGTGCTCTCCATCGCTACGTCGCCCGTCCGCACGCGCTCCATCGCCTCGGGGTGGGCGGTCAGACAGCGCATCGCGTTACCGACGAGGTTCGTGGTGGTGATGTTGCCCGCGACGAGCAACAGCATACAGAAGCCAAGCGCCTCCTCGCCCGTGAGTCGGTCCGCCCCCGCGGCCTCGGCGATGACGGAGATGAGGTCGTCCCGTGGCTCGCGGGCCCGGGCGTCCAGTTTCGCCTCGAAGTAGTCGGCCAGTTCCTCGCTGGCCTGCTGCTGGCGCCGCTGAAACGCCTCCATCGCGTCATCGCTGGTGTCGGTCGGCGTCTCGACGAGCGTCTCCGACCACCGGCGGAACTGCGGGCGGTCCTCGCTTGGCACGCCGAGTAGTTCGGCGATGACGATGACCGGGAACGGGTACGCGAAGTCGTCGACCAGGTCCATCCGCCCCCCGTCGATGGCGTCGTCCAGCAGGTCGGCGGCGATGGCCTCGAAGCGCCCGGCGCGCTCCGCGATAGCCCGCGGGCGGAACCAGTCCTCGACGACCCCGCGCAGCCGGTCGTGCCTGTCGCCGTCGGTCGTCAGCATCGTCTCCAGGATGGGGCTCTGTTCCTCCTCGGGGGGCAGGTCGATGGCGCTGGCGAGTCGCGGGTCCGACGAGAACGTCTCGGGGTCGTCCAGAATCCGGTCCACGTCGTCGTAGCGGAAGACGTCCCAGCACCGGCGGTCGTCGTCGTACCGGACCGGACGGTCCTCGCGCATCTCGGCGTACCAGTCGAACGGGTCCAGCCACGCTTCGCGGGTCGACAGCGCCCGCGGGACGCGTTCGAGTGACTGGCCGTCGCCCTCGTCGGTGGGTGCGCTCATACACCAGTTATAATTCCAACAATTATGAAGCCCCGGTCGCGGGAGGGCAAGGCGTTCGTAGCTGGTGCCGTGTTGGCTACTCTCGGGAGTCGTACTCCTGATAGATGACGTGCCCGCAGGCCTTGCAGTGGGAGGCGTCGGGGTCGTGGTGGGAGAGCCCGCAGTTCGGGCAAGTGACGTTGACCTTCTCTTTCGAGCGCCACTCCCTGACTATCTTCCCCGCCTGCCACGGGATGACGATGATACCGGCCAGAATCGCGGCGACGGTGACCCAGCGACCGGCCGCCGTCGTCGGGATGATATCACCGAACCCCACCGTCGAGATGGTGACGACGACGTAGTAGAAGGCGTCGCCGAAGTTGCCGACGGCGGGGTTCGCGCCGGCTTCGACGCTGTAGAAGAGGCCCGCCGAGACGAAAAAGAGGACGAGGACCGTCAGCAGGAGCTTCAGCGCGCGCAGGGTGTTGTCGTCTATCGTCCCGAAGAAGAACTCGGCGTCGTCGGTAAAGCGGTAGAACCGCAGGACGCGGACGACGCGGAGGACCCGCAGGAAGCCGACGTTGAACGGGACCGCCGAGACGGGCAGCGCGACCAGGGCGAACGTCGGGAGGACGGCGACGAGGTCGACCACGGTGTAGCCGTTGAGGAACTCCGCGAGTCGGTCGGCGGCGCCGTAGATTCGGAGGACGTACTCCACCGCGAAGACGACGCCGATGGCGACCTCCAGACGCCACAGCAGCGTCTCGCTCGCCCGGGACAGCGGATACGTCTGTGCGACGTACACCGCGACGAAGACGAGGTTCAACGCGAGCAGCGCGATGTCGATGGCCTTCCCCAGATAGGTCTCGTGGTCCAGCAGGTAAAAGCGGACCCGCCGGCGGAAGCTAGCTGCCTGGGTCGTCGAGCCAGCCATCCTACACGCCCTACAGGTGGGGAGCCACGTAGGCGCTCGGGTTCGCGGCGCGCCAGCGACCGCTCACTGTCGGAGAATGGGACCGATTACTCGTCGTCTGTGGCGGTCGCCTGTGCCAGCGCGTCCTCCGGTTCGACCCAGATGACGAACTGCTCGTACTCGTCGCGGTCGACGACACCGTTGATGTAGTCGGCGTCCACCGGCGGGTGGTTGACCTCCGACTCGGGTATCGGGACGACCTGGCGGACCTCGTCGACGACCCAGCCGATGGCGCCCTGGTCCTCGAACTGCTCGGGGTCGAAGACGATGATGAGGTTCTGCTCGCCCTCGCTCTCTATGTCCATCATCTCCTTCGGTTCGAGGATGGTGGTAATCTGGCCGCGCAGGTCGACGACGCCGTCGACGAACGCCGGCGTGTTGGGCACGCGCGTGACCGTGTCGCGTTTGACTATCTCCTCGACGTACTCGATGTCGAGACAGTAGTACTCCTCGCCCAGCGAGAACTCGAGAACGCGGACGGTCTCCTCGGACTGGGTGGACTCCCCCTCCATCGCCGCCCGCGCGCCGCCCTCGGTGGTCTCGACGGAGGACGTGGCCATCGCCTCTTCGAGCAGTTGCTGGTCCGGGAGTTCGACGCCGCTGATGTCGCCGGGGACCGTGCTCGCGCCGGTGGCGCCCGCCGGGACCGTCGGCGTCTCGTCGGCGGCCGCTGACTGGGCCTGTCCGGTAGTCTCCGTCCCGGTCGCAGCCGTCTCCTGCCCGGCGTCCTCGGTGCCCATCACCGCCGCCGCGGACTCGGCGGCGCGCTGGGCCGCGGCCTGTGCGTCGCTCGCCGCGTCGCCGCCCGAGGCGGCGGGTGTCTCCTCGGACTCGACTGCTGCCGCGGCCGCCTCGGCGGCCCGCGCCGCCGCCGACGTGTCGGCCGTCTCGTCGGCCCGGTCGGCGGACCGCTCGGCCGTCGAAGCCCCATCCTCGGCGTCGGTCGTCAGCGAGGAGAATCCCGTCTCGTCGGGCTCGCTGGTCGCGGAGTCGGCGGGCCCCGCGTCGTCGGGCTCGCTGGCCGCGGAGTCGTCCGTCGACGGGTCGGTGTCACCGGTCGACGCCGACTGGTCGTCCCCGTCGGCCGCGTCCGCCGCGGTGTCGGCTGTCCGGTCGTCGGTACCCCTGTTGCCTTCGCGCATATTTCGGATGCGCTCTGCTCGGTCCATGCGGTCGTCGCTCATGCTGTCACCTTTCTGTAACCGAACCGCTCGTCGAACTGCGCCGCGATGTCGTCGAACACGTCGGCCATGTCACACTGTTCCTCGGTCCCGAAAATCGAGTTCCCCTCGGTGTAGGCGCGCTGGAGCGCCACCCGCTTTCGGACCTGCCACACCGGGCTGTCGGGAAAGGCGGCCTGGAACCACTTCAGCATCGTCTCGGCCTCCGACGTCGTCTCGATGCGGTTGGCGACGACGCCCAGCATCTCAACCTGGATGTCGGCTTGCTGTTCCAGCGCGACCATCTGGTCCATCAGCAGTTCGATGGCCCGTTCGGAGGTCGCCTCCGCCAGCGCCGGCACGAGGACGTTCTGGGCGGCGTAGACGCCGGTGTCGGTCAGGTTACCGTAAAAGGGCGGGGAGTCGATGATGATGTAGTCGTAGCCCTCGACCGTCTCCAGTGCTCGGTCGAGCGTGTCCAGCGCGTGGGTCCCACTGACCGTCTCCGGGGAGACGTTGATGGCGAACTGCGAGAGGACCGCCGGGTCGACGTCGTACCCCCGCGCGTCGATGCGGGCGATGAGGTCGGCGATTGTCAACTCGTGTTCCGCCTGCAACATGTCGATGTTGGCGGGGACCACGTCCATCTCCTCGTGTTCGACCACGATGTCGGAGAGCACTCCGGGGTTCCCCGTGAGCGCGTCGAACAGCGACGGCGGTTGGGCGTCGTAGGCGTCGACGAGCCCCAGCCCCTCCGTCGCGTTGCCCTGCGGGTCGAGGTCCACGAAGAGGACGTCCCGGCCCCGGTCGCTCAACGCCCCGGCCACGTTGATAGCTACAGTCGTCTTGCCGGTCCCACCCTTCGCGTTGGTCACGCAGACACGGGCAGGGTCGGTCGTTGTACCCCGGTTCATCGTCGAACTGTTCAAAACTCCGAGGTCGGTCGGTATAAAAATACGCCCCCGATTATCAAACGCGTAACTGACCGCACGCTGGCGATTCACCGCCTAGCGGCCGCGAGGCGTCGTCAGACGGCCGTCAGACCGACTGCAAGGTTTAACTTCGCGTAGTTGAAATAGGGAAAGCATGACTATCAACCCGCGCGACTACGACTTAGACGAGTTGCGGAAGATGGCTCGCCAGCGCGGCGACAAAAACGGCGGGCTGGCCGACGACATCCCCGACCCGGCGAACCTCGAGATGGGGCTGGAAGACGCCGACGAGGAGGTACTGGCCGGCAGTTCTTTTCGCTCGGGGCTCTATCGCGAACTGCTCCCCTTCCTCTCGGGTGACAGCCACGAGAAACCGTACCTGGCCGCGCTCCCGGAGACGTACGCGGCCGAGTTCGTCGTCTTCGAGTGGCTCGAGTTTCTGCTGATGCACTCTGGGTACCAGGGCGCCGACGAGGCGCTGGCGTACTACGAGTCCATCGACTGGATTACCGAGCGAGTCCGGTCGGACCTGTCGGACTACCTGCTGGGAATCGACGAGACGGCGACCAACGACGGGAACGACCTCAGCGTGGACGACCACATGCTGAGTCTCGTCTACGTCGCCAAGCTCACTTCCATGACATAACAGGTCCGCTCGCGGGTCATTATCGGTGCTGATTCTTGACGTGAGGTTATATACCGGGGCAGCGACAACTGGCGAGCGTATATGAGTGACGACGACGCGGCGGAAGCCGCCGAGGGGGAGGCGTCGACGGACGACTCCTCGGAAGACAGCAGTACGAGCGGGGGGACGGTTCCGGTCGGTGTGAAACTCGGCAGCACCCGGACTGTCATCGCCCTCCCGGACAGCCACGGCACCGAGAACCGCATCGTCCGGACGCTGACATGTATGGCGACCTACGAGGACGCGCTGACCGGCGAGGAGAAGGTGCTCTACGGCGAGGAGGCCGCCCGCGAGTACCCCGACCGCGTCGAGTACATGCTCCGCTCGGGGCTCCCCGAGGACGAGGACCGCGCCGAGATGACGAAAAAGTTCTTCGAGGCGCTCATCGAGGAGAACGACATCCCCGCCGACAGCGGCGTCGTCTACGCGATTCCGACCATCGACAACCCGGCGGGACTGGAGAATCTGAAGTCGGTCATCGAGGACTCGGGCATCGGTATCAGCCTCATGGAGAGCTATCCGGAGTCGCTGTGTGGCTCCATCCCCGCCTTCGGCGACGACCTGGAGGCCATCGACGAGATATTCATCTCCGTGAACATGGGCTCGACGAACCTCGAGGCCTCCGCGTACCGACGCGGCGAGCAACTCGCACCGTTTACGACCGGCGCGGTCACCGGCAACGAGGTCGACCGCATGATAGCCAATTACGTCGAGGAGGAGACCCAGGGCCGGGTCAACATCGACACTCAGACCGCCCGCGAGTACAAGGAGGAACACGCCGATTTCGTCGACTTCGAACCGTTCACCGACATCATCCAGCAGCCTGGCGGCGGCACCCACGAGTTCACTATCGAGCGGTCGGTGATGGACGCCGTCGACGAGTATCTGGACGACACGGTCGACGAACTCGCGAACACGTTCCTGCCCGAACTCGCCAACGACTACATGAAGGTGTACCAGCTCGCGCTCGACCGACCCGTCGTTATCACCGGCGGGATGGCCTGTATCCCGGGCATCGTCGAGGAGTTCGAGCGGCGACTCAGCGAGGAGCTGAACCGCGACATCGAGGCCACGGCGGCCGACCAGCCCGACGTCGCGCCCACGGTCGGCGCCCAGCGCATCGCCGCCAGACTCGTCGAGAACAGCTGACCGCGGCGTCGGAACTCGGGCTCTGCGCGTCCCTGGCCCCACAACCTCCGCGCTCGTTCGACTACGAGCGCCAGCAGTCGAACCAGGCGACGATGCTGGGCGCGCCGTCGCGCTGCTCGCCGACCGTCTCCGTGAGCGTCGCGAACACGTCCGTGTCGATTCGGAGGGCCGGCGGCGTCTCGACGGCCCCCGACCGGTCCTCCTCTATCGTGGCACCCTGTCCTACGCTTGCCATACGCCACCGTTAGAGGGCATGATACCTAAAGCCAAGTCAGACGTGCGTCAGCCAGCCGGGGAGACGGCTCGGCGCGTACGTAGGAAATACGACTACCGCGACCCGATTACGCGCATCTTACTCGATATTAACTCCCTCATCCGTACAATTAACGACTGGTTCTCAGAACGGATAGGTGAGAACCTTAGTATCTGGTGGTGTAACCGCAACCAATGGGTCGGATTATCAATTTAAATAGCTGGGATGGCGAGGAGCTGCCGGGCGTGCTCAGCCGGACCGGAGGGGGTGGGTTCCTCTCCACGGGCTATCTCGCGGACGACCCTGCGATAGCGCTGGTCGAGGACGACGAGACGATGCAGTACGTGCTCACGAACCGGAAACGCGGGGTCACGGTCGAATCGGCGGACGAGACATCACAGGTCAGACCGGACAGCAACCACCGGACCGTGGTGGTCGTCACCGACCGCCGACTGCTCGTGCTCGTGGGTCGGGACGACGGCGACGAGCAGCACAGTATCGACCTGTCGGAAGTCACCGGCGCGGCGTCGACCGCCGGTCGCCGGAACGGCCAACTCAGCGTCGACCGGGACGACGGTACGACGTGGGAGATTCCGACCGGCACCGACGGACTGGACGCCGTCGTCGCGTACCTCCGCGAGGCGGCGGCGGCCTGGCGCGAGGTCGAAGCGTCGCTGGCGACGGTGGAGCGGCGCCTCTCCGACGCGACCCGGCGGGAAGACGACGGCGAGTACGACCGGGCGCTCTCGGCGGCGCGGGAGACCCACGAGGACATCGAGGCCGCCAGGTCGAGAGCGGTGGGGTTCAGCAGGGACCACCCCGGAAACGCCTTGCACGAGCGCACTCAGGCCGTGGTGGCGCGTCGGGTCGCGACGCTCGGGGCCATCCGCGTCGCGCGGGCCCGGGAGGCGACGGCCACGGGGGACCGGCTGTTCCGGGCCGGCAACTACGAGGGCGCGCGCGAAGCGTTCGAGCGGGCCCGCGAGGAGTACGACGCGGCGCTGACCGAGAGCGAACGCCGGCTCGACGACCCCGGGGCGATACGGGCGGAGCACGACCGCGTGGACCGACTGGTCGCGGACATCGACGAGTCGCCGCTTCCGGCCGCCATCACGGCCGACAGGGCCGCCGTGGCGACGGACGACCCCGCGGAGGCGGCCGCCCACTGGGAGTCGGCGCTGTCGGGGTATCGACTCGCGCTCGAGGCGGCGGAGGGGGACGGCGACAGCCTCTACCGCGGCGACCCCGGCCAGCTCGGGGACCGTATCACCACCGTCGCCGAGAGTCTCGCTGCGGCCCAGCGGACCGTCGGCGAGGAGGCCAGGCGCGCGGGGGACTGGTACGCCGACGCACAGCAGTACGAGGCGGCCCTAGAGGAGTTCGCGACGGCCGCCGAAGCCTTCGACGCGGCGCTGGCGACGGCCAGAGAGAGCTACCCGGACGCGGTCCCACATCTGGAGGCCGACGTCGACGCCCTCCAGCGGCGCATCGACCGTGCGCGCGCGTCTCGCGACGGCGAGGACCCCGGCGCGGACCGCATCGAGTCCGACGACGAACCGACATACGAGGTCTCGGCGACGCTCGGCGAGGTCGAGGGACCGACGGCGATAGCCGACGCCATCGAGCCGCGGACGGACGACAGCGGGCCGGAATCGACCGTCGAGCGCCTCGAACGACTCGACGCGGCGGGGGTGGCCGATGTCGTCGCCGACGCGCTGACCGCGACCGGGTGGGAGACACAGGCCGCCAGCCCCCGGACACCCTTCGAGTTGCTCGCCACGCGCGGGGACGACCGCATGGGCGTCGTCGTCAGGAACGGGGACGCGGCCGACGCGGTGACGGAGTGTGCAGCGGTGACCGGTGCCGCCGGCACCGACACCGTGTTGCTCGCGACCAACGCGGCGGCCACGGCGGACCTGGAACGGCGGGCGTCCGAGCGGGACGTCCGGCTCATCGACAGCGCGTCGCTGGCCGCCGTGGTGGAGTCACAGCGGCTGACGCTGCCGGCGCCGGTGCGCTGAGCTAGCACCTCTCGGCGAAGCTTTATTTCCATCGAAGGAGTATAATTATCTATAATGAACTGTTCCGTCTGCGGCACTCGAATGACGTACAACGACGAGACCACGAAACTCACCGAGTTCGTCTGCCCGCGCTGTCACGAGACGGTCATCGACTGGAAGGCCGAAGCCCGGGCCGTCCGCCTGGCCTGACCGCCGAGCGAACAATCACGGTCGATTCGGCCGGGACTGCGAACACAATCGAACAGAAACGAGCCCGAACAGTTGGCGAGCGTTTTTATATTTGCAGGGTCGAGTGTGGGCAATGGGAGCCCCGCTCCATGTCGGCTGTCTCGTCGACGACGGCGCCGACCCCGAGCAGTCGAGAGCCTACGACTGGTGTGAGTCGCGGTACGACGCGGTCAGTCGCTGTCGGCCGGAGGATTTCGACCCGGCCGAGTTCGACGTACTCTGGTGGCACCGCGTCGACCCGGTCGACCCCGCGACGCTGACCGACGGGAGCCCGCTCGCCGCGTTCGTCCGGGACGGCGGCTCGCTCCTGCTGACACTTAGCGCGGTGACGGCTGTCGAACCGCTCGGCTTCGACGGCGTCGCGCCGGACGCCGTCGGCTGGGAGGAAGTCGCCGAACCGACCGGGCCGCTGTGGAAGCCGCTGTACGCCGACCACCCGATGGCGGCCGGGTTCGACACCCTGCGCGTCCACACGCGCGGGGCCGGGGTGACGGCGCCGTACGCGCGCTACGAGACGGTCGCCCCGACGGACGGCGACGTGCTGGCGAGTACGGCCCGCGGCGACCACGACGCCGTGGCCGAGCGGTCGACGGTGTGCTGGCAACCCGGCGAGGGCCGCGTCGTCGGCATCGGCGCCGCGCTCTCCTTCCGGCAACCAACCCACGACGTCTGTCGGGGTAACCGGGCAACCCTCGTCGCGAACGCGCTCTCGTATCTCGTGGCCGACGAGCCGTCCCCGCTGACCGGCCGCCCGAAAGACGCCGAGACGCTGTCGGCCATGCGCGACCGCCTCGCCGGGGACCCACACCGGCCGGGCTACCACGTCTCGCCGCCCGCGAACTGGCTCAACGACCCCAACGGGCTCGTCCACTGGAACGGCCGATACCACGTCTTCTACCAGTACAACCCCACCGGCCCGTTCCACGGGACGATTCACTGGGGCCACGCGGTGAGCGACGACCTGGTCCACTGGGAGGACCGCCCCGTCGCCCTCGCGCCGTCGCCGGACGGCCCGGACCGCGACGGCTGCTGGTCGGGCTGTACGGTCGACGACGACGGCGTCGCGACCATCCTCTACACCGGCGGGAGCGGCACCGAACAGCTCCCCTGCCTCGCGACGGCGGCCGACGAGTCGCTCACATCGTGGGAGAAAGACCCCGGCAACCCCGTCATCGAGGAACTGCCCTCGGAGCCCGAAGTACTGAAGACCGAGGACTGGGACGGGGAGTTCCGGGACCACTGCGTCTGGCGCGAGGACGGCGTCTGGCACCAGCTAATCGGCGCCGGGATGGAAGACGGCGGCGGCGCCGCGCTGCTGTACGTCTCGACGGACCTCCGCGAGTGGGAGTACCGGGGGCCGGTCCTCACCGGCGACCGCGACACGGCGGGAACCGTCTGGGAGTGTCCCGAACTACTCGATTTCGGCGAGAAGCAGCTCCTGCACGTCTCGAACTACGAGGACGTGGTCTACTTCCTGGGCGAGTACGCCGACGGCGAGTTCAGCATCGAGCGACGCGACAAGCTCGACCACGGCGACTTCTACGCGCCCCAGTCCATGTGGACCGACGACGGCCGGACCCTGACCTGGGGGTGGACCCTCGAAGCGCGGGACGTGAGCGCCCAGTGGGACGCCGGCTGGTCCGGGTCGCTGTCGGTGCCACGCGAGCTATCGCTGGCCGAGGACGGCGGGCTCCGACAGCGCCCGGCGAGGGAACTCGCCGAACTCCGGGGCGACGGCTACCACCGCGACGAACTCGAACTGGGCGCCGGCGACAGCCACGAACTCGACCGCCGGAGCCGACAGTTCGAACTCCGGGCGACGATACGGCTGGAGGACGCCGACGCCGTCGAACTCGGCGTGCTGGAGGCGCCCGACGGGACGGAGCGGACGCCGATACGGTACACGGCGACCAACGACGTGGTGGTCGACCGGACGACGGCGAGTACGGCGCCGCTCGCGACGACCGACAGCCAGCGGATGACGGTGCGGCCCTACGACGCCCCGCTGTCGTTGCACGTCTTCGTCGACGGGAGCGTTATCGAGGTGTTCGCGAACGAGCGCCAGTGTCTCACCAGCCGCGTCTACCCCGAGAACCCGGACGCGACCGGTATCTCGCTGTCGGCCGTCGGCGGACGAGCGACGGTGACCGACCTCGACTGCTGGGAGCTAGGGGACGCCTGGCGCTCGTAGCGCCGTACGCACGGGTCTCACAGCGTCGTACTCGTCCCGCTGTAACCACAGTCGTCGCAGGCGGCCGTCTCGCGCTCGCCCAGCCGATAGACGGCGACGTGGCCGCCACAGCGGGGGCAGTTCTCACCCGCCGAGGGCTGGCGCGCCTCGCTCAGGACGCGGTCGAACGCCGGCGTGGTGTCGCTGCTGGCGACGACCTGCGCGTGGACCGCCGAGACCGACTCGTCGACCGCGGCGCCCCAGATGAGCACCGCGTCGTCCGGAATCGCGGCCTGAATCCCGTCGACGGCCTCGACGGCGGCAGAAAGCGTGAGGTCGTCGTCCCCGACCAGGTTGACCAGAATCGAGCCGAGGTCGTCGACGTCCGTGTAGGGCGCGTCCAGCGCCGCCTCGACCGCCGCGACCGCGTCGACCGCCACGTCGCCGGTGTCCCGCGCGGTGCCGGTGGTGATGGCCGCCGCCGCGCCGCTGTCCAGCACCGTCCGCACGTCCGCCGGGTCCAGATTGATGACGCCCGGCCGGGCGACCAGTTCGTGGAGCGTGGTGACGACCGACCGGATACCCTCGCGGTGATAGCCCGGCGGGATGACCACGGTGGCGTCGACGGCCGAGCGACAGCGCGCGATCTCCCGCGCCGTCGTGGGGTCCAGTTCGTCCGCTGTCGCTGGCGCCGCCACGACCGCGATACTCACGCTCTCCCGGTCGGCCAGTCTGTCGAGCCACTCGGCCGGCGGGACGGTCCCGTTCGCGAAGTCGGTGGCGAAGACGGTGATAGAGGAGCGGTCCTCCGACGGGCTCGGCGGCTCCGACAGGGCCGTGATACCGGGCACCATCCCGAGCGTCTCCCCGACCGAGGCGACGCCGGCGTGGCCGATGACCACCGACTGGTGGTGCTCCAGAACGGGGACGGGTTCTCCTCGCATAGACAGGCTGTACGGGCCGTATGACCCATGCCAACTAAAGTTGAACGGGCGGCTGACGGGCGGTTGTCAGGTCGGCGGCGAGGGAGCGAATCCGAGTCCGCCCTCGGCTCAGCGGCCGTAGCCGCCGCGTTCGCCGTCGGCCTGGGCCCGAGCGAGCAGTTCGCGCTCGGTCGGCGGGAGTGACTCGCCCGCCATGGGAATCTCCCAGTGGCCGAGTTTGCCGATGATTTCGGTCCCGGCACCCGAGACGGTCAGCCGGAGCGTCGGAGCGAGCGTCCCGCCGAAGCGTCGCATCTGCTCGCTCTCGGGGAGGTGCGCGATTTCGTCGAGCGTGTCGCCGGCGAAATCGAAGTAGTTGAAGAAGTTCTGTACCAGCACCTCCCCGTCGTGGGGGAACGCCATCCACGAGTAGGCCTGGAACGGCGCGTTGGCGGGGTTGGTCGCGACCAGTCCGGAGCCGTTGAGCGGGACGTAGTCGCCCCGCAGCTCCTCGGCGACGAAGCCGTACAGCGCGTCGTAGCCGGACAGTCCCGGGCCGAAGGTGTGGAGGTGGCTGGAGACGAACAGGTAGTACAGGCCGTCCTGAGAGACGATGTGTGGCCGTTCCAGTTCCTGATTGACGCCGACCGCGTCGAGTAGCGGCTCTTCGAGCTGCCAGTCGAGCGGGTCGCCGGTCGGCGAGCGGGCGATGCCGACGCTGCCGTTGAACTCCTGCTGGCTCGCGTCCCCGCCACAGGCGTCGCTCCCCTCTGGAACCGGCGAGTTCGCCTCGAACAGCAGCCACGTCTCGCCCGTCTCGGGGTCCTCGAAGAACCACGGGTCGCGGAACGTGTAAATCATCGCCCGCGACTGGGCCTCCCGTTCGTAGCGCTCGCCGTCGGGCGAGAGCAGTTCGTGGTGAGTCCAGGGCCCGCGGAGGTCGAAGCCGTCGTCGGTGTCGACGGTCCCGCCGCTGGCGCCGACGATTCGCTGCGTATAGGTCAACTCCTCGGCGCCGTCCGTCCCCGCCGCCGTGTAGAACAGATAGACGTCGCCGTCGTCGTACAGCGCCGATCCGGCCCACTGGCGCTGTCCCAGCGCGTCGGCAAAGACCGCGCCGCCGTCGTGCCACTCGCGCCCGTCCGCCGAGTAGAACACGCGGATAGCGGCCACGTCGTGGCGCTTCCCCGGCAGGAGGTCCGACGGCGCGGTCAGCGAGAAGCAGACCCGGTAGCCGTCTACCTCGGCGAGCGTGCCGTCCCGCTCGCGGAGGAACCACGTGTCCCAGATGTGGAGATGGGGCATCTGGTCCGTCTCGGGCTGGTAGAACACCGGTGCGGTCGTCGCCGCCGTCCGTTCGATGCCGGCGGCCTGCTCGCGCGTCCAGCCGGCGCGAGCGCGGAAACCGGGGGCGCCGTCGCCGGGCGACTGGTCGTTCATAGCCCTGTGGATGGGGACGACCGGCTTAAAAGTTCGCAGAAGGTACAACGGGTGTTGTATTCTAATCGACCGCTTCGCCGGCGACGGCTCGCTACTCCTCGGCCGACTCGTCCTCCTCGTAGCCGACGCCCTCCGGTCCCGTGATGTCGAGCGGGCGAATCCACTCGTACCAGATGAAGACGACGCCGAGCCCGTAGCCCATCGCCCAGACGGCGCTGCCGACCCACGGATACCCCATCTGACTCAGGAAGCCGTTGGCGAGGCCGGGGACGATGACCACCGCGGCGATGGTCACCCCCAGAACGACGATGTCGTTGCGGTTCATCGACCGTCCCCCGCCTCGTGCCCGGTGCGCATAGGCGAGTGTAGGGGACTGCGGGATTTAGGGGTGGCGTTTCGGCCACACGGTGGGCCCGGGGACGGGCGCCCCGCCATCGCCACAGCGGCTCACGGTGACTCCGTAGCCAACCCATTTTTATCACAGTATGCCTTACCCCGGATGACGGGAATGTCTCAGAACCACACTGGCCGGTCGTCACAAGAAGACATTGCGTGGTGCTACGACGCCGTCCACAGGGTGTCGCGGACGTTTAGCTTGACAATTGCGGAACTCGAAGAGCCGATGGCGCGCGATATCTGTGTCGGCTATCTCCTCTGCCGCGTCGCCGACACGATCGAGGACGCCGGACACATCCCGCCAGCGGCCCAATCTGAGTTGCTACGGCTGTACAGCCGGACGCTCGACCCCGAGGCCGAGGCGTCCGTCAGGACGTTCGACGACGCCGTCGCCGAGTGGTTGCCGGCGACGCTGACCGACGATTGGGAGGTCGTCGACAACGCGGCCCGCGCCGTGGGGGTCTTCCGCTCGCTCGACAGCCACGCCCTGGAGAGCATCCGCGGCCCGGTCCGGGAACTCGTCGACGGGATGGCGATGTTCGTGGACCGCTACGCCGACGAAGGCGGCCTGCGCATCAAGACACTGGACGAACTGGAGGAGTACTGCTGGTACGCCGCCGGCACCGTCGGGGCCCTCGTGACGGCGCTTGTCTCCCACGAAGCGACGCCGGAACAGACCGAACAAATGGAGGAGAACGCCCGCGCGTTCGCCCTCCTCCTGCAACTGGTCAACGTCGCCAAGGACGCCGCCACCGACATGGAGGAGGAGAACAACGTCTATCTCCCCCTAGAGTTGCTGGACGAGCAGGGGCTGGACCACAGCGACGTCGGCGACCCGGACAACGTCGACTCGCTGGTCCCGGTCATCGAGCGCGTCACCGCCCGCGCCGAGGGCTACCTCGACGGCGCCCAGACCTGGCTCGAAGCGATGCCCGAGACGCGCGGCAACACGCTCTCGGCGTGGGCCATCCCGTTCCTGCTCGCCGTCGGCACCATCCGCGAACTCCGCGAGCGGCCCGCCGACGTCATCGAACAGGGCAACGTCAAGATAACCCGCGACGAGGTCCACGCGGTCTGCCAGCAGTTCGTCGGCGATAGCTCGCCGCCCATCGGCGACCTGCGGACCCGGATTCGACAGCAACCGCTGCACGAGTACTGACCGCCGCGCCACTCTCCGTCCTCCCGACATTCCCCTTCGCCCACCCAACGCTGAAGCCACGGCTGGCCGAAGCCTTCGGTATGGCCGACACGCTCGAACTCCCGAACGGTGACGCGGTGACGCCCGAGGACGTGTTCCTCTACAACGACTACCCGTACCGCCTGGTCTGGCTCGACGGTGGGGACCACGAGTTCGAACTCTCCCCGCTGTACTGGGGCGACAGCGGGATGGACATCCCGTTTCGCGACCGCGAGGCCCTGGTCGACCAATGGGAGCCCGAGTCGAGGGGGCTGCTCTCGGAAGACGAGTGGGCCGCGTGGCTAGAGGAGGCGAGCGCCGACCCACGATACGACCACACAGAGCTCATCGAACTGGCCGACGAACTGCCGACCGACTGGGAACCAGCCGCGCGCGACGACTCCGGCGGCGGCCTGCTCGATCGACTCGGGTTCTGACCGGGCCGACGATGCAACTTATTAGGGCCTCGCCGTCGCAGTCGGTCGTATGCAACTGCCCCTGCTCGCCGCCGGTGCCGGCCTCGTCGTCGTGGTACTGGTGGTTCTCGTCGGCGTTCGGCGGCGTGGCTCGACGGCCAGCGCGTCGAAACGCGCCCACGACGCCGCACAGGAACGCGAGCCACCCGTCGACATCGGCGGCACCTACGAGTTCGGCATCACGGAGTTCACCGACCACCACTCGGGGGACCGCGTCGCCGTCGGCAAGGTCGAGGGGTTCGTCATCTTCACCGACGGCGTCCCGAAGTCGTGCTCGGTCGGCGACCCCATCCGCGCGACGGTCACCTCGTTCAACCGCGGCCACACGTCCGCCGACGCGACGTACGAGGGGCGGGCCTGAGCGGGGACAGGGCGACCGAGCCGGCGTATCGAGACCCGCGGCCCGATTCACATCGCTGATACTGCCACCGCCAGTGGTTAGTAGGGGTATCGCGGAGATACGGTCGACCGAGCCATGGGCTGGCAGTCATCCCCGTATCTCCTGGCGCTGTTCTTCGCGGCCGTCCTCGCAGTCACCTGTGGTGTCTACACCGGCCACACGACGAGACAGCGCCGAAAGGACTACCACACGGCTTTCATCGTCCTCTGTGCCGGCGCAGCCGTCTGGTCTGGGGCCTACGCCGTCCAGGTTGCGAGTACCGACCTCGCGACGAAGCGGCTGACCTACACCGTCCTCCACGTCGGCGTCGCGATGGTGCCGACCGGCTGGCTGACCTTTGCGCTGTGTTATACCGGGCGTTCGCGGTGGGTCACGCCCCGGGCGGTCGCCACGCTGGCCGCGGTTCCCGTCGCACTGGTGCTCGCGCTGCCGACGAACCCCGGCGGCGTTGCGCTGGCCGGCGTCGAACTCGAAGTGCGGGACGGCCTCGTGCTCCTCGCGACCGAGAGCGGCCCGCTGTATCAGTTGTATCTGGCCTACACGTTCGTCGTCGTCCCGCTCGGTGCGGCGCTGCTTGTCGTCGACGCGCTGGGCTCGACGCGAAACGTCAGGTTGCAGTCGGCGCTGGTGACCGTCGGCGCGCTCGTCCCGCTCGCGGTCAACGTCCTGCATCTGCTCGAAATCCCGCCCGTCGGGACGGCCCCGGTGAATCTGACGCCGGTCTCGGTGGCCGTCGCGGGCGTGTTCGTCACCGTGGCGATATTCAGACACCAGTTGCTGGAGATAGACCCGGTCGCCAGAAACGCCGTCTTCAACCACGTCAGGGAGGGCGTCGTCGTCCTCGACGACCGGGACCGAATCGTCGACGGCAACCCCGCTGCCAAACGCCTGTTTGGTACCGACCTGTCCCTCGGCACGCCCGTCCGGACGGTGCTGCCGGCCTACGACCACCTGGCCGGCGGGGCGGGGTCGGTCAGGACCGTGCTCGGCCCGAGCGGCGACCGGGTCGTGGAACTCAGTCGCTCGTCGCTCGACCCCGGCCGGGACAGCGGTGGCTGGATTCTGCTGCTGTACGACGTCACCGAGCGACAGCGACAGCGCGAGCGGCTCGAACGCCAGAACGAGCGCCTCGACAGCTTCACGAAGATTGTCTCGCACGACCTCCGGAACCCGCTGTCGGTCATCGCCGGGAACGCGGCGCTGGCTCACGAGACCGGCGCAGAGAGCCACTTCGAGACCATCGACCGCACGGTCGACCGGATGGACAGCTTCCTCGACGAGTTGCTGACACTCTCACGGGCCGGCGAGACGGTCGGTGACGCCGAGCCGGTCTCGGTCGGGGCGGTCGTCGAGGACGTCCGACTGGACTCGGCGCTGCCGGGGCTGTCGGTCGTCGTCGACGGCGACTGCGTCGTCACCGCCGACCGCCGACGGCTCACACAGCTTTTCGACAACCTGTTTCGCAACGCCGTCAGACACGGTCTGGACGGGACGGAAGGAGCGGTTACCGTCACCGTCGGCCGGCTCCCCGACGGGTTCTACGTCGCAGACGACGGCGTCGGAATTCCGGCCGAGACGCGCGAGACCCTCTTCGAGTACGGAACGACGACACACCGCGACGGGTCTGGCTTCGGACTCGGCATCGTCCACGACATCGTCACGGCCCACGGCTGGTCGATTTCGGTGACGGAGGGCGAGGGCGGCGGTGCCCGATTCGAGATCACCGGTGTCGAGGTGGCGTCTGCGTCGTAATCGGTGACCGACCCGCACAATCGCCGTTCTCCCCGGTGACGGAGCGCCGTACTGTCCCTACCGGCCCCCGCGTGGCGATAGGGTGACAATTACTTCAGGCGAGCGCGCCGTTCCAGCGGCCGGTCGCCGCCGACGGACTGACGGTGTCCCGACCCGACCCCCAGCGGGGTATCTTCGACTTTCGACACCCAACTATCTCGGTGCTATTTGAGCGACAGCACTGTTAGTCGAGTGATGACCTCGGGCGGGTCTGCCTCCGACGGGGACACGCGTCTCGCGACGGATTCGGCGTCGGTGGTCCGGTACTGGGCCCCGGCAATCGCCGTGAGTCTGACGACGTTCATCGTGGTCGTCAACGCGTCGCTGATGAACGTGGCGATACCGACGATAGTCCAGGACTTCGACACCACCGTCACCGCGATTCAGGGGGCGGTCGCGCTCTACTCGCTGGTGATAGCCGCGCTGATTCTCCCGGCCGGGACGCTGCCGTCCCGGCGCAGTAACCGACGCGTGATGGCGGCTGCACTGCTCGTCTACGCCGCCGGGACGGTGGTGGCGGCGGTCAGCTGGAACACAGCCGTGCTCTATCTCGGCTGGGGAGTCATCGAGGGCGCCGCGGCCGCCGTGATATTCCCCCTGACCTACACCGAGTTGACTGTCAGCTACGAGGGGGACGACCGCGCGAAGGCTTTCGGGCTGCTGGCCGGTGTGAACGGTGTCGGGTCGACGCTCGGCCCGATTATCGGCGGCGCCCTGACCACGTACGCGAGCTGGCGGTGGGGGTTTGTCATCCAGCTCGCCGGTGTCGCGGTCATCCTCTACCTCGTCCGGTACGTGAGTCCGGACCCGCTGTCGGAGACGGCCAGTTCGCTGGATATCGGCGGGACCGTGCTGTCCGTCGTCGGCGCGACCTCGCTCGTCGTCGGCTTCCTGCTGACCGGGAAGTACGGATGGCTGGTCGAGCGGCGGCCGTTCGTCGTCGGCGGACTGCAGTTCAACCCGTTCGGGACCTCGCCCGCTATCTGGTTTCTCGGGGGCGGGTTCCTCGCGTTCGCGATGTTCGTCCAGTACGAACGGCGCCTGGAGCGGGCCGGGAAATCGCCGCTCGTCTCCATCGGTGTCCTGACGAACCGCCCGTTCGTTTCGGGCGTCGTCACCTACTTCGTCCGTACGACGGTCACGGCCGGGTTCATGTTCGTCGTCCCCATCTACCTGCAGGCAGTGCTCGGATACACCGCTTTCCAGACCGGGGTCGCGCTGGTCCCGTACGCTATCGCCTCGGTCCTCCTGGCGACGATATCCCCAAGCTGGCGAAAGTACCTCTCGCCGAAGTCCCTGATTCAGATAGGCATCGTCTGTATCGGCCTCGGAATGGCGCTGCTGTACGAGCAGACGGGCCCCGGGCAGACGATTGGCAGTATGACTATCCCGATGGCGATTATCGGCGCCGGCCTCGGGCTGTTCATGGGACAGATAACTAATATGACGATGTCGGCCGTCCCCACTTCGAACTCCCCCGAGGCGTCCGGCCTCCTGAACGTCTGTATCTCTATCGGATACTCCATGGGCACCGCTATCGTCGGCTCGTTCTTCCTCGGCCAGTTCTACGGGAGCGTCGTCGACGGCGTCCTCCGTGCGGAGAACGTCCGGGTCTCGGCCGCCCAGCGAAACGACCTCGTGCTCGGCCTCGAAGACGCCGCAGAGACGGCGACCGAAGCCACGCAACGACAGTTCCTGGCCCAGCTCGGCCCGGCACAGCGACGGCTCCTGGAAGATATCTTCGAGGCTGCGATGTTCGACGCACAGCGGGCGGCGCTGCTTCTCCTCCTGCTGTTCGTCTTGCTCATGCTCGTCGCATCGACGTTCCTCCCGCGGGAGATACCAGAGGGTGACTCGGACTGACAGCAGACTCGCTTCGCTCGTCCTCTGGGCCCGAACCGCCTGCCCCATCCGCTCCTCACGTTCGTTCGTCGCAGGATGGGTTGGGGCGGATTCTCACTGGAGCGAGACTCACTGCGTTCGTCTCGCAGAGTTCGAATCCGACGACCACATTTGCCACTCACGGTTTGTTCGTGGCAAAATGGGTTGGGGCGGATTCGAACCGCCGACTTCCTCCGTGTGAAGGAGGTATCATAACCGGACTAGATCACCAACCCGGCACCCGTAGCTAAACGAGGTGCTACTTTAAGAATTGCGTTCCCGCTACGCTTCGGCCGGCGGTTTCCCACGGTAGGCGTCGATTCGCTCGCGGGCCTGTCCGATGGCGGTGGCCGCCTCGCCCTCTGCTCGCCCCTGCAGTGCCTTCAGGTCGGCTTTCACCGCGTCCAGTCGGCTCGGCTCCGGCTCCGTCTCGGCGCCGGTGAGTTCCCGGAATCGCGCTTCGACCGGCTCGAGTTCCTCTCGGAGGCCCTTGCTCGCGGTTTCGCCGGCGCGCTTGAGGTAGTACCGGGCGTCTTCGAAGTGTTTGTTCATATCTGACCTTTCGCAGAGAACAGATATAGCCTTTGTGGCGTGAACTGGTATCACGTGTCAGCCGGACGGACCGGTGGTACCACGAGACACGTAGAGACAGGTCCGGGATGGCCCAGAGAGCGTCAGGCGCTCTATGGAGTCATACGGTAGCGCACCCCGGATCACCGACGTCTGTACCGCCCGAGAGGGGCACGCGACCGCCGGCGAACTCGGCGGCTCGGTTTAAACCGGACGCGCTAGCGTCACCGGTGTACGAACTGTTTTCACCGGGACGGCGTTAGGTCGGCGTATGTTCACACGGGTGTCGATTCCGACGCCGTTTCAGGTGGGTGCGGTCAACGCCTACGTCTCGGGCCGAACCGTCGTCGACCCGGGGCCGGACAGTGAAGAGGCGTGGTCCCGGCTGCTGGAAGCGCTGGACGCCCGCGAACTGGCGCCGGGGGACATCTCGCAGGTGCTCGTCACGCACCCACACCCGGACCACTTCGGACTGGCCCATCGGTTCCGGGACGCCGGCGCGCGGGTGCTGGCCAGTTCGGACGGGGCCGAAATCATGCGTGACTTCGGCGCTCGCCTCCGTTACGAGCAGTCGTACTTCACGGACTTCTTCGAGCGGTGTGGCATCTCCAGAGAGACCGCGAACGCTGTCACACAGCTCCCAGAGGCGTTTCTCCCCTACGCGCAAAGCGTCGAGACGGACCGGGAGCTAGCCCCCGGTGACACCCTCACCGTCGACGACGAGCCACTCACCGTCGACTGCGTCGCCGGTCACGCCGTCGGCGAGTGCATCTTCTCGTACGACCACGCGGGCCGACGCGAGGCCCTCGTGGGCGACACCGTTCTGGGCGACATCACGCCCAACCCCTTCCTCCAGCCACCGCCCGAAGACGGCAGCGGGGGACGGCCACGCGTCCTGCCGAGGTTCAACGAATCGCTGCGGTGGCTCCGAGAACAGGGCCACGACCGCTTCCTGACGGGCCATCGCGAGCCGGTCACGTCGCCCGCGGCTCGCATCGACGCCATCCTCGAAGAGCACGACCAGCGCAGCGACGAGGTGGCAGACATCGTCGGCGAGGGCGCGACGACGCCCGTTGACGTGATGACGGCCCTCTTTGGCGACCTCCCCGCGACGGAGTACTTCGCGGGGATGAGCGAGGCCGTCGGCCATCTGGACGTGCTGGAGGAGCGAGGTCGCGTGGAAAAACGAGCGAGCGGTGGCGTGTTCGTCTACGAGCTACAGTAGCTCGACGGCGCGGAAGGCGACCTCGGAGACGTAGCCGAAGCCGGGAATCAGGAGGACGGTGATGACCGCCGCGGCGACGATGGCGGTGTACAGTCCCGTCGGGTACGACTCGATGGTCCGGTCGCCGGTCGGCTCCTCTATCCACATCGCCTTGACGACGCGGGAGTAGTAGAACAGCGACAGGGCGCTGTTGATGACCAGCGCGGCCGCGAGCGACCACGCGCTGACGTTCAGCGTCGCCTGGAACAGGTAGAACTTCGAGAAGAACCCGCCGCCGATGGGCAGGCCGGCCAGGCTAAAGAGGAAGACGGTCATCGCCGCACAGGCGACGGGCGCCTGCTTGCCCAGGCCGTTGTAGTCCTCGAAGGTCCGTCCGACGCCCCAGTACTCCGCCAGCGCGATAAAGAGGAACGCGCCGGTGTTCATGAAGCCATACACCAAGAGGTGGGCCATCCCGGCACTCATCGAGAGGGCCATCCCGTCGCCGGAGGCGGTCAGCGCCGCCAGCCCGATGAGGACGTAGCCGGCGTGCCCGATGGAGGAGTAGGCCAGCATCCGCTTGACCTTCTCCTGGGTCGCCGCGGCGAAGTTCCCGATGAACATCGTCGCGATGGCCAGCACCTGGAAGACGACGAACCAGTCGACGGCGCCGCCGGTCTCGACCAGCGCGCCGATGGGAAAGGCCACGGCGAACGCGCGGAAGGCGATGACGAAGCCCGCCGCCTTCGAGGCCGAGGAGAGGAACGCCGAGATGGGCGCGGGCGCGCCCTCGTAGGCCTCCGGCGCCCAGAACTGGAACGGGACGGCGGCCATCTTGAACGCGAGGCCGCCGATTATCATCACGATACCGACGCCCAGAATGGACATCGGCACCGAGGCGCCACTCGATTGGGCCTGGACGCTCCCGTCGACGACGGTCTGGACGGTACCCGACTGGATGGCCGTCGCGACGGCGTCGAAGCGGAGGACGCCCGTCGCGGCGTACACCAGCGAGATACCGTAGGCAAACACCGCCGAGGAGACGGCGCCGACCAGGAAGTATTTCAGCCCGGCCTCGACGCTCCCGCGGTTCTTCTTGAGGAAGGCCACGAGGGCGTACGATGGCAGGGAGATGAGTTCGAAGGCGACGAAGGCCGTCGCCAGGCTGTTCGCAGCAGAGAGCAGGCTCATACCGGTCGCAGACAGCAGGACCAGCGCGAAGAACTCGGCCTGGTAGGCGTGTTCGCGCACGTAGTCCATGCTCGCGAGCGTCACGAGCGCGGTGACGCTCGCGACGATGGTCATGAAGAACAGCGCCATCTGGTCGACGACCAGCTGGCCGCTGAAGAGGACGGCCGCCCCGGCACCGCCCTGTCCCGTCGGGACGCCGGTGCCGTCGTAGAGCAGATACACCGCCGCCGCTAACGAGGCGAGCGAGCCGGTGATGGCGATACCGCCCAGCACGGTCGTGTTCGTCGTGTCCGGGTCGACGCTGTCGAACAGCAACAGGAGTATCGCCGCCGCGCCGAAGATGAGCGCGGGCGCGGCCGCCAGCCACGTCGGGTCGACCATCTATGCACCACCTCCGGTGAGCGGGGCAATAGCGTGTTGAATCATGTCGAGCGAGAGGTCGGGTGCGACACCCAGCGCGATGACGAGCAACAGGAGGACCGCAAGCGGCGCGACGTCGTGGAAGGCGGCCGGCGTGACCTCGTAGTCGGTCTCCAGGTTGAAGCTACCGAACAGCGTGCGCTGCATCGCCCACAGCAGGTAGCCGGCGACGACGACGATGCCGAACATCGCCAGCGACGTCAGCACCGGCGCGCTCGCGCCCAGCGTCGCCGCGTTGAACGCGCCCTGGAAGACGAAGAACTCGGCGGCGAAGCCGGCCATCAGCGGCAGGCCCATGTAGCCGAAGGCGGCGGCGACGAAGATGCCGACCGTCCACGGCATCCGGTCTGCGAGCCCGGACATGTCGCCCACCATGCGCGTGTGGGTCGTGTTGTAGATGACGCCGACGGTCATGAACATCAGCCCGGAGATGAGGCCGTGGGCGACCATCTGGAAGGTCGCACCGCCCATCCCGAGCGGGGTGAAGGCGACGAGCCCGAGGATGACGTAGCCCATCGAGGAGATGGACGAATAGGCGACGATGCGCTTGAGGTCACGCTGTGCCAGGGCGAGCAAGGCGCCGTAGATGACCGAGACGACGCCGACGATGGCCAGCGGGACCGCGAGCGCGCGGGCCGTCTCCTCTAACATCGTGAAGTTGAACCGCAGCAGGGCGTAGGTCCCCATCTTCAGGAGGACGCCGGCCAGCATCACCGACACCGGCGTCGGGGCCTCGACGTGGGCGTCGGGGAGCCACGTGTGCAGCGGGAAGACGGGCACCTTCACCGCGAAGCCGACGAACATCAGGACGAAGGAGATGGTCGCCAGGCTGTAGCCGGCGACGGTCGGCAGTCCGGTCGCGGTCCGGAACGCTTCGGCCATCGCGGGCAGTGACAGCGTGGTCACGTCCGTCGCGAACACGAGGGCAAAGAGGCCCGCGAACATCACCAGCGAGGCGACGTTCGTGTAGACGAAGAACTTGATGGCGGCGTACTTCCGCCGGGGACCGCCCCAGACGCCGATGAGGAAGTACATCGGGATGAGCACGCCCTCCCAGAAGACGAACCAGAGGAAGAAATCGAGCGCGGTGAACACGCCGATGAGGCTGACCTCCATCAGGAGCATCAGGCCGTAGAACTGGCTCTGGCGCTCGTCGATGGGCGTCCACGCCGAGACGATGGCGAGGGTCGTCAGGATGGTCGTCAGCGCCAGCAGCGGCATGCTGACGCCGTCGAGCCCGACGTAGTACTGGACGGTGTACCCGCCCAGGTCGAGCCACGGGACCTGCGTCCCGAAGGCGACGCCCTCGGGCGAGAGCAAGGCGTTCCCGGCGCCGCCGTAGTCGGTCAGGAACACGTAGTACATGTAGGTCGTCAGCGCGACCGGGATGACGCTGATACCGGCCGCGAGCTTCCCGGCGAGGCGGTCCGGCGCGAGCATGACGACAGCCGCACCGAGCAGCGTCACCAGCAGGAGCGTCTCGACCAGCATTCAGAACCACCCTCCCATGACGCCGAAGGCGACAAGTAGGAGCACGAGCCCGAGCGTCAGCAGCGTCGCGTAGTTGCTGACGACGCCGGACTGAATGCGGCGAATCCGGCGACCGCCAAGCAGGCTCACGCTGGAGACGCCGTTGACGACACCGTCGACGACGCCCTGGTCGAACTTGTCCATCGCGCGAGCGAGCGGGTACGTCAGCCCGGTCGCGAGCCACACCTGATACTCGTCCTGGTAGTAGTTGTGCATGAGTAGGGTCTTCGCACCGCCCAGCTTGTCCGTGTGTTCGACCGGCTCCGCGCCGCCGTACAGCGAGCGGGCGACGAGCAGGCCGGCCAGCGCCAGCGCGAGCGAGAGCGCCGCCGAGGCAAGCAGCGTGCCGATGGCGCCCAGCGGTTCGCCCGCCGAGACACCGCCCACGTCGTGGAGCAGTTCCTCGTAGTGGTGGAGCCCGGTGTTGAGCGCGGCCGGCCAGCCGCCCTCTTCGGGCCCGAGGAGCCACTTGTGCAGGAAGTCGATGTGGGCGCCGGTGAGCTTCGCGACCGGCGCCATGTTGATGAATCCGACCGTGGCGGCCAGCACGCCAAGCACCGACAGGGGCCCTTTGACGTTCCAGCCGACGGGAACCGGGTCGCGAGCCGTGTCGGAGCGGGGCTCGCCGTGGAAGGTCAGATACACCATGCGGAAGGTGTAGAAGCCGGTCATGAAGACCGCCAGCAGCCCGAACGTGTACGCGAGCAGGTAGACCGGGCCGAGGCCGCCCTCGCTGCCCAGCCCGTGGATGAGCGCCTCGTACAGCACCTCGTCCTTGGACCAGAAGCCCGCGAAGGGCACGATACCGGCAAGCGCCAGCGACCCCGAGAGGAACGTCCAGTAGGTCACCGGCATCCGGTCTTTCAGGCCGCCCATGTCCCACATGTTCTCGTTGTGGTGCATGGCGATGATGACCGACCCCGCGCCCAGGAACAGCAGCGCCTTGAACACGGCGTGGGTCGTCAGGTGGAAGACCGCAGCCACGTACCCGCCCGACCCCAGCGCGAGCATCATGTAGCCGTACTGGGAGATGGTGGAGTACGCGAGCACCTGTTTGAGCTCCTGTTTGACGACGCCCATCGTCGCCGCGAACAGGGCCGTGAAGCCGCCCACGAGCGCTATGACCGCCAGCGCCGTCGGGGAGATTGCGTAGAAGCCGTACATACGCGCGACCAGATAGACGCCGGCCGCGACCATCGTCGCCGCGTGGATGAGCGCCGAGACAGGCGTCGGACCTTCCATCGCGTCGGGGAGCCACGTGTGCAGCGGGAACTGCGCGGACTTCCCGATGACGCCACCCAGAACCAGGAGACCCAGCACCGTGAACCACGCCTGGGGCGCCATCCCGACGGTGTCGAGCATGGCGATGTTCTCCGTCGCGCCCTCGACGATGGCCTCCTCGGCCAGTCCGGGGAAGCTGTGGGCGACGACCTCTCCGCCCTCGCGGATGGGGGCAAAGAGGCCGGTGCCGAAGGTAGCGAGGATGCCCACGACGCCGATGAGGAAGAAGTAGTCACCGAAGCGGGTGACCAGGAACGCCTTCTTCGCGGCGCTTGGCGGCCCCTCCTCGCGGAACCAGAAGCCGATGAGGAGGTACGAACACAGCCCCACCAGCTCGAAGAAGATGAAGGCCATCAGGATGTTGTTGGCCACGACGAAGCCGAGCATACTCGCCGTGAACAGGCCCAGACCGGCGTAGTAGCGCGGCAGGCCCGTCTCGCCCTCGTCGTTCATGTAACCCAGCGAGAAGATGTGGACCAGGAATGAGATGAGCGTTACTATCAGGAGCATCAGCGCCGACAGCGGGTCGAGCAGGATACCGAAGCGCAGGGCGATGGAGTCGACGCCCGCGACCCACGTGTAGATGAACTCGTTGTAGGCCGTCGTCGACCCGACGAACCCTGCCACGTCGAGCGCGACCCAGATGGAGAGGACGAGCGAGCCACCGGTGGCCGCGATACCGGCGAGCGCGCCGCCTTTCGGCATCCGGTCGCCCAGGAACAGGGCGACGAGGAACGATACGAACGGGAGCAGGACGATTGCCGGAGCGTATGTGAATGCAGCCATCGATTACCACCTCATCGTCGTCGCTTTGGTTACGTCCACGTCAGTGAAGTTGCGGTACAGGACGAGGATGATGCCGATACCGACGGCCACCTCGGCGGCCGCGATGGCCATCCCGAACAGGGCAAAGACCTGTCCGGTGAGGTTGCCGTGCTGGAGCGAGAACGCGACGAAGTTGATGTTGGCCGCGTTGAGCATCAGCTCGACCGACATCAGGAAGATGAGCGCGTTGCGACGGGTCAGCACGCCGAAGAGGCCGATACAGAATATCGCGGCCGACAGCAGCAGGTAGTACTGGGCCGGAACGGCCATCAGTCGTCACCCCCGTCGACTTCGCCACCGTCGGCGGCGACGGCATCGTCGGGTTCGCCGGTTCCGGAACCCAGGCCGACGATTTCACCCGCTTCCTCGCGGCGGGCCAGCATCACCGCGCCGACCAGGGCCGCGACCAGCAGGACGTCGATAATCTCGAAGGCGACCAGGAAGCCCTCGCCGGGGACGGCCGCCTCGCCTTCGCCCATCAGTTGGCCCGGCGCGATGTCGAACATCGCCGCGCCCAGGCTCTTCGTTATCACCGCCCCGTCGGGGAAGCCGGCCGGCGCGGGGAAGGCGGCGGTCAGGAACACGACCGCGAGGACGACGAACAGCGCCACGGCGGCGAGGCCGGCCACGTAGTTCCCCTCGGTGTTGAGGCTTGGTCTGTTCGTCATGGCGTCACCTCGATGGCGGATTCGTCCTCGCGCGTCAGCATCACGGCGAACGTGATGAGGATGAGGACACCGCCCACGTAGACGAGGATTTGCATCGTTGCGACGAACGCCGCCATGTTCAACACGTAGAACACGGCGACGCTGACCAACGAGACGCCCAGTAACAGCGCCGAATGCCAGACGTCACGGACTAACACGACGCCGGCCGCACTGCCCACCGTCACCAGAGCGAACAGCGCGAACGCGATTGACTCGTACAGTGCCATCTTAGTTGACTCTCTTGGCGGCGGCCCTTTGAAGATTCCTCTTTCGCCTCACGCGGGCGAGCGCGTGACACCCCAGATTTTTGCCGGCTTCGTCGGTTCAGGCCCCAGTCGTGGGTCCGTGCTGTCAGGTACCGACCCAGCGGCTCGGACGCCCACCGACCGGCCGCCAGTTCCGTCGCCGAACCGCGGGGGTACCCACGGGTATCGGCTCGCGCGTCGGCGTGTGTGATACCGGGGGTCCCGACGGACCGTCGGTCGGAGAAAATCCGCAGTCGCTTACTGGTAGTCGACTTCGCCGTCGCCTTCGCCTATCCACGCACCGCGGTCCGGCTCTCGGGACTCCAGCGGGTCGATGTCCTTGTACCACGGGACGTTCTTGAGTTGCTCCTTGTCGTAGGCGAACTCGTCTTTCGTGTCCGCGGTGAACTCGAAGTTCTGGGTCAGCAGGATGGCGTCGACGGGACAGACCTCCTCACACAGCCGGCAGTAGATACACTGCCCGATGTGGAGGTTGTACTGCTCGCCGTTGCGCTGGTCGTCCTGCACGATCTGGATGGTGTTGTTCGGACAGACGTTCTCACACTGCCGACACCAGATACAGCGCTCCTGGCTGAACTTGTGGACGCCGCGAAAGCGGGGGCTCACCTCGGGGGCGACGTCGGGATACTCCACCGTGAACGTCTCCCCGTCGAGGGCGTGTTTCATCGTCGTCGCCATGGATTTCATGATGCCAATCATTGGTAGGTGCCTCCAGTGGTCGCGAGGGCGGCGGTCATCAGGCTATCACCCCGACGATAGCCGCCGTCAGCAGCAGGTTCGCCAGCGAGAGCACGAGCATCCCCTTCCAGCCGATTTCGATGAGCTGGTCGATGCGCACACGCGGGATGGCCGAGCGGGCCCACTGGGTAAAGAGGAAGACGCCCCATATCTTGATGAGGAACCAGACGATGCCCGGCAGTACCGGCCCGGCCGGGCCGCCCAGGAAGATGGTGGCGATGATGGCGCCACCGAGGAAGATGTGGATGAACTCGCCCAGGTAGACGAGGACGAAGTACACCGAGGAGTACTCGGTCTGGTAGCCGGCGACGATTTCGGTGGGCGCCTCCGGGATGTCGAAGGGATTGCGGCCCACTTCGGCGAGGTTCGCGATCATGAACAGGACGAACGCGAAGGGGTTGACGAAGGCGTACCACGACGGAATCGGGCCGACGAGCGTCTGGCTCTGGGCCGCGACGATTTCGCTCATCTGCAGCGAGCCGGCGAAGATGACCACCGAGGCCCCGGTCAGGATGAGCGGAATCTCGTAGGCCACGTTCTGTGCGACCGCGCGCAGACCGCCCAGGAACGAGTACTTGTTGTTCGACGCGTAGCCGGCCATCACCAGACCGACCGAGGCGATAGAGGCCGTCGCGAAGACGTACGCGAGACCGACCTCGGGGTCGGCCAGGTGGATGCCGTTGCCCATCGGGATGACCGCGAAGCCAAGCAGCGCGGAACTCGCGATGATGAGCGGTGCGAGGTCCCACGCCGGGCGGTCGACGCCCTCGGGGACGATGAGTTCTTTCGAGAGGAGGCGCACCGCGTCCGCGACGATGATGAGCAGCCCGAAGGGGCCGATGCGGTCGACCGCGATGCGGTCGGTGAACGCGGCGGTAATCTTTCGCTTTGCCCACGGACCCGCCAGCGCGGTGTTGGTCATCATCAGCGTGCCGATGAGCGCCGCCCCGATGAGGCTCATCAGAATCATCACCGGGACGCTGTTGGGGTCCATGCCCGCGAGTTCCGCCAGCGTCTCGGGGAGCGGTGCCGACTCGGGCGCCATCAGCGGTCCACCTCCCCGAGGACGATGTCCAGGCTACCCAGCGAGGCTATCATGTCGGGGATGTACTCGCCCTGGGACATCTCCGGTAGCGTCTGCAGGTTCGAGAAGCACGGGCTTCGAATCTTGAACCGTGCCGGCTTGTCCGTGCCGTCCGAGCGGATGTAGATGCCGAGTTCGCCCTTCGCGGCCTCGACCGCGCGGTAGATTTCGCGGTCCGGGTCCGGGCGCAGCGTCCGGGGGACGTTGGCCTGAATCTCGCGGTCCTCCTCGGGCCACTGTTCGAGCAGGTCGACACACTGCTCGATGATGCGGGCAGACTCCTCGACCTCGCGCATCCGCACGAGCACACGCGAGAAGTTGTCACAGCCCGTCTCCGTGACCACGTTCCAGTCGAGTTCGTCGTAGTAGCCGTAGGGGTCGTCACGTCGCAGGTCGTAGTCGACGCCCGACCCGCGGGCGACGGGGCCGGTCGCGCCGTAGGACTTGACCATCTCTGGGCTGAGGACGCCCGTGTCCACACAGCGCATCTGGAAGATTTCGTTGCCCGTGATGAGGTCGTGGTACTCCTCCAGCTTGTAGGGCAACTCGTCGAGGAAGTCGCGGGTCTTCTCGAAGAACTCCTCGCGGGGCTCGGGCAGGTCCCAGGCCACGCCGCCCAGACGGAGGTAGTTGAACATCAGCCGCTGGCCGGTGAGGTCTTCGAGGATGTTCTGGACGACTTCTCGGTCGCGGAAGGCGTACTGGAAGATGGCGGTGAAGTCGCCGAAGACGTCCAGCGCGAAGGTACCCAGCGCGAGCATGTGCGCGGCGATGCGACACAGCTCTGCGGACATCGTCCGGATGACCTGTGCGTACTCGGGGACCTCGATGTCGGCGAGGTCCTCGGCCGCACGCGCGTAGGCCCACTCGTTGAGGATGCCCGCGGAGACGTAGTCCCAGCGGTCGGGGTACGGCATAATCTGGTGCCGGTAGGTCCCCGACTGACACATCTGCTCCTCACAGCGGTGCAAGTAGCCGATGTCCGGTTCGATGTCGGCTATCTGCTCGCCGTCCAGCACCGTCTTCACGTGGAGGACGCCGTGCGTGGCCGGGTGGTGTGGCCCGATGTTGACGAACATCGTATCGGGGTCGTCCTCGCTGCGCTGGTCGCCCTGCAGCGGGTTCGCGTTCTCCCGCAGCGTGACTATCTGGGGCTGGCTCTGGTTGTAGTCCTGGCTGAGCGGGTGGCCCTGCCAGGTCTCGGGCAGCAGGATGCGGCGGAGGTCCGGGTGGTCGTCGTACTCGATGCCGACAAGGTCGTAGGCCTCGCGCTCGTGCCAGTCGGCGGTGTCGTAGACGCGGGCGCCCGACTGGTTGTGCGGGTCGTCCTTGGGCGAGGGCACGACGATGGACAGTTCCTGTGTCGGGTCGTCGAACTTCCGCAGGTGGTAGATAGACTCGTAGCGGTCGTCGTACTCCTGGGCCGTCACACAGGCGCAGTGGTCGAAGCCAGCCTCGGTCTTCAGCGTCGAGAGGACGTCCTGGACCTCGTCGGGACGGACGACGAAGCCCTCGGCGTTGACGTGTGTCTCGCGGTCTATCACGTGGCCGCCCAGCAGGTCCGCGAGCGCGTCGTAGTCCAGTCCGTCCTCGGTGACGCCGATTTCGGTCGGTTGGGAGGGTTTCTCTAGGCTCATGGCGAATCGTCCCAGTTGTACCGCATCACCAGGTCGTCCTCGTCTATCTGGTCGGCCAGATGCTGGACGAGTTCGTCCTGTTCTAAGTCGCCGAACTGTTCGAGTTCGTAGGGCTTGACCGTCACCGGCGAGGACTCGCCGTTGGCGATGCGCTCCTGTAGTTTGGCGACGCCGTAGACGAGCGCCTCGGGGCGTGGCGGGCAGCCGGGGACGTGGATGTCGACCGGGATGACCTCCTCGGCGCCCTTGATGACGTTGTACCCCTCCTGGAACGGGCCGCCGGAGATGGTACACGAGCCCATCGAGACGACGAACTTGGGCTCGGGCATCTGGTCGTACACCCGCTTCATGCGCGGGGCGAACTTCGAGACGATGGTCCCCGGGACGATGATGACGTCGGCCTGTCGTGGCGACGCCCGCGGGATACCCGCACCGAAGCGGTCCAGGTCGTGTTTGATGGCGTAGGTGGCGATCATCTCGATGCTACAGCAGGCGATACCGAACTGCAGCATGAACATCGAGGAGCCACGCACCCAGTTCATGAACTGGTCGAACTTCGTGAGGATGAACGGCGTCGAACCGAACGCCTCCCGGAGCGTCGAGTTGAACCGGTCGTCGGCCCCCTCGCCCATCCGGGCCTCCTGGGTCGATACGTCCTTCACTGCCGGTGGTGTCTGGTCACTACTCATAGGTGTCTGCCCCCTTCGTGGCGCGCGGACTGCGCACCCATCTGACCGCGCCGTTTCGCCATGCCCAGCCGAGTCCGACGACCAGTACGCCGATGAACACGACCATCGGCACCAGCGCCTTCGTCATGCCGACCGCGCTGACGGCGTCGCGGTAGATGACCGTCCACGGGAAGATGAGGACGGTCTCGATGTCGAAGACGACGAACAGCAGCGCGACCATGTAGTACTGGATATTGAACTTGATCTTCTGGCTGCTGCCGGTCGGCACCTCGCCGGACTCGTAGGTGGCGGTTTTGCCTTGCTCGGGGACGCTCGGTCGCAGCAGGCTCGAGACGACCATCATCGTGACGGGTATCGCGAGGGCTACGACGGCGAGCGCACCGATGGCAATCCATGGATTACTCATTCCGGAATCTCCTAACGTGGGTCGATTAGGAGTACTCGCATATAAGGGTTGATAACCGCCACGGCGGCGGAATTCGGGCGGTTCGGGCCCATTTATCGCCGCTCGTCGGACTGGTCACTTCGAGCCTCAGCGCTGAGGCCTGACGCTTATCCCAGTCGGCGGGGCGCGCTCACTCCCAGTACTGGTCTTTGAACCCCGGCGTCCCGAGTTCGTGGAGGTCCCTGGAGACGCCGCCGACGCCCTCCTGGAGGCCACGGTGGTACGCGACGAGTCGGTCGCGCAGTTCGTCGTGTTCGCGCGCGAGCATCTGGACTGCGGTCAGCGCGGCGTTGAACGACTTGCCCGCGTCGACGGCGGTGATGGGCGCGCCCTGTGGCATCCCGATAACGGAGTCGACGGACTTCTCCTGGACGGGGACGCCGATGACAGGCAGCGGATACGCGATGCTCGCGGTCATGTTCGGCAGGTCGGCCGATTTCCCGCCCGCGCCGGCGATGATGACGTCTACCCCGCGGGCCTCCGCAGTCTCCGCGTAGGCGTACATCAGGTCCGGCGTCCGGTGGGCCGAGCAGACGAACGTCTCGAAGGTAAAGCGCGCCTCGGGCGCGTCGGTGTAGTCGGTCTGTTCCGCGAAGTCGAGTTCGTCCGCGAGGGCGGCGTACGCGCCCGGCCGTTTCCCCTTGCCGCCGGCCATCGTCGGCAGGTCCGAATCCGAACCCATGACGATGCCGATATCGGGTGTCTCGTCGTTCGGACGGTCCATCTCGGCCTCCTCGTGAAGCTGGTCGATTATCGACTGGACGCTGTCGGCGGTCATGGTCGGACTGCGCGCGGTCGCACCTAAGGATATGCGGTTTCGGGCGAGCGACGGTCCGGAAAGGAAAACGCTCTTAGCCCGCCTACACACACCTCCGTACATGAGCAACGGGGACGACGAGACGGCCGAGTCGGCCGACGCCGACGCGGAGACGAGCGACGTGCCGGACACGACGGTCACCGCCGAGGACCTCCAGGAGCGCCTCGACGAGGCCGAGTCGGAACTCGAAGCGGCCGAGACCGAGGCCGCGCTCGACAGCGTCGAAGAGCGCCTCGACAGCATCGAGAGCGACGTCGAGGAACTGCCAGAACCGGACGAAGACGACGAGGACGACGAGGCCGAGGACCCGGCCGAGGAGATAGAGTCGCGGCTCTCGGACCTGCGGGACGAACTCGAGGACCAGCGCGGGCCCTACGCCGAGGACGTCGTCGGGATTCTCGAGGACGCACAGGCCACGCTGACCGACAGCGAGTGGACCGAGAAAGGCGAGAACCAGGCCCACGCCGCCGTCGAGTCGTTCCTCGACGAGGTAGCCGACTTCCTCGACCGGGACGCGGACGCGGGCGAGGACCTCGAGGCCGCCGCCGAGGCCGTCGGCTCGGTCGCCGACGCGGTCGCGGACGCGGACCTGGACCCAGACGCGGACACCGACACTATCGCGGACCTGCTGGCGGCCGCCGAAGGGCTAGAGGAGGACCTGGAAGACGCCGAAGTCTGGGACGACCTCACCGTCCAGGAACAGCTCGACGCCAAGGGCTTCTACGACATCCTGACCAACGAGAACCGGAAGGACTTCCCGCCCGAGTGGAACGCCGCGAAGCTCCACGCCAGGGAGGGGAACCTCGACATCGTCCTCTACGCGTTCGACAAGCTGGGCTCGGACTTCATGGAGGAGTACTTCATCGACATCTTCTATCACCTCGGCAGCGACGCCGAGCCCGCCTTCGAGAAGATGCACCAGCTCGCCCAGAAGCGCAACCAGGGCCCTATCAAGGTACTCGGGAAAATCGGCAACGACGATGCCTGTGAGACGCTCCACGACTTTATCGACGGCGACGGCGACCCCAAGCTACAGAAGGTGACGATGCGGGCGCTGGGCGCCATCGGCAGCCCGGAGTCGGTCCAGCCGGTCGCGAACCGACTCGACGCGGAGAACGCCGAGGTCCGCTCGGTCGCCGCGCGCTCGCTCGGACTGCTGGGTGACACCCGCGCGGTGGCGCCGCTGTCCGACGTCCTCGAAGGGGACGACAGCGACGAAGTGCGCGCCTCCGCCGCGTGGGCGCTGCGCCAGATAGGCACCGAGAGCGCGCTCGAGGAGGCCGCCCAGTACACCGACGACCGCGCGTACCTCGTCCAGGCCGAGGCCGAGAAGGCCGCCGGCGCGTAGGCCGAACCCTTTTCACCGAAGGCGGGGCCAGCCCCGTCGATGCGACTTCGCCGCGTCCTCCTCGCCGTGCTCGTCTGCTGTGGTGCCGTCACCGCCGGGTTCGTCGGCCCGCTCCCGGCCGCCGCTGGCACCACTGGGTCGGTAGACCGACCGACGACCGCGTCGGCCGGTGAACTCGGGTCGCAAGCAGCCGGGCGGACGGCCGGAGAACCGCGTTCCAGACCCACCATCCACGCCATCTATCCCGACCCCGTCCGGAGCGGCGACCGCGGGGAGTTCGTCGTGCTCGCGGTGCCGAACGGGACCGACCTCGGCCGCTACACCGTCAGCGACGGCGACACGTCGGCTCCGCTGGCGAACCGTACGGTGAGCGGCCGCGTCGCGGTGACCGACGCGCCCGAGAGCGTCCGCAATCTGACCGACTATCCGGTCGTCGGGCTGGACAGCGCCCCGTCGCTGGCAAACGGCGGCGACAGCGTCGCGCTCAGGCGGAACGGCACCACCGTCGCGAGCGTTCGGTACAGCGACACCGAGGAGGGGGAACTGGGAATCGTCGCGGGGTCGACGCTCCGCTGGCGGCCGGTCGGCGCGACCGACCGCCCCGTCGTCACCGGCGGCGCCGGCGCGGTCCGGGCGTTCACGCTCCCCGACGCCCCGCAGGCCCCGCTCGCGCCGATACGGAACGCCAGCGAGCGCGTGTATCTGGCCGGCTACACGCTCTCCTCGGCGCGTGTCGCCGACGCCCTGGTAGCCGCACAGCGCCGCGGTGCCACGGTTCGCGTGCTGCTCGAAGGGGAGCCGGTCGGCGGACGCACGCGGGCCGAAGCCCGCACGCTCGACCGCCTGCAGGGCGCCGGCGTCGCCGTCCGCGTCGTCGCCGGGCCGCGGGCGCGCTACCGCTACCACCACGCGAAGTACGCCGTGGCCGACGAGCGGGCCGTCGTCCTGACGGAGAACTGGAAGCCGGCGGGGACGGGCGGGCGGAGCAGCCGCGGCTGGGGCGTGGGGACGGCGCAGTCGCGGGTCGTCGACGGGCTCGCAGCGACGTTTCGCGCCGACGCCGGCTGGCGCGACGCGGTCGCCTGGGACGACTACCGCGAGGGGCGGTCGTTCCAGCGCGGCGAGTCGGCCAACGGCAGTTACCCGTCGAAGTTCGACGCGACGACGGTGCCCGTCGAGCGGACCGAACTGCTGGTGACGCCCGACAACGCCCAGGGAGCGCTCGTCGCGGAACTCGACGCCGCCGAGGAGTCAATCGACGTGGTACAGCCGACCGTCGGCGGGTGGGACGAGCCGCTCATGCGGGCGCTCCGACGGGCCGCCAAGCGCGGTGTCGAGGTCCGCCTGCTGCTGAGTTCCGCGTGGTACGTCAGCGAGGAGAACCAGCGGACCGTCGAGCGGTTCGAGTCGTGGGCGGAACGGACGGGCGCGCCGCTGTCGGCGAAGCTTGCCGACCCCGGCGACCGCTACGCGAAGATACACGCCAAGGGCGCCGTCGTCGACGGCGACCGCGTGATACTCGGCAGCCTGAACTGGAACGAGCAGGCCGCCACCAGTAACCGCGAGGTGGTACTCGTGTTGTACGGTTCCGCGGTCGCCGACTACTTCGGGCGCGTGTTCGAGCGCGACTGGGCGGGCGGGAAGCCGTCGGTCCCGCTCGGCGTCGCGGCCGCCGTCGGTGGCGCCTTGGTCGTCGCCGGCCTCGCGGCCCGGCGCGTCCGCTTTGCGACCTGAGAACACAGGAGACGTACCGCCGCCTCAGACGTCGTCGGGCAGCGCCGTCGAACTGGCCAGTTCCTCGTCTATCTCCGCGTCGGCCATCTTCTCGACCAGGGCGTCGATGACTTCCTCTCGCATCCCCTTGACGAACTTGATGGAGCCGACGACGAGGTGGCCGCCACCGCTCACGCCGCCGCCGTCGACCTCCTCGGTCAGTTCGGAGACGTACTGGGGGATGTCCAGCCGGACGCCGTCGCTCCGGAGGACGGCGAAGTCGGGGCCGTAGCCGATGGTGATGACTGGGTCGCCGGTCTCTGCGACCTTCGCGTCGTGAATCTCGCCGGTCGTCTTCCCCGGCGCGGGGTAGGTGAAGCGGTAGGCGTGGTTCTCGACGTCGATCTGGTAGAGGTGCGCGCCGTTGTCCAGGCGCTCGTGCTCGACGTGGTCCATGGCGGCGTCGAGTTGCTGGTCGACGTCGCGCTTGGCCTTCTCGGCCAGCTGGTCGACGAGCTCCTCGTGGCGCCGTCGGTCGTCGCAGTCGACGTTCAGCACGTCGGTGATGAGCCGCTCGCCGGCGCTGTAGCGCAGCCAGTGGGTCGCGTAGTCCAGCGCCTCGCCGATGTCACGCAGGTCGCGCTCGTCGTACCCCTGCTCGTCGGCGAGTTCGAGGTACTCGGGCATCGCCTCACCCTCGGAGCGGTCCGAGAGACCGGCGACGGCGGGGACGTGCTGGAGGTCCTCGGTGAGGGCCGGCGCTATCATCCGGGCCAGTTCGACGCACATCATCCCCGTCGTGATGCGGTAGTCCTCGTCGTGGAGGTACGGGTTGACGTGCTCGGTGATGAGCGGTTCGACGGCCTCCGGGTCGGGGTGGTGGTGGTCGACGACGACCACGGGGATGTCGTAGTGACGGAGGTTCCGGTAGGCCGGGGTGTCCTCCTCGGTCGAGCCGTTGTCGAGCATCAGGAGCAGCGGGAGCTTCTGCCCGTGGCGGGTCCGGTCCTCCAGCGCGAAGTTGAGGTCCCGCGTGACGTCCTCCATCTCGTAGTAGGGCGCCTTGCTCGGCAGGCGCTTCAGGAGGTGCTGTGGCGCGTCGTCGTCCTCGTAGTGGTCGGCGATGAACCGTTCGAGCGCGACTTGCAGGGGGACGCTCGCACACAGGCCGTCACCGTCGGCGTGGTGGCGCATCCGGATGGGGCGGCCCTCCAGGACGGTCCTGCGGAGCTCCGTAGCGACCTCTCGGAGGTCGTCCCACAGCTTCTCGAAGGCGGGCCACTCGACCAGCGGGTCGATATCGGCCGGTTCGGCCGCCGCGTCGAGGGCCGCGTCGAGGGTCGCCTCCACCTCGGCCGCCTCGTTGCCGTCGAGGCGCGCAAGCGCGTCCACTTCGACCTGGACGCCGCCGTTTCGCTCCTCGGCCCGACCGGAGACGCGGACGACGTCGTCGATGTCGACCTCGGGATGGGCCCGGACTCCGGCCTCCTCGAAGGCCGCACAGGGGACGGCCCCGGTGCCGTCCCGCACCTGGAAGATGGTCGGTCCGCCGGTCTGTTTTATCTGGACGACCTGGCCCTCGACGACGACGGTGTCGCCGGTCGCGTCGGCGAGAGCGTCGACGTCGGCGGCGGTGCCGTGGGGAACGTGTTCGGTCTCGTACTCCGTGACCTGGACTTCCTCGAAGCTCATGTCGCCGTCCGAGCGGACCTCGCCCAGTTCGACGACGAGCTGGTCGCCCTCCTCGTAGGTGCCCACGAGATTGGAGTCGTGGACGAGCCCGGAGACGGCATCGGAGAGGTCGACGAAGACCCCGTAGTCGACGACGCCGTTGACCGTCGCGCGGTAGCGAGAGCCGACCTCGACGTCGTCAGCGGTACATCCAGACGCTAGATCGTAGACGAGGGCTCCCCCCTCGGGAGCCTCGGCACCGTCGTCGGTGCCAGTTGGCGAAGACATTTGCCGTCATTTCGACACTCGCCGGTTTGTACTCTTCGGAATCGCTGGCTAGGAAACGCCGGTGTCCAGACCGACGGAATGTACGGCATCAGTTCCAACCGCCAGAAAGCCCCGGCGGGCTGAACTCGGGGGACTCGCTGCGCGCTTCCATCGTTACACTCAGTCCAGTGCTTGCGTCGTCCGCCTTCGTTCAGCCCGCCGCCCCTTTCAGTCCCATCCGTAGCCGGTTGGTCAACCCGTCCGGGCGGGACTGAAAGGGGCGAACCGCTCGGCGACGGCGGGTGACGTAGGCACCGCAGCCGACCGGCGGGAGGCGAGGCGCGCAGCGAGCCCCCCGAGCCGAACGGTTCGGGGCTTTCTGGCAGTCCAGCGTGCGTCGACGGTTCGACTCAGTAAAACCCCGCACTAATCCTAGAGCGGAACCCTTAGAACCGGCCCGAACCACCCATCGAGCATGGGGCTGTTTCGCTCGGGCGAGATTCTCGGCATCGCCGAGTCCGCACTGGACTTCGCGCGGGCCGCGTCCGAGGACACGCATCCGAACGAGTACATGGGACTGCTGCGAGGCGACAAGGCCCGCAAGGTAGGTCTGGACCGGGACGGCACCGTCCTGACGGACGTGCTGGTCATCCCGGGGACCGAATCCAACCCCGTGAGCGCGACGGTCAAGACGAGCATGGTGCCAAACGACATGCGAGCGGCGGGGTCGATTCACTCCCATCCCAACGGCGTCTTGCGGCCGAGCGACGCCGACCTGGCCACGTTCGGCCGCGGCGACGTCCACATCATCCTCGGATACCCGTACGGGCCCGAGGACTGGCAGGCCTTCGACAACGACGGCGAGCCGGTCGAGTTGCCGGTACTGGATATCGACCCGCCCGAGGAGACGTTCTTCGACTTCGACCAGCACGACATCGACCGGGAGTTGCGAGAGGAGGAGTTCGACTCGTGAGACGCGTCGTCGCACAGGGCACCTTCGACCTGCTGCATCCCGGCCACGTCCACTACCTCTCCGACGCCGCCGCGATGGGCGAGGAACTCCACGTCATCATCGCCCGGTCGGGGAACGTCACGCACAAGGAACCGCCGGTGGTTCCGGACGAGCAGCGCCGCGAGATGGTGGCGGCGCTGAAGCCCGTCGACGAGGCCCACCTGGGTCACCCGGAAGATATCTTCGTTCCCATCGAGCGCATCGACCCCGACATCATCGCGCTGGGGTACGACCAGCACCACGACGAGCAGCGCCTGCAGGCGGCGCTGGGGGAGCGGGGCATCGACTGCGAGATTCGCCGGGCGAGCGCGCTGGACAGGAACGACCCCGACAGGCTGCTCTCGACGGGGCGCATCATCGACCGGATTCTGGCCGAGCGGAGCGACTAGCCGTTGCCGGGCGCGGGGCTGCTCGTCGAGTTCTGAGACTGTGGGCCGCCGGGCGATTGCGCCGGCGAGCCACGACTCGTCTCGCGCTGTGGCGGCGTCTCGGTCGGCCCCTCGACGGTGATGACCGCCGTCGAGACGGTCGTCTGGTCGGAGTCGCCGGCGCGGGCTTCGACCGGCAGCGAGTAGTCGCCGGGCGAGGCTTGCTGTGGAATCTCGACGATGAACGAACCCGTGACCGTGCCGATAGGGGGCTCCCACAGCAGTTCCGGCGGGTACATCTCCCGGACCGAGGTCGGTCCCGGGTCGAAGTCGCCCTGTGTCACCTGCCAGACCGGCGGTAAGGCGTCGACGCGGTACGTGACGACGCCGACGCCGCGGGCCGTCAACTCGATACCGACCGCCTGTCCGGGGACGCCCTCTGCCCCGGTCGTCGTCAGGCCGAACTTGCGCTCGGTTCCCTCGGCGGGGCCGCCACAGCCGGCGAGCGCAGCGGTTACGCCCCCGGCCACGAGCGACAGCACTGCACGTCTGCGTGGCATACCAGCCACTCCGCAGCCCGTCGCAAAAACAGTTAGCTTTTTTATATGAGGTCGTGTTCGGCCAGTCGGTCGACCGCTTCCTGCAGTCGCTCCTTGCTGTTGGCGTAGGAGATACGGGCGTAGCCGGGCGTCCCGAAGGCGGTTCCGGGTACCGTCGCGACCTGGGCCTCGGAGATGGCCTCGTCACACCACTCGGTGTCGTCGCCCCCGGGAACCACTTCGGGCATCATGTAGAACGCGCCCTGCGGTTCGGGGACGTGGACGCCGTGGTCCTCGAACAGGCCCATGAGGAACTCCCGGCGCTCGGCGAAGGCCTGTCGCATCTCCTCGACGGCCTCGTCGGTGTTCGTGATGGCCTCGACGCCGGCGTGCTGGACGAAGTTGACCGCACAGGAGACGGAGTGGGAGTGGACCTTGCCCGCCTGGGAGACCAGTTCCTCGGGCCCGGCGAAGTAGCCCAGCCGCCACCCGGTCATCGAGTAGGCCTTCGAGAAGCCGTTGAGCGTGACCGTGCGGTCCGCCATGCCTTCCAGGGTCCCGAGCGAGACGGCCTCGACGCCGTCGTAGGTAATCTCCTTGTAAATCTCGTCGGAGATGACCGTGATGTCGTGTTCGACGGCGAGGTCGCGGACGCCCTCCAGCGCTTCCGCCGAGTAGACGGCGCCGTGGGGGTTCCCCGGCGAGTTGACGACGAGCAGTTCGGTGTCGTCCGAGACAGCGTCGGCCAGGTCGTCGAGCGCGCCCGAAAGCTGGAAGTCGTGGGGCGCGGTGTCGACGCGGGTCAGGGAGCCCCCGGCGAGTTTCACCATCGCCTCGTAGGAGACCCACGCCGGGTCCAGCAGGGCGACTTCGTCGCCGTCGTCGATGACAGTCTGGAATATCTCGTAGAGGGCCTGTTTGCCGCCGGGCGTGACGATGACGTTGTCGGCGTCGTACTGGGTGAGCCCGTCGTCGTGGAGTTTCTCGGCGATAGCCTCCTTCAGTTCCGGGATCCCGTTCGAGGAGGTGTAGCCTGTGTGGCCCGCGTCGAGGGCGTCTTTCGCGGCCTGCTTGATGTTCTCCGGCGTGTCGAAATCCGGTTCGCCGACGCTCAGGTCGACGACATCCTTGCCCTCGGCCTCCAGTTCGGCGGCCTTGTTGCTGATTGCGAGTGTCGCACTCGGCTCTACACGTCCGACCCGTGAAGCGAAGTCCATAGTCATAGTTTTGCGAGTTCGATGGCGCTCGTGACGGCCGAGCCGCCCTTGTGGGTCCGGGCCTCGGCTTCGTCCTTGCTCATGCCCGGCCCGATGATGCCCAGCGTGACGGGGGTGTCCCGCTCCAGGGACACGTCTGTCAGTCCGCCCGCGGCGGCGTCGGTGATGACCTTGTCGTGGTCCGTGTCCCCCTCGATGACGACGCCGAGCACGGCGACGGCCTCGATGTCGTCACGCCGCGCCAGCCGGTCGGCCGCCAGCGGCGTGTCGTAGGCGCCCGGGACCGTGAGCGTCTCGGCGATATCCGCGCCGGCATCGGCTGCGGCCGCGCGGGCCGACTCCTGCATCGCGTCGATGACGTCGCCGTGTTTGTCGTACTGAGCGACGACCAGTCCGAGCTGCACCATACCCGCTGTGGGGACACTCGGGCGTAAAGAACTACCGTTCCGTGTCGGGAAACCAGAAAGATTCTAACCCCCGCTCGTCTTGAGGCGGACATGGAACGGTCCAGCAGTCCGCTCCAGTCCCTCCAGCAGGTCCGTCGCCGCGGCGCGTCGTGGCTCGACACCGACGACCACGCGACGGTGAAACTGGTCGTCGCCATCACGCTGGTCGCGCTCGCGGCCCGGGTCGTCTTCCTGGGCTCCCGCGTGGCCCACTTCGACGAGGGCCGGGTGGCCTACTGGGCCTGGCACTTCGGCGAGACGGGCAACTTCGCCTACCGCTACATCATCCACGGGCCGTTCATACAACACGTCGACCGCTGGCTGTTCGCGCTCGTCGGGCCCGGCGACTTCGCGATGCGACTGCCGGTGGCCGTCGTCGGTGGGCTGCTCCCCCTGACGGCGCTGCTCCTGCGTGAGCATCTGGACCGGAGCGAAACCGTCGCGCTCGCCCTGCTCTTTACGCTTGACCCCGTGCTCGTCTACTACTCGCGGTTCATGCGCAGCGACGTGCTCGTCGCGGCGTTCATGTTCACCGCCTTCGCCCTGCTCGTCCGGCTCTACGACACGCGCAGGGCCCGCTACATGTACGCCGCCGCCGTCTTTCTCGCGCTCGGGTTCGCGTCGAAGGAGAACGCGCTGGTCTACGTCGTGACCTGGCTCGGCGCCACCGGCCTCCTGCTGGCGAAGATTCTGCTGCTCCCGAACGGCTTTCGCGACGCCATCGGGTTCCTGCTCCCCCGGCAGGCAAACGATGTCGCCACCGCTGTCGTGCCCGAGCGGTTCGGTCCCGTCCGCTTCGCCAGGGGGCCGCCTTCCGTCGGGGCGGTCCGTGACCGGGTCGTCGGCCGCGTGAAAGGCGACGTGGGCCGGGTCGTCGGCATCGTCCAGGGGTTCCGACGACGCCACGACGCCGCCTGGCAGGTCGCCGGGGCCTACGTCGGCCACCTCGTCCTCGCCGTCCTCCTGTTCGGGCTGGTCTCGCTGTTCTTCTACGCGCCCCGCGGCGCCGGCATCGACGGTATCGAGAGCCACCCGGCCATCGCGGCGACCACGCCCGGCTACGTCGGCTTCTGGGAGGGCGTCACGAACCCGTCGCTGTTCGGCCCGATGCTCGACGCCACGATAGACCGCGTCGTCGACCAGTGGGGCAACTGGGTAGAGCCGGGGACGGAGAAAGCCCAGGACACGTACGCGAAGCACTTCTGGACCTCGACCGGGGCGCTGATGCTGGGGTCGCGGGTGGTGGCCGTGCTGGCCGGCGTGGGCTATCTCCTGGACCGACTGGGCGTCACGACGCCCCGACACCTGATTCCGTTCTGCTTCTACGCGGGCTTCGTCTCCATCTTCGGCTACCCGCTGGGGACCGACATCGGCGCGCCGTGGCTCGCCGTCCACATGGTCGTCCCGCTCGCGGTGCCGGCGGCGGTCGCGCTGGGCGGTGTCTTCCGCTGGGGCTCGCAGTCGCTGTCGACGGGTGACGCCCCAAGTTTCGCCAGCGCGGCGCTCGTGCTGTTCGCGCTGTCCGTGCTGGTCGCCCAGGCGGGCGTCGCCCAGGTGTACACGAACACGACCGAGGACTCGAACCCACTGGTCCAGTACGCCCAGCCCAACGCCGAACTCAAGGGCGAACTCCTGGAGATGGAACGGCTCGCGGCGGCCAACGACGGCTCGACGGACGTGGTTGTCTACTACGGGGAGTCGGGCGAGCAGTTCGACCGCTACAACGCCTACGTCAGCCCGGACCGGGACAAGTGGGACGAGTCCGCACGGAACAACAAGCCCACCTGCCTGATGTGGTACAACTCGCTGCCGCTGCCGTGGTACTTCGCCGCGGGCGAGATGGACGTCGACTGCGAGAACGAGGAGCGGAACCTCGCCTCCCTGGCGCGCCAGCAGCCGCCGCCGGTCATCATCACCCAGAACTTCGACCCGACGGTGCCCGAAGACCGACTCCGGGCGGCCGGCTACGAGGGCGACACCTACCGGATGCGCACCACCGGCGACCGGAACCTGTTCACGGTCTGGACGAACGAGGCCGTAGTCGATAACAGCACTGCTGGCTGAGCCCGGAACTCAAAGGCTTAAGCGGTCACCGGCGAAACCGCCGCCTATGACGCGAACCTCACCCGGTCCGACCGTCGGCGTCGTCGGCGGCGGACAGCTCGGACGGATGCTCGGTGAAGCCGCGGCGCCGCTTGGCGTCGAACTCGTCGTCGCGGACCCGACGCCGGACTGCCCGGCCGCGCCGGTGGTCCGTGACCAGCTCGTCGGCGGCTTCGAGGACGAGTCGACCTTCCGTGAGCTGGCCGAACGGGCCGACGTGCTCACGTTCGAAATCGAACTCGCCGACCCCGACGTGCTGGAGCGGGTCGCAGAGGAGACGGACACGCCGGTCCACCCCGCGCCCGGGACGCTGCGGACCATCCAGGACAAGCTGGTCCAGAAACGCCGGCTCGCCGAGGCGGGCGTCCCGGTCCCCGAGTTCCGCGGGGTCGACACCGCCGCGGAGCTGCGCGAGGCCTGTGCGGAACTTGGCTACCCCGCGATGTTGAAAGCCCGCACCGGCGGCTACGACGGCCGCGGCAACGTCCCGGTCGACGGCCCCGAGGACGTCGAGGCCGCGATGGCCGACATCGCCGGCCCCGCGATGGTCGAGGAGATGGTCGACTTCGAGCGCGAACTCGCGGTGATGGGCTGTCTCGGTGACGGCGAGCGCGACACCTTCCCCGTGACCGAGACGGTCCATCGCGAGGAGATTCTGCGCGAGAGCGTCGCGCCCGCCCGAGCGAGCGCGGCGGTCCGCGAGCGAGCCCGCGAGGTGGCCCTGGACGTACTGGACGTGATGGACGGTCGGGGCGTCTTCGGCATCGAGCTGTTCCAGACCAGCGACGACGAGATTCTGCTGAACGAAATCGCGCCCCGCCCGCACAACTCCGGCCACTGGACCATCGAGGGGTGTCACACCTCCCAGTTCGAACAGCACGTCCGGGCCGTGCTGGGCGAGCCACTGGGCACGACCGAGCTTCGGGACCCGAGCGTCTCCGCGAACATCCTCGGCGACGTTACCCAGCGCCAGGACGCCGTGATGCACGGCGAGCAAGCGGTGCTGTCGACCGAGCGCGCCCACCTCCACTGGTACGGCAAACGCGAGGTGTACGACCTCCGGAAGATGGGCCACGTCACGATGACCGGTGACGACCGCGACGCGCTGCTGTCCGACGTGCGGGACCTGCGCGACGGGCTGACGTTCGACGACGATTCCCGGTAACTCGGCGTCGAACCCAGCGCTTCAATCCCACAAGGGTCCGTCTGAAACACTGCAGCCGACCAATACGATTACTCAATTAACTCAGCTTCAACCCCACAAGGGTCCGTCTGAAACAATGCCCTCAGAACGGCGATAAAGGACCGCTACCCCGGCTTCAACCCCACAAGGGTCCGTCTGAAACCGGCGACGTCGCCCTGGGCGCGGGCGTACAGTCCTTCGCTTCAACCCCACAAGGGTCCGTCTGAAACTCAACTTCTCGGCCGACAGTAACGCGACGGCCGTCGCTTCAACCCCACAAGGGTCCGTCTGAAACCTGCCACTCGCGCGTCTGGTCGTCTCGCTCGGTCAGGCTTCAACCCCACAAGGGTCCGTCTGAAACCGGCAAAGTCTGAGAGCCAGTCCGACCCATCCCACTCGCTTCAACCCCACAAGGGTCCGTCTGAAACAGCCCGGTGATGGTCACGTCGTCGGGTTGCGTGCGCTTCAACCCCACAAGGGTCCGTCTGAAACTGGTAATATTGAATGGTCTGTTAACGGCACAACGGTAGCTTCAACCCCACAAGGGTCCGTCTGAAACCGAAATTGTCCGCGCCCGTGAGTTGGCCGATAAAGCTTCAACCCCACAAGGGTCCGTCTGAAACGCTTGCTGACCGGCCACTGAAAGAGCGTCCCGGCGTGCTTCAACCCCACAAGGGTCCGTCTGAAACGCTTGCTGACCGGCCACTGAAAGAGCGTCCCGGCGTGCTTCAACCCCACAAGGGTCCGTCTGAAACGCGCCATAGGTTTGTCCTCTTTCGCGGCCTGGACGCGCTTCAACCCCACAAGGGTCCGTCTGAAACCCGCGCGGTTGGCGTAGGACAGGTTGGTGTCGTTGCTTCAACCCCACAAGGGTCCGTCTGAAACCATTTTGAGCGCCGAGCATGAGAACAGTCTCGTTGCTTCAACCCCACAAGGGTCCGTCTGAAACACGGTGGACGACCCTTCCCACGCCTCTGTGGGTGTGCTTCAACCCCACAAGGGTCCGTCTGAAACAGTTCATCCCTATCTGGCTCGGAGGAAATCCGCATGCTTCAACCCCACAAGGGTCCGTCTGAAACATGCGGTGTTTTGCTTCTACGATTAGAGTGTAGTGCTTCAACCCCACAAGGGTCCGTCTGAAACGGGTTCGTGCCTGGAGGGCCGTCGAGTACCGGCTCGCGCTTCAACCCCACAAGGGTCCGTCTGAAACACAGCGGTAGGTCGCTACCCAAGGGGAATCCCGGGGCTTCAACCCCACAAGGGTCCGTCTGAAACCAGTTGCGATTCTGTATGTGGCTTCGAGCAGCACCAGCTTCAACCCCACAAGGGTCCGTCTGAAACAATTGTCTGGTAGATACTGTGGGTTCTGCTGGTAGCTTCAACCCCACAAGGGTCCGTCTGAAACAGCGTTCCACGGGCTCAGCGGCGCCATCGAGAGGTAGCTTCAACCCCACAAGGGTCCGTCTGAAACCATGACCGATTCGCCGGCCATGGGCCCGCTACAGCCTGAACGCACATCAAGATTATCGTCGACCCCCAATACCCCCTGAACCCCCAGGGGGTCGATGGTGAGCGCGGCGAACCGAGCGGCATTTGTCGCTCCGGTCCCGATTTCTGCTATGGAGCGACGGGCCTTCCTCCGGGCAGCGGCACCGACGGTGGCAGTCGGGCTCGCGGGCTGTATCGGAGGCAGCACGCCGACCGACTACGACGTGGGAATGGGGGCAAAGGAGTTCCGGCCGGAGCGCCTCGAAGTCTCGGTCGGGACCACGGTCACCTGGTTGAACACGAACAAACAGGGCCACTCGGTGACGGCCTACGAGAGCGGCCTCCCCGACGGCGCCGACTACTTCGCCTCCGGCGGCTTCGACAGCGAGCAGGAAGCCCGCGACGCCTGGGGCAACAGCTCCGGCGGGACGCTGTTCGAGGGCCAGCAGTTCGAACACACCTTCGAGGTGCCCGGTGAGTACCCCTACTTCTGTATCCCACACGAGACGGGCGGGATGGTCGGGACCGTCGTCGTCACCGGAGAGGCGGCGACGCCGACCGAGTGAGCCGCTCCCGGGAGCCTAAAGACACTGCGCGGGAGCGGCTGGTTTCTTCTGATACTGAAATTTTCGTTCCGTTTTCGTCCCACAGGTATCAATATTAAAAACTTGCTTACTAGTTAGGTAAGTTCGTTAATGTGCCATTGTCCTACGCCCTGGTATGTCAACGTTAGTGGACAGCGTGGTTGCGCTGGTCTTCGAGGTGGCGTAGGATACAGTATGGCAGGTTCGCTCCCAACTTCGCTACGCGAACTGGTTCCCGAAGGGATTCGCAGACGGTATCTCGCGAAGTTCGCGACCGTCGTGGTCGTCGCCCTGCTGGTGACGACAGTGGCCGGTATCTACTTCCAGGGGGAGGTGAGTGCGGAACTGACCCACGAGCGACACAGCGAGATGCAAACGACCGCCGAACTGGAGGCCGACTCCATGCACCAGTGGGTCGAGGAGTACGAACAGACCGCTCGGATGCTGAGTCAGTACGAGTCGATGCAAACCGGCGAGACCGCCGCCGAACGGCTGGACAACGAACTCGACGCTCTGCCGGCGTCGGTCGTCGCGCTACACTACGTCGACCTCGACAGCGGCGACGTCGAGGTGAGTACCACCGACAGCATGGCGGGCACGGACATCGACGCGCTCTCGCTGAAGTGGGCCCACAACTCGCTCGACTTCTCGGACGCCTCCCAGGTGGCCGTCTCCGAGGGGTACGAGAACGAGGGTCAGGAACGCATCGCGTTCGTCAGTCCCGTCGAGGGCACCAGCAACGCCGTGATGGTCGTCACCGACGCCGGCGAGCGGGCGACCCACTTCCGTGACCCCATCGAGGGCGGCTACACGCAGGTCGTCAACGCGGCGGGAATCATCGAGTTCACCGCGGACGAGGACGAGGCCCTGACCGAGTACCAGGGCGGCGCCGACAGCGAGGTCCTCCAGGCCGGGCTCGAAGCGCCGGGCGCCGTCGAGCGAGACGAGACCGGCGAGGTCGTCGCGTACGCTCCCGTCGAGGACACCGACTGGGTCGTCATCGCCCACGCACCACAGGATAACGCGTACGTCCTCCGGGGGGCCGTCCAGCGGGACTTCGCTATCATCATCGGGCTCGCGTTGCTCGGCTTTCTCGTCATCGGCCTCACTATCGGCCGCAACACCGTCAGCGCCCTGAACGGTCTCGCCGACCGCGCAGAGGCGCTGTCACGGGGCGACCTCTCCGTGACGATGGACGACACGGACCGCATCGACGAGGTCGGTCGCGCGCAGGCGGCCTTCAGCGACACGAAAGCGTACCTCCAGACCATCGGCGACCAGGCCGACGCGATGGCGCGCCAAGACTTCGGTGACCCGGCACTGGAAGCGGAGATACCGGGGCGCATCGGTGACTCCCTCTCGAAGATGCACGCCGACATCGAGGAGTTCATCGTCGAACTCGAACAGTCCCAGGCCAACGCCGAGGAGGCACAGGCCCACGCCGAGGAGCTGGCCGATTCACTGGAGACCGAGGCCCAGGCGTTCTCGGCCGTGATGGAGGACGCCGCCGCCGGGGACCTCCGCAAGCGCCTCGACGGGTCGAGCGACCACCGCGCGATGCGCAACATCGCCGACGCGTTCAACGACATGCTCTCCCAGCTCGAGATGACGGTCGTCGGCATCCAGTCGTTCGCCGACGACGTGGCCGCCTCGGCCGAACAGGTCGCCGCGGGCAGCCAGGAAGTCCAGGCGGCCTCCCAGGAGGTCGCCACGTCAGTCGAGGAGATCTCCGGCAACGCGGAGGAGCAGAACGCGAACCTCCGCGAGGTCGCCGGCGAGATGACGGAGCTGTCGGCGACCATCGAGGAGATAGCCTCCTCGGCCGACGAAGTGGCCGAGCAGTCCGGCTTCGCCGCCGCCCGCGGCGAGGAGGGGGCCGAGGTCGCCGAGGCCACCGTCGAGCAGATGGGGCGGATACGGTCGAAGACCACCGAGACGGTGCGCCAGATAGAGGACCTCGACGACGAGATGACCCGCGTCGGGGACGTCGTCGACCTCATCGACGACATCGCCGAGCAGGTGAACATGCTCGCGCTGAACGCCTCCATCGAGGCCGCCCGCGCGGGCGAGGCCGGCGAGGGCTTCGGCGTCGTCGCCAGCGAGATAAAGAGCCTCGCCGAGGAGACGGCCCAGGCTACGACCGAGATAGAGTCACTCATCGACGGTATCCAGGGGTCCACCGGCGAGGCGGCCGAGGAGATGCGGGAGATGCGTGACCTCGTCGCCGACGGCGCCGAGACCATCGACGAGAGTATCACGGCGCTCGACGACATCGTCGAGGCCGTCGAGGACGCAAACACCGGCGTCCAGTCCATCAACGACGCGACCGACGAGCAGGCGGCCTCCAGTCAGGAGGTCGTGGCGATGGTCGACGACGTCAGCGAGCGCTCCAACGAGGTCGCCGCCGAGTCACAGAGCGTCTCGGCCGCCGCCGAGGAACAGGCGGCCTCCATCGCCCAGATTTCCGACAGCGCACAGCGACTCACCGACCAGTCGAGCGACCTGCACGGGATGCTCGAACAGTTCGACGCCGAAGCCGACGACGTAGCCGACATCGACGACATCGGTACCGCCGTCGACGACCGACAGCAGTCAACTGGAGCCTCGACCGAGGTGTACCAGTCGGACTCGGTCGCGGCCGACGGCGGCCCCGACGAGGCCGACGACTGAACTCAGGGAGAGCAGTACCGCGGCGTGGCGATGCGTGTCCCGCGTTCGACGCCGTCGCTATCGGGCGAGCAGGTCGAAAATGGTGTCGACGCGACGGTCAGGCTTCGACGTCGACGTCTTCCTCGTCCACGTCGACGGCCGTCTCCTCTTCGGCGGCGACTTCTTCGGGACGCGCTTCGAGCGTCGTCTTCTGAATCTCGACGCGTCGGAGCGGGTAGATGTCCTTTGCCTCGCCGTAGATGGCCGAGGAGAGGCGGCCCTCGACGACGCTGTCGACGACCTCTTCGAAGGTCCGCTCCCGGGCCGTCTCCTCGACGAGGTCTATCATCGTCCGTCGGATGGCCTTCTCCTGTGAGGCGTCGGCCTTCTTGGTCGTGACGGCGACCGGCTGAATCTGGACGCGGTAGTCGTCCGTCGTCAGCACGGTGACGAATGCCTCGACCTTCGAGGAGCCCCGGCGGACGAGCGAGCGCAGGTAGTCCCGCGTCAGTTCGTGTTTGATGAACTCGGTGTAGGCCGTATCGGAGGCGACCTCGTTAATCTTGAACGTGAGCTTGGTGTTGTTCTCGCTGGCGTCGTTGTTCAGTTCGCCCAGCGTGGTCTCGATGGTGCGGCCGAGCACCTTCTCCGGTTCGTCTGCTGTGGTCTTGCCGAGGGCCTCCCGGTCGAACTGCTCGGGAGCCTGCACGGTGTACCACCGTTTCTGCTGTTTGCGCTTGGAGACGCTTCGTTCACTCATGGTTAGGTTGTGTCGTGTCGGTCGTAAGCTGTGCTGCGACGCGGAGGTTGACGACGTAGTCGTCGACGGTCGACTGGAGGCCGCTCGTGTTGTCGCGCTCGATAGTCGTGACCACCGTCGCGTCCTCGACGCGGGTGGTCATCTCGGCGGTGTTGTCCGGGCGGACCGCCGCGGCGATGGCCGCTGCGCGGTCCGGCGAGCCGTGCGATGTTTCGATCTCAGCCCGTCTCATGCTGCCTCCCGGAACGCTTCGATGAGTTCCGACGTGGGGACGTCGAACCGTGCGCGAGCCCGGTCGCCCGACCCCGCGGTCTGGCCACCGACCGCATCGGTCGCGGCCCGCATGGTCGCGGCCACGTCCCGGCCGTCGGTGGCGCGGGCGGCCGCCTCGCCGTCGGTGACGACCAGCGTCACCGGCTCCGGCGCGTGGAAGTCGGCCACGAGGCGGGCGACGGTGTCGACGGGCATCGCGTCACCGCGGGCGACGAACAGGCCGTCGTAGCGGCCGGTCGTCGCGTCGGCGACGGCGCCGTGGGCGCGGGTCGCGTGGGTCCGCCAGGCCGACAGCGCCGACTCTCGCACGCCCCCGTGGCCCAGCGCGAGCGCGATGCCCGTGCCGGGCGCCTCGCGGGCGACGGCGTCTAGCACGTCGGCGTAGCCGCCGACCGTCTCGAAGGGGCCGCCGGCGTAGGGGTGGAGCCCAGCGGCGACGGCCTCGGTCGCCCGTTCGGGGGCGTCCTCGGTGACTGCCAGTGCGGCCAGCGACGCGACGCGCCGGTGGTCGTCGTCTGTCAGGTCCGTCGCCGTGTCGGCCGGCAGGCCCAGGTCTGCGACGGCGGCCTGCACCGCCTCGATATCGCCGGAGAACGGGCCCGACAGGAGCGTCGAGTGGGCCAGCCCGTCGGCGACGTCCGCGACCGGGACGGCGAGTCCCGGGCGGCGTTCGGCGCCCGCACGTTCTACGGCGTCGGCCACCGTCCCGTCCACATCGCCGCCGGCGACGGTGCCGGCCAGCGCGAGGACGGGGTCGGGACTGGCGCCGAGTTCGCGGGCGACGGCGAAGGCCGTCGCGGCCGGGGTAGTCGGGAGCGTGTGGTCGGCACCGGTGTGGCCGGCGCCGAGCGCGACTGTCACGTCGGCCTCGGTGGTCCGGTCGGGGTCGGCGAAGGGCGCGACGACGCTCGCCTGGAACGGCGTGTCGTCGTCGTTCAGTGCCCGCGCCAGCACGCCCGTGCCGGCCAGCGCGTCGCCGGTCGCGTCGCTGACGAGCCGCACGAAGGCGGCTGCCTCGAGCGCGCTAGCGAGGGCGCTGGGCGAGGGGGCTGGCGCCTGGTCCCGACCGGTAGCCGACATTACAGGAGCTGGACAGCCTTGTCGTAGCTGTAGGTGAAGTCCTCGTCGAGTTCGTCACCGCGGTAGTAGTCGACGAGCCGGCGAATCTTCGACTGCGTGTTCTGTAAGGCCCGCTTGTTCTGGTGGTCGCCGGGGTTCTCGTCCATGTGGTCGCGCAGTCGCACCGCGCGTTCCATCAGGTTTCGGAGGTCCTCGGGGAGCTCCGGGTCGGCGTCGTTGTCCTCGAGAATCTCGGAGACCTTCTTGCCGGTCGCGAGCTTGACGTTCGGGACGGGGGTGCCCTGGACGCCCTCGTCGCGCAGTTTGAGGCCGATAACGCTCGGCGAGTGACCCTGCTCTGCGAGTTCGACGACGCGCTCTTCGATGGCGTCCTCGTCGACGTCGCTCCACTCCGGGGGTTCGTCTGCCGCCGGCTTGTCCGAGTCGGACGAGCCGCGGCGGCGTGTGTGCATTCGTGCCATAGGTATGGTTGGAACCGCACGGACCGCTCGTCGCTGCCGGTAGCGAGGCGTATCGGCTGTGAGGCCGAACACGGCCGCAATCCCGAGCCGCGGAAGTCCACGGCGTGTCAGATTTGCGGTCGTGCTGTTCCCGTCGGCAACTCGTCGGCCCCCGGACAAAACCGTTTCCATCTGTGGTCCGCAACACCGGGGTGCCCGCCCCGTGGCGGCGGGAGACGGTTTCACCGGCGAAAATCGGCCAGCGCGCTTATCACGGATGATAGCAACCGTGTGAGTATGCATCCGCTCTCGGGTCAGGCGGACCAGCGACGCGGCCAGTCCGGGCCGCTCGGGTTCTTGCTCGTGTTCGCGCTGGTCATCGCGGCGACGACGCTCATCGTGGCGCTCGGAGCCGGGACTATCGGCGGTACACAGGAGACGCTAGACGAGGAACGGGCCGAGAAGGCGATGACGCAACTGGACTCCCAGGCGGCGCTGGTCGCGCTGGGCAACTCCGACGTCCAGCGCGTCGACCTCTCGACGGGGCGTGAACACAGCTACCGGGTCGAGGACGACGCCGGCCGGATGACCCTGTCGTACACCAACCAGACGACGGGGGCGGAGACGAAGATTTTCTCCGAACAGCTGGGTCGCATCGTCTACGAGAGCGACGACGGCGCGAACATCGCCTACCAGGGCGGGGGCGTCTGGCGCTCCGACGGCGAGGGGAACGCCATCATGATATCCCCGCCCGAGTTCCACTACCGCGACGCCACGCTGACCCTGCCCCTCGTCACCGTGGGCTCCTCGGGGACCATCGGCGACCGGGCCGTCATCTCGAACGCGGAGACGACGCGATACTTCCCGAACGCGACGAAGAACAGCGCCTACAGCAACCCGCTGGAGAACGCCCGCGTCGAGGTGGCGGTCACGAGCGAGTACTACCGCGCGTGGGGGGAGTACTTCGAGACGCGGACCGACGGGACCGTCGAGTACGACCACCCGAACGAGACGGTGACCCTGGCGCTGGTCACGCCCCTGGAGAACACGAAGGTCACGTCGGCGACGGCGAGCCTCTCGGCCAGTGGCACCTTCATCATCAACGGTAACGCCGGCACCGTCTGTGACCCGGAGAAGGTGTACCTGGACAGCTACAACTCCAGCGGGACTGACGACGGCTACTGCGACCAGACGCCCGGCAACGAGGGCGACGTCATCTACGGGGGCGACATGGACCTCTCGGGGGGCGCCGGGAGTTCGGACATCTACGGCGACGTCGTCTCCGGCGGCACCGTCGACGTCGGGAACGGGAAAGGCGGCGGCTCCCCGGACATCAACGGCAACATCAGCTACAGCGACAGGTGCGAGAACTCCGAGGACGCCTGCGAGCGGAAGGCGACCGGGAGCGTCGACCAGATTAGCGGTATCGACCAGGCGCCCGCTATCAACGGCATCGTCCGGACGCAGGTCAACGAGACGAGGACGAACAACGACAACGGCGACAGCGGCGTCCCAATCACCGGGACCACGCTGGACCCCGGGTCGGTCGAACTCACCGCCGGCAGTTACTATCTGGAGGAGCTAGACGTCGCCGGGAGCGAGACGCTGACGCTCAACACCACCGACGGCGACATCTACATCGCCGTCGACGAGAACGTCGTCCTCGGCCCCGGCGCCAACGTGAACGTCACCGGCGACGGGACGGTGAGCGTCTACGTGCTCGGGTCGGCGGGGAGCGCGAACCAGCTCTACATGGGCGAACACAGCAACGTCACCAACGCCGGCGACGACGCCCCGCAGTTCCGGCTGTTCGGGCAGAGCAACTTCACCGCGACCATCGGCGGCGGCTCCGGCGGGAACCTGGCACAGTACGTCGGCGTCATCTACGCGCCGCCGGGCACCGCCGGCACCGGCTCGGTCACCCTCGACAGCGGTGTCGTCTACGGCGGGATTCTGACGGGGACGACGACGATAGCGAACGGCAACGGGGGCTCCATCCACTACGACGAGGCGCTGCGCACCCAGCGGGTCCTCGAACAGAGCGAGTCCATCGTCCGGGTGACGTACATCCACGCCTCGACGAACGAGATTCGGGTCGAAGACGGCTGAGAGCTGTAGCGCCGACCCAGGCCCGTCAGGACTCGATGTCGACGGCGATGTCGTGGTAGACGACGTACGTCTGGCTGATGGGCGAACCGGGGTCGAAGGTGCACTGGATGTCGTTGCCGGAGACCGAACAGCCGTCGAAGCCGACGCTCAGCAGGTACTCCTGCCACAGTTCCGTCCGCGGCGTGTCCCGGATACCGACGGTGACGCTGTCGACGTCGTCGGCCGTGCTGTTGTAGGCCAGCGACGTCGACTGGCGCCGGGCGCGAATCAGCACCGTAGAGCCGCTGAGGGCCTGCCGGTCCGGCCGGTTGAGACCGACCACCGAGAGGAGCACTCTGTCCTGGGTGACGACGAATGGCGGGTTCTGGACGCGGATGCCGCCGCCGTTGGACGTGCGGTAGACCGCACCCGCCTCGTACACCAGTTTTCGGCCCTCGTCACCGCTGTAGACGAGGGGGCGTATCGACCACTGTTCGCTCTGCCAGGTGTCGCCGCCGGTGTCCGTCACGCTGATACGCATCGTGACGTTCGCGGCCGTCTCCAGTCGGGCCTCGCCGAGGCTTATCTCGGTGGCGCGACTCGGCGCGTCGCGCCGGTGGACGTCCGCGAGGTTGTCCGCCAGCACGCTGAAGGCCCGCTCCGCGTTCGCCATCTGCTCGTCGTTACGGGTGTCCTGGAGCGTGCCCAGCCCGCTCACGGAGACGATACCAACCGCGGAGACGACCAGCCCGAACACCAGCACGTAGCTGACGACCTCGCTGACGGCCCGTTCAGACATCGCGCACCTCCAGGTGGTCGTCGGTCCCGTCGTACCGTATCTGGACGGGCCCGCCGCGGGCGCTGCTCGCGCCGAGTGCCGTCTCGTTGGTGATGGGGACCCGGACAGTCACGTCGGGACTGGTGGTGTTCAACACCAGCGTCCCGTCGCCCGGTACCAGCGTGAGTCGGTAGTGCGCGCCGGTCACCGTGTTCGAGAACGTCCGGTTCACCCGGACCGTGACGGCGCTGTCGGTGTCGGCGGCCCTGACGAGCCTGTCGGCCCGCTCGACGTCGGCGGCGAGTTGCTGGCCGACGACGGTGAGTTCGTCCCTGATGACCTGCTCGCGCTGGGTGTCGACGTAGCTCCCGCCCGCGATGATGAGCCCGGTGATGAGCAGCGTCGCGATGGCGAGCGCGAGGACGTACCCCAGCGTCGTCGAGACCGCACGGGCGTCAGACATCGGGCTCACCCGGTGCGACCCGGACATCGGTCTCGTAGCGCAGGTCCGCGGTGTAGTGGGTGTACCGGACCGTCACGTCGTAGAGGGCGGGACTTGACTCCAGCGAGGGACCCAGCGACGGGAGCGAGAGGAGCCCGTCGTCGTGGACGACCAGCGAGAAATCCCCCGAAATCTTGTCGGCGTTGGCAAAGGAGAGGTCGTAGCTCCCGGTGGTCCCGACCCCAGTGCCGGCGCTGAAGTGGAAGCTCTCGCCGTCCGGCGCGGTGGCCAGCGCATCGCATCCTTCACCGTCGATAGTCCCGCCGGTGACGTCGATAGTGACGGCCGGGCCGGGACTGTCCTTCGTCACCTCACAGTCTTCGACGACGGTACTGCCGCCGTCGTTCTTGAGCGTCCGTACGTGGACCGTATCGCTCCCGGTGACGTTCCAGACGCGAGCGCGCCAGCTGTTCTCGTTCCCGCTGGTGAGCCCGCTCTCCTGGGCCCGGATTTCGAACGCCGTACTGTTGTCGGTCGCGGAGATGGTGTCGGCCTCGATTTCGAACGCCCGCGTGCCGTTCGCGCCGTCGACACGCGAGACCCCGGCGGCGACCACGTAGGCGGCCGTCCCCGTCTCGTTCGAGAACGCCGTCCCGTCCGACTGGTAGATCCGCTCCCCCGAGCGCGAGGACTGGTAGGCGACGTCGACGACCCGTCCCGAGCGGGCCGACTGTCGCCCGGTCTGGAGCGAGATGTCGCCGACACTCGTCCGGACGGCGTCGGTCAGCGCGCTGTCCGAACTGTGGTTGTTCCGGTTGGCCGCCTCGACCCCGGCACCGACGCCCGCCGCCACGTCCGCCCGCATCGACAGCGCCCCCTCGCTGCCCGCCGTCTCGCCGCGACTCGCCAGGTTCTCGGTGAAGATGGCGGAGTTGACGATGAGCGCCATCGCGACGAAGATGACCGCCAGCGCGAACGCGGCGACGAGGATAATCTGTCCGCGGTCGTCTAGATGCGCCACGCGACCACCTCCACCCGCACCGTGTTGTAGAGGTTCGCCCCGGTGTCGGGCATCGGATAGGTCATGTTCGCCGTCTCGAGGCGCGTCGACCCGGGCGTCCCGTCGGCGTCGTACAGCGGGTCGTCGTCCCACAGCGTCACCGTCTGGGTCGCCGTGACGGCGTTGTCGGTCGGGACGCCGCTGTAGACGTACCGGCGCGTGATGGGTTCGCCGGCGCGGTTCTGGAACCGGAAGTAGACGTTGTAGGCGATGCCGTTCCCGTTGAACGCCCGTTCCAGCATCGCGCCGAAGCGATTGTCCGGCGGCCCCGCCGTGTAGAACCGCTGGACGCCAACGTCGTGGTGGCGCGCCGTGCTGTTGTTCCAGTACAGTACCGCCGGTTTCAGGGCGCCCGCCTCCGCCGCCGCTGCGAGGACGCCCTGCCCGGTGGCGCCCTGCTGGTTCTCGATGTGCTGGCTGGACGTGCTCGCCGACAGCGGCGTCACGGCGGTCATCTGTAACGCGAAGATGAGACTCGACAGCATGAGCAGTCCAGCGACCGTCGCCTCCAGTGTGTGTGCTTGCCCTCGCATGTTACCACATCTCCACGAACAGCGTCACGTCCTGACCGTCGAGCGAGACCACCCGGACCGACGTCACCGACGGCCGCGAGGTCGGCACCGGGTCGCCCCGCTCCAGGACCGTATCGCACGCCGAGTCCGACGGCGCCACGAGGCCCCTGTCCGGGCCGGTGCCGTCCCAGCAGACGACCTCCCCGCCGCCCCCACTGCTGAGGTTGCCACGGAGGCTCACGTTGACCCGCTGGTAGCCCGTGTCGAGTCCAACCTGGGTTTCCAGTGGCCCCTCGGGGAACCGGCAGTCCGCCGTGTTGTTCTGGAAAAATGACACCGTGCAGTAGCGGTCCAGCACGTACGGCTGCTCCGGCGACGCCAGCGTCCCCGCCGCCAGCTGGTCGGCCACCCGGTTCGACGTGACCGTCTCGTCCTGGGCGCTCGCAGTAAAGGGCGACAGGATGCCGGGAACGAACAGGAAGATGAACAGCAACACCGCTAGGAAGACGCTCACACCGATGGCGAAATCGAGCGTGGTCTGCCCGCGGTCCCCCTGCCGACCCGCTGGGCGGTTCCGCGGCTCGTCGCTGCGCTTAGTACCCATATGCCTTGACCCGTTGTGACCCGACGGCGATTTCGTAAGTGGTTAGCCCGGACGATATTAGCCGTTGTGGCCGACCCACGCTACCGCCTCCCGTCCCCGACTCGCTTCGATGGGTTTAATAAACGCCGTCGGATACCCAGTAGTGCGCAGCGGGCTCGTAGATCAGGGGTAGATCACTCCCTTGGCATGGGAGAGGCCCCGGGTTCAAATCCCGGCGAGTCCATCGGAGCGACCGAGCCTTTTCGAGGGAGTCGAGGCGAGATTCGAACGCTCTGTCCCTCAGAGCCCCCACAGCGGAGCGAGCAGGGACGTTTGACTGAGGGACAAAGCCGTCGCGTACACGATTCTCGCGCAGCGAGCGAATCCGCGCACGGCCCAAACCGAAGCCGACGGCCGGATGTGAATACGCGGCCGTCGCACTAGTGCGACGGCCCGGCTGTGGCGAGCCGAATATCAAATATAGTTTACGTGATTATTAACCCGTACATTTTTGTCCGATGGCAGCGATATGAATGTAAAATGGCAAGGGGGTTTGAGCCGTCTTCTGGAGACCGTGGTGTGTCGACAACGCTGACGGTGGTGTTACTCATCGGCATTACGCTCGTCGGTATCGTCGCCGTCATCGCAATCGGGTGGGTCAACATAGACGACGCTAACGAGCAGGCGAGAATGGAGATTGCGGAGGAATCGATGCTCAAGATAGACAGCACCTTCCAGCAGTCGAGCGGGTCGAACACCTCCGTCACGATACCCGACGAGTTGCAGGGTCAGGTGTCGGTGTCGAACGACGCGAGGTACACGTTGCTGCTCAACGAAAACCGCAACTGCTCGACGGGGTCACAGGAGATGAGCGGTGTCGTGTACGAGTCGAGCGACGAGACCATCGCGTACGAAGGTGGCGGGGTCTGGCACCAGACCGAGAGCGGGGCGACGATGACGTCGCCGCCGGATATCAACTACGACGATGGGTCACTGTCGGTGTCGTTCATCCAGATAGAGGGACAGATAAGCGCCGGGGAGACGCTACAGACGTCCGCTGACGCCGACGCCCGGGCTCGCTCGGAGGGGAACCTCACGAGGTTGCTGTACACGAACGCGACCTACCAGGACATCAAAGACGGGAATCGCGGGTTCGGGCCGTCCTGTAGTCCGTCGAACGTCCAGAACGCGACGTTACTCGTAGAGAACAGCCAGTACGCGCGGGCGTGGGCGGACTGGGCCCGGAGCAACTACGACAGTCGACGGGTGACGACGAACGCGAGCGGGACGGTCGAGGCGGGCGACACCGTTCGAATCCACTTCCTGCTGGGCGACGTCTCCGACCCGTACTTCAACGTCTCCGACGTGCGATACAACCGCAGCGACAGAGACACGCCGGTCGAGGTGACGGCGACCGTCACCAACACCGGCGGTCTGGCGGCGAACCAGTCGGTAGCGATGTCCTACGCCGGGTTTCGAAATTCGACATACGTAGAGCTCGGTGAGGACGAACAGAAGCGCGTGACGCTCGAAATGCCGGGGTCGAATCTGGAGAACGGCGACCGTCGTGTTACAGTTCGAGCGAACAACAGCGTAGACCGGTGGCTCAACGTCTCCACGTCGACACCCGAGGACGCGCTACCGGTTATCGAACTCTCGGCCGACGAACCCTTCTCCAGCACCGTCTCGCCCGACGAGGAGATGGCTGGGGCGGTCCTCGTGGAGAACACCGGAAACATGACCACCAGGGAGACTGTCACGCTCTGGATCGACGGTTCCGTTCAGGACACGTGGGACGTGACGCTCGACGGCGGCGAACAGCGGACCGTCTACGTCAACGAATCGATTCCGACCAGCGCGGAGAACCCGGTGTACGACCGGACACTCAACGTCAGCGGCGACGTCGCGGAGAACGGCCAGACCATCAACAGGACGTACGATATCGCCGCCGGTAGTACGTTCGAGATACAGAGTTTCACGGACCCCGCGGATGTCAGCGAGGGCGACGACGTGTCGGTAACGGCCACGGTAGCGAACACCGGGGACCGGCAATCGACGGAGCAGGTGAGTGTCGTTATCGAGGAGGTGGGCGGACCCGAGGTCGCGGACACGACCACCGATATCACCCTGAGTCCGGATTCGTCGACGACCGTCACCGCGAACGTGTACGACATCGACAAGGGAGAGTACGAGTACACTATCGAGACGCCGAACGAGAGTCGGTCGGCCAGCTTCTACGTCGACGTCGTTCCGCAGGAGAACTTCCGGATACGGTCGACGAGTGTCCCCGACCGGACCCTCGTCAACACCACCGAGTCGTTCAACGTCGTCGTCGAGAACTCCGGGAAGTCACAAGGGACCCAGGAAGTCACCGTGGTCCACGACGACTCCGGGCAGGTGCTCGCCTCCGACGTGATAACGATAGATTCCGGCGACGTCGGATTCCCGGAGCTGGACGTCAAAGTGGAGTCACCGCCGTTCGATATCGACGAGACGAACGACTACACCATCCGTACGGCGAACGACACCGAAACCGGCGACATCCAGGTGTACAACGGCAGTATCGTCCAGTGTACCAACGGGAGCTGTACGAACGAGGTTGGAATCCGGGCGGAAATCGTCCTCGAAGGCGTCGAGGAGGAAGGCTTCACCTGGGAGGGGGTCCCGGCGGCCACCGCGGATAAGATTCTGCCCTACAGCTGTGACAGTTCCGAATGTTACGTTCCGACGACGCTGCACACGCCCGTCCGCATGAAGCTGGTACTCGAGAACGAATCCGGCGTGACCGAACAGAAGTTGTGGGAGGACGAACCAGGAAACGGTAATCTCAATCACCCGGACGCGGAGGCGGCGCTCATCGACGAGCGGACAGTGTTCAACAGAAGCGTGATAATCCCGGCGAACACGACGCTGTCGTTCAACGCGACTAGATACGACTGCAGTAGCTGGGACTGGGACGACGTGACCGTCCATCAGAACATCGAGCCGTGGAACTACTACGAGGGAGTGGCCGACATCCCGTGTACGTCACAGGGAGACGCGGTAGTCAGCACGAGGTCCGACGACGACTCGCTGAACGTCGCCACGTTCACCGACGGTGACGAGGTAATCGGGTATCGGGCGGCCGGAGAGTACCAGATACCGCTCACGCAACTCGTCGACGGCCAGATTACGACCGACGGCGACGGCGAAGAGATATACGACTTGCGAACCGGTGAGAAGCTCTACACGCTCGAACTGACGGAAAGAGTCGAACGCACCGACGATATTACGAGCCCGCTGGAGGCGAACCAAGCGAACAGCGCGTACGACTACAACGACGCGGTCGTGCGGTACCGGACCATCAGTATCATCGAGAACTACTCGTCGCCACCGCTGTTCGAAGTCGGCTTCGTCGAGGGGCCAAACCGGGTCGACAAGGGCAACGTCGCCGAGTACAACGTCACGATTCGGAACGTCGGTGGCCGGACGGGGACGACGCCCGTAACCGGGGCGTTCCCCGGGACGGTCTCGGGCAACGACACGGTGACCCTCGCGCCGGGAGCGTCGACGAACCTCACCTTCCGGCTCGATACGAGCGGACTCTCCGACGGGAGCTACGCGTACACCTTCGACGCGACCGCGAACACGACCGACCTGTCCGACGAGTCGAGCACCCTGTTCGTCGGCCAACTGAACACGGGGTCGGCAGAGCTCCGGCCGACCGTACAGACCGTTGACGGCGTGGAGGCCACCGACGAGGACGAGGGCGCTCAGGCGGTCGTCGAAGTCAACAACATCGGCAGCACGAGCCTGAGCAGCGGCGAGACGGTGACCCTGTTCGTCGAGGACGAGAACGGCCACACGACGACCGTATCCCGGACCGTGCCCGCCGGACTGTCGCTGTCGGACCCACCGGAGACGTTCACTATCGACCTCCCGTCGTCGGAGGGCGACTACGAGTACTACGCCGAAGTGGACGGTCACCTGTCGGGTACGAAGGACCTGTTCGTCGGCGACTCCCACGTCGAGCTCAGAGATAACGAGCCCATCAGAATCCACGGCGAGCCCTACAACGCCTCCTCGCGTATCGATGCCGACGGCAGTGTCTCGTCGATGGAGGTCAACCTCGAGAACACCGGCAGTATCGGTGATTACCGCCGCGTCAACCTGACCATCAGGAACTCCTCCGGCGGAGGGGTGTTCACCGGCGAGGAGCGACTCGACTTCGGGGACGGGCGGGACCTGCGGACGAATCCGAACCCGGAGAACGGGACCGATTTCAGTCCGCTACTCGACCCGGGATACTACACGTACAACATCACCGTGTTCGAGGGCAGCGAGATAGACACCACGTACACCGGGGGTATATACCTTCGAAACACTACGCAGGGAGAACCGACCTCCGATGACGCACCGGTCGAAGTGAGCCCTCCGACGAGAGTGACGGCCTCGGACTGACCCCGAGCGGACAGCGGGCAGCCGACCGGCCCTGCCATTCCGACACCGCTGTGGTACCGCGGCCGCGTCGGGCCGCTCGTGCCGTCGTCGAACTCAGCTCCCGTGGTCTCGGCGCGAGCTATGTCCGGGAACGGAGCGTCCCGAGGCGAGTAGCTCAGTTCACCACGGTGACGTCTATCTGGGACTCGTGGACGACGACGCGGCCGGTCGGGTCGGCGCTGCCGAGCGAGCACTCGTACTCGTAGGGGTGGCCACTCGCAGTGCGGTCGTTCCAGCCGGCCGAGTCGTCGAGGTACGTCTGCCACGCCTCCGGACGTGCCGTGTCGCTCACGTTGATACTGACACTGCTCGCCGTGGTAGACTGGCTGGTGGTCGCGGGGTAGCGGAGTCGCTGGTCGGTCAGTTCGCTACGGACCGTCACCCGGCCGTCGGCAGAGAGGTTCGCGTCGCTGCGCACGCTGGTGAGTGGCAGGTGGGCGCTGGTGGTGCCACAGCGAATCGGCGGCTGGCGGACGACGATAACGCCACCGCTCTCCCCGATACGGAACACGCCGCCGCTCGCGTACACCAGACGGGTGCCGGTGTTGGTCTCTCGGACGAACGCGCCGGTGTCGATACGCAAGTGGCTGGTAGACCCCCCCGACGTGACGGTGACGTTCACTGTCGAGTCGGCGTGTCTGAAGCTGTGGCCCTGCAACTTGATGGTCGTCGACCGAGTCGGTGCGCCGTCGGTCCGGTGGTCAGACAGGGTCGTCGCGAAGCTCAGCATCGTCTCCTCCGCGACGTTCGACTCGGTACCGACCCGCACGTCGTTGAGCGTGGTGATACCCGTGACGGTGAGCGCGCCGATGAGGAAGACGATGGTGCTGAACACGAGGGTAAACGAGACCAGGTCCGAGACTGCACGCCGACGGTTCATCCCTTGCGCACCTCCAGACACCGCTCGGTGCCGTTGTAAGCGACGACGATAGTTCCGCCGCGGACGCGACGCTCACAGACGGCCGTCGTGTTCCGGAACCGGACCGCCGTGGTGAAGCTACTGGCCGTGGTGTTGACGTAAATCGTCGTCTCTGTGGGCCCCGGTGTGAGGTGAACCCGGTAGCCGTCACCCCCGACTCGGTCCGGGTAGGTCGAGGTGAACGAGATGTTCCGGGTGCCACTCGCGGCATCGAACTGGTCGAGTCGCACGAGGTCACTGGAGACGCCCGCCCCGATGTCGATGAGTCCCTGCCGGGCGATGTCCTCCTGTTCGGTCTTCAGGAACGCGCCGCCGCTCAGGAGCAAGCCGGTCACCAGTATCGTCGTGATGCCGATGGTCAGCGCCTGCGTGACCGCCGGCGAGACGGCGCGTGTGTCTCCCCTCATGGCGCCTCGTCCACCTCGATTGTCCGCGTGTAACTCGTATCCGGGCCGTTGTAGACGATGTCGACGTATGGGACGCCTATCGACTTGTCGAGATTATCGTTGAAATCGCCAGTCGCGGTGAGGTTCCAGTAGCTATCGTACACCCGGTGCCCGTTCTCGTACCGGATGTCGTACGGTGCCGTCAGCGTGTCGGTGTAGGACTGGAAGGTTCCAATCGTCGCCCCGCCCTTCGTGCAGGTTCCAGATTGCACGTCGATGGTGTAGTCTTGCCCGCTGCAGACGCCGTTGGTCCACGTGCCACCGGGCGGCATGACGTCGACAGCGATGTCGTTTGGCGGCGACCCGACTTTGACCAGCCGGAGTCGCCATCTATCACCGGAGGCGTTCGAAACGTTCACTCTGAAATGTGAGGTCGCGCTGGGGCTAGAGCGTGGACCGAACTGACCGGGTCCGGAATCTTCCACCGTGATGTTGAACTCCGAAATCTGTTCGGCGCCGTTGGTCAACGACCAGTCGTTGTCATCGCTCACCGGCTCGGTGAAACTGGAATTGCTGGCTCCCTTCCCCGAGGCAGTGACGTTCACCGACGCGTTCACGTAGACGCCACTTTGCTGGCCGCTGACGTGCGTGCGGTACAGCGAGTAGTTCCGCAGCGTCGCGTTGAACGCGTCCGTGTTGTTGACCGCGTCCGTTCGGTTGGCGAGGGTCCTGATGGCGCGTTCGATGGTGGCCTGCCGGTCGGCGGTGCGCTCTATCTCTCTGACCGTCTCCGAGGACGCCGCGCTCTCCGAGACGACCAGGCTGTTCGAGAGCGGGATGACCGCGAGGAAGACGATAGCCATCGCGAGTCCCCCCAGCAACAACAGTTGGCCGCGGTCACGGGCTACCATACGATCAGTCGCACCTCCACGATGTTGTACAGTTCCGACGGGGAGACGTCCGGCGCGTAGAAATTCCGGTCGCCGTCGATTTCGACGGGAATCGCGTTACAGCCGCCATCTATCCGCCGGTGCATCCCGTCGGTCAGCGTGACCGTCGTACTCGCGGTGGCCGCGCTCGGCGGCGGCCGGTTCACGCCTTCGTCGGTCTGCTCCGAGACGAGTATCGTCTCCGTCTCGTCGTTCCGGTTTCGGAAACTGAACTCGATGTTGTACTGGTCGCCCTGGCTGTCGAAGGTCGTGTTCAACATCCACTCGAAGTCCGAGCGGGGCTGTGCGCGGTTCCCGTTCAGCGGTCGTCCGTCGCGGTAGCAAAGCGTGGCGTTCCGCAACGCGTCGCTCTCGCTGGCGACGGTCAGCATATCACTCGCGCGATAGCCCAGCGCGTCCGTCTGTCGCTGCGTGCTGTCCTGCCAGGCGCGGGTGTCGATGGCCTGCAGGCCGTACACCGTCGCCGTGACGATGAGTATCGCCGCGAGGACGCCCTCAAGCGTGTAGGCCTGTCCGCGAGTCACCATACGCGAACCACCAGCCAACAGACCGACTCACAGTCGTAGCCGTCCAACTGGACGACGCGTGTCGAGGTGGCGGCGTCCCCCTGTCGGTACTCGCCCCAGTGGAGCGCGTCACCGTCGGTGGCCGCGGCCCGTCGACCGTCCCGTAACGTCGGCCCGTCGACGATACTGACGTTGACGATGGGGTTCGTCCGCCGGTCGGAGCTGACGTCGACGCCCGCGTTGCGCATAAGCGCCGACAGCTCCGTGTCCCCGCTGGCCTCGTCGTCGGCCAGCCGGTCGTCGATACCGGAATCGTCGGGCTCGTCGTAGCGCAGGATATTCCGGCCCTCCTCGCTGGTGTAGTTCTCGACCAGATAGGTAGCGATACGGTCGGCCTGGGGCTGTTTGACCCCCGGAGCGGTCCCCTCGTACACCGCGAGGCCGCCGGTCTGGAGGAAGAAGAACACGCCGACGATGGTGACGAGCATCACGCTCGTCCCGATGGCGAAATCCTGTGTCGTCTGCCCCCGCTCCCCCATCATACTATCTCACCCGACGGCCATCCAGACGACCAGCGCGATAGTCGAGAGGATGACGGCGAATTTCACACCCGCCAATAGCTTTACTTCACGTATATATCCCGCGATAAATGACGAGAGCAGTGCCTGCAGCGTCACTGCGTGGAAGAACAGCATCGAGAGGGCGTTGGTGTCGATGTTCCCCCCGAACTGGCCGCCGCCGGTGGCGCCCGAACCGCCGGCGCCACTCGCCTGCTGGGTCAGCCCCGACATCACGTCGAGGAACTGGGTCTTCAGCAGCGCCATCACGCCCAGTAGCGTGAGGTAGGTCATGATGATGATGACCGTCTGCATCCGGGTGCGGGACTTCCGGGAGCGGTCGATGTCGTCCTGGTTCTCGGCGGCCTGTGCCGCCGTCGACAGCACGTCCTGAATCTGGCTGGAGGCCTCCTGAGCCTCAGCGATGAGTTTGACCGTCCGGGCCATCCGCGGGACGTGGTACTTGTTGTTGAACTCACGCAGGGCGTCTTTGAGGCTGGTCCCGTAGTTGACCTTCGCGTGCATCGTCTCGAACTCGTCGGAGAGCTTGCCCGCGGAGGTCTCGGAGACGACCTTGATGGATTCCAGCAGCGTCATCCCGGTGTCGTTCGCGGAGGCGAGTTTCCGGAGGTTCTCCGAGAGGTTCCCGATGATGGCCTTCCGCGAGCGCTGGTTCCACTCGTAGAATATCGCGAGCGGGACGAAGTTGATGTACATCGGGACGTACACCCAGAAGAAGGTCGCCGAGACGGGGTTGCGCTCCATGCCGCCGATGGTGAGGGGGGCCTCGCCGAGAACGATAGCCACCACCACGGCCAGCACCGAGAGGGGAAGCGTCAGCCCCAGCACCAGCATCGGGTGGTCGCGAAAGAAGATGTGTGGCCGTTTGAGTATCTGGACCAGTTCGTAGGTCCCCTCGCGGCCCTTGATTCGGTCGAAGACGCTGTAGGTGCCGGTGTAGGACTCGATGAGGCCCAGGTTGAACACGGCGATACCCTCGTCGACGACGACGTCTTCCTCGTCGGAGTTCGGACGGAGGTAGCCGTCGCCGACGGCGTCCTGCGTGACCGTCGAGACCAGCACGAGAAAGGCGATGCCGGTCAGCGGGATGAGCCCGTAGACGGTGCCGTAGATGAGCATCTGCTGGGCGTTGCCCATCATCGTCATGATGACCAGGATGATGATGAGCAACAGTGGGAACAGCGAGAGGGTCATGTACATCTCGCCGAACAGCTCCAGGGTCTCCAGCATCTTCTCCTGTTCCTGCTTGGTCGTCCGCATGTGCTTCTCTTTCTGGTCTTCGAGGAAGGAGGTCATGTCCCCGCCGGAGTTGATGATAGAGAGCATGTCGGTGAGGAACTGGGAGAGCTCGTCCGAGGGGGTCTGAATGGCCTGGTTGCGCACCGCAGTCCGGTAGTCGGTATCGAAATACTCGGTCTCCAGGACGATGGATTTGAACTCCTGGGCGCACTCGCCGTACGTGTCGTCGGCCTCGCCCATCGCGTGGAGGATTTCGAGCTGGTTCAGGCCCCCGACGGAGAGGGCGTACATGAAAGAGATAGCGTCCGACAGGAGGATGTTGATTTCGCGCTCGCGGGCACTGGCACGGAAATAGGGGATGGAGACCAGCGACCCGAAGCCGACGCCGAACCCGATGACGCCAAAGACCACGCCGGTCACGAGGATGATGAACGGCAGCTTCAGCGTGTCGATGAGTGCCAGCACCTGCTCGTTCTGTATCGATACGCCGATAAAGGTCGGCGCCTCGGCGCCGGCGAAGAAGATGTTCACCGCGAGAAAGCCAAGCAGGCTCCCGACGAGCCACAGCGCCGCGCCGGCGATGATACCGACCGCGAGCGCGCGGGCGAGGAACATCTCGACGTTGTCGGCCATCCGGGCCTGTGCGAGTTTGTCCTCGACGCTGTCGACGAACTCGCCGTCCTCGTCGAAGAGGCGCTGGTAGGCCGGGTAGAAGGCGTCGCCGAGCGCGCCGCCGCTGGCCAGTTCCTTCTGGCGTTTCCCCCGCGTGTCCAGACTCATCCGCTATCGGCCTCCTTGCCCGCCTTCGGGACGAACTGGCCGAACGCCGTCACGTCGTCGTCCTCGGTGTCGCTCTCTTCGAGCGCGTCGCCGTCCATCAGCGCGGAGACGATATCGGGGGTGTCGCCGCTCTTGTACTTCGTGAACAGCGGGCCGGCGTTGTCCAGCACCTGCTTTGTCTCCTCGACCATCTCCGGCGGCGCGTCCGGCCGCGGCACCATCTCCTCTTTCTCCTGGTCGATATCTATCTTGACCGACTCCATCTCCCGGAGGTCCTCCAGCGAGCGTTCGAGCTGGTCGTTGGCGATGAGCGTCAGGATGGTCTCCGGGTCGTTGATGAAGGCCTGGATGGACGCCGCAACCTCCGTGTAGGAGTTGATGCCCTGCTCGATGAGATAGGCGAGGACGACCTTCCGCTTGAACAGCTCCTCGTCGAGTTTCTCCTGGGTCCACCCGCGGTCGAACTTTATCTCCTCTAGGGTGTTCGAGTTACCCATCTGGATGTACTCGTCGGTCTCTGCGCGCCACTCGTAGACGTCCCGGACGTTTATCTCGTCGTTCTCGGCGGAGTACTCGTTGATCTCCGTGAGCGATTTGTTTCGGCGGACCTTGCTCCCGTCGACTCGCGTCTGGGTCTGGATGGAGACCAGGTCGAGCGCGGTAAAGAGCGTCTTCGAGACGTTGATGGGTTCGGTCGTAAACCGCTTGATGACCTCGCCGACGGAGTCGGCGTGGAAGGTGGTGTAGGTGGTGTGGCCGGTCGACATGACCTGGAAGAGGGTGCGACCTTCCTCACCACGTATCTCACCCATGACGATGTAGTCGGGGCGCTGGCGGAGCGCGGCCTCCAGCAGGTCGAACTCGTCGACGTCGCCCTTGTCGTCCTCGCCGAAGGAGGGGCGAGTGACGCTTGCTACCCAGTTGCGCTGGGGCAGTTCGACCTCGCGGGTGTCCTCGATGGAGACGATTTTGGAGTTCGACGGGATAAACAGGGAGACGGCGTTCAGGCTGGTCGTCTTGCCCGAGGCCGTCCCGCCGGCGAAGATGAGGCTCTTGTTGTTCTCGATACAGAGCCACATGAACGCCATCTCGTCGAGCGAGAAGGTGTTCCAGTTGATGAGGTCGATGGGGGTGAAGGGGACGTCCTTGAACTGACGGATTGTGTAGTTGGTCCCGTGGTCCGAGACTTCCCGCCCCAGGGTCAACTGGGCACGGGAGCCGTCCGGCAGCGTGGCGTCTATCTGTGGCTGTCGCTTGGAGATACCCTTGCCCGACCGCTGGGCGAGTTTGACGACGAAGTCGTCGAGGTCGGTCTCCCCGTGTTCGACGTTCGAGATTATCTGCTCGTAGTCGGTGTGGTAGACGAACACCCGGGAGTTGTAACCGTCACAGGAGATGTCCTCGACGTTGATGTCGTGTTTGACGGGGTCGATGAGCCCGTAGCCGATGAAGTCCCGTTTGAGCATGTAGAGTAGCTTCTCGACCTGGTACTCGGTGAGCGTCGACGGGTCGTCTTCGAGGATGGCGGGCTCGGGCCGGACCGAGAGGCCCTCCAACTGACCCGACGCCTCCGCCGGGGTCACCTCCTCGTCGTTGAACAGCTCCTTGAGCTGGTCCAGAAAGCCGCCTCCCGAGGAGCCGGCGCTCGAACTGACGGCGCTGTCGTAGAGGTCGTACCGCGAGAGGAGCTGTTCGGCCTCGCGCTGGATGACCTGCGCCCGGTCGGCGTTCGAGCCCTTGACGATGACCTCGTCCTCCGAGTACTTGATGGCCGTCTTGAGCTTGCCGGAGAGAAATCCCTGCAGGTCCTCCTCGATGGGGTTGAGGTGGGGCTCGACGACGTAGTACTTCTTCTCGTTTTCCTTCCGCGACTGGAAGATGACGACGCAGGCGTAGGGTTTGTTGACCCAGTACCGTTCGAGTTCCTTGAAGTGGGTCTTCTTCGCGAACGGGACCGCTCTCTCCAGGTCGTACCGGTTGACGACCGTGGTGTGTCCCTCCCGGGTAGAGAAGAACTCGTCCTCGTCCAGTTCCGGGTTCACGTCGACGGTACGTTCGTCGACCAGTTCCTCCAGTTCCGTTGCGAAGTCCTCGGCCAGCGAGAGCTGGTTCTCCGTCTCGTCCGGGTCGAAGCCGAGATACTCCCCGGCGTCGAACGGGACGACCTCGCCCTGTTTGTCCCGGGGCTGGTCGCCGTTGTGCCACGGCTTGGCGCCGGCCTCGTAGTAGTACTCCTGTTTGAAGTGCTCCCAGGTGTACTCGCCCTTGACGACGGGCGTCGTGTCCGGGTCGATATACTCGGCGAACGGCTCGTTGACCCCCTTCGCAACGCCGGCGGCGTCCTCCAGCCTCTCCGCGATGGTCTCGGGGTCGAACCCGAGGTAGTCTGCCCGATTGAACGCACCGCCGTCGTGGAGTTCGCGGCGGAGGTCCTCCCACGTGTATCCCCCTACGGTAGCGGTTCGGTCGGGCGATGTGACCCCGCCATCGACCCCGTCCGACCCTGCCTCGTTAGTGTCCTCTATTGCCATTGATATTCACTTTACTCCCTGTGTAAAAAATCTACTCGCCAGTTCGGTGTCGTCGGTCACACCGAGCAGTACGGAGTAGTAAGACACAGTATGCCCGAGTATCAACAGCAATCTTACTTAAACTTTCGCCACATATACAGCAGCTGATAGCTGTCTGGTTGCGGGTCGATTGCCGCGGTGGCTGCGAGGTTGTTACCAGTCTACGAGACGAACGACTCGATGCGGTTCATCGCGGTCTTGAGTTCGTCCAGTCCAGTGGCGTACGAGATACGGAGGTGGCCCTCGCCGCCGGCGCCGAAGGCCGTGCCGGGGACGACCGCCACCCGCTCTTCCTGCAGCAGCGCCTCGGCGAACTCGCTGGCGTCCTCCCAGGGGCACTCGGGGAAGGCGTAGAACGCGCCGGCGGCCGGGAAGCAGTCCAGTCCCATGTCCTCGAACCGAGAGAGCACGTAGTTGCGCCGTCGGTCGTACTGGGCGGTCATCTCCGTGACCTCGTCGAGACAGCTATCGAGCGCCTCGATGGCGGCGTGCTGTGCGGTCGTCGGCGCCGACAGCATCGTGTACTGGTGGACCCGGTTCATGGCCGTGATGGCCGGTTCCGGCCCCATCGCGTAGCCCAGGCGGAAACCGGTCATCGCGAAGGCCTTCGAGAAGCCGTTGAAGACGACGGTCCGCTCGCGCATCCCCGGCAGCGTCGCGATGGAGGTGTGGTCGTGCTCGTAGGTGAGGTCGGCGTAAATCTCGTCGGCGAAGACCGCGAGGTCGTGCTCCCGGCAGAACGCCGCGACATCGGCGAGTTCGTCGCCGGTCATCGTCGCGCCGGTCGGGTTGTTCGGGTAGCAGTACACCAGCGCGTCGGCCTCGGCCGCCCCCGCCGCTTCGAGCACCTCGCGGGTGAGTTTGAACTCGTCGGCGGCCCGCGTGGGGACGTCCACCACGTCGACGCCGGCGAAGGTGGCGCCGGGGACGTAGGAGACGTAACAGGGCTGGGCGACGGCCAGCGTGTCGCCGGGGTTCAACAGCGCGCGAAAGGCCAGGTCCAGCCCCTCGCTGGCGCCCGCGGTGACGACCATCTCCTCGTCGGGGTCGTACGCCAGGTCGTGCTGGAGTTGTTCGTACCGGGCGATGCGCTCGCGGAGTTCGCGCTTGCCCTTGTTTGCCGTGTAGGAGGTCTGACCGCGCTCCAGTGACGTGATGGCGGCCTCACGGGCGGCCCACGGCGCCGAGAAGTCCGGCTCCCCGACGCCCAGCGAGATGATGTCGTCCATCTCCTCGGCGAGTTCGAAAAAGCGCCGGATACCCGAGGGCGGGACGGCGTCGACCCGGTCCGCTGGCTCCAGTGTCATGGCGAGACCGACAGCCTGTCGTCGTCGTCGTGGTCGTCGAACTCCATGCCCTGTTCCTTGTAGGACTCCATGATGTAGTGGGTCACCGTCTGCGTGATTTCGGGGATGGGTGCCACCTTGTCGCTGATGAAATGCGACACTTCCCGCATCGAGTCGCCCTCCACGGTGAGGTCGAAGTCGTAGTCGCCGCTGACCAGTCGCAGCGACGTGACCTCGGGGAACTTCGCGATGCGGTCGGCGATGTCGCCGTAGTTGGTCTCCCTGTCGAGGGCCACGTTGAGTTCGACGGTCGCGCGGACCCGTTCCTCGTCGGTCCCCAGGGCGTCCCAGTTGACGACGGCCTGATAGCCCGTGATGACACCGGCCTCTTCGAACTCCGCGACGATGTCCTCGACCTCGCTCTCCGTGAAGTCGGTCATGTGAGCGAGGTCCTCGGTGGTGTAGCGGGCGTTCTCCCCCAGCAGGTCCAGAATCTCGCGTCGACTGCTCATACAGAGTGGCCGGCACTCACTCTCAAAAGCCTTGCTCAACAGTGGGCAACGGTACCACTGTGAACGACCGATACGGACGCGACATTTAATTGGGAGTAGTCCAACGAGTGGACAATGTTCGAGGACGCGAACGACGACCCGGAGACGGGGTGGGGCCACGTCGCTTCCCACGACGACGCGCCGGCCGTCATCGACACCCTGCTGCGCCTGGACCCGGAGACGACCTACACCAAGACCGAGCTCTCAGACGAGGCCGGCGTCGCGCTGAAGTCGCTGTATCTGGACGGGACGCTCGACCACCTTGTCGAGATGGGGTTCCTGGAGAAACACGCCGACGAGGGCGAGGAACTGCTGTTCAGCGTCGATTCCGACACCGCCGTCTTCGAGGCCGCCGTCGCCTTCGACGACGCTATCGCGACGCGGCTTGACGGGTAGTGGATTCAAGACGTTCTTTAGCCCGGCCACCGAACTCCCGGTAACAGTGGCCTCACGCGAACAGTCACGGCTGGTCGTCGCCCTCGTCGGCGGCTCCCACCTGGTGAACCACGCCTACTTCATGCTGTTGCCGCCCATCTTCGGGCCGCTCCGGGCCGACCTGGGCCTGACGGACGCCCAGCTCGGCGTCGCGCTCGGGACCGTCGGCGTGGTCGTGACGGCGCTACAGCTCCCTTTTGGCTCACTCTCCGATGCCCGCGGCCGGACGCCGGTGCTTGCCATCTCGCTGACCTTTGGCGCCGTCGGCGCGCTCCTGACGGCGACCGCACAGAGCTACGCCTGGCTGCTGGCGGCCAGCGTCGTCACCGGGGTCGGAATCGCGGGCCATCACCCGGCACACTACCCGCTCATCGGCGCGGCGACGACGCCCGATACCAGGGGACGGGCCTACAGCGTCCACGGCTTCACGGGGGCGCTTGGCTTCGCCGCGCCGCCGGCCATCGTGGCCGCGGCGGCGACGGCCGGGCTGGACTGGCGGCTGGCTGTCGGCGCCATCGCCGCCGTCGGCGCCGTCTACGGGGCGGCCTGCTTGCTCGCCTTCGACCGCTACGTCGACCGTGAGGTCACCCATCCCACGGGCGACGAGGCCGCCGACGCGACCGGGACGCAGCCAACCAGCGACGCCTCACTCGGCGTCCGCGTCCGCCGGGAGCTCCGAAGCCTGCTGTCCTCGCCACCCATCGTCGCGCTCACCGTCCTGTGGTTCCTCACGTCGGCGGCCGGGTGGGGAATCAAACAGTACACGGCGACGCTGCTCTCGTCGGGGTACGCGATGCCGGACGCCAGGGCGAACTTCTTCGTCTCCGCGATGCTCGCCGTCGGCGCGCTGGTCATCTTCGGCGGCGGCTACCTGACGGACCGCTACGCGTCGGGGCCGGTGCTGGTCGGCGGCTACGCCGCGCTGGTGGCCGTCGCCGGTCTGCTCGCCGCCGGGGCGCTTCCGACTCTCGGTGCGCTCGCGCTCGTACTCTTCCTCTCGGCGACGGTCGACGGCAGCCGCCCCGCGAGGGCCGCCCTCGCAGACACCCTCTCTCCCGACGACGCGGCGGGCAAGAACTTCGGCCTGCTGACCGTCGGCATCTCCGGGGGCGCGGCCGTCGCCCCGCCCGTCCTCTCGGTGGTCGTCGCGCGCTACGGGGTCGCTGCGGCGTTCTGGACCATCGCCGGACTCGGCGTCGTCGCCGTCGCTCTGACCGCCGCCGTGCTGTCGGTCAGCGGGACGGTCCTGACCGGGCGCGCACAACCCGGCGACTGACGCCGGCCGCGCCCCTTGCGGACAGCCCCGAGTTTTTACTGTCCCACCGCATAGCTCCGGCCACCATGGTTTCACTCGACTCCGAATCCGACGTGCTCCAGCGCGGCGACAGCGCCCCGTCGTTCGAACTGGCCGGCGCCGACGGCGAGATGTACCGGCTCGACGACTTCGGCGACTACGAGGCGCTGCTGGTCGTGTTCACCTGTAATCACTGCCCGTACGCGAAAGCCAAGATACCGGAGCTGAACCGGCTCGCCGCGGAGTACGACGACCTCGCCGTCGTGGGAATCAACGCCAACGACCCCAGGGAGTACCCCGACGATTCCTTCGAGCGGATGCAGGAGGTCGTCGCCGACGGCACCGTCGACTACGACGCCTACCTCCACGACGCCGACCAGTCGGTCGCGGCGGCCTACGGCGCCCGCTGCACGCCGGACCCGTTCCTCTTCGCCAGCGACGGCGAGGAGTTCCGGCTCGCCTACCACGGCCGACTCGACGACGCGCCCAACCCCGACGACGAACCCAGCGAGCGGGAGATGGCCGACCACGTCGAGACGCTGCTGGCGGGCGAGGAGATAACCGCCGCGGAGAAACCGTCCCGTGGCTGCTCCATCAAGTGGATGGACGGGAACGAACCGGACTACTGGGAGCTCTGAGGGCGCGGTCGCGTTCCCGGCCGCGAAGTGTCATATATCCGTACACAACGGTAGTTGTACCCACCGTGCAGCTTTATGTATCAGCGCACCGTCTTTAACGATGGACTATGAAGAAACTCATCAACGACCCGGACGACGTGGTCGACGAGATGCTGGACGGAATGGTAGCTGCGTACCCGGACCAGGTACGTCGGCTTCCTGACACGAAAGTGCTGGTTCGTGAGGACGCTCCCGTAGACGGGAAAGTCGGCATCGTCAGCGGTGGGGGGAGCGGTCACGAACCGACCCACGCCGGCTACCTCGGCGAGGGGATGCTAGACGGGGCCGCGGCCGGTGAGGTGTTCACCTCGCCGACAGCCGACGAACTCGAAGAACTGGTCGCCGCGGCCGATAGCGGCGAGGGCGTCCTCATGGTCATCAAGAACTACGAGGGCGACGTGATGAACTTCGAGACGGCAGGCGAGATGGTCGAGATGGAGGGGACCGACGTGGCACAGGTCGTCGTCGACGACGACGTGGCCGTCGAGGACTCGCTGTACACATCCGGCCGTCGGGGCGTCTGTGGCACCATCCTCGTCCACAAGGCCGCCGGCGCGAAGGCCGCCGAGGGCGCCGACCTGGAGGAGGTCCAGCGCGTCGCCCAGAAGGTCATCGACAACGTGGGCACGATGGGGATGGCGCTCACGTCCTGTATCACGCCCGAGAAGGGCGAGGCGACGTTCGACCTGCCCGAGGACGAAATCGAACTGGGCATCGGTATCCACGGCGAGCCCGGCGTCGAGCGCACCGACGTGATGTCGGCCGACGAGATAACCGAGGAGCTGACCGAGGGCGTCCTGGAGGACCTCGACTTAGACGAGGGCCAGGAAGTGATGACCATCGTCAACGGGATGGGCGGCACCCCGCTGATGGAGCTGTTCGTCGTCAACCGCAAGCTCCAGGAGATGCTGGGCGAACACGGGCTCGAGACGTGGGACGCCTGGGTGGGCGACTACATGACCTCGCTGGACATGGAGGGCTGTTCCATCACCGTCTGTGCCGTCGACGATGAGTTGAAGGAACTGCTCGCCGCGCCGGCGGAGACCCCGGCGCTGACGGTGAAATGAGCGACGAGGGTGAGGCGGTCGTCGCCGCGGTGGCGGCGGTCGCGGACCGGATAGAGGCCGAGCGAAGCCACCTCACGGACCTCGACTCCGCCATCGGCGACGCGGACCACGGCGGGAACATGGCCCGCGGGTGGGCCGCCGCCGCGGAGGCCGTCGAAGGGATGGACGACCCCGAGCCGACCGACGTGGTCAAGATGGCCGGGAAGACGCTGCTCTCGGAAGTCGGCGGCGCGTCGGGCCCCCTCTATGGCGGGTCGCTCGTCTTCGCCAGCCCCGAACTCGAAGGCGGCATCACCGAGGAGACGGCCGTCGCGTTCGCCGAGACCTACCTGGAGAAGGTCCAGGACCGCGGTGACGCCCGCGTCGGCGACAAGACGATGGTCGACGCGCTGGTCCCGGCCGTCCACACCTTCAAGAAGTCCATCGAGGTCGACGACATGGCGCCGGTCGCGGCCCTGTCGAAGGCCGTCGCCGCCGCCCAGCGCGGCGTGGACTTCACCGTTCCAATCCGGGCCTCGAAGGGCCGGGCCTCCTATCTCGGCTGGCGCTCCGTCGGCCACCAGGACCCCGGCGCCACGAGCACGCTCTACATCATGGAGGAACTGCTCGACGTGGCGACCGAGTACGCCGAGGCCCCCGAGGAGCTGCCCGACCACGCCGAATCGCCCACGATTCCCGACGGCGAGGTGGACGAGGACTGATGGTCGGACTCGTCGTCGTCTCACACAGCTCGACGGCCGCCGACGGCATCGCCGAAGTGGCCGGGGAGATGGGTGGGGAGACACGCATCGAAGCGGTCGGCGGTGACGGACAGGGCGGCTTCGGCACCGTCGCCGACGATATCGAGACCGCCATCGAGGACGCCGACGGCGGGGACGGCGTCGTCGTCCTCGTCGACCTCGGCAGCGCCGTCATGAACGCGGAGGTCGCCATCGAGATGAGCGACGCCGAGGCGGTCATCGCCGACGCGCCCGTACTCGAAGGCGCGGTCAACGCCGCCGTCGCGGCCACCAGCGGAAAATCGACCGTCGAGTCGGTCCGCGAGCAGGCCGAGGCGGCCCGCGGCGTCGAGAAGCTGTAGTCGCCGTCGGCCGCTGTGGGTCTGTTACTTACTCTCCGTCTTCCGGCGTCGAGAGCACCGCCTCCAGCGCGTCGAGCGCCGCCTCGGCGTCCTCGCCCTCCGCGACGAGACGGACCACATCGCCGTGTTTCGCGCCCAGCCCCGTCACCGAGAGCATGCTGTTTGCGGGCACGAGTTTCTCGCCGTCCGCCGGTCCGACTTCCACCGTCGCGTCGTACTCGTTGACCGTCTGGACGAACTTCGACGCGGGTCGCGCGTGCAGGCCGGCCTCCGGGACGATTTCGACATCTCGCTCCATACCGGTGCCAGGGAGCGGACCACCATTACTATTCTGGGTTCTCCAAACCGTTTTGATGACAGGTCGTCTCTGACAGGCCGTGAGTCGGCCACTGGGATATCTGTCGGTCGTATTGTCGCTTTGCTGTGCGCTCGGCGTGGGGCTCGTCGGCCGCCTCGGCATCGAGGAGACCGTCGTGGGTTTCGACGTCGCCTCCCTGCTGGGCGAGGCGCTCTCGGTCATGGCCGTGGTCCTCGCCGCCTACGGCTGTTACCGTATCGTGCTCGTCGCCTTCGACCGCAGGACCCCCGACAAGCGCCGTCGCCACGACGCGCGCAACGTCTTCCGACTCGCCTTCGGCGCGGCGGGCACCGCCGCCGTCCTCGGCGTGGTCACCCAGCAGTGGGTCGGCGTGTTGTTCTCCCTGGGCGTGGTCGGGTTCGCCGTGACGTTCGCGCTCCAGCAGCCCCTCTTTTCCCTCATCGGCTGGCTCTACATCATGGTCAAGCGGCCCTACCAGGTCGGCGACCGTGTCGCCATCGAGGACTCGAAGGGCGACGTGGTCGAGGTCTCCTTCCTCGTGACGACGCTCTGGGAGATAAACGGCGGCCTCGTCTCCTCGAACCAGCCCTCTGGTCGCATCATCACGCTGCCCAACAGCGTCGTCCTCTCCTCGCACGTGATGAACTACACCCGCGAGGACTTCCCGTTCGTCTGGAACGAACTGTCGGTCCAGGTGGCCTACGAGACCGACATCGACTACGCGACCGAGACGATGCGGGCCATCGCCGACGACTACCTGGGCGACGAGATGGCCGCCCGCATCGGCCGCTATCGCGAGCGCCTCTCGGAGACGCCGGTCGAACTGGAGGTCCAGGACCGGCCCACGGTCAACGTCGTCCAGCAGGAGTCCTGGGTGGAGTTCCGACTGCGCTATCTCGTCCACCCCCGACGGGGCCAGCGGGTCAAGAACGAGCTATACAGGCGGATTCTCGACGCGTTCAACGACGAGCCAGAGCGGGTGCAGTTCCCCGTGAGCCGGAACCGGTGAGAGCCTTTACGGCCGGGGCGGACGGACCACGGGCATGGACGAGACGCCGCTGCCGGACGTGACCGAGCAGTTCGCCAGGAGCCTCGCGCCCGACCCGGACGACATCGTCGCGGAGATGGACGAACGCGCCGACCGCGAGGGGTTCCCGACCGTCGGCCCGGCCGTCGGCGCGTGGCTCCGCCTGCTGGCGCGACTGACCGACGCCGAGCGCGTCTTCGAGTTTGGCTCCGGCTTTGGCTACTCGGCGTACTGGATGGCCCCCGCCGTGGGCGGGGAACTCGTCCTCACGGAGATAGACGAGGCGGAACTCGACTCGGCCAGGGAGTACTTCGAGCGGGGCGGCTACGCCGACCGGGCGGCGTTCGAACACGGCGACGCCATCGACATCGTCGACGAGTACGAGGGCCCCTTCGACGTGGTGCTGGTCGACAACGAGAAGGACCGGTACACCGAGGCGTTCGACGCCGTCCGCGAGAAGGTCCCCGTCGGCGGCGTCGTCGCGGCGGACAACGCCGTCGAGGCCGGCCCGCTGGATTTCGACGACATCCGTGCGCTGCTGGCCGGCGAGTCGGTCGACGCGAGCGACGCGAGCCGCGGCATCGCAGACTATCTCGCGACCGTCCGCTCCGACCCCGACTTCGAGACTGGCCTGCTCCCGCTGGGCGAGGGCGTCGCGGTCAGCGTCCGCGTGGCGTAAGCCAATTCTCGGCAGCGAAAATGGGGGTGTATAGCTTATGTGGCAGGCCTCGAAACTGCAGGCAAACCGACCATGAGTCTGATGATAGATATCAGGAAGCTGGGCCTCTTCAACAAGATGGCCAAGGAGGGGGGCAACACCGTCGCCAACCACCTCAGCCAGATGACGGGGATGGAGACGGAGATGGAGATCACCAAGATAAACTTCATCGACATCCCCGACATCAAGACCCACATCGGCGACGAGAAACAGATCGGCATCAGCATCGAGATGGTCGAGAAACCCCACGGCTACATCCTCTTCCTGTTCAACGCCCGAAGCGCGAAGGACCTCGCCCACGGCATGATAGGCGACATGGGCGAGACCAGCGACGCGGGCGGCTTTACCGACATGGAGCGGTCGGCCATCCAGGAAATCGGGAACATCATGACCAGCGGCTTCATCGACGGCTGGGCGAACGTCCTCGATACGACCATCGACATCTCGACGCCCAACTTCACGTTCGGGCCCGGCTCCGGCATGGTCGACCAGCTCGTCGGCGACCGCGACAACGATATGGCGCTGATGTTCGACTCGCGGGTCCACGCGCTGGACTCGGACATCAACGTGAAGGTGTACACGTTCCCCGAACTGGAGGAACTGGTCGGGCTGATGCAGGAGATAGAGGTCTGAGACGGAAACAACGGAGAGTCCGTCACTATTAATTTGCGGACTTTCTTGTGGGGTGGGCACGATTCACACGTATGCCTGGTGGTTCACCCCAGACACTTCGGCCGTTCCTGTGGCGCGCACGCCAACTGTACCCCGAGACTGAAGTCGTCTCCCGGACCCACGAGGGTATCGTCCGGTACGACTACGATGCCTACGGCGACCGCGTCGCGCAGTTGGCGAACGCGCTCGCGTCCGCGGGCTACGGAGAGGGCATCGAGGCCGCCGACCGGGCGGGACGGGAGTCGGAGTCCCCCGGCGGCGCGCGCCTGGCCACGTTCTGCTGGAACCACCACCGCCACTTCGAGACGTACTTCGGCGTCCCGGGGACGGGCGCGCAACTCCACACCATCAACCCGCTGTTACCCGATAAACACGTCCAGTACATCGTCGAGAACGCGGCCGACCGGACCGTCTTCGTCGACCCGTCGCTCCTCCCGAAACTCGAAGGGGCCGTCGCCGACGGGCCCGACGCCTTCGAGACGGTCGAGCGGTACGTGGTGATGGGCGAGTCGGTCCCCGATACCGACCTCGACGCCGTCGCCTACGAGTCGTTCATCGACGGACAGCCGACCAGTTTCGACTGGCCCGACCTCTCGGAGGACCGCCCCGCCGGGCTCTGTTACACCTCGGGGACGACCGGGCGGCCGAAAGGCGTCGAGTACACCCAGCAGATGCTCTGGTCACACACGATGGGTATCCAGTCGCCACAGGGCATCCCGCTCGCCGACGACGACGTCGTCATGCCCGTGGTCCCGATGTTCCACGTCAACGCGTGGGGGCTCCCGTTCTCGGCGACCGCCGGCGGCGCGAAACACGTCTACCCCGGCCCGAAACCGGAGCCGGCGGACCTCGCCGGTCTCATCGAGGACGAGGGCGTCACCGTCACCGCCGGCGTCCCGACCGTCTGGCTCGGGCTGATGGAACACGTCAAGGAAAACGACGTCGACCTCTCCTCGCTCGACCGACTGGTGGTCGGGGGCAGCGCCGCGCCCGAGGCGATGATACGCTTTTTCGACGACCACGGGGTCGAACTGGTCCACGCCTGGGGGATGACGGAGACGGCCCCCGTCGGGACCGTCTCGGAGGTCAAACACGGGCTGGCCGAGGCCGACTACGAGACGCGACTGGCGAAGCGTGGCAAACAGGGGCTCGTGGTACCGGGTCTCGAGTTCCGGGTCGTCGACGACGAGGGCGAGGAGGTACCCCACGACGGGGAGGCCTTCGGCGAACTCCACGTTCGCGGGCCGTGGGTCACGACGGAGTACTTCGCGCGGCCGGAGGCCACGGAAGCGGAGTTCGCCGACGGGTACCTCAAGACCGGCGACGTGGTGACGGTCGATCCGGACGGCTACGTCGACATCGTCGACCGCGCCAAGGACGTCATCAAGAGCGGCGGCGAGTGGATATCGTCCCAGGAACTGGAAAACGAGCTGATGGCCCACGAAGACGTCGCCGAGGCCGCCGTCATCGGCGTGCCCCACGAGCGCTGGCAGGAGCGCCCGCTCGCGCTGGTCGTGCCAAGCGGGGACGACGCCGACTCGCTCTCGGACTCGCTGCGGGACCATATACGCCAGCAGTACCCCGACTGGTGGGTCCCGGACAACGTCGTCACCATCGACGAGATACCCAAGACCGCGACGGGGAAGTTCAACAAGAAAGCGCTGCGCGACGAGTACAGCGACGGGTCGCTGGTCGAGGGACGGGTGCCGGACGACGCCGCGCCGGAGTAGAGCCCTCGCTGCCGTCGAATCACGGTGTCGCCCGCCCCATATCACCGGCACTCGCCCACGGAAACAACCGGAGAGGTGTTTTCTCCAGTTTCACGAGGTATATGGTGTCACCACACATGGGTAGGAGCATGGAGTTACTTTCGGAGTATCCGGTACCAGAACACGCCCGGCCGGTCAAGGCCAGGGCCCGCGAGTTCGCCCAGGAACACATCGCACCAGTGGCCGCCGACTACTACGAGGCCGGCGAGTATCCCTGGGAGGTCCTCGAAGCGGGACAGGAAGCCGGCCTGGTCGCGGGCGACCTCGGCGAAGACCTCGGCGGCCAGGGGTACGACCTGGAGCAGGTGCTGGCCATCGCCGAGGAGTTCTACCGGGCCGACGCCGGCATCGCGCTCACCCTGCAACTGGCGAGCTTCGGCGCCGAAATCGTCGAGGACCACGGCAGCGAGGCACAGAAAGAGGAGTACCTCCGGCCGGTCGCCGAACACGACCAGATAACCGGGCTCGCGGTCTCGGAACCCGAGACCGGCAGCGACCTCGCGGGGATGACGACAAGCGCCGAGAAGGACGGCGACGAGTGGGTCATCAACGGCGAGAAGTACTGGATCGGCAACGGCGTCGAGGCCGACTGGGTCACGCTGTACGCCAAGACCGGCGACGACCCCAACAACCGGTACGGCAACTACTCGATGTTCATCGTCCCGACCGACTCGCCGGGGTACGACGCCGAACACATCCCGGAGAAGATGGGCTTTCGGGCGTCGAAACAGGCCCACATCGTGCTGGACGACTGTCGCATCCCCGAGGAGAACCTGGTCGGTGTGGAGGGCGCCGGCTTCTACATGCTCGCGGAGTTCTTCAACCACGGGCGGGTCATCGTCGCTGGCCACGGTATCGGGCTCGCCGCCGCGGCCATCGAGGAGGCGTGGGACTTCGTCCACGACCGCGAGGCGTTCGGCCGGACCGTCGACGAGTTCCAGGCCGTCCAGCACAAGCTCGCGGACATGCAACTGCAGTTCCAGTCGGCCCGCTCGCTCTCCTGGGACGCCGCCCACCACGTCGCCAACCAGGAGAACGCCGGCTACTGGGCCGCACTCGCCAAGACCGCCGGAACCGAGGCGGCGACCGAGTGTTCCCAGCAGAGCATGCAACTGCACGGCGGCCGCTCGGTGCTGCTGGAGAACCGCATCTCGCGGGTGTTCCGCGACGCGCGCATCCCGGTCATCTACGAGGGCGCCAACGACATCCAGCGCAACCTCATCTACCGGCAGACGCCCACGAACTAGGCGACGGGCAACTGCAGTCGGACTTCGCCCCCGTCGCCGTCGTCGCCGAACGCGACGCGTCCGCCGAGGTCTTCGACGGCCGCTTTCACGACCCACAGGCCGAGGCCGCTGGCGTGTTCGACCTGCGTTCGGTCGCGCTCGCCGGTCAGTATCTCCGTTTCCATCTCCGGGATGCCGGGCCCGTCGTCGGCCACCACGAGCGTGACCGTCTCCCCGACGGCCGAGGCGGAGACCTCGACGGTCTGCTCGTCGGTGTGGACGATAGCGTTCTCCAGCAGGTGGCCCAGCGCCGTTTCGAGGCGCTCGCCGGCCCGAACCGACTCGTCTGGCAGGTCGACTGTAATCGTCGCCGCCGGGTACTGCTCGCGACAGTCCGCGACGACGCGCTCGACGAGGTCGGGGAGCGAGCAGGTCCGGGGCGTGGTCTCGTCGTCGACGATGGCCTGCATCTCCCTGAGCCGACCGCTCATCGACGCGAGGTCGTCCCCGACCGCGGCGACGCGTTCGGAGGCCTCGTCACGGACCTCGGGGTCGGTGTCCGCGTCCACGAGGTCGGCGACGCCGTGGAGCACCTGCGCGTCGTTCCGGAGGTTGTGTCTCGCGACTCGGTTGAGGACGGCCAGCTTCTCCCGCTCGCGCGCGAGTTCCGCCGTCCGGATACGTCGCACGTCGTTGACGCCGATGAGGACGTGGGCGACGGCGCTCACGCCCAGAATCCCGGCGGCGACGAACGCCGGCAGCGACGCGCTCCCGGTCAGTGTCACCAGCGCGAGCACGAGGCCCAGGACGACGACGCCGAGGCCGTTCCAGCCGGCGATTCGCACGACGTGTGCCGTCGAGATGCCGCTGTCGACCAGCAGGACCGCCCCGGCGGCGAGAGCCAGCCCGATGAGGAGGCCCAGCGCGGCGAGGGCCGTCCCCGGACCGTCGAGCGGGCCGCTCAGCGCCAGGGCGTTCGGGACGGCGACGAGGCCGCCGGTCGTGCCGACGGTCACCGCGGCGCCGCCTCGCTTCGCTCTCACCACGCCCGCCACCCCACCCGTGTCGACCGCGTCACCGACGTCGATGACTGCTGTTCCACCCTGATATGTGAAACATCGACGGTATTAGTGGTTGTGACTACCGCGCTCTCTCGCCGAGAGGGACACGACTCCGCGGCGGCCGCTCGGTCCTACTCGAAAACCGCATCTCGCGAGGTTTGTGACGCGTGGGCACCCGTGGTCTACGAAGGGACCGACGGCATCCAGCGGTTCAGCTACCACCGGTCGCCGAAACGGTCTCCGGGACCGCAGCTACCGGCAACCGCCGACGCCGTCCAGCACACCTGCGTGTCGGTCGACCGCCCGTCAGGATTCGATCTTCTCGACGATCTCCTCGGCTTGCTCGGCCGCTTTGTCCTCGCCGACCTCTTTCTGTATGAGGACGGTCTCGACCTTCCAGTCGTCGCTGTCCGCCGCTTTGCCCATCCGGACCTCGCTCCCGTCGGAGACGGAGCGGGCCGGCTTTTCGGCCCAGTCGGGCGTTCGAATCGTCTCGAACTGGTCGGGGTCGCGAAACCGGACGTGGACGTACTCGTCTTCGGTCTCGACTTTCGTAGGCGAGGCCATACCTGCGGTTCGGACTGAACCGCTATGAGCCGCTGGCCTGCGAGCGCAGCCACGCGTCGGTTCCGTCGCGTGCCACCACAACTAGTTCGGACCACCGTTTTTCCTTGCAGCGCCCCTTCGGCCGGTATGGAGACCCCCGAAGTCACCTTCCTGGACCGCGGGCGCGTGATGGCCGACCGGAGCTTCGTCGTCGACGGCGCGAGCGTCGCGACGGCCTCGAACCGCGACCCCGACCACGAGTACGAGGAGTTCGTCGTCTGGAACCTCGTCGTCGAGACGGCCGAGCGGACTATCCTGTGGGACACCGGTTCACACCCCGAGGCGGGCGACGGCTACTGGCCCGGGCCGCTGTACGACGCCTTCGCCCACGTCGACGCGGCCGAGCATACCCTAGAGGGCGACCTGGCCGACGCCGGCTACGCCATCGCCGACATCGACGCCGTGGTGATGAGCCACCTCCATCTCGACCACGCCGGGGGCCTCCACAACTTCGCCGGGACTGACGTCCCGATTTACGTCCACCGCGAGGAACTGCCCTACGCCTACTACAGCGCCAAGACGGGCGAGGGCTCTATCGCCTATCTGGCGAGTGACTTCGACCGCGACCTGAACTGGGAGATCGTCCACGGCGACAGCTACCACCTGGCCGACGGCGTCGAACTGCTGCACCTGCCCGGCCACACGCCGGGCCTCGTGGGAGCGCACATCGAGCGTGACGGCAACCCCCTGCTCGTGGTGGGCGACGAGGCCTACGTCGAGGCCAACTACGCCGGGCAGGCCATGGCGACGAGCCTGCTGTGGAGCACGGCCGCCTGGCGCGAGAGCCTCGCGCGCTGCCGGGACATCCAGCGCGAGACGGGCGCGGAGATACTGCTGGGTCACGACCTGTCGGTGTTCGAGTCGGTCAGTTGAGACAGCGGCCGCGGGGTCAGTCCGAGAGCGGACGCAGCGTCAACTGCTCGCCGTCGGCGGTCCGGACTACCCAGCGGTCCCCATCGCGCTCGGTCACCGTCCAGAGCCCGAACTGGAAGTGGAGTTCCAGTTCGACCGCGTTGACCCGCTGGCCGGTCTCGGCGATGCGGTAGGCCGTCGCCCCGCTCACTGCTCCAGCATCCCGTAGCGCGTCTCCAGGTGGTCGACGATGTAGTCGACCGTCGAGGGGTCGTACGTCCAGAAGCCGTAGAACTCGCGGGGCTCGCGTTCCTCGGCCAGGAGCGCACACTTCTGGGTCGTCGCCTCCTCGTCGACCCCGTCGTCGAAGACCACGAACCACGAGTTCGCCAGTTCCGCGCTGCGGTCGAGGTGGAGCTGGAACGTCGTGTGGGCCGGCGGGTCGATGTCGGGGACCGCGTAGGCGTGGACGTCGACGGGTGAGTCGCCCAGCCCCTCGTAGAGGTCGAGTTCGCCCTCAAGCGTCGAGAGCGTCTGGAAGCCGGCGTGCAGGGCCCCCTCACCGACCCGCCACGCGCGGTCCTCTATCTCGCGAGAGGCCGCCACCATGCGGCCGATGGACCAGGACGTAAAGAGCGTCTCGTCGAGGTGGTCGAGCACGCTGTGGGCGGCGTCTTCCCCAAGGACGCGCTCGCGGTCCTCGAGCGAGTCGTAGAACGACTCGACGTCGGTCGCCGCGTAGACGCCGTCGTCGTCCGACAGCGTGAGGAACTCGCCGGGGCGGCCGCTCCCGGTCGTCTCCCGGACGACGCGGACGTTCCGGTCCGCGAACCGGTCCCGGAGGTCGTCGGTGACCGACGCGCCGGCGTTGAACACCGTCAGGGTCTGCTCGTGGGCTTCAACGCCGGCGATGAGTTCGCTGAGCGACATTCACACGGAGAGGACGACTGGTACGGCATTAGGCCTTCCGGCGACGTGGAAACCGACGCCACCCAGGTGGGCAGCGGCCTTGCGGGAACGACGATGCCGACCGCGCAGTCGCGGGCGAGCATCGGATTTATCCGATTGCAGACCTGTTTCTCAAGCGGACTATCGTGCCGTGCCAGAGACCTTGCAAATTAATCATCAGCGTTTCCCCAAAATTGGCTGCCTTCGGCCGAATAATAACGATTAATGGGTCTTGATATAGTGGAAAATCTTTAGTCGTGGCCCCCCAACCTTCCCGTACGGCACCAAAGCTGGGGCCGAGGATTTCACAATGACAGACAACGAACTAATCTGGCGAATCGCTGGCGGTTCCGGAGACGGAATCGACTCGACCAGTCAGAACTTCGCGAAGGCCCTGATGCGTTCGGGACTTCACGTTTTCACACACCGACATTACCCGTCGCGTATCCGTGGTGGCCACACGTACGTCGAAGTACGCGCGAAGGACGAGGATGTACAGTCACGCGGTGACGGCTACAACTTCCTGCTCGCGCTGGGTGACTCCTTCGCTCGGAACCCCCAGGACGAGGCCTACTACGGCAAGGAAGAGCTGAAGCCGCTGTACGAGAACTTCGACGACCTCCGCGAGGGCGGTGTCCTGCTGTACGACGAGGGACTGCTCGACGAGGACGACGTCGAGGAGATCGGCCTCGAAGAGGCCGCCGAGGAGAACGGCTGGCACGTCGTCCCGATGGACCTGCGCGGCATCGCCAAGGAACACGGCCGCGAGATCATGCGCAACACGGCCGGTATCGGCGCGACCGCCGCCATCCTCGACATCGGCACCGAGGAGTTCGAGACGCTCATCGAGCAGAACATGGCCGGCGACATGCAGGAGGCCAACCTCGCGGTGCTCGAGGACGCCTACGAGGCCGCCTCGGAACTCGATATCGACCACGACATCGAGGTTCCCGAGGGCTCTCACGACGAGGAACAGGTCATCCTCTCTGGCTCTAACGCTATCTCCTATGGCGCCCTCGACGAGGGCTGCCGGTTCATCTCGGGCTATCCGATGACCCCGTGGACCGACGTCTTCACCATCATGTCCCAGCACCTGCCCGAGTTCGGCGGTATCTCCGAGCAGGTCGAGGACGAAATCGCCGCCGCGGCGCTCGCTCTGGGCGCCTCGCACATGGGCGTGAAATCGATGTCCGGCTCGTCGGGCGGTGGGTTCGCCCTGATGTCCGAGCCGCTGGGTCTGGCCGAGATGACCGAGACGCCGGTCGTCCTGGTCGAAGCGATGCGTGCCGGTCCCTCGACCGGGATGCCGACCAAGCCCGAACAGGCCGACCTCGAACACGTCCTGTACACGTCACAGGGCGACTCCGCCCGCGTCGTGTTCGCGCCCGCGAACATCCGCGAGTGTTACACCCAGACCCGCTCGGCGTTCCGCATCGCCTACGAGTACCAGATTCCGGCCATCGTCATCTACGACCAGAAGATTCAGGGCGAACTCCGGAACCTGCCGGCGAGTCACTTCGACGAGGAGCCAAACGCCGACCCCGGTTCGGTCCTCACGGAGGCCGAAATCGAGGAGGCTGCCCACCACGCCTCCGGGAAGTTCAAGCGGTTCCTGCACGACCCCGAGGACGGCTCGAACGTCAGCCCGCGCTCGGTCCCCGGCCAGAAGGACGGTCGCTACCTCGCGACGGGCAACGAGCACAACGAGGAGGGCCACATCAGCGAGGACCCCGACAACCGCATCGCGCAGATGGAGCGTCGGCTGAACAAGCTCGACGACATCCGCGCCGACCTCGACGCGAACGCCGGTCACCAGACCTACTACGGGCCCGAGGACGCCGAACACGGTATCCTCGTGTGGGGCAGCCAGCAGGACACGGCCTTCGAGGCCGTCGACCGGCTCAACGAGAACGGTCACAGCGTGAAGGCGCTTGGCGTCTCCGACATGGCTCCGTATCCGGTCGAGGAGGTCTCCGAGTGGCTCGACTCCGTCGACCAGGCGCTGGTCGTCGAGATGAACGCCACGGCCCAGTTCCGCGGGTTGACCCAGAAGGAGATCGGCAAGTACGGCGACAAGATGTCCAGCTTGCTGAAGTACAACGGCAACCCCTTCGAGCCCGCCGAGATCGTCGACGGGTTCGAGTCGAGCATCAACGGCGAGGACCTCGCCGCGACCAACATGAAGTACCTGCCGGCGGCAGGTGACTAACCAATGAGTGCATTCAGCGCAATCGGAGACGACCGCGAGATAGACCGAGACGAGTTCACGCCAGGCATCGAGCCACAGGCCACGTGGTGTCCGGGCTGTGGGGACTTCGGTGTCCTCAAGGCGCTGAAACAGGCCATGCCCGAGGTGGGCAAAAACCCCGACGAGGTCGCCCTCTTTACGGGTATCGGCTGTTCCGGAAAGCTCAACAGCTACTTCAACAGCTACGGCTTCCACACCATCCACGGCCGCTCGCTGCCCGTCGCCCGGGCCGCGAAGCTCGCAAACCCCGACATCGAAGTCATCGCCGCCGGCGGCGACGGCGACGGCTACGGTATCGGCGGCAACCACACCATCCACACGGCCCGTGAGAACCACGATATGACCTACATCGTGTTCAACAACGAGATTTTCGGGCTCACGAAGGGCCAGACCTCGCCGACTTCGCCGAAGGGCCACAAGTCGAAGACCCAGCCCCACGGCTCGGCGAAGTCGCCGATTCGACCGCTCAGCCAGCAGCTAAACGCCGGCGCGACATACATCGCCCGCACGGCCGCGGTCAACCCGAACCAGGCCAAGGAGATCATCGCCGAGGCCATCGAACACGACGGCTTCGCGCACATCGACTTCCTGACCCAGTGTCCGACCTGGAACAAGGACGCGAAACACTACGTCCCGTACACGGACGTCCAGCAGTCCGACGAGTACGACTTCGACCTCTCGGACCGCGCGGAGGCCGCCGAGATGATGCGCAAGACCGAGGAGAAACTGTACGAGGGCGAGGTCCTCACCGGTCGCATGTACGTCGACGACTCCCGTCCGTCCTACGGGCAGGAGAAGCGGTCCATCGGCGAGATGCCCGAGGAACCGCTCGCAGAGCGGTACTTCGACGAGGACGCCGAGTGGGAGCGGACCTACGACAACCTGCTCCAGCACCACAAGTAAGCCGCTCGGCGCGTTCGACCCCACCGGCCCCGAAGGACCGACGACCCCGAAGCGGGGTTACTGATTCGGAACATATTTTTTCACCCACGGCAAATATTGGTCCATGAGTGTCGAGTCTACGGAGCGTCGAATCCTGTCGGTCCTCGAAGAGGACGCACAGGCATCATACGCCGAGATAGCCGACCGTGCCGAGGTCTCGAAGCCCACGGTCCGAAAGTACATCAAGAAGCTCGAAGACGAGGGCGTCATCGTCGGTTACTCGGCCGATATCGACCCGAAGAAGCTGTCGGGCCAGTCCATCGCCATGGTCGGCATCGACGTGGCCAGCGAGCGCTACGTCGAGGCGACCCGACAGCTGTCGGACATCGACGCCGTCGAGTCGCTGTACACCTCCAGTGGCGACCACATGCTGATGGCGGAGGTGCGCGCGACGGACGGGAACTCGCTGGCCGCCGTCATCGAGGACGAGATACTCGAACTCGACGGCGTGACGGCCGCCCACCCCTCCTTTCTGCAGGAACGGCTGAAGTGACGGGTTTTTAGACGCTCCGGACCCGAGGAACTCTATGCCGTCTCGGTTGGTTGTTGGCGCCGGCTCGACCGCGAGTGCGATACTCGACGCTATCAGCGGCGACCGCGACTCGCTCCACGTGGTGACCGACGACGAGCACCGCGCCGAGACGCTCCGCGCGAGCGGTACCGCCGTCACCGTGGCCGAGGAGTTCGACCGCGCGGCGTTGGACGGGCTGGACATCGCCCCGGAGACGGTGGTCGTCGCCACAGAGGACCCGGCCGTCACCGTCGATACCGCCGAAGCCGCCGCCGCGCAGTTCCCCGGCGCCTTCCTCCTCTGTTACACCGGTCACGGGGCGACCGAGGCCCAGCGTGGTCGCCTCGACGCCGTCGCCGACCGCGTCGTCGACCCCGTGACCGCCCTCACCGACCGAGTGCAACAGAGCACGGGCGAGGCGGGGGCCCGCGCTCGCAACCTCCAGAGCGTCCTGCGGGATATCGACGGTCACCTCGCGGTCGTCACGCACGACAACCCCGACCCGGACGCCATCGCGAGCGCCGTGGCGCTGGGCGAACTCGCGGCTCGGGCCGGCTGTGAGGTGACGCTGTGTTACTACGGGGACATCTCTCACCAGGAGAACCGCGCGTTCGTGAACTTACTGGAGTACGACCTCGTGAACTTGGACGCCGACGACGACGAGGCGCTCGACGCGTACGACGGCTTCGCGCTGGTCGACCACTCCCGCCCCGGCGTCAACGACCAGTTGCCCGAAGACCTGCCAATCGACGTCGTCATCGACCACCACCCGCCCCGGCTCCCGGTCGAGGCCCGCTACGTCGACCTCCGCAGCGGCGTCGGGGCGACGAGTACGCTGCTGGTCGATTACTTCCAGCGACTCGACGTCGAGCTGTCCGAACCCATCGCGACCGGCCTGCTCTTCGGTATCCGCGTCGACACCAGGGACTTCCGCCGGGAGGTGTCGGCCCAGGACTTCGAAGCGGCCGCCGAACTCGTCCAGCGGGCGGACATGGGCGCGCTCCAGCGCATCGAGGACCCCAGCGTCAGCGGCGAGACCCTCGCCGTCATCGGTCGCGCCATCGACAACCGCGAGGAGGAAGGGTCCGTCCTGCTCTCCTGTGTCGGCCAGCTCTCCGACCGCGACGCGCTGGCACAGGCCGCCGACCGGCTGCTCGACCTGGAGGGCGTCCAGGCGACGATGGTGTACGGCGTCCTCGACGGGACCATCTACATCTCCGCGCGGGCCCGCGGCGCCGACATCGACCTCGGTGAGGCCCTGCGGGACGCGTTCGGCCAGATAGGGTCGGCCGGCGGCCACGCCGACATGGCCGGTGCCCAGATTACGCTGGGCGTGCTCGACAGCGTGGACGACCACGAGGAGTCGCTGCACAGCATCGTCCGCTCGGTCGTCAACGACCGCTTTCTCGACGTGGTCCAATCCCGTTCGCACCGCCTGCTGGGACGGGTGAACGGCCGGACGGAGTTCGCCTCCGAGTACGCCGGGCTGACCCGGCCACCGGCCGACGAACAGGACACGCCGTAGGCGAGTCTTTTTGCCGCTCGCTGGGCAAGGGTCGGTGATGGCAGACTCGGGTCGACCGACGGTCGGGGAGTATATGACGCGGGACGTGGCGACCGTCGACCTCGACGACACCGTGGCGGAAGTGGCGAAACGCATCGCCGAGAGCGACGACTTCAGCGGCTTCCCCGTCACCGACGGGCGACGCGTCGAGGGCTTCGTCAGCGCCCGCGACCTGCTGCTGGCGGCGGACCACGAGCCGATGTTCCGGGTGATGAGCGAGGACATCATCGTCGCCGCCCCGGAGATGGCCGTCCAGGACGCCGCCCGCGTCATCCTCCGGTCGGGCATCCAGAAGCTCCCGGTCGTCGACGACGCCGGGAACCTCGTGGGCATCATCTCCAACGCGGACGTCGTCCGCTCCCAGATAGAGCGCGCGACCCCCGACAAGGTCGAGAAGCTCAGTCGGACACTCGCGAACATCCACGACATCACCACCGAGGACGAGCGCCGGATGGTCGACCTCGCCGCGCTCACGCCAACCCAGCCGACGGTGTACGCCGACGAACTGGAGGGGCGAGTGTACGAACTCGAACGCGGCCTGGCCGAACCGCTCGTCGTCATCGACAACGACGGCCACCTCTACTTGGCCGACGGCCACCACCGCGTGAAGGCCGCCGACCGACTCGACATCAGAGCGATGGACGCAAACGTCATCGTCCTGGGTGAGACCGTCGAACTCGGGATGGCCAAGACGGCCGCCGAGGCCGGGCTAGAGCGCATCGACGACATCGAGGTCGTCGACTACGCCCGCCACCCGCTGGTGCAGACGACCGAGCGGTTGCAAGAGTAGCGAGGTCGCGAACGGAGTGAGCGACCTCGAATAGCGAGCGGGGAACGCAGTGACCCGCGAGCAGTAGGGAGACGTCGAACGCAGTGAGACGTCTCCGAGACCGACGCGGTGAGCGTAGCGAGCCGCGGAGGTGCGGTGCTGTCTTGAACGCAGTGAGACGTCTCCGAGACCGACGCGGTGAGCGTAGCGAGCCGCGGAGGTGCGGTGCTGTCTTGAACGCAGTGAGACGTCTCCGAGACCGACGCGGGGAGAGCGAAGCGCCTCGAACAGCGAACCGGCGGAATATTCTTGCGAACAGCTACCGTACCACATACCATGTACGACGACGAGGAACTCCGGGCGATACGCGAGGCCAGAGCGGACTGGGAGGACGACACCCTCGACCCGGCCATGGACGCTTACGGGGAGCGCCGGGACCGGTTCGCGACGGTCTCGAACCTCGACGTCGACCGACTGTACACGCCACTCGATGTGGCCGATATCGACTACGAGTCGGACCTCGGATTCCCGGGCGAGGCGCCGTACACGCGGGGCGTCTACCCGACGATGTACCGGGGTCGGCAGTGGACGATGCGGCAGTTCGCGGGCTTTGGCACCGCCGACGAGACCAACGAGCGGTTTCACTACCTCGTCGACGAGGGCCAGACCGGCCTCTCGACGGCCTTCGACATGCCGACGCTCATGGGACTCGACTCCGACGCGGCGCTTGCCGACGGCGAGGTCGGCAAGGAGGGCGTCGCCGTCGACACGCTCGACGATATGGACCGCCTCTTCGACGGTATCGACCTCGCCGAGGTCTCGACCTCTTTCACCATCAACCCGAGCGCGCCGGTGGTCTACGCGATGTATCTGGCGCTGGCAGACCGCCGCGGCGTCCCGCGCGAGCAGTTGCGCGGGACCCTCCAGAACGACATGTTCAAGGAGTTCATCGCACAGAAGGAGTGGGTCGTCGGCCCGGAGCCCTCGCTGAAACTGGTCACCGACGTCATCGAGTTCGCCAGCGAGGAGACGCCGAAGTTCAACCCGGTCTCGGTCTCGGGCTACCATATCCGGGAGGCCGGTGCGACCGCCGTCGAGGAACTGGCCTTTACCCTCGCGGACGGCTTCGCCTACGTCGAGGACTGCCTCGACCGGGGGCTCGAGGTTGACGACTTCGCCCCGCAACTCTCCTTTTTCTTCAACGCCCACAACGCCATCTTCGAGGAGGTCGCGAAGTACCGGGCAGCCCGACGCATCTACGCCCGCGTGATGGCCGACTGGTACGGCGCCGAGACCGAGGCGAGCAAGCGACTGAAGTTCCACACGCAGACCGCCGGCCAGTCCCTGACCGCCCAGCAGCCCCTGAACAACGTCGTCCGCGTGACCATCCAGGCGCTGGCGGGGGTGCTGGGCGGGACCCAGAGTCTCCACACCAACAGCTTCGACGAGGCGCTGGCCTTGCCCTCCGAGGAAGCCGTCAGAGTCGCCCTGCGAACCCAGCAGATTATCGCCGAGGAGTCCGGCGCGGCCGACATCGTCGACCCGCTGGGCGGGAGTTTCGCCGTCGAGGCGCTCACCGACGAAATCGAGTCGCAAGCCATGGCCTACATCGACCACATCCGCGAGGAACTGGGCGACGGGTCGATGCGCGACGGCGTGCTCGCGGGCATCGAGCGGGGCTACTTCCAGCGGGCGATACAGGATTCCGCCTACGAGTACCAGCAACGCGTCGAGCGCGAGGAGGAGGTGGTCGTCGGCGTCAACGCCTACACGGTCACGGAGGACCCCGAACCGGACGTGCTGACGGTCGACGAGGACGTTCAGGAACGCCAGCGCGAGCGGCTCGCAGCGGTGCGAGCCGAGCGTGACGAGGGAGCCGTCGGGGCGGCCCTGGACGAACTGCGGGCGAGCGTCGACGCCGACGGGAACGTCATGCCGGCCATCGTGGCCGCGGTGAAAGCCGAGGCGACGATGGGCGAGATAATGGACGTGTTCCGCGAGGCCTACGGCGAGTACCGGGAGACGAGATGACCGCCCGAGTCGCGTCCCCGGCGGCGAACGTTTTTATGCGGTACCGAGGGACCCGCCCCTATGCTGGAGACGGAGCAGACCAGTCCCACGCTCGCTGCCCAGTGCAGACTCCTCGGAGACACACTACGGCGGAGCCTGACGCATCCGACCACGCTGCTGTACCCCGCGTTCAAGTCGCTACTGGCGACCGGTCTCGTCCTGCTGCTCGGGGTCAGCTTTCTCGTCCCGGTCAGTGGCATCGGCCCCGACGTCCCCATCGGCCCGCTGACGATGGTGGTCGTCGTCGGTTTCAGCGTGTCGCTCCTCTACGTCCTCGGGCCGATTCTCGCCGTCGGACTCGACGTGGCCTACTGTTACGAACTCGGCGTACTGGCGGACGGCAGCCGACCGCTCCCTGGGTCGGGGCTCGTCTTCGCCGCTCGACGGCTGCCACGAATCACGCTGGGTGCGCTGGCCGTCTCTGGAACCTTCCTCGCGGGCTACGTGACCGACACCGACAGTCTCCGAGTCGGGTCCGGCGTGCTCGACGTGCTGCTGGCACCCGCGCTCGCGACCGAGGACGGACCGGTCCGTGACCTGGTCGCCCACATCGAGTCCGCCGCCACGGACCAGTGGGGCAGCGCGGCCCTCGCCGTGTACGGCGTCGGAACGGTGGCGAAGGCGCTGGGGACACTCTGTACCGCGGGCGCAGTCGCCGTCGTCGTCGGCTACTGGCTCGGCGTGGTGCCGTTCGTCGCGACCATAGGGCAGGCGCTGGCGCTCGCAGTCGCGCTCTTACTCGGCGGACTGGCCCTCGCGACGTTCTGCAAGTCGCTGGTCGACGGCCCCGTCGCGATGGCGCTGTACCAGCAGGCGAGGACGGACGGTGAACCGACACACGGGTCGAAAACGCTCGAAGCGGTCCGGGAAATCCAGTGACTACTCCGGGCTCCGACGCCCGGCGGCGCCGGTCCGGCGCGAGACGTAGATAACGAGCCCCAGCAAGACGCCCAGGCCGAGCCCGACCGTCACCATGCCGTACAGCGCCACGCCGAACGGCGTCGGTGGCAGGGCGATGACGCCAAACAGCGCCGGCTGGAGGTCGGCCGGTCGAATCGTCCCCAGGACGAACCCCATCACTCCCGCCAGCGCGACGATGATGACGTAAATCTGGACGACGACCCTCTGCCCGGCGGTCTCTGCCATCTGGTCGCTCATACGCCCCGTTAGGAAGCGAGACGATTAGCCTTTTTCACTTCCGGTCCCAAGACCCCGTATGTCACAGAAGGAACTCCTGTTTATCGTGCTCTCGGGCATCGCACTGATGATGTTCATCACCGCTATCGTGCTGGTCTCGGGCGCGAGCTAACCGCCGCCGGTGTATATACGAGCCATCTCTTTCCGAGCGACGACGGGGACGGTAGCCGCCCCGCTCAAGCACTCGAAGAATAGCGAACGAAGGCCGCGTCGTCAGTTATCGTCGTCGTGCTGGTCGTCGACCTGCCCGCCGTCGGTCAGCGCCGATTGCTCCGCGTCCTCGCCGCCGTCGGTGACGGCCGTCTCCAGTTTGCGGTCGAACCAGGTCCACTCCTTGTCGAGCATCCCGTCGCGTTCGAGGTTCCACGGGTCGCCGTCCTCGACTTTCGGCCCCTCGAGCCACGACTGCAGCAGGTTCCAGACGAAGATGAGCTGCCCGACCAGCAGGATAAAGGCCCCCGCAGTGGCCAGCAGGTGGAACGTACTGACCTGTGCCAGCGGCGCGATGGCGCCGTCGAACTGGTAGGTCGCGTACCGGCGGGGCATCCCGAGGTAGCCAAGCGCCAGCATCGCGAAGAAGGTCAGGTTGGTGCCTATCATCGAGAGCCAGAAGTGGGCCTTCCCGAGCGTGCGCTGGTACATCCGGCCGGTGAACACCGGGAACCAGTAGTAGATGCCCGCGAACACCGCGAAGCCGATGGCGCCCATGACGATGTAGTGGAAGTGACCCACGACGTAGTAGGTGTCGTGCAACACCAGGTCGACGGGGATGGCGGCGAGGAAGACGCCGGTGACGCCGCCGATGATGAAGTTCGAGACGAAGCCGATACAGAACAGCATCGGGCTCGTCAGGCGCAGGCGGCCGTTCCACATGGTCGTAATCCAGTTGAACGTCTTGACGGCGCTCGGTATCGCGATGGCGAGCGAGACGGCCATGAAGGAGGCCCGCAGGCGCGGGTCCATCCCCGTCGAGAACATGTGGTGGGCCCACACGCCGAACGAGAGGACGCCGATAGCCAGCGTCGAGTAGACGACGAACTTGAAGCCGAACAGCTTCCGGCCGGCGAACTTCGGCAGGATGAGGCTGACCAGTCCCATCGGCGGCAACACGAGGATGTACACCTCGGGGTGGCCGAAGAACCAGAACAGGTGCTGCCACAGCAGCGGGCCGCCGCCCTCCACGGCGAAGAACGTCGTCCCGAGGTTCCGGTCGAGCAACAGCATGACGATTGCGCTGCCAAGCAGCGGGAAGGCAAAGAGGATGAGCGCCGACTGGGTGAGGATGGTCCACGAGAAGATGTCGAGGTTCGCCCAGTTGACGTCCTCGCCGCGCTCGGTGAACACCGTCGCGATGAAGTTGATGGCACCCATCGTCGCGGCGACCCCCGAGAGGTGCAGCCCCAGCAGCATCAGGTCGACGCCGGGGTTAGCCTGTTCGGCCGACAGCGGCGCGTACATCGTCCAGGACGTCTGGGCGGGCTCTATCATGTTCTCCGTGACCGGCGCGAGGAAGAACCCGGCCCAGATGAGTAACGCCGCCGGCGGCAACAGCCAGAACGCGATGGCGTTGATGCGCGGGAACGCCATGTCGTCGGCGCCGATGAGCAGCGGGATGAAGTAGTTCGCGAAGGCGGCGATGATGGGCGTCCCGAAGAGGAACAGCATCGTGATGCCGTGACTCGTCAGGATGGAGTTGTACGCGTTCGTCCCCAGAATCGCCCCGCCCGGCGTGATGAGCTGGATGCGGATGAGCATCGCCATAATACCGCCGACGGCGAAGGCGATGATGCCGTACAGCCCGTACAGCAGTCCGATGTCTTTGTGGTCGACGGTCGTCAGCCAGCGGATGAGTCCGGTGGGTTTCTCCCGGTTGAGGACGACGGCGTCCTCGCCCGTCGCTGTCCCACCTCCGGCCAGCGGCGTGTACGACCGCCAGTTCTCGATGCGCGTGAGTAACGCGATGACGCCGACGAGGAGGACGGCCATCAGCCCCGTCAGCACTAGATCTCCTACAGCCATAAACGAACGTCAGGACTGAGTGATAATGAAAGGGCCGGTTCCTTGGCCCGTCTTCCGGTACTTACGCCTCGGGCAGTTCGTCGTCGTCCGAGGTCAGTTCGGCCTCCTCTTCGACCGTGTCGTCTTCGTCCAGCGTGCCGCTCGTGGCGTTTGGCTCCTCAATCGCGGCGTGGTCGACCGCCTCTTCGGCCCCTTCGATGGCCCTGCCGGCGTAGTAGGTCAGCACCGCCAGCAGGAGGAACATCGAGACCATCAGCGAGAACTGTAACCCGCTGAAGACCGGGTCGAGGCCGAACGGATTCACGACCGCGAAGGCCGCGATGAAAAAGAGGATGATACCAAGCGGGATGACGTTGACTGTGAGGTCAAGTAGGGTGTCCTTTTCGAACCCGAACAGTGCCATATAGGCAGCGTTTGGAAGCGGGGCGGTAAATAGACTGTTGGTTTGTCTCAGACTTTCGTCTGCTCGACGACGGAGGCGACGCCGCCCATCGCGACCATCACGACGCCGGCGCACGCGACGGCGACGAGGCGCGTGAACAGCGGGCCGTCGCCGACGTTGGCGACGGTGATATCGGCCATCGGGAGGTAGGCGACGGCCAACCCCGCGGCGGCGGCGGCCAGGACGGCGCCGACGCCGACCAGCGTCGGCCACGGGCGGGTGACGTACCCCGATTCCGTGAGGATGCCGGCGATGGACCCGCCAAAGAGGATGAGACCGAAGACGGCCACCGGAAAGAGACCGATGAAGACGCCGATTTCCGAGAGGACGAGGCCAAGCGCGACGAACACCGGCCACGGGCTCGCCGTCCGGTACTGGTCGCTCAGTCCGGGTTGCTCTTCCATACCCGCGGTTGGGTGCCCGGCGTGATATGCCCATCGGAGTTCGCTCGTGTCCGCGCGGTGTCAGACGCCGGCACAAACTATTTGGTTGCCATACGGCTTGGTGAAGGTAATGAGTATGCGTACGGTAGAGCTAGTATCCGAGTGGGACACGGTGCCCTTCGACGGCGGCTACGACGGGCTCCGCTCCCTCTCCGACCAGGGTTTCTCCGGTGCCGTCACCGCCGGCCCCACACAGCTGTTCATGCTGAACGGCACCGTGGTGGGCGTCCTCGACGGGGACATCGAGGCGTTCGACGGCGCCGACGGCACCGCGCGGGCCGCGCCACACGACGCCTTGCCCCTGCTCGTCGTGATGCAGGACCGGGCAGACGGTCCGCGCGCACAGTACTACACGGAGGACACGCCGGTTTCGGACGTCGACCGGACGCTGAAGGACGGCAACTTCACCGGCTTCGTCGAGCTGTCCGAGAACGTCCTCTCCGGGGACTACTATCTCGTCTACCACCAGGGCCGCTCGATGAGCGTCGCGTGGGTCGGGACCGCACAGCGGCTCGTCACCGACGAGGAGGCCTTCGAACAGGCCGACGGCGAGGTGGGTATCTACCAGGTCATGCCGGCCGACATCGAGCCCGTCGAGATTCCCGAGCCGCCGGAACCGGGCCCGTCGGCGGAGGAGGGCGCGGGGGCGGCTGTACCCGACGACGGCTCGGACGGGCGAGCACGAGACGAGGACGACGCCGGGTCGCCCGAGGGCGTGACAGCCGACGAGGGGCGGGAGTCGGAGACAGAGGCCGAGTCCGCGCCGACGGACGGGAGCGCAGTCGCCGCGAGCGACCGGGCGGAGTCTGACGACGCCTCGGAGACCGGGACGGCGACGGCCGCGACGGCGGACGTGTCAGAGCGGGGGACCGGTCCGGCCGGCCCGCCCGGGTCGAAAGCGGCCGGCGCGAGTCAGGGCACGGCCGTCGACAGGCACCGGCAGGGACAGTCCGAGCCCGGTGCGACCGACAGCGGGGCTGCGGACGAGACCACCGCCGCCGAGGCGGAGACGGCGGCGACGGAGCCAGCGGACCCGGCACTGGGCGAGACGAAGCCCGACGCGTCGACGGCGAGCGACGCCGAGCCCGAACTGTCTCGGTCGGACGAACCCGAGGCGGCGGCCGCCGCCGAACCCGCGTCCGCGCCCACGGAGGCGTCCGAGCGCGAGACCGCACGGGAGACGAAGACGGCCGAGACACCGACAGAGCGAACCGAGGAGCCGGCGACGACCGAGAACGCCGGAGAGAGCCGGACCGCGGCCGACAGCGACGCCGTGGGCGACCTCGAAACCCGGTCGATACCGTCGCTTGACCCCGACCGGTCGAGTTCCACGGCGGAGCCGACGGCAACCTCGACGGCGTCACAACAGTCGGCTCAGAAGAAGTCGTCACAACAGTCGGCTCAGAAGAAGTCGTCACAACAGTCGACCCAGAAGAAGCCGTCTCAACAGTCGGCATCGGCGAAGTCGTCACAGCAGCAGACCCGGTCGGCCGACAGTTCCGCGGCCCGGCGCGCGCCCGCCACCGAGTCCGACCGGTCGGAGGAGTCAGCGACGGCCGCCGAGCCCGAGCCGTCCCCGGAGCTCCGGGCCGAACTGGCGGACCGCGAGGCCGAAATCGCGGAGCTGGAGAGCGAGATACGTGACCTCTCGGCGGAGAACGACGAACTGACCGCCGAGCGCGACCGGTTGCTCGGCGACTTGGAGGAGGCCCGTGCCGAGATACAGCGACTGGAGGAGGAACTCGCGGCCGCCGGCGGGCCAGCCCCGAGCGGGCGGTCGCTCTCGGCGGCGGAGGCCATCGACGGGACCAACCTCTTCGTTCGCTACCACTCCAAGGGCGAGGCCACACTGGAGAAGGCAAAGAACGGGAGCGCCGACCGGTCGTCGGTCGAGGATAACCTCCGGCTCGAACACCACACGCAGTTCGACGGTGCGAACGCCGCCGTCGACGGCGAGCCCTTCGAGGAGTTCCTGCACGACAGCATCCAGTACCGCTTCGTCGACTGGCTCGTCAGGAACCTGCTGTACGAGATACGGGACACCGGCCACGAGAGTGCGATGGGCGTGCTCTACGACGCCCTGCCGGCGGTCGACCGCGCCGAACTCAACGGGAAGGTGTCGGTCACCTACACCGAGGACGGCCAGGAACACCGCTCACAGGAGACCTTCGACGTGGTCGTGCGCGACCGGATGGGCAACCCGCTCGTGGTCGCCAACATCAACGACTCCCGCCAGCCCGCGACCGACGGGCAGATGACCGACATCGTGCGCAACGCCGAACGGGTCGGCAACGCCTCGGACTCGCTGGCGGGCGCGTTCCTGGTCACCAGCAGCTTCTTCGAACCGGAGGCACTGGAGACGGCCGAGGAGGCGACCTCCAGCGGGCTGTTCTCCCGCGACAAGCGCAAGAGCTTCGTCAACCTCTCGCGGAAGGGCGGCTACCACCTGTGTCTGCTCGAAGCGCGAAACAGGGAGTTCCACCTCGCCGTGCCGGAACTCTAGAAGAGACCGCTTAGCTCTCTATCTCTGCGGCGTCGTCGATTTTCATCCCTTCGAGCTTGTCGATTATCTCGTCGATCTTCTCGTCCAGGTCGTCGACGAACTCGCCGGTCTGTTCCGTGGTAATCGCGCCCTGGCTGGAGGGCTCGATGAGGTTCTCCTCTTCGAGAACGCGAAGGGAGTAACGAACCTTGTGGTGTGGATAGCCCGTCTCGTTGGACATCTTCACGATACCGATAGGCTCGTTCTCAATTACCATGCGAAGCACCTGCAGATGGCGCTCCAGCATGTCGACTTCCTTCTCAAGCCTGTCTATCATGGCAATTGTTAACTTGTGTTGGGTGGGTTTAAAAGTTACCCTCACTCACCCGACCTTGCCGGTTTCACGGTACAGCGGCGAGGTTCTTAAATGCGTCGTAACAGTTCACATGGGGCGTGTTGTCGTGCGTGAGCGGACGCCGGGAGCGTCGACGCCCCACTCGGGGCCGGCGACCGCCCACCTGCGGTCGCGAGACCGCCGACTGTGAGACCGTAATCGGTTTATCACGGTGGGCGGAAGGTCCGTGCGATGACCGTAACCATCGTCGGCTCGCAGCTCGGCGACGAGGGCAAGGGCGGCATCGTCGACCTGTACGGCGACGACGTGGACGTCGTCGCGCGGTACCAGGGCGGCGACAACGCCGGCCACACCGTCGTCCACGAGGGCGAGACCTACAAGCTCTCCCTCGTCCCGAGCGGGGCCATCCGCGGCAAGGTCGGCGTGCTCGGCAACGGCTGCGTCGTCAACCCGCGAACACTGTTCGACGAGCTAGACACACTGCAGGAGCGCGGGCTGGACCCGGACGTCCGTATCGCCAAGCGCGCGCATATCATCTTTCCGTTCCACCGCGTGCTCGACGGCATCGAGGAGAAAGTCAAGAGCGAATCCGACAGCGAGGTCGGCACCACGGGCCGGGGTATCGGCCCGACCTACGAGGACAAGGCCGGTCGGCGCGGTATCCGGGCCGGCGACCTGCTGAGCCCCGAGGTGCTCCGGGAGCGACTCGAATACGTCGTCCCCCAGAAGCGCGCCGTCGTCGAGGACGTCTACGGCATGTCGGTCGACGACCTGGAGGACCCCGACGCGCTGGACGTGGACGCCCTCTACGAGGAGTTCCGCGAGTACGGCGAGCGCTTCGCAGAAGAAGGCATGACCGTCAACGCCAGCGTCTTCCTGACCGACGCCATGGCCGAGGGCCAGAACGTCATGCTCGAGGGCGCACAGGGGACCACCATCGACATCGACCACGGGAACTACCCCTACGTCACGTCCTCGAACCCGACCGCCGGCGGCGCCACGACCGGCACCGGTCTCAGCCCCGGCGTCGTCGGCGGCGGCGAAGTCGTCGGCATCGTCAAGGCCTACCTCACCCGCGTCGGCAGCGGCCCCCTGCCAACCGAACTGGGCGGCGTCGTCGGGGACACGCCGGGCTACGAGGAGCAGGGCGAAGGGGAGAACGAGGCACTCGCGACCCAGATTCGCGAGGAGGGCGGCGAGTACGGCACCGTCACCGGCCGCCCGCGGCGGGTCGCCTGGCTCGACATGCCGATGCTGCGCCACGCCGCGCGGGTGTCGGGCTTTACCGGCCTCGCCATCAACCACCTCGACGTGCTGGCCGGGCTAGACGAGGTCGAAGTGGGCCACACGTACACGCTCGACGGCGAGGAACTCGACACGCTCCCGGCTACCACCGAGGAGTGGGGCCGCTGTGAGGCGACCTACCGCAGCTTCGACGGCTGGCCCGAGGTCGACTGGGCCGAGGCCGCGAGCGAGGGGTACGAGGCGCTGCCCGAGAACGCCCGCGACTACGTCGAGTACATCGAGGACGAACTGGACACGCCGGCCTACGCCATCGGCGTCGGCCCCGGCCGCGGCGAGACTATCGTCCGCGAACGACCCTTCTGAGCCCGCACGCTGGGCGTGGCGCCAGACAGTATCCTTTTATTCCCACCGGCCCCAGCCTCGGGTATGAAAGAGGACCTGATGGACATCATCTGCTGTCCGCTGGACAAACACGACCTCGACCTCGACGTCTCCGAGCGCGACGACGAGGAGATTCTGGCGGGCACGCTCACGTGTACGGAGTGTGGCGAGTCCTTCCCCATCGAGGACGGCATCCCGAACCTCCTCCCGCCGGACATGCGCGAGGAAGCGCCCTCCTGAGGCCCTGAAGCTTTTTCTTTCACCGTCTCGCACGCTCTAGCGTGTCCGACGCCATGACCGTCCACGTCAACCGCGAGGGACGCCACAGTCTCTCGGTGCCCGACAGCTTCACCGCGAGCGGCAGCTTCGACGTGGTGCTGGTCAACCACGGCGACTCGACGCACGTCCACCTCCATCTCGACGACGCGCTCTCCGAACAGGCCGCCGTCGACGCCCCGAACCACCACGTCGAGGGCGACGGCGAGCGGCGGGTCCGGGTGACCCGCACCGGCGACGGGACCGCCAGCGGGCGCCTGAAACTCGTCACCGGCTACGGTGCGACGACCCGTCACGTCGACGTGGGGTTGACCGAGCCACGACCCGCGGACGAATCGGTGCCAGTGGGCGAGGAGTTGACGAGACCACAGCCGCGGGCCGAGAGCGAGGCGGCCGCCGGCCTTGGCTCGGTCCCCATCGGAACCGTGCTCGCGGCCGGCGGGCTGGCGGTCGGGCTCGCGGTCGGCGCCGGTGCCGCCCTCGGGAGCGCCGCGGCGGTGGTCGGCGCGGTCGCGGTCGCGCTGCTCGTGGTCGGTGTCGTCGTCGCGGTGCTCGCGAGCAGGACCTAGTCGTCGGTCTCGACGCCGGCGAGGTTCCCCTCGTCGTCGAACAGCTTCGCCCGGAGGAACCGGGTCCGGTAGCGGTTCGCCCCGTCGTAGACGTCGGCCTCGCGGATGTCGTCGGCCCGCCCGTCGGCGACGGCGTCGACGATGGCCTCGACCTGCTCTTTCTCGCTTGGCGTGAGTTCGAACTCGTAGGTCCGTGTCTCCTCGCCCTCGAGTTTGGTCCACTGGCGGGCCGCGGCGATGACCAGCGAGCAGGGCTCCCGGCAGGGGAACTCGCCGTCGCCACCGCCTACGTCGAGGTCGGTCTCGTCGTCGTACTCCCACTCGCGGCGTTTCAGACACTGGGAGTCGTCACAGCAGGCCTCGGCGACCCAGTTGACGTGTTCGTACCCCTCGCCGCGGTCCCAGGTGCGGACGACGCCGTAGATGCCCGTCTGGCGGGAAACGGTCTCGTGCCAGTGGTCGATATCGAGGTCGCCCTCGCGCTCGCGGTGCCAGTTCTGGACCGTCGCAGGGTAGAAGGCGTGGACCGCCTCGACGACGTCGGCGGACCCCATGCCGGGGAACCGCCAGCCGGTCTGCAGCGACGGCGCGGTCTTGAGCGGCCGGTAATCCCCGTCGTCGTCCAGTTTGGCCAGTTCGCGTGCGTCCAGCGGGTCGTTATGTGCGTCCAGTTCTTCGGTGGGCGTCCCGGCGTCGTCGACGTGTCGCAGGTCGTAGCTGCGGCCGGCTGACCCGTCGAGCGAGACGGAGACCTGCAGTTGGCCCCACTCCGTGGCGAGCCCGTCGGCGAGGGCGTCGTAGCGCGCCGGAACGCCGTGCTCGTCGGCCCCTTCGAGCCAGCGGAGGAAGGCCCAGCGGGCGTCCGTCTGTGGCGCGACCGCGTGCCAGAAGTACCAGTTCCCCACGTGAGGGTCCTCGGCCGCGAGCTCGCGGAGCCCGGCCTCGTCGAGTCCGCCGGCCGCGGTGTCGGGCGTCTCGAAGACGTAGCCCTCCGGGTCGTCCTCGACGCGGAGACCGTCGAAAGCGATACCGTCCGGCGCGGTAGCCACCAGCGCGTCCACCGGGTCCTCGTCCATACCGGACCACGGGACTCGGACGAAAAAAACGAGTCGGTTCCCACGGGGGTTGCCGCGACGCGCGGCCCGTAACGCGTCAGTCGCCCGACGCGCTCGCGCCGCTCTCCCCGCGGACCTGCTCGATGGCGGCGCGAACGTCCGCGCCGGCGTCGGCCGCCCGCTCCAGCACTACGTCGGCCATGAGCGGTTCGGTCCCGACAGCACCGGTGTACCAGATGTCGTGCCCGTCGACCGTCTCCGGCACGTCCCAGCCGTCGCGGTAGTCCTCACACAGCCCCATGTCCTCGGGGATGTCCTCCTGGGTGTGGTAGCCGTCGGCGATAAAGAGCGGGACGACGACGATATCGTCGCTCTCGAAGAAGTCGGTCACGTCGTCGACCTCGGGGTCCTCGTCCATGAACAGCGCCTGCACCTCGTCGAAGCGGTCCATCGCCGCGATGCGGTCGGCGTGGTACTCGATGGCCTTCGCGGAGTTCTCGTTGCGCTCGGTGCCGTGGCCGACCACCGCGAGTCCGAACCCCTCGCCTACGTCGGGGTCGCCGGTGGCCGACTTCGCGCGCTGGACGATGACGTCGCTCATCGAGTCGTGGGTGCCGACGGGACCGCAGTAGTGGACCGTCTGGCCCGTGTCGCCGGCGGTGAGCGTGGCGGAGTCCGCGCTGGTCCCGTCGGAGCCCCACAGTTCGGGGTCCCACTCGTCCAGGCGGAACTCCCGCGGGATGACCTGCTCGGTGAAGTAGCCCTCCGAGATGAACAGCGGGACCAGATACACCTCGTCGGCGTCGACGGTCCGCAGGGCCTCCCGGAAGTGGGGTTCCTCCTTCCAGAACGACTCTCTGACTTCGTCGAACGCGCCGGTCGCCCGGATGGTGTCGGCGTGGGAGAACGTCGGCGTGCTCGACTCGGCGTTCAGGTGCGAGCCGTGGGCGGCGATGACGAGCGCTTGGGACATAGGTGGTCGTTGGACCGAACCGGCCTTAGGGGCTTCGCACCGCGGCCAGAGACGGGGACAGGAACTAATCGCGGTCTATCTCCGTGACGTGGCGCTGTGCGAGCGACTCCGATTCGACGAGGCGGACCCCGAGGTCGTCGGCCAGTCGCTCGTCGGCCTCCCGCACCGTGCCCGTCGTCGCCAGCATCACCGTGTCGGTGCCGGCGGCTCCGGTGACGGCGTCGCACTTTTCGATACTGTCCCCGACAGTACCGTCCTCGGGGCTGTGGACGACGACGCCCAGCAGTTCGTCCCCGGAGTCCGCGAGCAAGTCGAACGGACCGCTCGCCTCGGGACGGACAGACCAGCCGGCCTTCGCCAGCACCTTGTGGACCATCTCCGTCAGCGCCTCTATCGTCGGCGGGTCCACGGTGTCGGACAGCGTCGCCACGTTGCGCAGCCGAACCCCGAGGTCCGCGGCCAGTCGCGCGTCGGCGCTGCGGATGTCGGCCGTCGTCGCCAGCATCACCGTGTCGGTGCCCGCCGCGCCCGTAATCGCGTCACATCGCTCGATGGTACTCCGGTCGATACGGCCATCCTCGGGACAGTGGACGACGACGCCGACCAGTTCGTCCTCGCGCTCGGCCAGCAGGTCGAAGGGGCTCTCGGGCTTTGCCCCCCGGGCGCGCCAGTCGGTCTTTGCCAGCGCCTGCAGGATGTCGTCTATCGCCGTCTCGGTGTCGGGTTTGTCCGGTCGCGCCGCCGTCGCGGACGTCCGGCTCTCGGGCGACGCGGCGGCCGTGCCGTCCTCGTCACTCTCACCCGAGGCGGCGCCCTTCGCCGTGGGTATCATCCCGGCAATCCGGTCGCGCTCCAGCGACTTCGCGGAACCCACCGTGGCTTCGAACAGCCCCCGTATCGACTCGGTGGCGGCGCGCACTCGCCCGCCAGTCTCGCACCCGTCGCTCGCGTCCCGGAGATACGCTGCCACCTCCGACAGCCCGCTGGCCGCGGTGTGAACCCCCCACGTCGTCCCGTCGGCACGTTCGATGGTCAACAGCCCGGTCTCACCTTTCGTCGCCGTCCCCACGTCCGTTATCTCCGAGATGTCGAGCGCGAACTGTCGGTCGCCGCCCACTTTGCCGACCAGCGCGAGCACCCGTCGGTCCGTGACGACCACGACGGTCTCGTACCGGCGGTCCGGTAGCACGTGTCGGGTCGTCCCGCCTCGTATCCTGAGACCCTGCTTTCGGTTGGTCACGACGAACTGGACCGTCTCGTCGTCCTCGACGGCGTCTATCGCCGGTCGGTCTGCGAGATACTCGCCGGTGCGAAAGCCGCTCTTTACCGTCGCGGTGAGCGCTTCGGGCAGTCGGTCCTCCCCAGCGGTTACGTTGATAATCTGCCCCACAGAGTTCACCCCACTTGACAGACGAGTCCCTGTCCAGTCGTTACACGCTTCCTTTAGATATCATTGGAGAAAAAACTTCGCTAATCACGAAGGAAGTCAGCCGACGTCCCGAAGCGGACCGCGCCACGGCGAACTCCCCGCGGGCGCCCGCACTCGCTGCCGGCCACACTTTTGGCCCCTCCCCACCGAGGAAGGCGCATGTCACTCGCCGCCGCCACCCGCGACGCCGTCCGCGAGCGCCCCTTCCTCTACGACGGGCTCCGCGCCGGCGTCGTCAACTACACCGCCGCCGCCAGACTGCTCGACGTCGAGGGCGACACCGACGCCGTCGCCACCGCCCTGCGGCGCTTCGCCCAGGAACTACCCGACGAGACGGCCGGCGAGAGCGAAGCCCGCGTCTCGATGCAGAGTGGCCTGGGCCGCGGCGGCGACGGCGACACCCTCCTCACAGTGGGCGACACCCGCCTGTGCGACGGCGGTGGCTCGCTGACGGGCATCGTCGCCAGCGGGGACGTCTCCCCGGCGGCGCTCGGGGACGTGCTCGGCCGACTGCGCGCGGCCGACATCGCCGTCGATGCCGCCGGCGTCGGGGACGAGACGCTCGTCGTGGTGGTCGAACGGCGCGACGGTCCCGACGCCCTGCGCGTGGTCGAGGGTGCCGTGGGGCGTTAAATGCGGTCAGCCGGACTACGTGACTAAACCGGCTACTCGGACGACATGGTCGGAGCCGTCCGGTACAACCACGCCGAGTGGACTGAAAGTGGCGGGGCGTTCGCGAAGGCGGGCGACGTAAGGACCACAGGGAGCGTAGCGACCGAGGACCGCAGCGAGCCCCCGAGTCGAACGGGCCGGGGCTTTCTGGCTGTTCACTGCAGTTGTGTCCTCGTGTAGGCCAGTGATAGCAAAGTAAAAGACTCGTTCCGACGCCTTCAAGCGGCCCGATAGAGTGGACACAGGTAATGACGCTGCGCGTGACGAACACGCTGACCGGCGAGACGGAGCCGTTCGAGCCACGCGACCCCGACTCCGTGTTGCTGTACTACTGCGGCCTGACCACGTCTGACCCACCCCATCTGGGCCACGCCCGCGGCTGGGTCCACGTCGACGTGATGTGTCGCTGGCTGGAGTGGCTGGGCTACGACGTCCGCCACGTCGAGAACTTCACCGACGTCAACGAGAAAATCGTCGCCCGCGTCGGCGAGGACGGCGAGAGCGAGGCCGACGTCGCGCGCCACTACGTCCGGCAAGTCATCGAGGATATGCGGTCGCTGAACCTGTCTCGTGCCGAGGTGTACCCGCGGGTCTCCGAACACGTCCCCGAGATAATCGGACTCGTCGAGCGCCTCGTCGAGAGCGGCCACGCCTACGAGGTGAACGGCTCGGTCTACTTCGACGTGACCAGCTTCGACGACTACGGCGCGCTCTCGGGCCAGTCGGTCGAGGACCTCGAATCCCAGGGCGAGGCGACCGGCGAGAAGCGCCACCCCGCGGACTTCGCGCTCTGGAAGGCCGGCGGTGTCGCCCCCGAGGACATCGCCGACCACCAGCATCCCGAGGCCGCACCCGCCGACGAGGCCTGTGAGACGGCCCAGACGTGGGAGTCGCCGTGGGGCGAGGGCCGACCCGGCTGGCACATCGAGTGCTCCGCGATGTCGATGACCCACTTAGACGAGACCATCGACATCCACGTCGGCGGGCAGGACCTCGTCTTCCCTCACCACGAGAACGAGGTGGCCCAGAGCGAGGCCGCGACGGGCCAGCGCTTCGCCGACTACTGGCTCCACGTCCGACTGCTGGAGACGAAAGGCGAGAAGATGTCCTCCTCGCTGGGGAACTTCTTCACCGTCTCGGAGGCCGTCGAGGAGTTCGGTCCCGACGTACTCAGAACCTTCCTCCTGTCGACGGCCTACACCTCCCGGGCGACCTACAGCGAGGCGACCATCGCCGAAGCGCGGGAGCGCTGGGACCGCCTGAACCGGGGCTACGAGCGCGCGGTCGCGGCCTGTGACGACGTCGACGCCTACGCCACCGTGACCCACGACGGCCTCCGGGAGGCCGTCGCCGAGGCCCGCGAGGCGTTCGAAGCGGCGATGAACGACGACTTCAACACCCGCGAGGCGACGACCGCACTACTCGACCTCACCGGCGAGCTGAACGCCTACGTCGACGACCGGGAAGAGTACGACTACGTCGCGCTCCGGCGGGCCGTCGAGACGTTCGAGGAGTTCGGCGGCGGCGTGCTCGGTCTCTCCTTCGGGGACGGCGGCGACGGCGGCGACGTCGCGCTCGCCGGCGACCTGGTTGAACTCGTCCTCCAGGCCCGCGAGGACGAGCGGGCCGCGGGCAACTACGAGCGGGCCGACGAACTGCGCGACGAACTCGAAGCGCTGGGCGTCGAGGTGCAGGACACCGACGACGGCCCCACCTACCGACTCGGCGACAGCGGCTGATAGAAGCGCCGGGGCTCGGGGCCAACGGGGACTTTCACCCACGGAGACAGCCACGAAACTTATACACGAAGAACCGGGTTGTGTTGGTATGCGTCGTGTCATTCTGACAGCCGTTGTCGCGCTACTGGTCGTCTCGTCGGGCTGTGTCGGTCTCCTGACCGGCGAGACCGTCGAGTTCGAGGCCAGCGAGGGGACCGTGAGCGACGGCACGCTCGACTCGACCGGCTACGAATCGAACAACACGTCCGAGCGGACGATTACGCGGGACGTGAGCTTCTTCGGCCAGGAGCGGACCATCCGTATCGTGAACCAGGTGACGCGCTACTCGAAAAGGGGGAACCTGGCGAACGCGACCGGGAACGAGACGCTGGCCCGGGCCATCGAGCGCGGCGAGGTCGACTCGACGACCGTCCCCGGTCTCTCGCGGTTCGTCGTCCTCACGTCACCGGGCGCGACGGTCGCCGGGCAGTCGCTCAACCCCGCGGCGAGTTGGTCCAACGAGCGCATCTTCGAGGAGGTCGCAGGCCAGACCGGACAGCTGAACGACCTCGAGAAGGACGGCAGTCGGACGACGGAGTCGCTGGGCGAATCGCGCACCGTCACCGAGTTCACCGCGACGACCGAGGTAGAGGGTCGTGAGGTCGACGTGCGGGCTCACGTGGTCAGCTTCGAACACGAGGGCGACGTCGTCGTCGCGGTCGGCGTCCATCCGGAGAACGTCGACGAGGCGGAGAACGTCGACGAGCTACTGGGCGGGCTGGAACACAGCGGCGACTAGAACTCCTCTCTACCACTCTCAGACGAGCGCGTAAATCATCAGCAGACAGAAGTAGATGGCGACGAGCGCGCCGAGCGCGCGGAGTCGGAAGACGCCCAGCTCCGACTCCTCGGCGTCGTGTGCCGCCCGGAACGCCGCGACCTCCTCGTCGTCAAGCTGTGCCGGGTGGTCGAGCCCGCGATGCAAGGCGAGCCACTCCTCGCGGGCGAACGGGCGCCCGCAGTAGCGACACTCGTAGGACTCCGCGTTCTCGGGGACGTCGTAGTCGTCGGTCATAGGTAGGGGAGTGGCACCTCCGGTCGGGAGACGACCCACAGGCTCGTCATCGTGTAGAACACCATCACCGCGATGAAGGGGTACTGCGAGCGGACGGCCTGGAGCCGCGACGGGAAGGCGTCGTAGGCGGCGGCGTGGGCCACCCAGATGGCGAGCAGGTGCCCGACGACGACGGCGGCGATGCCGACGCCGCCGAACCAGCCGGGCGGGTCGTAGATGGGGACGGCGCCGGGGTCAGACAGCGGCGACAGCAGCGCCACCCACAGCGCCGGCGCGAGCACGAGGAAGTAGCCCAGGTAGTGCGCGAGGTGATAGCCCGCGGCGATGGCCAGAAGCGGCGGGGCGAACCGCACGGCGAGGGTGTCGGCGTCGAGATACGTGTCGGCGGCCCGACGGCTCAAGCGGACGGCGAGCCAGTAGGCACCGAGGAAGAGGCCGAAGCCGGCCGCGAGCGCGAGCGGGTAGAGCGCCTGGGCCGGCAGGCCCGCCCCGACCAGCGGCGCCGTCAGGTCGCGCCAGGCCGGCGTCGTCACGAGGCCGTCGAAGGTGGTCCCCCACAGGAGGGCGACGACGAAGGCCACCTCGTCGCGGCCGTCGACCAGCCGCGGCGTCGAGAGGTCCATCCCCGGCAAGCGCAGCCGCAGGCCCCGCTCGTCGTAACCGATGGGCGCGACGCGGCCGTAGTAGCGAAAGACCCGTTCGACCGGGTCCGCCTCGGCGAACCACGTCTCGCGGCCGAAGACGACGGCCCCGGCGAGGGTCACGAGGCTGTAGCCGACGATGGCGCTCGCCAGCAAGCGCGGGTCGTCGGCCAGCGGGCTGACGACTTCGAGCCAGATGAGCGCGAGCAATCCGACGACGCTCGGCCAGGCACCGACGCGTTCGGGGTACGCCCGGTCCAGCGACGGCAGCGCCAGCGCGATGGTGTCCAGCGGGTTGAGCGCCCGCCAGGTGTTGCCGACGAGATACGTCGTCATCGCCAGCCCGGCCCACCAGCCGACCCACACCAGCAGGATGGCGAGGTTCGTCTGGGGGGTCGTCGGCCCGACGAAGCCGACGGCGAGCACGGTCACGTAGCCCGCGAGCCCGACGGCGCGGGCCGTGAGTTCGGGGGCCCGGGAGTCGCTCACGGTCAGCGGCGTCCCCCAGTCGTGGATACGCTCGATGAACGCGCGGTCGGTGACGAAGGAAGCCAGCAGGAACGAGGCGCCGACGGCGGCACCGCCCGTCGAGAGGAACAGCCAGGTCGGCACCGTGATGGACTCGCGGCCGCCCCCGGCGAGGCTCCCCCCGTGGGCCGAGACGGTGCCGGCAGCGAGCAACAGACAGCACGTTCCGGCCAGCCAACCGACGACGCGGCCTCGGCGCGGTGTCATCAGCGGTGCTAGGGTCTTGGGGCCCCTTTACTTTCCGACATCGGAGCGCCGCGACAGTGCTGACCGACGGCGTAGCGACACTTCGGTCCCGCTCTGGTCGGCCCCGCTTTGCCTCGAGGTATCTCACTTCGGTCGGTATCCGCCCGCTCCGCGGGTCGCTTCGCTCACGCCTCCCGATAGTCGCCGTTCGCAATCGCGGCCTCCCCTCGGTCGGCACCTCGCTCGCTCCACGGCTCCCTGGGGTCGCCGTTCCGCCTCGAAGTATCTCCCTGCGGTCGATACCTCGCTTCCAATGGGATGGGCTTTTGATACTCCGTCCGTAAGAGGGCGATATGAGTACATCCGACGAACACGAGGGGGGGCACGAACACCACCTCCCGGCGACGGAAGACTGGCCACACGGCTTCGGCGAGGCGAGCTGGTGGCCCTTCATCACGGCTATCGGCGGCTCGGGCATATACGTCGGGGCGGCGCTGTTCGTCCTCTCGATGGGCGAGAACGCGCTCGTGAGTTCGACCATCGGCGCCGGCGTCGCCGTCGGCAGCATCGGCCTGTTCCTGGTCGGCATCTACGGCTGGCTCTACCACGCCTTCGTCGTCGACTTCTGGGAGCGGGGTACCGACCAGCACTCCGGACGCACGCTGAAGTTCGCGATGTTGCTGTTCCTCGGGACCGAAATCGCCACGTTCGGGGCCGGCTTCGTCTACTACTTCTTCGTCCGTGGGAGCGACGTCTGGCTCGCGGCCGACATCCCCCACGTCTGGGGGTCGCTGGTCGTCGTCAACACCCTCATCCTCGTCGCCAGTTCCGTCACGCTGCACTACAGCCACGTGGCGCTGCGCAACGACAACCGGTCGCGCTTCCTGAAGCTGCTCGGCGTGACGCTCCTGCTCGGCGTCGTCTTCATCGGCGGACAGGTCTACGAGTACTACGAGTTCATCGTCCACGAGGGGTTCACCATCGGTGAGGGTATCTACGGCTCGGCGTTCTACGGCCTGACCGGCCTCCACGGGCTCCACGTCACGATGGGTGCGGTCCTGCTCGGTATCGTCTTCGTCCGCGGCTGGTACGGACAGTACTCCCCCCAGCGCCACACCTCCGTCTCGACGGCCTCGATGTACTGGCACTTCGTCGACGCCGTCTGGGTGTTCCTGGTCGTCGTCCTCTACATCGGCGCGAACCTGGTCTGAGGGCTCCAACGCTTAAGCCCCGGCACCGTCTCGAACCCGTATGGAGCAGTTAGACGTCAGCGGCGGGTTCGACGTCCACGACTACCGCCACGGACTGAAACTGTTGAAACAGGACAGCGGGACGATGACGCTGGCGAATCGCGACGGCTTCGCCTGCCCGGCCTGTGGCGAGCCCTTCGAGCGCCTGTTCGTCAGCGAGCGACGGACCAACAGCTTCGGCGACCCGGGCACCGCGTTCTGTCTCGCTCGCGCCGACGACTCGCTGCTCGTGTTGACCCACTGAGTCCCATCACTCCTCGCTGGCACTGACACCGTCCCCCGCAGCGAGCGCGAGGTAGCGAGCGACGAACGCCTCCGCGCTCCCCGCACCGTTTGCCGCCTCGACGAGACGGTCCTCCAGCCCGTCGCGCGGGCTGTGACACCGCTCCCGGTCACAGGGCGTACAGAGGAACTCGAAGGACTTCTCGTCGCGGTCCCAGCGGTCGCCGTGCTTGTCGTACTCGCGGGCGTCCGAGCGCGACACCGAGTCGCCACAAGCGATGCAGGTGACGGTCGAGGGTTCGCGGTGCCAGGCGTCTCGGAACGTCATCGCCGGAGTGCCCCCCGCGGACCGGCGTGACTGGGGTCGTGTCGTGACATATATCACCCTTCAGGTGCCGTCACGGTCGCCCTTCTGCCCCACTGGGGAGGTCGGTTTATACGACAGACCGCTACTGGCGACCGTGACAGGCCGGTCCAGCGGCGATACAGCGCGGCGAGTGGCCGTCTCGGGGCTTGCGTGCTCGAAGTGGAGAAAATAACAGCCGAATTTTATAACGAACTATAACTATTATTCAGGGGATGCGCGCCGCCAGACTGCACGAGTACACGGACGACATGGAAGCGGGGCTGTCCATCGACGAGGTGGACGAACCGGAGGTAACGAACAGCGACGACGTCATCGTCGAGGTAGAGGGGGCCGGCTGGTGTCAGACGGACAATCACATCATCGAGGGAATGTGGGAGCAGTACGTCCCCCAGCCCCTGCCGATGACACTGGGCCACGAGAACGCCGGTACCGTCGTGGCCGTCGGCGACGAGGTCCAGTTGGTCGAGCCGGGCGACCAGGTCATCTGTCACCCGGTCCAGACCTGTGGCACCTGTCGTCCCTGCCGGCAGGGCGAGACGATGTACTGCGAGAACGACGCGTTCAACGGGCTGACGACCGACGGCGGCTTCGCCGACCTGTTGCACACGAGCGAGCGGTCGGTCATCCCGCTGCCCGACGGGGTCGACCCGGCCGACATCGCGCCGCATGCCGACGCGGGCATCACGGCCTACCACGCCGCGAAGAAGGCCGTGGGCGGTCTCAACCCCGGTGACGCGGCGGTCGTCATCGGCGTCGGCGGCCTGGGCCACATCGGCCTGCAGTGTATCGACGCGATGAGCGCCGCCGACATCGTCGCCGTCGACATCAAAGAGTCCGCCCGCGACCTCGCCAGCGACCTGGGCGCCCACTACACCGTCGACCCGACCAGCGAGGACGTGGCCGCGGAAATCGAAGGGATAACCGACGGCGTCGGCGCGGCGCAGGTGCTCGATTTCGTCGGGGCGGACGAGACCACCGCCCTCGCGCCCGACATCTGTGCCGCCGGCGGCGACCACCACATCATCGGCTACGGCGGCCACATCCACGAACCGTCCCAGGCGCTCGTCAACGGCGAGTTCGCCTATCAGGGCAACATCGTCGGCCGCTACGCCGAACTGCAGGAACTCGTCGCGCTGGTCGAACGCGACGCCGTCTCCTTGCACACCACCCAGTACGACCTCGAAGACGTCAACGACGTCGCGGTGAAATTAGAGGAACGGGAGATAGACGGCCGCGCGGTCATCATTCCCTGAGCCGGCACGGAGCGGCGACGACTGGACCCGGCACACACCACGCTTTTTTCCGGCGCACCACTCTGGACAGTCATGCCCGCTCCGTTGTCGGCCGTCACGGCGGCGTTACAGATGGGGCCAGGTCCTGGCCCGCAAGTAGAGCCCGTCGCGAACCCGCTTCTCAACCTCGCCGGCAGCGCCGTCGGGGCCTTCCTGACGACGCTCGTCGTCGGCGCAATCCTGGTCGCCGTCGCGCCCGACTACACCGAGCGGAAGATGGCCGCGCTACTCGAGGCACCCGTCGGCTCGTTCCTCTATGGCTTTGCCGCCGCGGTGTTTCTCCTGCTCGTAATCGTCGTCCTCGTGTTCACTATCATCGGTATCCTCGTCGCTATCCCGCTCGCGCTCGTGCTGTATGTCATCTGGGCCGTCGGCGCGGCCATCGCCTTCCTCGCGGTCGGCGAGCGACTGGTCGGCCGGGACGACGGCTGGGCGAAACCGCTCGTCGTCGGGGCCGCTATCAACGGCGCGCTGACGCTGACCGGTATCGGTGGTCTCCTCACGTTTGCCATCGGCGCCGCCGGCTTCGGCGCCGTGCTGCGGGACTACCTCGGCTGAGTTCCCCGCTGTGCCCGGCCGTCGCTGTCGACGCTCCCGCCTAGAGCCAGCGCCGAACGAACGGCACGAGCGAGTCGAAGTGCTCCGTCCCCCAGAGGACAGTGACCACCGCCCCGACCGTGTTGAACAACATGTCCGTGACGATGTCGTCGATACCGTAGACGACGAGTGGCGACCCGACGCCGACACCGCGGGCGACCGACGCGACGGCGAACTCAAGCAGTTCCCAGACGACGCCGGCGGCGAGCACGAACACGACGACGAACACGCCCCGGAACGCCGCCGGAATCTCGACCGCCGATGAGTGGCGCTCGAACGCGCTGAGGACGGCGTAGCCGACCCCGGCTATCAGTACCGACGAGACGGTGTGGGTCACCTCGTCGTACCAGCTGAGCCACCGGTACGGGCCGAGCGCGCCGACGACGTGGAGGAAGACGGCCACCGTGATGAGCACGACCAGCCCGGCGTCCATCGTGTAGCCGTACTCGCGTCGCAACATCGCCGGCAAGGCGGTCACGGCGAGGGCGGCGCCGGCGTTCGCGGCCACCCCGAACCGGAACGTCGCCAGCCCGTATATCACCAGCCCACAGAGCAGGAGCTGCAGGCCCCACACCAGCCGGCGCTCCCCGGCCTCGGAGAGCCCCACCGCGTCAGCCGGCGTCATCGCCCCGCACCTGTGGTCGCCTGTGGGACCCGACGTGGCCGGTCCGGGCGAAGTACCACTGGAAGGCGGCCGCCACGGCGACGCTAACGCCGGTGACGAGGACGATATCCCACTGTAGCTCCCGCTGTGACCGGAGGAAAGCGGTCCCCAGCCACCGGTCCGAGTAGTACTGCCCCACTATCCAACAGCCCTGCGCGGCGAGCGTCGTCAGCGCGGCAAACCCCACCGCGAAGGCCCGGCTCATCCGGACGGGCGTGAACGCGTCGAGTTCGACCACCGCCAGCAAGGCGAACGTCGCGACGGCGAGATAGCCCGCCAGCTCCGGACTGCGACCGACGGCTCGCAGCAGCGCGGCGACGGCGGCCAGCCCCACCACCGGCCACGGGACCATGACCCGCCACCTGCCGGTCGCCGCCGGCGGGACCAGGGCCACCGCGAGGACGACGACCGTCAGCGCCGCCCAGAGCACCGCACCGCGAAGCAGGCTCTCGACGGCCGCGAGCGCCACCGAGCCCGACAGCACCCACCCCAGCAGTGCGTTCACTCGTTCGTCGCGTGTGAGTGCGGTGAACTGGACCACGGTGTGGGATACGTCAACTGGGCAACTAAACTGTTGGGGCGACAGACCCAGCCGGTGGAGGGGGCTTGGAACCGGTGGAGGGAGTTTGAACCACGGGAAGACGGTCGCTCGCTTCGCTCGCGCTGTGACTTCCCTCGTTCAAATCCCACGTCGTGGCTTTCGCTGCTCACGTTCGTTCCCAGCAGAAAGCCGGTGGAGGGATTTGAACCCTCGGCCTAATCCTTACGAAGGATTCGCTCTAGCCAGTCTGAGCTACACCGGCGCGTTGGCACACTCGACCAAGCACGCGTCGCGACAGCACGTCTGCAGTGTGCCACTCGGCAATATGGGATAGTGCCGATAACCGCAATAAGGATTGCGAATCGCCGTCGCCGTCACGCGGGTTTCGTGCCGACGATGGTGACCGGCACGGGCGACTCCAGCAGCACCTGCTGGGAGACGCTGCCGAAGATGACTTTGCCGGTGGGGGAGCGCTTTCGCGACCCCATGACGATGTGGTCGACGTCGTGGTCCTCGGCCAGGTCGAGGATGCCGTCGGCCGGCGGGAGCCGACCCGCGGCGAGTGTCACGTCGTAGTCGCGCTCTTCGAGGTAGTCACGGGCCAGGACGACGGTCTCGACGTCCTCCAGACTGGAGGGGTCGTCGGGGTCCTTGACGTCGTCCGGCGGCAGCGCGTGTGTGACGATGACCTCGATGTTCTCCGCGTCGGTCGGCAGGTCCTCGACGAAGGCGGCCTGCCCGCGGGCTCGGTCCGGGTCCGTGTCGACGGGGACGAGTATCCGGTACATGGGAATTCGAGGGACCGTAGGGCCCCGTTACCGGACGTTCACCGGGGGCCCCCGTAACTTTTGTCACTCCGGCCGAGTCAGCGCCGGAGTCGGGCGTCGATGACGACGTTGTGCTCGCCCGGCGCGTACGACCGAACGGTCCGGCGGGTTTCGACGGACATCTCGTAGGTCGGCTCGGCGGCCGCGCGTATCGCCCGCTCGCCCGGCCCGAACGGGTCCGTGTCGGGCTGGATGTCGTAGTAGTGGACCGTACAGTCGTCGCCGGCCAGCGCGACCGCCGTCTCCAGGAACTCGTCGGCGCTGTGGGGCAGGTTCATCACGATGCGGTCGGCCCACCCCTCGTAGTCGCCCGCCACCTCGCGGACGTCGCCGGCGATGGCGGTGACGCGGTCTTCGACGCCGTTGCGCGCGGCGTTCCGGCGGAGATACTCGATGGCCTGCTCGTTGATGTCCGTCCCGACGCAGGTCGCGCCCCGCGTCGCGAAGGGGACGACGAAGGGGCCGACGCCGGCGAACATATCGAACGCCTGCTCGCCCTCGCGGACCTGTTCGACCACGCGGTGGCGCTCGGTCGCCAGCCGCGGGGAGAAGTACACCTCCGCGAGGTCGAGTTCGAACGCACAGCCGTACTCCCGGTGGAGTACCTCGGTGGTGTCGCCGGCCAGGACCTCCCAGTCCCGTACCCGCTCGGTGCCCTTGATTTTCGAGGCGCGGTTCAACACGCCCTCGACGGGCAGGTCCGAGGCGACGATGGCGTCCGCAATCCGCTGTGCCCGCTCGGGGTCGTCCTCGTCGACGATGACCAGGTCGCCGAGCCGCTCGTAGCTCGGCGCAAAGTCGAGTTCGTCGGCCGGCATCGTCTGGCCCTCCCTCACCGGCGCATCGAACTCGACGACCTCGAAGCTGTCCGGCACCGTCGACGGCTCCGCTACGGGGACGTACAGCGTGCCGTCCTCGACGGTGATGTCGTAGCCGTCGTCGACCAACTCTGCCTCGGCCAGCCGCTGGCGAGTCGCCTCGCCCTCGGTGACGGGCACGCGCACGCAGGGGACGCCCATATCCCCTCTCCCCCGTCGGCAGCGGTAAGCCTGACGCTTCGCGTCCTTTATGCCCGGCGCCGACGGACTCCGGGCATGCTCACTTTCGTCGGTCTCGGCCTCTACGACGAGCGGTCGGTCACTATCGAGGGACGCGACGCTATCGCCGATGCGGACCGCGTCTTCGCGGAGTTCTACACCAGCCGCCTCGTCGGGACGGACCTCGACGCGCTCGAAGCGTTCCACGACACCGACATCGAGGTCCGCGACCGCGCCGGTGTCGAGCGGGACCCCGAGCCTATCCTCGCGGCCGCCGAGACGGCCGACGTGGTCTTTCTCACGGCGGGCGACACGATGGTCTCGACGACTCACACGGACCTCCGCATTAGAGCCGAGGCACGCGGTGTCGACACCCGAATCGTCCACGGCACCACCGCACAGACGGCGGCCGGCTCGCTCACCGGCCTCCAGAACTACCGCTTCGGGAAGGCCACCACGCTCCCCTTCGAGAAGGCCCACGGCGGCGACGGCGTCCCCGACAGCGTCGTCGCCACCATCGAGGACAACCGGGCGCGTGACCTCCACACCCTCGTCTACCTCGACATCAAGGTCGACGACCCCCACTGGGCGGAGAGCGACGACACGTACATGACCGCCGACCGGGCCGCCGAACTGCTCAGCGTCGAGTTTCCCGACCGGCTCGCTGTCGTCGTCGCTCGGGCCGGCAGTCCCGACCCGCTCGTCGTCGCCGACACCTTGACGAATCTCGCGAGCCGCGACTTCGGCGACCCTCTGCATCTGCTCGTCATACCCGCCGAGTTACATCCAATCGAGGACGAGGCGCTCGCGGCTATCGCCGACAGCTAGTCGTCACCAGGGGTCGCGACGTCCTCCGACTCGGTGCCCGCGTCGAACGCTGCCGCCAGGTCGTACTCCGTACCAGTCACAAGATAGAGGAGGTCCTCGACGAGCACCGTTATCTCCGGCAGTTCACGGACCAGGAAGTAGGTGATGCCGACCAGCACGACGACAGACCCCGTCTGTGCGAGGATGCGGTCGGCGACGTAGTACGACACCATCTGTGGGTCCTCGATACCGAACACCGTCATGATCAGGCCGGGGAGAATCTGCATCCGCTGGTAGCCAAAGGAGACGGCGATGAACACGTTCCGGAACAGGTTCAGCACGTAGATGACCGACACCGTCAGCGCCAGCGCACGGAGCCGCCGCCGCCAGGGCGCGTCCACGGCCAGAATAGCGCCCGCGAAGATGGAGATGCTGCCCATCCCCGTACAGGCCAGCAAGATGTTGTACGTAATCGGTCGCGAGTTCCCCTCGAACCAGAACGTGCTCTCGTACGGGTAGGGCTTCTCGGTTATCTCGATGCCCTGATACGAGAACCCATCGACGACGAGCGGGTCGAACCCGAACAGCGACAGCAGGAACGCCGTCTGGTCCGTGACCGACTCGACGAGGGCCTGGCGCAGCGGGCCGATAGTGAGGAAGGGCACGTACACCAGCCCCATCAGCCCCACCGCCCGCGTGAGCACGAACAGCGAGTCCCGACCCTGATAGAGCTGGTAGCCGGCCCAGACCGACAGCGGCACCGCCGCGAGACTGCCGACCCCCTCGATGAGGCTCTTCTGTGTCAGCGTGAAATGCGGGATGAGGACCAGCCAGAACGCTCCGAAGGCGACCCAGCCCGCGACGGCGACCAGTCGTGCCCGCTCCCTGTCGTATCGGCTCACGACGGCACTGCCCAGAAACGCCGCGAGCACCACCCACATCAGCGGTTCCGACCACACCAGCGGGTCGAACGACACCCCACCGAAGGAGATGGTCGACTGGAGCACGGGGACACTCATTGTCCTACCTTTGCCAATCCGGCCTAAATGCTTTGTCGTTAACCGAGCGCGTACACAGCGGCGCCGCTACCGGACGAGCACGCAAAAAAGGTCGAAATTCAAGGACGGGGCGGTCCCGTTAGTTGTCGCGTCGGACTGCGAGCAGCGCAGCGGCGACGAGAGCGATGAGAGCGAGCGCGGCCGTGAAGCCAGGCCCGCTACCACCGGTCGCGGTCTCCTCTGCGCCCGTGCCGGCCTCGGTCGACGTCTCCGTCGCCGTTGCCGTGTCCGTGTCCGTGTCCATCGGCGTCGCCGTGTCCGTGTCCATCGGCGTTGCCGTGTCGGTGCCGGGTGCCGCAGTGCCCGTGTCCGTACCGGGCTCCGGCGTGTCCGTCACCGGCGTGCCGGTGGACTCGACGAGACGACCGTCGTACTCGTCGCTGTCAGTGCCGCCAACGCTCGCCTGAGCGGTGAACTCGGAGCCAGCGTTGTTGTCGCTGAAGTCAGCGACGGCCGAGAAGGTACCGTCAGCCTGGACGGTGCCTTCGGGGCTCTTCAGGAAGGGGTCACCGCTGGTGTCACTGTCGAGGGAGACCTCGACCTCGGTACCGGGTGCGAGGTTCGTGTCACCGGTGACTTCCTGACCAGCCGCGGCTTCGAGGACGATCTCCTCGTCAGCGTTGGTGTCGAGGTTGATCTCGGGGTCCTCGATGTCGAAGTTGCTCGTGAGGGAGACGTCGTCGTCGACGAGATCAGTGCCGCTCTCGTTGACCGTGAAGTTCGCCGTGTACTCGTCCCCGTCGCTGTGCTCGGGGAACTGGTCGACCAGCGCCGTGCTGTCGATGACGACGAAGTGCTGGTCGTTGGCACCGTCGTACAGGACGCTGTAGTTGTCAGTCGAGAGGTTGGCGACGTTGGTGCTCGCCTCGCCCTGGTTCGGGATGTCTTCACCCTCGAACGTCAGGTCGAAGAGGTTGCCCAGCGCGGACGTGCTGTTGTACAGCTCGGTGGTGTCGCCATTCTCGAGGGCGCCCTCGAGACCGGAGGCTTCGACCTGCACGACGACTGCGTCGCCTTCCGCGACGACGCCGGTCTGGGTCAGGTTACCTGCCTGCGCGTATGCGGGGATGTCTTCGGCATCCGCATCTCGCAGGTCGCTCAGGCTGTCCTCGGGTGAGGTCCAGAGCTGCAGGTTGTCGATGGACGCTTCGCTCAGCGAGAGCGTCGCGCGGGCGTCGGCGTTGTCGCTGTCGACGCCGTTCTCGGTACCCGAAACGACGTACATGTCGTAGTCGGTATCGTCGAGGATGTCGGAGCCAGTCGGGCGGTTGTCATCGAAGCTGTTCGCTTCGTAGGAGACGTCGTCGATGTTCGTGTCGTCGTCACCGGCGGAGATAGTCGTCGCAGACTGGTTGCCGGCGGTGAAGCTGTTGAACTCGACGTACGCGACGCCGTCCTCGTCGTCGTCGGTGATCTGAGCGATGATACCGTAACCGCTGCTGTCGACGTCACCGATCTGGAGCGTCGCCTCGTCAGTGTTGGACATCTCGACGGAGATGTTGACCAGGTCACCGCGCTGGTTGCTGTAGACGTTGCTACCGAAGTCGGCCGACTCGTCACCGGCGTCGACGACTTCGAACTCGTCGCTGGTCGCGGTGACACCGGTCGCGGTGTCCTCGACTTCCAGTGTGTAGTTGTCGACGTCCTGCTCGCCGAAGTCTGCCGTCAGCATACCGGAGCTGTTCGTAGACTCGTTCACGTAGGCGAGGGTGTCGTCGCTCGAGTCGAGGAGCCTGACGCTGACGTCACGGTTGATGTCAGACATGTCGACGGTGGCCGTGACGTTCTCGTCGTCGTCGAACGAGGTCTCGTCAGGCTCGACCGTGAGGCCGAGGTCCTGAATCGTGACGTTGACCGTGTTGCCGCCGTTCGTGATCTCGTAGTCACCGAGCTCTCGGTCGTCGGTGTCCCAGACGTAGACTGCGCTGTTGTTGCCCGAACCTTTGGTCTCGTCGTAGGAGATATCGTCTCCTTCGATTTCGAACACTTGTTCGAGGTTGTTCTCGTTGTAGATGGCGAGGTTCGAGCCGCGGTAGACCTCGTATTCGTTCCCGTCAGTGTTGGCCGACACGTTCGCGGACGAAGGCGCAAACTTGACGTTACGAGTGACTGTCGCAGCGTTGCCGTTCTGGTCATCGATGTTCTCGATGGTGACCGTATCGACATCACTAACGACCGAGCCCGTGTCATACAGAAGCTGGCCGTCTTGGAGGTCGCCAGCGGTGACGGTTGCTCCATCCACGACCGCGTTACCGCTTTCGTCCGTGATCGTGATATTGGTTCCAACCGTACCATTGATCGCCACTGTTTCGTCGAACGTTACCTCAAGCACTGGGCCGGAGTTGCCGACATAGTGCGTCGCTTTCTGTGCGGTAGGAGCACCCGAGGTGTTCCCACCGACCGCAGCGGCACTTCCGGTCAGCGCGACGGTCCCGGCGAACACCGAGAAGACCATCAGCGCAGCCAGAATCAGGCTACGGAGCTTGTCTGAGTTGCTTGTCATAGTTGTTGGTTGCTATCGGGCGGCCCCAGCTGTTTTCCACGTGGTTGGTACGCGACCGTCGCGGCCACGCATAGACCGAACCGGTGTACTCACTTCTGGCGCCATGGGTAGGGGTACGGGTGTAACCTACGCCGGACATTATAAATGCTTTGTGGTCAAGGGTATGGGATGACAGTTCCTCTCACACCCTAAATCCGGACATACAGCGCTTCCTGTGTCAGTATAAGGGCTTTGTGCCTCCTGTGACAAAAGTGTCATTCGTGCGTCTGACATCGTGGGTTCAAGTACCAAGGGGCGGGCAGATATCCACGATTGCGAACGCTCTGGCCCAAAATGGCTGACAGAGTTGTCGTTGAACTACCCGCACGAACCAGCTAGTACACTCCCTGGCGCGCACAATCTGGATGCAATGTACTTACGAATCCGTCAGAGCGGGAGGGTGCGACGGGAGTTAAAAGGCCGACCGCTACAGCCCGCGAGTCACTTCACTCCCGCTGCCGAAAGCCTCCTTTCGGATGGCTCCTCGCTACGCCACGGGTGGCTTCACTCTCCTTCCAACGAAGAACGCTCCCGGTGGCCGCGTTCCTCGCTACTCCCTGACGATTTCGACTTCGTGACCGCCGGGCGTCTTGGTGAACGCGTAGCGGTCGTCACAGCTCTCGGGGTCGCGGTAGTCCTCGGCGTTGCGCTGCATCAGCGTCTCCCAGGTGTCGTGGAGGTCGTCGGTGCTGACGGCGATGTGGCCCCAGGCGTCGCCCATCTCGTAGCTTCGGCCGTCGTAGTTGTAGGTGAGTTCGACCGACATCGCCTCGTCGGCGGCGTCGCGGGGCTTGAGGAAGTACAGCGCAAAGGAGGAGTGTTCGGAGCGTCGGAACATCTCGTAGTCCAGTTTGCGCGTGTACCAGCCGATGGCCGCGTCGGCGTCCTCGACCCGGAGCATGGTGTGGTCGAGGCTCCACTTCGCGCCGTGGTCGCGTTCGACTATCTCGACCTCGTGGCCGTCGGGGTCCTTGACGAATGCGTAGGAACCGCCACAGGAGTCGGGGTCGCGGTAGTCCTCGACGCCGGCGTCCATCAGTTCCTCGTAGGCGTCGTAGACGTCCTCGACCCGAACGGCGATGTGTCCCCAGGCGTCCCCGTGCGTGTACGTGCGCCCGTCGTGGTTGTACGTCAGTTCGAGCAGGGCGCCCTCCTCGTGGACGTCCTCGGGACCGAGGAAGACGTTGGTGAAGGTGTCGGCCTCCCAGCGGCCCTTCTCCTCGTAGTCGAGGTAGTCCTGATACCACTCCAGGGACGCTTCCAGGTCTTCGACACGCATCATCGTATGGTCGAGTGTCAGCATGCTTGAAGCGTCGGCCCGGACGGCGAAAAGCGTACCGCACTCCGCTATGGCTCGCCGTCCGCCGTCTCGCCAGCGGTGACCAGCGGCCAGTAGTACCACCAGACCACCGCCAGGATGACGACCGTTCCGACGGGGACTGCGACGTAGCCCAGCCGCCGATTGAACCCGAGGAAGACGCCGACCTGTGAGAGCGCGGCGCCGACGAGCGAAAGCGCCGTGATACGCGGGTCCTCGCGCCAGACGGCGCCCGAAAGCGCACTCGCGAGGGCGACGAGATACAACAGGACGCCGGTACGCCAGGCCCGGATGAACGCCGGCAGGTCGGCGGTGAATCGGACGAAGAAGTCCCATATCGAGACGAACTGGAGCGGGTTCGTGTTCACCAGCCCGGCCGGGAACACGAGCGTCAGTTCGCTGCCGATGACAAGCACCGTCCACGGCAGCAGCCCCAGCAGAGCGACGACGGCGAGGCGACGCCGCGAGTCAGCGACCATACCCGAGAGGAGAACTGTAGACACAAGAGGGAACTGAGATAGTCGTGCGTGCGTACGCGAGAGTGAGGCCCTACCGCCTCGCGACGATACGCAACACGTCCTCGTCGGCCAGTTCGTGGTCGCGGCCCACCTGCTGTTCGTCGTGTTTCGCGCTCGGGCCGGTGACGCGGGCGAAGCGGAACCGCTCGTCGAAGCTCCCGCCCAGTTTCTCGCAGGCGTCGTCGACGGTGTCGCCCTCGCGGAGGATGAGCGGCTCCTCGCGGTCGACGCCGCGACCGGGCTTGTCCATGTAGATACGGACGAGCCCCAGGGCGTCCCAGATTTCCTCGGTCAGGCCGTCCAGCCCCTTCTCCTTCTCGGCGCTGATGAAGATGGCCTCCTCGGGGTCGATACCTCGGTCTTCGAGTTCGGACTCGACGGTCGGGAGGTAGTCGGGTTCGATGAGGTCGGCCTTGTTGACCGCCACGAGCGAGGGGACGTACTCGCGGTTGTCCATCACGCCGTCGATGAGCCTGTCGAGGTCCACCTGCTCGCCGATGGTCACGTCGGCGTTGACGTAGCCGTGTTCGCGCAGGACGCTCTTTACCGTCTCCTCGTCTAGGTCGAGGTCGACGGAGCTGTTGACCGCCAGGCCGTCCTTGGCCTTCTTCCGAATCGTCACGCGAGGGGGCTCGGTGTCGAGGCGAATCTTGTTCTTGTACAGCTCTTCGCGCAGGCGGTCGTACTGGTCTATCTCGAAGACGGAGACCATGAAGACGATGAGGTCGGCGGTCCGGACGACCGACAGCACCTCCTGCCCGCCGCCGCGACCCCCTGCCGCACCCTCGATGAGCCCCGGCACGTCGAGAATCTGGATGTTCGCCCCCTTGTGTTTCAGCATCCCGGGGTAGACGTCCAGCGTCGTGAACTCGTAGGCGCCCGTCTCCGACTCGGCGTTTGTCAGCGCGTTCAACAGCGTGGACTTCCCGACGCTCGGGAAGCCGACGAGCGCGACCGTGGCGTCGCCGTGCTTCTCGACGCCGTAGCCGCCGCCCCCGCCAGAGCCGGACTGCTGTTCTAACTTCTCCTTTTTCTCCGCGAGCTTCGACTTCAGCCGACCGATATGTGCCTCTGTAGACTTGTTGTAGGGCGTACTGGCGATTTCGTCTTCGAGTTCCTGAATCTCCTCTTCGAGCCCCATTGTGTGTACGTCCGCCCCGGACACCGAATAAGGCTTTCTTCCCTCGCCGACCGCGGCAGCCCCGACCCTTACCAGCACAGGTTTTCACGATTTACACTCAAAGATTTCGACACACCTATAGGACGCCCGCTATCAGCACACAGTAATGGTGAACGCGGACCGATTCCGTGACAGCACGCAGATTCTGTTACCTGTCGATGCGCTCAACGGGATCCGTGACGAGCTGGAACGACGGTTTACCGTCACCGTCCGCACAGAGGACGAGCAGGTTCGCATCATCGGCTCTCCCGTCGAAATCAAGGACGCCGGTGACTTCCTCGCGATGAACGGTGTAGCCTTCGCCTGAACCTTTTTCATCGTCGGATTTCCTCGCGAGCCGGAGGCTCGCTGCGGGAACCCTCCTCGAAAAACGTCCTCAGAAATCGAAGATTTCTGATGGGTGGTTCGAGAGACGCCGTCGGCGTCTCTCGTCATCCCGAAAGGCGCTATGCGCCTTTCGGGCGACTGCGGTAGAGCTTCGCTCTACCGAACGTTCATGAAAAAGGCCGGACTCGCGCCGCCGGCGCGAGTCCGGGGCAACCGCTCGCCACTGGCGAGCGGTATGCTATTCGGGACCGCAAGAGAGTGTCTCAGGCTGGTGCAGTTCCGCGCCGCTTGCCGAACAGATAGACCAGATAAAGCAGTATCAGCGGCATGAAGTACAGCCCACCCATGACGCCGCCGCCGACGACTGCCCCCAGCAGCGACCCACCGGTGAGGACTCCGGCGGCGACGCCCAGGACTACGAAGGCCCCAAACAGGAGACGGAGCGTTCGGAGTTCGGTTTGTTTCAGCGGGAGGAGGGACATACGTCAGTGTTGGATGTGTGAGAACATAGCTGTCACCTGTTCGTCCGAGTGATGTCCCGAATCGAGATATCACTTGCCCTGTGTCGGCCAGCAACACCGTGTGTCGCCCTCACGCGGCGCCCCCCGAAACGCAATCCTTTAAACCGCCCAGAGGGATGCATCCTGTATGGCTGGAACTATCGAAGTGCTCGTCCCCGGCGGGCAGGCCAACCCTGGCCCGCCCCTCGGTCCCGAGCTGGGCCCGACGCCCGTGGACGTGCAGGCGGTCGTACAGCAGATCAACGACGAGACCGGCGCCTTCGACGGGACCGAAGTCCCCGTCACCGTCGAGTACGACGACGACGGGAGCTTCACCATCGAGGTCGGTGTCCCGCCGACGGCCGAACTCGTCAAAGACGAGGCCGGCTTCGACACCGGCAGCGGCGAGCCCCACGAGGAGTTCGTCGCCGACCTCACCGTCGACCAGGTCATGCAGATAGCCGAGCAAAAGCAGTCCGACCTGCTCGCCTACGACCTGAAAAACGCTGCCAAGGAAGTCGTCGGCACCTGCACCTCGCTCGGTGTCACCATCGAGGGCAACGACCCCCGCGAGTTCAAGGAGCGCATCGACGAGGGCGAGTACGACGACGAGTTCGTGGCTGCCGCGTAAGCCGACCGAACACGCCGCTGTCTGCGGTCTTTTCGGGTTTCCCCTACCCGGCCAGCTACGGCGCCGTCGCCCTCGATAGTCACCCCGGACCGCCGGTTCGACGGCTTTAAGTTCCCGATAGGCTTCTTGTCCGACGAGACAGGCATCCGCCTGTTTCACTGACCCGTAGAAGCCGTTTGGCGTACTACGGAGGTGAACAATGGCAGACCAGGAAATTGAGAACGCAGTCTCTCGCGCACTCGAAGAGGCACCTGAGCGGAACTTCCGCGAGACGGTCGACCTCGCCGTGAACCTGCGCGACCTAGACCTTAACGACCCGTCGAACCGCGTCGACGAGTCCGTCGTACTTCCGTCCGGCACCGGACAGGAGACCACCATTGTGGTCTTCGCCGAGGGCGAGACAGCCCTCCGGGCCGAGGAAGTGGCAGACGACGTACTCGACGAGGACGAACTCGCAGAGCTTGGCGACGACGACGACGCCGCCAAGGACCTCGCCGATGACACTGACTTCTTCATCGCGGAGAAGAACATGATGCAGGACATCGGCCGCTATCTGGGGACCGTCCTCGGTCCGCGCGGGAAGATGCCGGAACCGCTCGACCCCGACGACGACGTCGTCGAGGTCATCACGCGCTTGAAAAACACCGTGCAGCTTCGCAGCGGTGAGCGTCGGACGTTCCACACCCGCGTGGGCGCCGAGGACATGTCCGCCGAGGACATCTCGGACAACATCGACGTCATCATCCGCCGCCTGCACGCCGACCTAGAGAAGGGGCCGCTCAACGTCGACACCATCTACGTGAAGACGACGATGGGCCCCGCCGTGGAGGTGGCCTGATATGAGCGCCGAAGGCGAACGCAAGACAGAGACCATCCCGCAGTGGAAGCAAGAGGAGGTCGACGCCATCGTCGAGATGATCGAGTCGTACGACTCGGTCGGCGTCGTCAACATCGCCGGGATTCCGTCCCGACAGCTCCAGGACATGCGCCGTGACCTCCACGGCACCGCGGAGCTTCGCGTCTCCCGGAACACGCTGCTGGTCCGTGCCCTCAAGGAAGTCAACGACGGCCTCGAGGACCTGACCGAGCACATCGCGGGACAGGTCGGGCTCATCGGCACCGACAGCAACCCGTTCTCGCTGTACCAGGAGCTTGAGGCCTCGAAGACGCCCGCGCCCATCGGTGCCGGCGAGGTCGCCCCGAACGACATCGTCGTTCCCGAGGGCGACACCGGTGTCGACCCCGGCCCGTTCGTCGGCGAACTCCAGTCCATCGGTGCGGACGCTCGCATCCAGGAGGGGTCCATTCAGGTCCTCTCGGACTCGACCGTGCTGGACGCGGGCGAGGAGGTCACACAGGACCTCGCGAACGTCCTCAACGAACTCGGTATCGAGCCCAAGGAGGTCGGTCTCGACCTCCGCGGGGTCTTCTCCGACGGCGTGCTCTTTGCCCCCGAGGAGCTGGAACTCGATATCGAGGAGTACGAGAGCGACATCGCCGCGGCCGTCAGCGGCGCCGTCAACCTCTCGGTCAACGCCGAGTACCCGACCGCGACCACGCTCCCGACGATGCTCCAGACCGCGACGGGCGACGCCAAGAGCCTCGCGCTCTCGGCCGCCGTCGAGGACCCCGAGGTCATGCCCGACCTCATCAGCAAGGCCGACGCGCAGGTCCGCGCGCTCGCGGCCAGCATCGAGGACCCGGAAGCGCTGCCCGAGGAGCTCCAGGACGTGGAGGCCGCGCCGGCAGCAGCAGAACAGACTGACGACCAGACCGAGGACACCGACTCCGAGGACGACGCCGACGACGCCGAGGCCGACGCAGACGAGGCCGAGGACGACGACGACGATGACGAGGACGCCGGCGACGCGCTCGGAGCGATGTTCTAACCACACCAACACAGAACAATGGAATACGTTTACGCTGCACTCATCCTGAACGAATCGGGCGAAGAGATCAACGAAGACAACCTCACCGACGTGCTGGACGCCGCCGGCGTCGACGTCGAGGAATCCCGCGTCAAGGCCCTCGTGGCCGCGCTGGAGGACGTCGACATCGAGGAGGCCGTCGAGCAGGCCGCCGCCGCGCCCGTCGCGGCCGGTGGGGCCGCCCCGGCCAGCGAGGGTGGCGACGACGAGGCCGACCACGACGAGCCGTCCGAGGAAGAGGTCGCGGAAGCCGAAGAAGCGGACGACGACGACGAAGACGACGACGCCGGCGGCGAGGGCCTCGGCGAGCTCTTCGGCTAAACAGGCCGACTCCAACCAGCTATTCTTTCGACCGCACCGGGAAGCGGCAGCGCTGTCTCCCCCGGCGAGTGTACCGGCGTGCGGAGGTTCAAGTACCCGAAGGCGACCAGCCCCGGCCATGCCTCCCGTCACCGTCGCCGCGGACCCCGTCGGCGTCCTCGCCCTGCTCGCGGCCATCGCCGCCGGTATCGGCCTGGGGACGGTCAGCGGGCTGGTTCCCGGACTCCACGCCAACACGCTCGCGCTCTTGCTGGCGGCGACGGCGGGGTCGGTGCCCGGCCCGCGGGTCTACGTCGGTGCGGCGATGCTTTCCGCGGGGGTGACCCACACATTTCTCGACGTGGTGCCGGCGCTGGCACTGGGCGTGCCCGACCCGGCGATGGCCGCCGGCGCGCTGCCCAGCCACCGGTTGGTCATCGAGGGCCGGGGGAGGGAGGCGCTGCGGCTCTCGGCGCTGGGCAGCGGCGGCGCGGTGATACTGGCGGTCCCGCTGGCCGTCCCCGTGACGTGGCTGATGGTCCGGCTCTATCCGCTCGTCAGTGCACAGTTGCCGCTCGTGCTGGGCGCTATCGCGGCGCTGCTCGTCCTCTCGGAGCCGGGATGGGACCGCCGCGTGGGTGCCCTGGTCTCGCTGGCCGGGAGCGGCGGGCTGGGGCTCGCGGTGCTCGACGCGCCGGTCGCGGGGGCACTGCCCGTCGCGGACGTGCTCGTCCCGGTGTTCTCGGGGCTGTTCGGCGCGCCGGTGTTGCTCGCCGCCATCGAGGGCGAGGGGGTCCCGCCCCAGGCCGACGCGGCGGTGACGACGCCGCCTCGGGCCGTCGCTTCCCTGGCGACCGTGGGGACGCTGTGTGGGGCCGTCGTGGGGTATCTCCCCGGCGTCTCCAGCGCCGTCGCCGCGACGCTGGCGCTGGGATTGACCGCCCAGCGCGGGCCGCGGGCCTTCGTCGTCACGACCAGCGGCGTCAACACGGCGACGGCGGTGTTCGCGCTGTTCGCGCTGGTCGTCCTCGGCGACCCGCACACCGGCGTGCTGGTTGCGCTCGACCGCGCGAACGTCCCGCTCGCGCTCCCGTCGCTGCTGGCCGCGGTCGCAATCTCGGCGGTCGTGGCGGCCGTCCTGGTACCACACCTCGGGGACCGCTACCTCCGGACGGTCGGGAGCGTCGACCCCGCGAGGCTCTCGGTCGGCGCGCTCGTCGGACTGCTCGCGCTCTCGGCCGTCTTCGCCGGGCCGCTCGGGGTCGGCGTCTTCGGCGCCGCGACGCTCGTGGGGCATCTGCCGCCAGCGACGGGCTGTCGGCGGGCGACGCTCATGGGGGTGTTGCTGGTCCCGCTGGCGCTATAGGTAGTCGCGCCGCCGGAACTGCAACAGCATGACGGCCGCCATCAGCGCCATCCCCAGCATCGCCGCCGGGTAGCCGAACGTCCAGCCGAGTTCGGGCATGTTGTACGGCCCCCCGGCGAAGTTCATCCCGTAGATACCGGCGACGAACGTCAGCGGGATGAAGATGGTCGCGACGACGGTGAGCACTTTCATCACCTCGTTGGTCGACTGGGAGACGGTGTTGAGGTAGATGTCCCGGGCGCCCGAAACGAGGTCCCGGTAGGTCTCGGTCAGGTCGGCAATCTGGACGAGGTGGTCGTAGATGTCCCGGAAGTACTTCTCGGTCTGGGGCTGGACCTGCTTCGGGTCGCCGCGGGCCAACAGCCCGACGGCCTCCCTGGCCGGCCACACCTGCTTGCGGAAGGAGAGTAGGTCCCGCCGGACGTCGTTTATGTTCTCGATGATGTCGCTGTCGGTCGACACCGTCACCGCCTCCTCTATCTCCTCGATGTCGGTCTCTATCTCGTCGAGCAGGTCGAAGTACGCGTCGACGATGACGTCGATGGCCCGGCAGGCGGTGAAGTCCGGGCCCCGCTGGAGCAGTCGCTCGTCGCCGCGCTCGGCCGCGGCCATCACGCGCTGTATCGGCCCCGGCGGGCCGGTGCCCAGCGTGACCACCCAGTCCCGGCCGATGAAGATACCGACCGGCCTGGCCGTCACCTCCTTCTCGAAGGTCGTCTCTCCGGGCGTGAGGCTGATGGCCTTCAACAGGACGAACGTGTACTCGTGGAACTCCTCGGTCTTGGCCCGCACGTCGCCACGCAGGTCCTCGATGGCGAGCGGGTGGAGGTCGAAGGCCGACTGGACCGCCGCGACCTCCTCGTCGGTCGCCTCCGCGACGTGGACCCAGGTCGTGCCGGCGGCCCGTCGCGCCGCGGCGAGGTCGTCGTAGGCGACCGCCGCCTCGTCGGCGTAGACCAGCGCCGAAATCACGCCGGGCCCTCCACGACCGAGGAGCGCCCGACCGCGAGCAGCGTCAGACCGACCATCACCGCCGTCACGGAGAACGCGCGGCCGGGGTAGGCGACGGCTATCCCCGCGAGGTAGGCGACCACCCCGCCGACGGTGAGCAAGAGTCCGAGGGCCCAGACGGTGTTCATGCGCCCCAAATCACCGTGGCGAGACAAAAGCGTACTCCCGGTCCGGGGTGGCGCTCACGCCGGGTGAGCCGAGCCTACGGAGAAGCGACACGTTGATGGGCACAAGCGCCGGTAGCTTTCGGTATGGACCTGCGCGTCATCGACAAGTCGGATACGGAGCTCTCTATCGAGATTGCGGGCGAGGACCACACGTTCATGAACGTCATCAAGGGGGCGCTGCTGGAGACCGAGGGCGTCACCGCGGCGACCTACGACGTCAACCCCGAGCAGTCCGGCGGCCAGACCGACCCGGTGCTGACCATCAAGACCGACCCCGGCGTCGACGCGCTCGACGCCCTCGAAGCGGGCACGGACCGGGTCATCGAGAAGGCGGACGACCTGACCGCGGCCTTCGAGGCGGCGGCGTAGTTCTAACAGACCACGTACGTGACGAAGACGGTGTCGTCCGGCGCGACGTGGACGTCGACGCCGACGGTGTCACCGGCGCGGAAGGCGTTGCCCCGCTCGACGTAGCTATCGACCAGCGCCGCCGCCAGCGCGCTCTCGTTCTCGAACTCGCTCACCGACCCGCCGGTCCGCTCGGGCGCCACGCGGTAGCTGACGACGGCGGGCTGCTCACAGGCGAGCGCGAAGCGGGAGAACGCCTCCCTGTCCGGGCCCGCCCCGTCGCCGGCGACGGCGGCCACGGTCGCCTTGTTGTAGTAGGCGGCGGCCTCGTCGCCGGTGGTGTTGCGTGCCAGGGCACCGGCGCCCTCGGCCGTCCGTCGCTCGTTGAGTTCGGCGACGTAGGCGTCCTCGACCCCGGCCAGCGAGAGGTCACCGACGCTGTCGGCGCTCCCCGGCGCGTCGGGCACCGGCGGCGGACCGGTCGGGCCACCGAACGTCGGCAGCGAGATGACGCCCACCGCCGAGAGCAGGAGGACGGCCAGCAACACCGCGACGGCGGCGTAGCCGGCGACGTACTTCGGTTCGAGCACGTCCAGCCAGCGGGTCCCGATCTCGTCGAGCGGGTCCGTCTCGGGCGGCCCCTCGCGGAGTTCGAGGTTCGCTCCGCCACAGCGCTTGCAGGGGGGCGAGTTGCGCTGGTGGGACCGACCGCAGTCCTGACAGACCCAGACGGTCCCGCCGGGGACGACCTCGTGGTTGACTTGCTGGACCGCCTTCTCGAAGGTGCCGTGCCCGCAGTTGTCACAGGGCGGGTCGTTTTCCTCGTGTGGCTTCTCGCACCACTCACACCGCCATTCCATCACCGGGGCTAGGTGACCGAGCTACAAAGGAGTCGCGGCGCGGGCAGCCACCGCCGGGGTCGCCCCTCGGTCGCGTCAGACGTTTGTTGCGACGAACTCGTGCAGAGATGTTCCCGTGGGCTTATCGCGTCACCTGCCCTGAATTACTGTGGATGAGAGCCACGTCTATGAGAGAGTCCCACTCAGCCAGCGAGGCCGTGATAGAAGCAGTGTCGAGACGGGCCGGCGTCGACCCGCTGGAGTTGGAGACACCGCTGTACGACGCCGTCGACCCGGACGAGCTGGACGGGCTGTTCGACGGCGCGAACCGGCCCGGCCGCTCGCCGGTCGAAGTAACGTTTCGCTATCACGGCTACACCGTCACGGTCGACGGCGACCGAACGGTCACGCTCACAGAGTAGTTACAGCCGGACCGGAATCCCCTGCTCGTCGAGGTACTGCTTGGTCTCCGCGATGGAGTACTCGCCGAAGTGAAAGATAGAGGCCGCCAGCCCCGCGTCCGCGCCGGCGTCCTCGAACACCTCCGCCATGTCCTCGGGGCCGCCACAGCCCGAGGAGGCGATGACCGGCGTCGAGACGGCGTCACAGACAGTTTTCATCAGCGGGATGTCGTAGCCGTCCTTCGTGCCGTCGGCGTCGATGGAGTTGACGAATATCTCGCCCGCCCCCCGGCGTTCGGCCTCCTTGGCCCACTCGACGGCGTCGAGGCCGGTCCCCTCCCGGCCGCCCTTGACGGTACACTCGAACCAGCAGGACTCGCCGTCGACCTGGACGTACTGCTCGCCCTCGCCGTCGAAGCGCCGCTGTGCGTCCAGCGAGATGACGATACACTGGCTGCCGAAGGCGGCGGCGCCCTCCCCGATGAGGTCCGGCCTGGCGATGGCGCCCGAGTTTATCGACACCTTGTCCGCGCCCGCGCGGAGCGTCTCCTTGATGTCCTCTCGGGTGCGGATGCCGCCGCCGACGGTCAGCGGGATGAACACCTCGTCGGCCACCGCCGAGACCGTATCGAGCATCGTCTCGCGACCCTCGGCGGAGGCGGTGATATCCAGAAAGACGAACTCGTCGGCCCCCGACTCGTTGTAGGCCTTGGCCATCTCCACCGGGTCACCGGTGTACTCCAGATCCTCGAAGTTCACGCCCGTGTAGACGGCCGCGTCCCCGTTCTCGTCGACGTCCACGTCGATACATGGAATAATTCGCTTGGTGAGAGTCATCAGATACCCGTGGATTCGCTACAGGCCCGTTTCATGGTTTCGACTGATACGGAATATTGTAGTCTCGGCCCGGTAGCGCCGGTCACGGGGCCAGCGACCACCGGTACACAGCGACAGTATTCCGTCTGGCGCAACGACTCCACCGCGTTCGTGACGGCCGTGACCCTCTGTATCCCCGGGCGTCCGAATCCGACAGCTACAGGTGGTCGCTCACAGAAACCACGACCATGGCAGACGACCACCACGACGAGGACCGCCCCGACTACGACCCCGAACACGTCGAACTGCCCGCGAAGGCGCCGCCGCTGCGCTCGACGGCGCCCCAGAGCGACTTCACGATGGGGCAGGTCGGGCAGGGCGCCGCCGTCGCGCTCGTCGGACTCCTGTTGACCTTCGGCGTCGCGCTGGCGCTGGTCTGAGTCCGCGGGACGGCGGGGTCCGGGCACAATATTTTATCCTATTGACATCTTAGGACGAGTAGGTGAAGAAGCATTAGCCGGGAGACCGTGCGGGAGCGACTGTCCGGTGGCACCTCGTTACGACCCCTCCTGCAGGTCCTGCTCACCGTCGCGCTGTTCCTGTTCGCGATACGGCTGCTGGGGTCGGCGACCGACGCGCTGACGCCGTTCCTGCGCCGGACGCTAGAGCGGGTCGTCGTCGGCGACTGGTCGGCGCTCGGGCTCAGTTGGCTGGCCACCTACGCGCTCGCGAACGGGTCGCTCGTCGCGGCGCTGTCGCTCTCGCTGTTCAGCGCAGACCTCGTCGCGCCGTCGCAGCTGTTCCTGATGGTCGTCGGCTCGCGCCTGGGCGCGGCGGCCGTCGTCGTCTTCATCGGCGCCGTCGACTACGTCAACGCGGAACTCGACACGCTGCGGGAGTCGACGCGACTGGGGCTGTTGACCTTTCTGCTCACCCACTCGGTGTACGTCCCGGCGCTGGTCGTCGGCTACCTCGCGCTGCCCATCGTCCGGTCGGTCTCGGGAGCCGAGACGTCAGTTCCGGACGCCGCCGTCGGCACCCCGGACCTCCTCTCGGACCTCACCGATTCGGTGGTCGAACTCTTCGGCCCCGGCCTCGCCTTCCTCCTGGCGTTCGGTTGCATCCTGCTCAGCCTGAAGCTGTTCGACCGCCTCCTCGCCTCGGTCGACCAGGAGCGGCTCCGCCGGCGATATATCAGGGATTTGAACGACAGGTGGGTGTCGTTCGGCATCGGGCTGTTGCTCACCGCGGCTACGACGAGCGTCGCGTTCTCGCTGGGCGTCGTCGTGCCGCTGTACAACCGCGGGCACATCAAACGGGCGGAGATAATGCCGTTCGTCCTCGGTGCGAACGTCGGCACGCTCGTCGACACGCTCGTCGTCGCCGTCGCGCTCGAGACGCCGACGGGCATCGCCATCGTGACCACCCTGTTGGCCCTCGGGCTCGTCATCTCCGTCCTGCTGTTGCTCGCGTATCCGACCTACAGCCGCGTCGTCGGCGCGGTCCAGAACGAAATCCTGGCCGACCGGCGCTACTTCGTCGGCTTCCTCCTCTCGCTGGTGCTGATTCCGCTGGGGCTCGTGCTGCTGTGACATCTCGGCTCAGACGAACACCGCGGCCGCGCCGCCCGGGAAGTCCTCCCCGAAACGCGTGAGACGGACGTACAGATACAGGAAGTAGAGCGCTATCAGCAACGCCGCGCCCACCCGGCCCAGGCGGCGCTCCTCGACCGCCAGGAACCGCGTCCGGACGCTGTCCAGTCGGAGCCGTCCGGACAGCTCCGCGACGCACCTGCCGACGTCGTCTTTCGTCAGCAGGTAGGTCAACAGGAGCGCCGCCGTCGCCGTCTCGACCGGCAGGTCCCAGTAGACGAGCGGCGCGGGGACGTGGTACGTCGAGAGCAGCGAGCCGAGGCCGATACCCAGCAACGGGTTCGTGATGTTGCTCCCGATGAGCGTGCCCAGGGACAGCCCCTCCGCGCCCTCGCGAAGCCCGACCAGGGCAGTCGTCAGTTCGGGCGAGGCGGCGCCGACGCCCAGCACCACGACGCCGACCATCGAGCCCGCCAGACCGGTCCGGCCGACCACCACGTCGACGGCCTGGAACAGGACGTGTGCGCTGAGGACCACGACGGCGAGGGCGACGAGCGCGACCAGTAGGTCCCGGCGCGGGCGCTCGGAGGGGCGGCCGGGACCTTGCGCCTGGAGTATCTCGCTGCGCGTCGTGAAGAGATAGTACGTGTACGCCGCGAAGACGGAGAGCAACACCACGCCGTCGAGGCGCGACAGCAGGCCGTCCCAGGCCAGCAGCAGCGTCAGCAACGTCGTACCTATCATCGGCGCGTACCCCCGCCGGAGGAACGCCGGCGAGAACTGGAACCCGCCGACGGCGATGACCACGATGCCGAGCACGAGCGTCTGCTGGACCACGTCCGACCCGATGTTGGCGCCAAGCACCGTCGCCGAGAGGACGCGCGGGTCGCCGACGCCGAGCAGTATCTGCCCGGACGCGACGACGTGAGAGGCAATCTCCGGGAGGCTCGTCCCCAGCGAGACGACGGTCAGTCCCAGGACGGCCTCCGAGAGGCCGTAGAACTTCGCGAGACGCACCGCCTTCCGGACGACGAGCTGTGCGGCCAGCAGGAGACAGGCCGCCGAGCCGAGCCCGATGGCGCTCTGTGCCACCACGGGCGATAGTGACATCTACCCACCCGGAGTTGGCGGCGAGCGGTAATAAACTCGGCCGAGCCGACGGACACGCCGGCGCGCACTCGCGCCGAGACCGGTCCGGTTCCTCCGTCGAGCGTGGACGCCGCGCTCGAACCGAGGCACGGCCGCTCACAGACTGTTGGGCAGATAGAGTTCGAGCACCAGGAATCCGAGCGGGAGGAGTACCGACCCGATGAGCCGTGTCAGAATCGCCGTCTGCATCGGGTAGAGCTGCACCGTCGCGTAGTCGTCGTACCGGTTACGGAGCCGCTGGAGGTCCAGCCGGTGGCCGAGTCGCTCCCGGTCGTCGTCGGCCGTCTCCAGTTCCCGCTCCAGTTCGACGTAGGCGTCCCGCAGCTCCGCGAGGATGCGCTCCTGGGACTCCTTGGCCTGCCGGTTTATCTTGAGCGTCGGATAGACGAACGAGAACAGTATCGTCCCGATGTACGTCGCGGTCACCAGGAGAATCGCCTCGTCGAACAGCGACGCCGACGCCATCTGAAAGGCGAGCGGGGAGAGCAACGATGCGGTCGACCAGAGGACCGTCGTCCGAATGGCGAAGTAGCCGATTGCGCCGAGCCCGCCGAGCCCGTCGGGGTGTAACGGTTTGATATCTATCTCGACCGTCGATATCTCGCGGATACAGAGCACCGTCGTGACGACGGCGGAGAAGCCGGCTTCGCCAAGCACCGCGCCCACGTACGCGCCGAAGGCGAGCGTCGTCCAGAGGAACACGCGACCGTCACCCACCATCCCTTGGGTCTCGAACAGCGGAATCGCGAAGACGCCCGCCACCAGGAACCCCAGGCCCCAGAAGAGCGCGAACAGCGGCCGGACGGTGGCGAACCGCCGGTTGTACGTCTCCGCGATACGCTCCAGTTCGTCCGCGTCGACGACTAGCTGGTAGGCGATTGCGAAAAAGCGCGGGAGCACGGACTTGTCGTAGTACCAGATGAGGGCGGGTGCGACGTTGACCCACGCCAGAAACAGGGCGCCGGCGACCAGAAACGACGTGCTGGCAGCGCGCCACTGCGTGAGGACGTACGCCGCCGCCAGGAGGTCCCACACCAGGGCGAACTTGACCACTCCCGTGAGGAACTCGCCGCCGACCCCGAAGGGGAGCCCCGCTTCGAGCTGTCGGCTTATCCAGTGGGTCGACCGGTCGTACTGCGCCGGCGTGCGCCCGTCGTCCGATGCGATTCCCTGGTCGAGAGTGGCCATACTACTTGCAGTACGTTCCGTGTCACTTTTCATAGTAGCACCGGTGTCGGCTATCCGCACAGTCGAGCGACGCCCACCCGGCCTGTCAAGCGGTGTTTCCGACTACGTGCCCAATCGGCCGGCGCGTGACACCGTTCGGACGATTCCCAGCGACTGGGAGCCGGCGTGTGATTTGAACCCGTGGGACACGAACTGGACAGCTATGACCGAAGACCCCTACGCCCAGTGGACGGGCGAACCGATGGCCGAGGCCGACGTCGAAGCCCTGCTCGGCGTCGCCGACCACGGCGTGCTCGGACTGGCGGACGGCGACGAACCCTACACGATTCCGGTGTCCTTTGGCTACGACGACGGCGACGTCTTCTTCGCGTTCGTCCGGGCGGGACCGGACAGCGAGAAAGGCGAGTTCATCGCGGACGGGAAGACCGCGCGGCTCCTCGTGACGGATATCAGGGCCCGTTTCGACTGGCAGTCCGTGGCGGTCACCGGTCCGGTCGAGTCCGTGAACCTGACCGACGCGAACTGGTCGCGGCTCGTGGACGCGCTGACGGAGAACCCCTGGTTCTCGACGGCGTTCGATGACGACGAGCGCGTCGAGGGCGTCCAGGGCTGGCGACTGGTCCCCGAGACGGTGACTGGCCTCGAAGTCCGGCCGGAGACGGCCTGATCAGGCCAGTTCGTCCTCGATGGTGTCGCGCAGTTCGGCGATGTCGGCGGCGTCGTAGTGGAGACGGTCGCCGTCGACCGTGATTTCGAGGTGGTTCGAGCCGTCTGCCTCGCCCAGTTCCGTCACCGGCGCGACGCCGTCGAAGGCCTCCCGCACCGCGGCGGGGTCGGTCGTCTCGAAGACGACGCGGCCGGGCTGTTCGTGGAACAGCAGGCGCTTGCGAGTCCCGCGGTCGACCGTGTCGATGTCGACGCTGGCGCCGGCGTCGTCGTGGACCATCTCGGCGAGCGCCACCGCCAGCCCCCCGTGGCTCACGTCGTGGGAAGCCAGCACGTGGTCCTCGTCTGCCACCTCGGCGATAGTGCGGACGAGGGTGTTCGGGTCCGCGGGGAGTTCCGGGAAGGCGTCGGTGCCGCCAAACAGCGCGGTGTACTCCGAACCGCCCAGTCGCGGGTCGGTCCCACCGTCCAGCGCCGTATCGCCGACGACGAGCAGCGTTCCCTCCCCGGCGAGTTCCATCGGCGGGGCGTCGTACCCCTCCTTGACGCCGACCAGAGCGAGCGTCGGCGTCGGCGGGATGGGGCCCGTGTTCGAGTCGTTGTACAGCGAGACGTTGCCGCCGACGACGGGCACGTCGAGTTCACTGCACATGTCCGCGAGGCCGTCGACGATGCCTTCGAAGCCGCCGTAGACGTCGGGCTTCTCGGGGTTGCCCCCGTTCAGGCAGTCGACCGCGGCGTGGGGTAGGGCCCCCTTCGCGGCGACGTTCGTGGCGTTCTCCAGGGCGACGGCGCGGGCGCCGTCGTAGGGCGCGGCGTCGGTCCAGTTGGGGTCCGCGCCGGCCGAGAAGGCCAGCCCGGTGCCGGACTCCCGAACGGCGAGCACGGCGGCGTCGTCGCCGGGCAGCACGCTCGTCCGGACCTGCACCTCGTGGTCGTACTGCCGATACACCCACCGCTTCGAGGCGGTGTTCGGGCTGGCGACGATACGGTCGAACGCCGCCCCGAGGTCCATCGTCGGCAGGTCCCGCTCCTGCATCGGCGGTGCCTCGCTGGGCAGGTCGTTCATCGGGGCGCCCTCGCCGAGGAAGTGCGCGTCGACGTCGACGACCGTCTCGCCGTCGAAGGTACAGACGTAGTTCGTGCCCGCCTCGGTTAGTTCGCCGATGACCGAACAGCCCAGTTCGTACCGCTCGGCCAGTTCGGCGACGCGGTCGACGTTCTCGGGCGCGACTTCGTACACCATACGCTCCTGGGATTCAGCCAGCAGATACTCCATGGCGTTCATGTTGGGCTCGCGCTCGTGGACCCGATCCAGTTCGATTCGCGCGCCCAGGCCGCCCTTCGCGACCAGCTCCGAGGACGCGCCGCCGAGCCCGGCGGCGCCCAGGTCACGGGCGGACTCGACGAGGGCCTCGTCCAGCAGCGCCTCGTTGCACTCGATGAGCAGTTTCTCGGCGTAGGGGTCGCCGACCTGGACCGCCGGGCGGTCCTCGGTCTCGGCGTCCTCGGCGAGGTCCTCGCTTGCGAAGGAGGCGCCACCGAGGCCGTCCCGGCCCGTCGCGTTCCCGACGAGGACGAGCTTGTTGCCCGGCTCCTGGGCTTCCGCGGTAATCGTGCGTTCGGGCTCCAGCAGGCCGATACAGGAGACGTTGACCAGCGGGTTACCCTCGTAGTCCTCGTGGAAGGCGACCGAGCCCGTGACGGTGGGGACACCGATGCAGTTGCCGTAGTGGGAGATACCCTCGACGACGCCCTCGAAGAGGTACTGGGAGTGTTCGCGCTCGAACTCGCCGAAGTAGAGACAGTCGGCCAGCGCGATGGGGTAGGCGCCCATCGAGAGCGTGTCACGGACGATGCCGCCGACGCCCGTCGCGGCCCCGTCGAACGGGTCGACGTAGGAGGGGTGGTTGTGGGACTCGACGCCCAGCGTGATGTACATCTCGTCGCCGTCGTAGGTCGGCAGGGAGACGACGGCGGCGTCGTCGCCGGGACCGATGACGACCTGGTCGCCCTCGCTGTCGAAGGCGGTCAGGAGCGGGCGCGAGGAGCGGTAGGCGCAGTGTTCGCTCCAGAGGTTCTCGAAGAGCGCGGCCTCTGCTCGCGTCGGCTCCCGACCGATTTCCTCGACCACTAGCTCGTGGTCGCTGTCGGACAGGCTCATTAGGTGTGCCTGGCCCCCGGCCGGCTAAATCGCTTTCCATGCGTTCGCGTCGACGGCTCGCTCACCCGGACGGGTCGGCCAGCAGGCCGTCGACGTACGCCGTCCAGCCCCGCTGGAGGTCGTCGACCACGTCCATCTCCAGTGCGACGGCGATACCCGTCGACCCGTCGGCGGCCGCCAGGAGGAACGCGGCGGTGGCGCGGGGGTCGACCTCCCTGAAGACGCCCTGCTCGACGCCCTCGGCGACGATGTCCGTCAGCGCGTCGAGACACGCGGTCTCGAGGTCCAGCAGCGGTTCCCGGAGCGTCTCGTTGTACGGCGCGTGAGAGAGCAGTTCCATGATGCCGACGGCGATGCCGGCGTACTCGTGTTCGGGCGTGCGAAACAGGAACTCGCAGGCGTCCCGCAGCGCCCGCTCGGGGTCCCCGGTGTCGACACGCAGCAGGTCCTCGCTGAGGTAGCGGGCCGCGTGTTCGAGGAAGGCCGCAATCATCTCGTCTTTGCTGTCGAAGTAGTAGTAGAGCCCCGCCTCGCTGTTCTCGTACTCTTCGGCGATTTTCGCCGTCGTCAGCCGCTCGTAACCGTGTTCAGCGAGGGCTCGCTGGACCGCGACGGCCACGCTCTCACGGGCGTCCGCGTCCATGTCGGGACTCGCCATACAACCGAGTAGGCGCTCAGTTGTTTCAGCGTTTCGCTGTCACGCGCGCCAGCAGGTCTTTTTCGCCTCGGGCCCGTACGAAACGTATGGCCCTCGCGCTGGAGATGGGGTGGCGCCACCTCCTCTTCGAGAACTGGCCCGTCGACCCCGCCCTGATGGACTCGCATCTCCCCGAGACGCTCAGCCCGGACACGCACGACGGGTCGGCGTGGCTCTCCGTCGTTCCGTTCACGAACGTCGCGGTCCGACCGAAGGGGTTCCCGCGGTGGGCCGGCGTCCGGCTGCCGGAACTGAACGTCCGCACCTACGTCGAACGCGACGGTGAGCCCAGCGTCTACTTCTTCAGCCTCGACGCACAGGGGATAAGCAGCGTCGTCGGCGCGCGGCTCTTCCATCACCTGCCGTACTACTACGCGCGCATCTCGCTGGACTGGGCCGACGGCCGGGTGCAGTTCAGCAGCCGGCGGAAACACCCCGGCGCGCGGCCCGCCCGCTACGAGGCGACCTACTGGCCGACCGGCGAACCGTTCAGCGCCCCCGACGACCCGCTCGGCGAGTTCCTCGTCGAGCGGTACCGGTTCTACACGGAGGCGCCCGACGGGACGCTCCGATACACCGACGTCGACCACGACCCGTGGACGCTGTATCCGGCCGCCGCCGAAATCGAACGGGACACGCTCTGTTCGGCCGACGGGTTCGACCGACCCGACACCGAACCGGTGTGCTACTACAGTCCGGGGCTGGACGTCGTCGCGGCGCCGAGCAGACGCGCCCCGCCGGAGGCGGAGACATGAGCGACGGCGAGGCGCCGGGGAGCGACCACCCCGTTCTGTTGTTCGACGGGGTCTGTAACCTCTGTAACGGCGTCGTCCAGTTCGTCATCCCGCGAGACCCCGAAGGCCGAATCCACTTTGCCCCGCTGCAGTCCGACGCCGGCAAGGCGCTGCTGTCGGGACAGGGGCTCCCGCCGGGAGCCCTCGACAGCGTCGTCCTCGTCGAGGACGGCGAGGTGTACCGGAAATCGGACGCGGTCATCCGGACCGCGGAGCTACTGGGCTGGCCCTACCGGGCCGCGGCGGTGGGTCGTGCCGTCCCCGCGTCGGTTCGGGACGCGCTGTACGACGTCGTCGCCGACAACCGCTACGACGTCTTCGGCCGGAAGGACCGGTGTATGGTGCCCGACGAGGACGTCCAGGACCGCTTTCTCGGTTAATCGAACAGCTCCAGGACGGTCCGGGCCGCCGCGGTCCCGTTCGACGGCTCCCGAAGCCGTTCCCGTGGCCCGGCGAACACGCCCTCGACGAGGCGCTCGCTCAACCGCTCGACGGCCGCCCGCTGGGCCGGCGTCAGTTCACCCCGTTCCCCCAGCCTGGACAGGGCCCGCTCCAGTTGCTCGGTCCTGACCGCCTCGGCCTCGCGGTCCAGTCGGTCTCGCGCCCTCGCCACGCTGTCTGGTTCGGTCTCCTCTTGCACTGCCATCGTCGGTCAGGTCCCGGCCAGGCGGTCCGAGTACAGGGAGTACGTCATCACCAGGAATCCGGCCGCCGTGAATACGCTCTCGACTGTCGTGCTCAACACCAGAGGGACGCCAGCCAACTGGTTCAGGCTCCCAGCCAGAACCGCGCCGGCCGTCAGGAGACCGATGCCGACCGAGAGGACCCGCATCGGTCTTGACCGAGTCCGTCTGTACGCTCTGTGCGTCAGTGTCGTCAGCACCACCCCACAGGCCAGGGTGAGTGTCTTGGTCGCGACCAAGAGGACGGTACTGAGGGTGACCATCTCGTGTGGTACTGTTACCCGCACCACTAAATACGATTAACCGCGTTGTCAGAAACTGGGAACGGCGCTCAGCGCGTGTACAGCGAGTAGAGGATGACGCCGAGCCCGGCCGCGGTCATCGCACTGGAGACGAAGACGCTGGTGTACAGGAGGTCCTCGTCGAGGTACTGCTCGACGACGATGTCGAGCGCGCCGCCGACTATCGCGCCGGCGGTGACGATGCCGAACCCGAGCGCGAGCCACCAGTGCTGGGGCGCGCCGGTCCGCCGGTAGGCCTTGTACGAGAAGTAGGCGATGAGTCCGCCCATGACGAGGATGAGCGTCTTCGAGACGACGATACCTATCTGCGAGCTTGGGATGTGTACCATAGTTACGTCTCCTTCCTGACTTCAGACCAGAGGTTCTCGAGGCGCTCGTCGGGCGACCGCGCCAGATGGTCGATTTCGACGTCGAACTGGCGGGCCTCGTCGAGCGCGATGACGACCGCTTCGAAGTCGACGGCGTAGCGGCTGGCGTGCTGGCCGTCGGCCCGGACCTCGACCCCCTCGTGCAACAGCGCGGCGTCGGTCAGCAGTTCGAGCTTTCGGTAGGTCGTCGACAGCGGGACACCGCTGGCCTCGGACACCTCGCTCGCCGTCATCGGTTCGTCGAGGGTCCCGACTATCTTCCGGCAGTCCTCGTCGTCCAGCGCATCGAGGACCGTCGTCAGTTCCGGCGTTTCCTCCTCGGCCACGGGGTCCCGCACCATCCTTGGCAGCCGTTCTTGTCCCGACGCCTTTAATCTCACCGGCTCACGCGTGTGTGAGCCGGTCCCGTTGGTCAGGCGGTCGGGGGGTCTATGGTGGCGAGAGCAGATAAAGGCCGCTGGCGTTCTCAGTTTCCGGGAACGGTTCCGTCGGTCCGGGAACGACCGGTGGGGAGTATGGGCACACACCGCGAACACTCGTCTATGACCGACCGCACAGACCCTCGCGAGCCATCGGGTCGGGCCGGGACCGTCGTCGACGGTTCCCAGTCGCTGAGAACACACTGGCAGCGTTTTTTTCAGTCGGACCCAGCCACCGATATGGACGCGTTCGAGAAGACGGTCGACGCCCCCCGCGGGGCCACTGGTCGCGAATGGGAAGTGTTCTGCCGCGAGCGCGAATCGGAGCCACTCACGCACGTCGGCAGCGTGAGCGCGCCGACGGCCGGCGTCGCACGGGAACAGGCCGCGACGCTGTTCGGTCACGCCGCCGCGACGCTGTGGCTCTGTCCGGCCGACGAGACTGTCCGGGTCCAGGAGCGGGACCTGGGGGTCGGCGCGACAGGGGGCTCCGCAGGTGACGACGAGACAGCACCGACGATGGCGGCGGGACGGATGGACACTGAGACGCTCCGGGGTGAGTCCGAATGATCTCGGTCTCCAAACTGCTGACCGGCCTCGACGCCGAAGGTGACGGACTCCGGTACGACGCCGCCGAGGGGTCGACGAAGCGCCAGATTCGGGACCGGAAACAGCGTCGGCCGGTGGTCGTCTGGAACGTCACCAAGCAGTGTAACCTCTACTGCGACCACTGCTACGCCGCCGCCGACACCGAGATCGCCGACGGGGAGCTCTCGACGGCCGAGGGGAAGGCGCTGCTCGACGACCTCGCCGACTACGGGGCCCCGGTGGTCCTCTTCTCGGGCGGTGAACCCCTCGTCCGCGAGGACCTCGAGGAACTCGTCGGCTACGCCGCCGACGCCGGTATCCGGCCCGTGCTCTCGACGAACGGGACCTTGCTCACCCCGAAGCGCGTGCAGTCGCTGCGCGACGCCGGGCTGGCCTACGCCGGCGTCTCCGTCGACGGACTCCCGGAGCGCAACGACGACTTCCGGGGCGTCGAGGGCGCCTTCGATGGCGCGCTGCGGGGCATCGAGAACTGCCTCGACGCCGGCCTGAAGACCGGCCTCCGCTACACCATCACCGAGCGCAACGCCGCCGACCTGGAAGGCGTCGTCGACGTGCTGACCGACCTGGGCGTCGACCGCTTCTGTTTCTACCACCTGGACTACGGCGGTCGCGGGACGGAAATCGTCGACGCGGATCTCTCGCCCGCCGCCCGCCGCGAGGCCGTCACGCGCGTCTGTGACATGACCCGCGAGTACCACGCTCAGGGCGAAGAGATAGAGACGCTGCTGGTCGGAAACTACGCCGACGCGGCCTACCTGGTCGAGTACGCTCGCGAACACATGGGCGAGGCCCAGGCCCGACGTGTCTACGAGTATCTGCGGGTCAACGGCGGCGACCCGACGGGCGAGCGCGTCGCGGACATCGACTACCAGGGCAACGTCCACCTGACGCAGTTCTGGCAGGGCTACTCGCTTGGGAACGTGCGTGACCGGTCCTTTGGCGCCATCTGGGAAGACGAGTCGAACCCGCTGTTGCGGGCGCTCCGGAACCGAGAGGCCCACCTCTCGGGGCGGTGTGCGGACTGCCGGTACGCCGAGGTGTGTCGCGGCGCGTCCCGACTCCGTGCGCTGACCGTCTCCGACGACCCCTTCGCGCCCGACCCGCAGTGCTATCTGACCGACGGCGAAATCAGCGGGACGGCCCGCTTTACCGGGGCCACGTCGGACTGAACGCGGACCGGGGGGCTTTTGACGCATCCAACGCTATCGACTGGCGTGCTGTCGGTCGAGCTTCACACACACTCGTCGCTGTCCCACGACGGCCGGGACCCGGTCGAGCTGCTCCTCGAACAGGCCCGCGCCGTGGGACTTGACGCCCTGGCCGTCACGGACCACGACGAGCTCGAAGCCAGCCTGCGGGCCGCCGAGCTGGCCCCAGACTACGGGCTGGTAGGTATCCCCGGCATGGAGATTTCCTCCGACGCCGGGCACGTCCTCGCGCTGGGCATCGCCGAGGCGATTCCGCCGGGCCTGTCGTTCGCCGAGACGCTCGACCGCATCCGCGACCAGGGCGGGCTGGCCGTGGTTCCCCACCCGTTCCAGGAGTCGCGCCACGGCGTCCTCGACAAGATATCGAAGGCGGAACTCGCCACCGCCGACGCCATCGAGGTGTACAACTCTCGGCTGCTCACGGGCCGGTCGAACCGCCAGGCCGAGCGGTTCGCCAGACGGCGCGGGCTCCCGATGACCGCCGGCAGCGACGCCCACATCGCCGAGATGGTCGGGCAGGCGGTGACGACGGTCGACGCCGAGGCGGCGTCGGTAGACGCTATCTTGGACGCCGTCCGCGAGGGGCGGACGACCGTCGAGGGCGAGCGAACGCCGTGGCGAATCAGCTTCCGGCAGGCAGCCGGCGGCGCCAAACGCCGGATTACGAGCCGTCTCAACGGCCTGCTGGAGTGAGCGATGCGGGGCACGACCGACGACGTCGTCCGCGCCGCGCTGGCGAGTGGCGACCCGCTCCCCGGGACGGCCGGCTTCGCCGGCGAACTCGACGGGACGCTCGGCAGAGACGTTCTGGGGCGGGAGCCGCTGTTCGTCGAGGCGGGTGCGACCGGGAGAGCAGTGCCGCCGTGGAGCCACGACCGCACCGACCTCGCCGAACCGGCGCTGTTTCCCGCCGGGACCGTCCGGGATAGCGACGGCGAACGGACGGTCTGGACACTGCCGGACCCGGAGCCCTTCGAGGACCGGGCGACCGCCGTCGAGCGCGTCCGGGACGCCGTCGAGACGAGTATCGACGCCGTCGAGACGGAGGGGCTGGCGGTCGCCTTCTCCGGCGGGGTCGACTCCGCGCTGCTGGCCGCCCGACTCGACGCGCCGCTGTACGTCGCCGGCTTCCCGGGGAGCCACGACGTCGAGGCCGCTCGCTCGGCGGCCGACCTGCTCGACCGCGAACTCCGAGTGGTCGAGCTGACCCACGACGCCATCGAGCGAGCGGTCCCCGAAATCGCCGCTGCGACGGGGCGGACCGACGCGATGTCGGTCCAGATAGCCCTGCCGCTCTATCTCACCGCCGAACGGGTCGCCGCCGACGGGTTCGACCGACTGACGCTCGGACAGGGCGCCGACGAGCTGTTCGGGGGGTACGCCAAGGTCGAGAAGGCACCCGAGGACCCCCGCGTCGAGGCCGACACCGTCCGTGGCGCCCAGCGGGAGGTAATCGCGACGCTACCGGACCAGCTTCCGCGGGACGTGCTGGCCCTGCGCGGGACCGGAGTCGAACCGGTCACGCCGCTGCTCCACGACCGGGTGGTGTCCGTGGCCTTGCGGCTGAGCGACGGGATGCTCGTCGACGGGGAGACGCGCAAGTGGGCGCTCCGACGGGCCGCGCTCGACTCTCTGCCGGAGACCATCGCGATGCGGGACAAGAAGGCGGCCCAGTACGGCTCGCTGGCCGCGCGGGAACTCGACCGGCTGGCCCGGCAGGCCGGCTACAAGCGCCGGATGGACGACCACGTCGGCCAGTACGTCGAGTCGCTGCTGGACTAGCTGCTCGCACTGCCCGTCACGGTGACGGGGCGGTCGGCGTCGAGGATGACGCCCTGGCTGACGCTCCCGAAGATGAGCGACCCCATCGGCGAGCGCTTCCGACCGCCGAGGATTATCATGTCCACGTCGTGTTCCCGTGCGGTACTCACTATCCGTTGTATCGGGTCGCCGTGGGTGGATTCCGTCGTGACTTTCAGCCCGGCCGCCCGGAGCCTCTCGACGAGTTCCTTCCCCGAGGGCGTCTGCTCGACTGCCGTCCGTTCGGCGACGCCCTCGTCGCCGAAGACGTGGAGCACACGCGCTTCGACGTCCTCGGTCGCGTGGGGGAGGTTCGCCACCGCGGCCGCCTGCGCGGCTGCCCGGTCCTCGCTCGTATCCACCGGTAACAGGACGCTGTACATGTCACAACGGAGGCCAGTCAGACGATTAGTTACCGTCTACCTATCGTCTCGACGGTGAGCTTACCGATTCCCACCACGTCGGCAGGAATCAGCCGGTTGTGTGCGCCACGTTTCTCAGCTGTGAGCCAGGTCCCGTCCTCGGCGGGACGGCCGCGAACCTACGCCCGCCTGTCGGTAACCGCCTCGATGGCCCGTCGGCCGATTTCCACCACGTCGGCCGGAATCTCGTCGCTGCGAGCGTCCAGGTCCGCGGCCGTGAACCACGTCCAGTCGTCGGCCGGTTGTTCGCCGGGCCCCGGCTGGATGTCGCTGCTCGGGGCGGCGCCGTAGAAGATGAAGTCGATGTGCTGGTGGCCCACCTCGCCGTTCTCGTGGACGTTGATGTCCTCGACCAGGAAATGCTGTGGCTGGGGAATCGACCGGACCGTCTCGCTCGTGATGGCCTCCCGTGGCGCGACGAGGTCGACGTCGAAGCCGAGTTCCTCCTCGGTCTCCCGCAGGGCGGCCTCGTGGGGGAGTTCGTCACGGTCGAGGTGGCCGCCGGCGGGCAGCCACATCTCCAGCTTGTCGTGTTCGTGCAGCGCGACGGCGCCGTCGTGGACGGCATAGACCGTCGCGACGAAGTGCCGGGTCGTCTCCATGGGCGCGGCGACGTGGCGCAGGAAAAACTACGTTACGGGTGGACGCTGTCCTCGGCTTCGAGCAGTTCGTGGTAGCGGTTGCGAATCGTCACCTCGGAGATGCTGGCGACCTCGCTGACCTCGCTCTGGGTGACCTTCTCGTTGGTCAGCAAGGAGGCGGCGTAGACGGCGGCCGCGGCCAGCCCGACCGGCGACTTGCCGGAGTGGACGCCCTCCTCCTTGGCGTTCTGGAGGAGCTGTCGGGCGCGGCGTTCGACCTCCTCGGAGAGGTCGAGGTCGCTGGCGAAGCGTGGGACGTAGCTCTCGGGGTCGGCGGGCTGGATTTCCAGCGACAGCTCTCGGACGACGTAGCGGTAGGTGCGGGCGATTTCGTCCTTGCCGACGCGGGAGACGTTGGCGATTTCGTCCAGCGAGCGGGGCGTGCCGGCCTGGCGGGCGGCGGCGTACAGCGACGCCGTCGAGACGCCCTCGATGGAGCGGCCCGGCAGCAGGTCCTCGTCGAGCGCGCGGCGGTAGATGACGCTCGCGGTCTCGCGGACGTTCTCGGGCAGCCCCAGCGCGGAAGCCATGCGGTCTATCTCGCCCAGCGCCTGCTTGAGGTTGCGCTCTTTCGAATCGCGCGTTCGGAACCGCTCGTTCCACGTGCGCAGGCGCTGCATCTTCTCGCGCTGGCGCGAGGACAGGGAGTTGCCGTAGGCGTCCTTGTCCTGCCAGCCGATGTTGGTCGAGAGCCCCTTGTCGTGCATCATGTTCGTCGTCGGCGCGCCGACGCGGGACTTCTGGTCTTTCTCTTTGGAGTCGAAGGCGCGCCACTCCGGGCCGGGGTCTATCTCGTCTTCCTCGACGACCAGACCGCAGTCTTCACAGACAGTCTCGCCGCGTTCACTGTCGGAGAGCAACGAGCCACCACACTCGGGACAGACCAGTGACTCGGCCTCCTCGGTCTGGTCCTCTTCGGTTTCGCGCTCACTCGTGTATCGACGGATGGTGGTATCGGTCATTGGTTTGGCGAACAGGCGGGTCTGGGGACCCGAGAAACGTCTCTTGTACCCTTCTGTTGTAGCGCGAGCGACTTAAAACTTTTCCCAAATCACAAAGCTCTGGTTCCCATATCGAAAAAGAGTGTTCAGGTTAGCGACCAAAATGCTCTCCCTTGCGGAACCATCCCCAACACTTGGGCTCGCGGTTCCGAAACGCTTACCGCCGGGCCAGTGTTCGGAATTCCCATGAGCGACAACGCTGTCGACGGGGACGAGGTCGCCCACGTCGCCGACCTCGCCCGCATCGACCTAGACGAAGCGGAGGTCGAGCGGTTCACCGAGCAGTTCGGCGAGATTCTAACCGCGTTCGAGGCTCTCGACGAGGTCCCCGAGACCGAGCGCGATGCCGAGTTGACGAACGTGATGCGCCCCGACGAGGTCCGGGAGTGTCTGAGCCAGGAGGAAGCGTTGCAGAACGCCCCCGAGTCCGAGGCCGGGCAGTTCAAGGGTCCGAAGGTGTCGTAGATGGGCGACTACAACGCGTACATCGCCACGGACACCATCGAGGGGGCCGAGGACGGCCCGCTCTCCGGTCGGACCGTGGCGGTCAAAGACAACATCTCCACGAAAGACGTCCAGACGACCTGCGGGTCGGCGATGCTCGAGGGGTACGTCCCGCCCTACGACGCGACGGTCGTCGAACGCCTCAAACAGGCGGGCGCGACCATTCCCGGGAAGACCAACATGGACGAGTTCGGGATGGGGACCACGACGGAGACCTCCGCGTACGGCGCCGTCGAGAATCCCGTCGCCGAGGGCCACGTCCCCGGCGGCTCCTCGGGCGGCTCAGCCGCAGTCGTCGCTGCGGGCGACGCCGACATGGCGCTGGGCAGCGACACCGGCGGCTCCATCCGCTGTCCCGCCGCGTTCTGTGGCGTCGTCGGCATCAAGCCCACCTACGGGCTGGTCTCCCGATACGGCCTCGTGGCCTACGCCAACAGCTTAGAACAGATAGGACCCATCGCCCCCTCCGTCGAGGACGCCGCGGAGCTGCTGGAGGTCATCGCTGGCCCGGACGAGCGCGACGGCACCACGCGAGACGCGACCGACCACGGCACCGACTACGACTTCGCCGCAGCCGCCGACGGCGACGTAGAGGGCCTCTCCATCGGCGTCCCGACGGAACTCCTCGACGGCGCCGACGAAGCGGTCGTCGAGACGTTCTGGGACGCCATCGACGACCTCGAAGCACAGGGCGCGAGCTACCACGAGGTCACCCTGCCGAGCGTCGAACACGCCGTCGAGGCCTACTACGTCATCGCCATGTCCGAGGCGTCCTCGAACCTGGCCCGCTTCGACGGGGTCCGCTACGGCAAATCCGGCGGCGAGGGCAACTGGAACGAGAGTTTCGCCCGCTCGCGGGAGGAAGGGTTCGGCGAGGAGGTCAAACGCCGCGTCCTGCTGGGGACGTACGCCCTCTCTGCGGGCTACCACGACAAGTACTACAAGAAGGCCCAGGACGCCCGCGCGTGGGTGAAACAGGACTTCGACGAGGCACTGGCCGACGCGGACGTGCTGGCCTCGCCGACGATGCCGGTCCCGCCGATGGAACGCGGCGAGAGCCTGGACGACCCCCTGACGATGTATCTCGCCGACGCCAACACGACGCCGGTGAACCTGGCGAACCTGCCGGCGATTTCGGTGCCGGCGGGCGAGACGGACGACGGGCTCCCGGTGGGACTGCAACTGGTCGGGCCGGCCTTCGGTGAGAAGACGATTATCCGGGCCGGCAGCGCGCTGGCGTAGCGACGCGGTGGTCGAACTGATACGTTTTTACCGGCCGACTCTCTCTGTCGGGGTATGACCGCCCTCGAGTTCGTTCGCTGGCCGCTGGTGGCGAAAGCCGTCGCCGCAGGCACCGGGCTGGGAAGCATCTACGGCGTCGCGACCGGGGAGTTCGTCTTCGGACTCATCGCGGGGGCCATGATGGGCCTTGGCTTCGCCGTCGGTCGGTCCTACACGACGTAGCCGCCACTCCGCTTTTCCCGGGGACGGCCCCGAGAGCGGCTTTCCGAGCGACTGACGACGGCTGGCAGCGCTACGGACCCGCGACGTGATTGTCTCCAGCGAGCGCGACCATCTGTCGGGCCCGTGGTCCGCGGCGGGCGGGCGAACCTCTCTGAGCGCTACTCCAGGACCGCGTCGTACACCTCGGCGAGGCGGTCGACCGCGTGGTCGACGCTGGCCGACTCGCGGCGTGCCAGACAGTGTTCGCGGAGCTCTGCACGGTCGTTCAGGACCCGGTCGATAGCCCGCTGGAAGCCGTCCATGTCGCCCTCCTCGTAGCTGTAGCCCGTCTCGCCGTCGACGACGGTGTCCCGGAGCGCCCCCGCGTCGACGCCGGCGACCGGGGTGCCACAGCAGTTGGCCTCCAGCGCGACCAGCCCCTGGGTCTCGACCGGGCTGGGGAAGGCGAAGGCGTCGAGCGCGGCGTAGAACGCCGGCAGTTCCTCGCGGTCGAGAAAGCCCAGGAAGCGGACGTCGAGGTCGCTGGTCGCGGCCGCCGCTTCGAGGTCCTTCCGGGCCGGGCCGTCGCCGCCAAAGACCACGGTCACGTCCAGACCGGAGCAGGCGGTGAGGATGTCCCCGAGACACTTCTCGTGGCCGTGCCGGCCGGTGTACCCCACCAGCGGCCCGTCGGGCAGGCCGTAGCGCTCGCGGAAGTCGCTGGTCTCGGGCGGCGCGAAGAAATCCGTGTCGACGCCGTTGGAGACGACCTCGACGGGGGTGTCGGCACCCACGGTCCGCCGGACGTAGTCGGCGGTGCGCTCGGTCGGCGTGATGATGCGGTCGGCGCCGTCGAGATACCACCGCTCGTACTGCTCGGCGCTGGACTGGACGGCCGACTCGACCAGTCCGGTCTTCGAGACGTACTCGGCGTACTCGCCGGTCGGCGTGTGGTAGGAGGCGACGAGCGGCGCGTCTATCTTCCGGGCAAGGCGCTTGCCGGCCATCCCCAGGGAGAAGGCGGTGTGGGCGTGGACGACGTCGGCGTCCCGGACCTCGCTCGGAATCTGTGGCATGCCGAGCCGAAATCCCTCGTAGAGCGGGAACGGGAGGCTCCGAACGGGGTGTTCGCCCGCGACGGGGACGTGGTCGCTCTGTGGGTAGACCACGTCCATCCGGCCGCCGCGGGCCTGCCAGTGGTCGCGCCACGTCTGGACCGTGTAGGTCACGCCGTTGACCGTCGGCAGGTACGTGTCGGTGAAGGCGGCGACCTGCGGCAGTGCCATGGCGACGGCGTAGACAGACCAGCGGCTAAACCCTTGCCATTGGTCCGTCACCGCGGGCGGTGAACTTTTCACCGGCAGGAGTGAGCATCATGCAATGGCGCCGGACCGCTGGCTGTCGTCGTGGGCACTTGCCTCGGTCGCACTCGGTGCGACATCGCTACTGATTCCGCTCTATTTCGTCACCATCGGGGGGAGCACGCTGTTGCTCGGGGTGCTCGCCGGGACCGCCGCCGCGGCGGGCGCGCCCGGTGCGTTGCTCTTTGGTCGACTCGCCGACGGCGGCGGGAACCGACGGGCACTCGTCCTCGTCGCGCTCGGTCTGGCCGCCGCCGCGATCGCCGTCGTCTCGGCGACCGACGCCATCTGGCTCGTCATCGCCGGCAACGCAGTGCTGTGGTTCGCCGCTGGCGCGGTCGCCCCAGTCCTGACGCTGCTGGTCACCGTCGGGTCGCCCGAACGGGACTGGCCGGGCCGATTCGCCGCCCTCAACCGGTATCAGGGCTGGGGCTGGGCTGGCGGCCTCGTCCTCGGGCTGGCGTGGACGACGGCGCTCTCGGGACCGCTGGGGGTCGTCTACGCCCAGCGGACGCTGCTGTGGGTCTGTGCGGGCGTCACCGCCGCGGCGGCGCTGCTCGCCGCCCGGTGGCTCCCCCGCGAGCCGAGTGGCGACGAGACGGCGCCCCGGCCCAGCCACGTCGCCCGCGCGCTCGCCCGGTCGCGTCGGCTGCCGGTGCGCAGCGCGACCTTCCCCGTCGGGCCGGCCCGGCTCTACTGGCTCACCCGGTCGCTCCACCCCCGACAGCTCGCGGCCCGACTCACGCCCTCGCTGTCGCTGTACTTCGTCGCCGTCGTCGCCGTGTTCACCGGCTTCGGCGTGTTCTGGGGGCCGCTGCCGTCGTATCTCGCCGGGACGCTCGACTACGGCTCCGGCGTCGTCTTCACGCTGTATCTGCTCTCCAGCCTGGGCTCGGCGCTGTGTTTCGGCCTCGCCGGCCGACTCGCCGAGCGGTACGACACCATCGGACTCCAGGCCGGGGGCCTGCTGGCCCGCGCCGTGCTTCACCCGGCGGTCGCCGTCGTCGGGCTCGCGGTCCCCGCCGGTTCTCTCGGGCTACTCACCAACGGCGTCGTCTTCGGCGGTATCGGCGTCGCGTGGGCCGTCGTCGCCATCACCGCCGCGGCCATCGTCACCCGGCTCGCGCCGCCCGCGATACGTGGCGAGGCGCTCGGTCTCTACACCGCCATCTCCGGGCTCGCGACCGGCGTCGGCTCGGTCGCCGGCGGCTGGCTCGGCGGCTACGGCTTCACGCTCGCCTTCGGCGTCGCCGGCGGGTTCGTCCTCGTCGGCACCCTGCTCGTCGCGCTCATCTGGCGGCGCACGGCACGGGCAGAGCAGACGGCCGCGACGCCGACGGAGAGCCTCTGACTCAGACCAACCCGTCGTACACCTCGACCAGCCGGTCGCCGACGCGGTCGAGGCCGTGTTCGCGGGCCGTCGCTCTGGCGTTCTCGCCGAGTCGGTCGCGCAGGTCCGGGTTCGCTTCGAGCCGTTCGAGCGCCTCGCGGAACTCTCGCTCGTCGCCACAGATGAGACAGTCGTGGCCGTCCTCGTAGTACTCGCGGAAGACGGGGATGTCGGAGAGGACGACGGCCTTCCCGCAGGCCATCGCCTCTAAGACGACGATACCCTGATTCTCGACCTTCGACGGAAAGAGGAAGACGTCGCCCGCGCCGTAGGCGCCGCGGATGTCGTCGACCCAGCCGGTGAAGGTGACGTTCGCGGGCGGGTCCGAGGTCCACTTTCTGACCGCCGCCGAGCCCTGTGGCCCGTCGTCGTAGGTCCCGAACCAGGCGAAGTCGTAGTCGGTTCGCTGAGCGAGTTCACAGAACGTCGTCAGCCCCTTGCGCTCGAAGACGCTCCCGACGGCGAAGACGACCATGCCCTCGAGGTCGTAGCGCTCGCGGTACTCCTCGCGGAAGGTCTCGAACCCCTCCAGGGGTTCGGTGTCGATACCGTTGGTCACGGGCTGGATTGGGGCGTCGATGGGGTACGATTCGAGGACGCCCCTCGTGTACTCGGAGGGACAGAGCACCTGGTCGGCCTGCGAGTAGAACCACTTCAGGTACTCGCCAAGCGCCGGCGCGACGAGATTCGAGCCGCGGAAACTCCCCCTGAAGTCCTCGCGAGTGACGTGTGCGTGCAGGACCAGCGGGATATCGTTTCGCCTCGCGTGGCGAGCCACGGCGACCGACCCCGGCCCTATCATGTTGCAGTGGGCGACGTCGTACGTCTCGAAGACCGGGTCGTCGAAGGCGAGGTTCCCGCCGACGGCCCACGCCGGGTGGCCGTCCGTCCACGGCGTCCTCACCACGTCGACGCCGGCGTCGGCGAGCGCCCGCCGCTGGTGGTCGACCGAGGTGGCGATACCGGACCGGTCGAGCCGGTCTTCGAGTTCCAGGTAGTTCAGGACGCGCACGGGCGAGCCCTCTCCGGCCGCGAGCAAAACGCTACCGACTCCACTCGCCGTCGCGGTTCGGAAGGTGTTTGCCGCGCGCCGCCCGAGTCGGCGGTGATGACCGACGAGGAGACCATCGCTCGCGAGCGCATCGACCGTCTGCAGTCGATGGCCCGCGACGCCGTCCGCGAGGGCCGGGACGAGCGGGCCCGCGAGTACGTGCGCCGGGCCCGCCGCATCGCCGAGCGCCACCGCCTGCGGCTCCCGCGGGAGTTCTCCCACTCCATCTGTCGCTCCTGCGATACGTTCCTCGTCCCCGGAAAGAACGCCCGTGTCCGCACCCAGTCGGGCCACGTCGTCGTCACCTGTGACTGTGGCGAACAGGCACGCTACCCCTACGCGTAGGCCGTTGGTGGTGCATTTAAATAACTCCACAGTCAGTGTCCGACAATGCCATCGAAATCCAGAGACCAGCGCATCCACGACCTGGACGCGACACTCCGGGTCGGCAAGAAGGGCGTCGACTCCGTCGCCGACGAACTCGCCAGCCAACTCGAGGACAGCCAGTTCGTGAAGGTGAAGTTCCTGCGTGCCGCCCGCGGCGGGACGACGAGTGAGGAACTGGCCGACGAACTCGCCGACCACGTCGGGGCCGACGTCGTGCAGGTCCGGGGCCACACTGCGGTGTTCGAGCGATAATGCAGGTCCCGGCGATTCGCAGCATCCTCTCGGGGTTCCTCCCCGCCGGCGTGGCCGACACCATCGCGAGTACCATCGTGTTCGTCGCGGCGTTCGCCGTCGTCTACGTCGCCGGCCGGGCCGCGCTCATGCCGCTCGTCGACCGCTCGCTGGCCTCGCGCAACCTCGACGAACACGCGCGAAAGCCCCTGAAGAAGATAGCCAGCATCCTGTTGCTGTTCGTCGCCGTCGCCGTCGCCTTCGGGATGGCCGGCTTCCCGAACTTCCTGCAGTCGCTCGCCACCATCGGCGCCGCGGCGACGCTCGCCATCGGGTTCGCGCTGCAGGACGTGCTCAAGAACTTCGTCGCCGGCGTGTTCATCTTCACCGACAAGCCGTTCCGCATCGGCGACTGGATAGAGTGGGACGGCCACTCCGGCGTCGTCGAGGACATCAGCCTCCGGGTCACCCGCGTGCGCACCTTCGACAACGAACTGCTCACCGTCCCGAACTCCAACCTCACCGACGACGTCATCAAGAACCCCGTCGCGAAGGACCAGTTGCGGCTGAAGTACCTGTTCGGCATCGGCTACGACGACGACATCGACGAGGCGACCGACATCATCGTCGAGGAGGCCGAGGCCCACGCGGACATCCTCGAAGACCCCGCGCCGTCGGTCCGACTGACCGAACTGGGCGACTCCTCGGTCGGCCTGCAGTCCCGCATCTGGATCGACAACCCTAGCCGCTCGGACTTCGTGAAGACCCGCGCCGAGTACGTCAAGGCCGTCAAGGAGCGCTTCGACGAGGCCGGCATCGACATCCCCTACCCGAACCGCACCATCAGCGGCGGTCTGGAGATGGCCGGCCTCGACAGCGCGGTCACCGCCGACGACTAGGCAGCACTCACTTTTTCCAGCGTGAGTTCGAGATACCGTTACCGGGAGTCCGTCCAGGGTGTGGCGCTGTCGATGCGTACACCGACGGCCCCGAGACAAGGGGTAGCCGGTTCAGGTTCTCGAATCATATCACGCCAGGCTCGACGCATGATGATAGCTGGCCGGGAGCGACCGCTGTGTCGCGACCCGGGGACGGGCAGGCACTCAGCAGTATCGTCCGCCCAGTCTACAGAGAGCATCCGGCGCGCAGCGCGCCGTGTTCGACCGCGGCGCACGGACTGGAGCGTGGCGAAGGCACGCGGAAGGAGCACGCCGCGATTTTTCCCCAGGTTTTTGCACGACTGAGAGCGCCGCAGGCGCTCGAAGGAGTTGCAAAAAGTGGTATGAATGGAACGGACAGCGGGATTGCCCGGCGTTCGGACGCGGGTAATCCCGTTTGCCTCCTCCACCCCGCGACCCCACGAGCGACGGGTGTTCGATGGTCCGCTGCTCACTTCCGTGCCTGGCGGGCTGCCATCGTTTAACCACGCGGGCACATCCCTGCAGATGCGACCACGCGGACCGCCGTCCCCGCGGGACGAGGCTTCCACGTTGGCTCACGGGGTCCGCGTCCGTCGGACCGGACGCCCCCGGGTTCGGTCCCCGCTGATGACCGTAGTGCGGGTACAGAGGGGGGCCAAACCCCCCGACCTAGTCCATCTCGAACTCCGCCACCGCCGCATAAGGGCCTTTCGGAACTGGAAAACCGCACGCCGACGAGGGCGCGACTGGTCGCGTCGTCGCCCGCTCAGAGGAGGTCCAGCCCGACGGCGAACCAGGCGGCGCCCAGCGGAATCGGGACAGCGGCGGCCACGAGTGCCCACCGGTGTTGCTCGATGAGCGTCGATTCGGTCAGCCCCAGTACCAGGCTGGTCGGCACCGTCGTCGCCCACAGCAGGGAGAGGCCGACGATGAAGACCCCCAACACCAGTCCGGCGCCGGCGGCGAGGCTGGGGTCGGTGCGGCCCTCCCGACCCGCCGCCAGGACGATGATGGCGAGGAGGGCGAAGACGGCCGCGATGGCCGGTGAGAGCGCGCCGGCGCCGTAGTACGCGCCGACGGCGCTGGTCGTCTCCACGACGAGATACGGCGCGACCAGGACGACCAGATAGGCGACACACCCGACGATTCCGACCGTCGGGCCGGTCCGGAGCCCGTTCATACCCGCGCTGGGACCGCGGGCGCCTTAACGGCGACGTTCCGCTGGCGTCTTCCCGACGGAGGCCGGTGTCCTCGCGGCGACGCCGTCGGCCGCGAGCGAAACCGGCAAATCCCCCCTGGACATACGGCTGGTATGGGCCTCGGTTCCACGACGAAGAAGCTCCAGAAGGTCGTCGACATGGCCGACGACCTCTACACGAAGCTGAACGAGCAGAAAGAACAGCTCCAGGAACTCCACGCCACGGTCGAGGAGACGAGCGACCGCGTGGACGCCATCGACCGGGAACAGACCGAACAGCGGGCGCTAATCGAAGCCCTCGCCGAGGAGCAGGGCCTCGACACGGACGCGATTCTGACCGAGGCGGTCATCGAGGACGCCGAGGCGGCGCCGGGTGACCCCACGGCCGAGGACGGCACCGCGTCCGAGCCCCAGTCCGCGTCCGAAACGACCGACTAGAGCGTCGCCGTCTGGGTCTCGTCGTCCAGGGTGAGCGTCGCCGACCCGGCGGCGTCGACTTCGATAGTGGCGTCGAACAACTGGTCGAGCGTCGACAGCGTCTCGGCGTCGTGAGCGGTGGACTCGATGGTGTACAGCCCGAGCCCGTCGACGGTCTCGACGCGCGAGGTGAACACGTGGAGGAATCGGAACACCGTCTGGAGATTCGAGTACAGCAATAGCGTCGTCAGCGAATCGAGCACGACGCGGTTGTACTCGCGCTGTTGCTCCGTGTAGAACGACTGGATGAACTCGGAGAACTTGACGCCGATGTCGCTCATATCGCGCGGCGACGGCGCGTACTTCGTCGCGTCGGCGTCGGTGGACCGGCCGATGTGCCTGGAGACGGCGTCGACGACAGCGAGGTCCGTCTTCCCATCGACCAGTGTCGAGAACGCTTCGCGCACGCGGACCACGCTGTCGCGAGTCGAAACGATAATCGTCCCTTCGTCTCGCCTGGCACCGACGGCGAGTGTCTCCATGGCGATGGAGCGTTTGCCCACCAGAGGCGGGCCCGAGAGCAGGATATTCGTCCCCGACGGAACCATCGAACCGCGGAACGGGGGGCCTAGTTCGTACATTGACTGGGAAGCGGTAGAGCCGAAAGTACCTCCACGTGACTCTGACACGCATATAGATTTTTCGGCTCGCTCGGGATGGAATTTACCGTGCGCGACAGGCGGCCCGAACTCCGATGGGAATCCGTCGGCGGGTGGGGCACTCACGCATCGCCGTCACGAATCGGTTGGTTTAAACCGATACACTGGAGTATGTCTTACTACAGGGCGCTTAGCTCAGCCTGGACAGAGTGCTTGGCTTCGGACCAAACCGTCGGGGGTTCAAATCCCTCAGCGCCCGTGCAACAAACCGATGAGCGTATCGAATCGGTGACGTGATCCGGCACTGCGAATTCGCTCGCTTTCCGTTCGCCCGTCGGACCGTTCCGAACTGGGATAGTGCCAGCTGGTGGCTCGCGTACATCTACACAGGTTCCCTCAGAGAAAACCACTCACAGACGTATCTACGATCACCGGTCGCATCAGCACTAATAGCTTGAGAGGAAGTGCGCGGAATCAGCCGTTTTGACTGATTTAGGCGGCCTCCGCTAACCCAAGCTACTTTCAGTACCGGCCTGCAGAATCATATTTCGGTTGGAACGGTATCGTGGGAACCGCGAGCAACTCTCGGAAGGGCCTGGCGCTTGAAACCTGGTAGCTTGAAGACCGAAGTTGTGGCCTTCCGGGAGTACGCCTCACGTCTGGTTCGAGAGGCGGTCACTATTCACCGCCCGTCGCTCTCGGGGTTCTACCGAGCGACGGGCGGACAGAGCCGGGAATCCACGTAATCCTCGACGGCCCGTATAAAGAGGTTATACCATTAAGCTACAGAACAATGCGGTCACGGCCTTTCTATCCATCTGTATGGCAGCAAGAACCCGTGCCGACGAACGAGGTAGAGCTACAGAGTCGAAATTCTACATCCCCGCCGGTCCCACCTCGTCCTCTGTCGCCGGTCGAATCGAGAGCCTCTGGGCGGCGCTGTTCAACCACGGCATCGAAACGTCGAGGTAGCGCCGAACGCGTCCGTCGAAACTGTCGGCGCAAGGAGGACGTGCTCGTTTCTGATCGGACCCGGCTCTAACCGACACACGTGAGGAGTGTGTCTCTCGACAGCGTCGTTCGCTCCAGAGATTACGACCGGCCGTCACGTCCCACCCGACACGGCTACTACCGCGGCGCCGCAAACAACCGTCGCGGGGACGCGATTCACCGACCAGTCGAAAGAGGCTATTACAAGCCGCCACGAATCGAAAGCAACCCTCCCACAGAAAATGACCGATATCAAGGCGGTCGTCCGGCTCGAGCATCCCGACATCGTACTCACAGAGACAGTCTCTCACGACCGAAGTTCGAAGGTCAAGTCGGTGTCAGAGGCAGGGACAGACCCGACGTCGGGGCGGTTCTTCTATCGTATCGAGTCCGTTGATTTCTCGCAGTTCGAAGACGGGTTGCGGGAAGACAACACCGTTGGCGATTTCGAGCGCGTTATCGAGACCAGAGACGGGGAGGCGATATACAGTTTCGAGTACACCGACGAAGCGAAGATTATCTCCCCGATTATTTCGACCGCCAGCGGCGTCATACTCGGGATGGAAAACGAGGGGGAAGCCTGGGTCTTTACGGTATGGATGCCCGACCGGACGAACCTAGTCCACCTCTGGGACTACGCGAAGCAAAACGACGTCGAAATCGAGTTACTGCGCGTGAACGAATACGCCAGTTTGGGCGACACGGACGCCGGGCTGACCGATAGCCAGCGGGAAGCCCTCCTCGTCGCAGTCGAGAGGGGGTACTTCGAAGAACCGCGGAACGCGACGCTCAGCGATGTCGCCGCCGAGCTTGATATCTCCCAACCCGCAGCCAGTGGGCTCCTGCGACGCGGAATCAAACGACTCGTCGTCTCGTCCCTGACGGACGGCAGCGAAACGCCCGAGTGAGCGACGGCTATTCGGCGGGGTGGCACCCTACTGTTGACACGACCTGTATTCCCGTAGCCGACGGAGTGTACCGACCCGAGGTCCGAACACACGGGTCGATGGCGAGTACCCGCCCGCAACAGTGGACCTCTTTGCGCACTTAAGCGGGCAAATGCCTGGCCCCAGTTACCGCTCGGAGTCGGGCCCGACGGACTTCAACACCGCTCTCCGGCACTCTCGCCGCCTCCCGACTGGACATATTGACTGCGAGACGAGCGAGCAGACAGACCATCCCACACTCTTGTGCATACACTGTGGTTATCAAGCGATGAAATCACTCCTGGCGTTTTATATCGAACTCTGAGACATGACCGGATGTGTATGGGGAATAAGGAACAGCAAGAGAGACACCAAATAGAACACGTAAAGCGGCTCCTCGAGCTCGCTGAATCGGATGCGAGGGCGGCGCTTGGACATCTGTCCGAGCTCCCGCCGCTGTTGACAGCACGGGACGCGACCGTCCGGACCCAGGCGACGGGCGTACTCGTCCAGTTGTCGATTCGCTATCCGCTGGAGTTGCGCTCGACGAGTGAGGCACTTCTGGCTCGCCTCGACGACGTGGACCCAAACGTCCGACACAACGTCCTGATGGCCATCGGGAATCTGGCGACGTGGTATCCGCAGGACTTCGCCGACGGGACGGACCTGATGGTCGAGTCCCTCCGCTCGGACCATCGAGACGAGCGGGTGGTCGCGGCCACGACGCTGGCCAAACTCGCCTACTACCGACCGGACCTGGTGACGCCGCGCGAGGAGGCACTGCGTCGCCTCCGTGACGTCCGCCAGCGCGACTCGCTCGACGACACCGAGGAGGTTGCCGTCGAATCGGAGCTACTCGACGGCGCGGTACAGGCTCTCGAGGGCGGGGACATGGCGAGCCGGGCGCTTGAGGACGACCTCGTACCCAGTGGGAAACGAGCGCCGCTGAGCAAACCGGCCCGGGTCGGTATCACGGCGCTCCTGTGGTTCCCACTGGTGATGGTCTCGATGTTCACATGGATGTACCGCGTGTGGAAGCTCGCACGGAAATACCGGCCCCATGGGGCACACAGCGCCGCCGACGGGATATACGTGTTCTTCCATATGTGTCTGGACACGGTCGCGAAGCTGTTTTTCCTGTGGCCGCCGTCGCGGGGGCGACTGTACGCGCGTCGCTCCTTTCTGGTGACGCCAACGCGGCTGGTGCCCTGGTTCGCCGGGACAACACCTACCAAGGCCAAGCGGAGACAGACGCCACCGTATCCCGACGACTGGGCGACGATGGCGACACTGGTGCGACAGCGCGACGGCCACCAGTGTCGGAACTGTGGCGCGCTCGGGGGACCACGAGACGGGGACGCGGAACTCCACGTCGACCACCAGCACCCCCGAAGTCGCGACGGCCCCGACCATCCGTCGAACCTCCGTACGCTGTGTCGTTCGTGTCACGAGGCGCGTCACGGGAGGCCCTTCGATGACTGAGACCTACTACGACCGACTCGGTGTCACGCCGGAGGCCGACCAATCCGAAATCAAGGCGCAGTGGAAACAGGCGGTCAAAGAGAAACACCCCGACCAGAACGACGACCCCGACGCCCAACAGCAGTTCATTCAGCTTAAGGAAGCTTATGACGTCCTTTCCGACCCCGAAGAACGCGAACGGTACGACCGCCTCGGGCACGAGCAGTACGTCGGCGGGCGACAGCACGGCGGAACGGACACCGGTGACGCCTACCAGCGGGACCGGACCACTCGCGACGGTACAGGCGCCGATGACAGTGATCAGGGACGAGCTGGTCAGACCGGTGACGTGGACTGGGGCGCACACACTCGCGGTCACGAGGCCGCAGAACACGTCTGGAAAGCGGGCTCCGGGCCGACGGCGGACACGGCGCCGCCGACCGGCACCGCCCACGCGGGCGTCGCTGAGCGAACCGTCGCGTACGGTGGGCTGGTGCTGATACCCGGTTTCCTTTCGGTGCCGATACTCCAGATGTGGGCCAACGGGGCAGCGGTCGGAGCGCTTTACACCGCCGGCCTCCTTCTCTTGACAGCCATACTCATCGCCGGTGCGGAGACAGTGCTGGACACGGAGCGCCGAATCTGGAACCCCTTCGGATGACCCGGCCAGAGTCCCTCTGGGGCAGTTCTGAGCCGACGGGGTAGGTGACGTGGAGTTCAAGGGGAGGCAGCCTGCGCGAGCCCCCTTCCACACCGTTATATCCAGCGAGCGACTGGAACTGGTGTGACAGAGTGGCCACCGGCGGAGCCCGCCGACGCGACGGCGGTCGCACAGCACCGAGACGAACTGGCCGCGGCGGTCCGGGACCACGCGGGCCGCATCGCCTACCAGCTGGCCCGACTCCAGGGGGGCGACTACGGCTCGGCGACCATCGAGACGGACCGGGCCGAGTGGACCGTGAAGTACGAGGGCGGCGACCTGGAGTACCTCCGCTACGACCCGGGACGGGGCGACGAGGTGTACGTCGTCTCGACGAAGCAACCGCCCGAGCCGGAGGCGTTGGCCGACGCGCTCGGGGACTACGACGCCTTCGTCGCCGGGTTCAACGACTTCGTCGCGAGCCGCGAGGGGGTGCTTGACGACGTGGAGACCGACTTCCCCGAGGTGGCGACCACCGACGGCGTCGTCGCCGAGCGCGACCGGGTCCTGGACCGGGTTCGGGCGGTCTGTGACGAGATTGCGGCACAGCTCCAGCGCTACGAGGGCGGGGACTACGGCACCTTCACCGAGCGCGTCGACGGGACCCGCTGGGAGCTCAAGTGGGACCGCGACGGCGCGTCGTATCTCCGGGTCGGGGGCACCGGCGGGCTGTACCTGCTCTCGCAGTACGAGGCCCCGGCCGCGGCCGACATCCGCGAGTACGCGCCGCTCTTTCGCGGGTTCGTCGCGGCGTACAACGACCGCGTCGCCGGCCTGGAGTCGGACCTGGCGACGGTCGAACTGTAGGCCGACCGGCGACGTGTCGATACGACTATCCGTCGTGAGGCCCGGGACCGAACGTGGATTCGAACGACGTCCGGGCGGCCTGGGCCGACCGGTCCGGCGAGTACTCGCCGACCTACTACGCCCACTACGGCCCGGACGAGACGAGCGAACTGGTGCGAGCGACGATTGAACGGTACGCGGGACGCGACGCGCGCGTGCTCGAAGTGGGGTGTGGCGTCGGCCGGCACCTCGCGGCGCTGGCCGAGGGCGGGTTCTCGGCGCTTTCGGGGGTCGACGTGAACGCCGACGCGCTCGCCGTCCTGCGCGAGACGTATCCGGGACTCGCGTCCGTCGGTGAGTTCCACGCGGCGAGCATCGAGGAGTACGTCGAGGGCGTCGAGACGGACGCCGTCGACGCCGTCTTCTCCGTCGAGACGCTCCAGCACATCCACCCGGACGCCGAGTGGGTGTTCGCGGAGCTCGCGCGAATCACCGGCGACCTGCTGGTCACCGTGGAAAACGAGAGCGGCGAAGCCGGGACGGTCAATCACGTCGACGACCAGTTGCCCCTGTACTACCGGGACTGGCGGCGGGTGTTCACCGACCTGGGCTTCGAGGAAGTCGAGTCGGTCGAGCGCAAACGGGACACGATGCGGGTCTTCCGGGCCGGGGACTGAACGGGCGCCAACCGAGGACCGTCCGTCGCTCCCGACCGGCGACGGGGACGCCGGGCACACATCTATCAGCCCAGCGACCGAAGCTAGAGAGCACCGATGTACGAACACATTCTCGTTCCGACGGACGGGAGCGACCACGCCCGGCGCGCGGCCGAGCACGCGACGCTGCTCGCCGAGGGGTTCGACGCGACGGTCCACCTGCTCGCGGTCGTGGACATCGAAGCGGCGGCGGGGCCGTTCTCGGCGGGCGGTGTCGACGACGAGTACGTCGACCAGCGGACGGCCGCCCAGCGGACGGCGCTCTCCGACCTGGCCGACTCGCTCGACTACTCCGGCGCGGTGGAGACGACCGTCGTGACGGGCACCCCGGCCGAGGGGATACTCGACTACGCGCGCAACGGGGGCGCCGACCTCGTCGTCATGGGGACCCACGGCCGTAGCGGGTTGCGTCGGTACCTCACCGGCAGCGTGGCCGAGCGGGTGGTGCGGCTGTCGCCGGTGCCCGTCCTGACGGTGCGAGCGACCGAGGCCAGCGCGGTCGGCGAGGGGTACGACGATATCCTGCTGCCGACCGACGGGAGCGAGCGCGCGGCGGCCGCCGTGGCACCAGCGCTCGCGGTCGCAGACGCCTTCGGGAGTACCGTCCACGTCGTCAGCGTCGTCAACGTCGGCGACATCGCCACGGGCGCCGAGACGAGCGTGCCGGCGGAACTGCTCGACGAACTCGAGGACGCGGCGGCCGACGCCACGGCGGCCGTCGCGAGCGAGACCCAGGCGGCCGGTGTCGACGCCGTGACCGACGTCTGGACCGGCCGACCGAAGCACGACTTGCTGGAGTACGTCGACGACCACGACATCGAGATGGTGGTTATGGGGACCCACGGCCGGACGGGCCTGGAACGGGTCCTGCTGGGCAGCACCGCGGAAGCGCTCGTCAGACGTGCCGAGGTGCCGGTGATGACCGTCGGCGAAGAACGCGACTGAGTGGGCCGCTCAGAACGACCCTTCGGCCCCGAGCAACTCGTCGATATCGCGGCGGAGCCGGGTCTCCAGTGACGGTCTGAGCCGGTCGGCGGCGGGCCCGAGTTCGACCATGTCTTCGTCCTGTTCGTACTCGACGACATCGGCGTCGGTGAGCGTCGGGAGGTGGTCGTGGTACAGCGACATGTACGTCTCGAGGCGCTCTCGCAGGCACACGCTCGGGCTGTCGGGCCGTTCCCAGACGGTCACCTGGTGGGCGATGTCCGGGAGTCGAAGCGGGTTGGCGTACATGTGAAGACAGTAGAGCAGATACCGGCGCCGTCGGTCAGAGAGCAGCACCTCGGCGTCGGGCGCGTCCGACCGGCCGGCGAATCCCACCATCGTCAGTTCCCCCTGTCGACAGTCACAGTCGGCCCGGTCCTGGCGAATCTCCCGCGGTGCTGTGTCTCTGTCACAGTGCGACGAGCGTGGGCCCAGACGTGTTTTGTTATACCGCTCGAATCGGACAGGCCCGGCCGGTAACGCGGCCGTTGACGGCGGTAGGGACGCCTTATGCGGCCCAGTAGTGTCAGGGCGGTGCCGCTCGAACCCGCCCCTGCGCCAGCACGGAGAACGGGTTTATAGTGTCGCGAATCTAATGTATCTCCCTGGCCGGATGTCCCGCGGCCGCGACATCTTCGGGCGGGCTGTCGGCGACCCACTAGATAAGAATGAGCCCCAACACGGAACTCTCGGTGAGCGGACCACAGCGGCTGTGGGAACTGCTCGGCGACAGCGAGACGCTAACAATCGTCTGTCACAACAACCCCGACCCCGACTGTCTGGCAAGCGCGGTCGCACTGGGGACTATCGCCGCCGCCGCGGGCATCGACGAACGCCACATCCTCTACAGCGGGGAGATATCCCACCAGCAGAACCGGGCGCTGGTGAACTTACTGGACATCGAACTGGAACCGTTCAACGTCGAGATGGTCCGGGACCGGCCGCCGGAGACGCTCCTGGCCTTCGTCGACCACTCGGTCCCCGGCGAGAACAACCGGGTCCCGCCGGAGACCGAGGTCGACATCGTCATCGACCACCACCCGGCCGACACCATTCCGGCCCGGTTCGTCGACAACCGCGAGTCCGTCGGGGCGACGGCGACTATCCTGACCGAGTACATCCAGGCGCTCCCGATGGAGCCGACACCCCGCATCGCCACCGCCCTCCTCTTTGCCATCCGGCGGGAGACGCTCGACTTCCTCCGCGGTGTCACCCACCGGGAGTACGAGGCCGCCGCCTACCTCGACGAGTTCAGCGAGTCCGACGTGGTCCGCCAGCTATCGAACCCCGACGTCAGCAGCGCGACCGTCGACACCATCGCCCACGCCATCGAGAACCGGCGGGTCACGGGGTCGGTGCTCATCACGCAGGTGGGCCGGACCAGCGAGCGCGACGCGCTCCCCCAGGCCGCCGACTACCTGATGACCCTCGAGGGCGTCGAGACGGCCATCGTCTTCGGCCTCGTCGAGAACACCATCCAGATAAGCGGCCGCTCGACCGACCCGCGAATCCACATCGGGAAGGTGCTACACAGCGCCTTCGAGGACGTCGGCAGCGCGGGTGGCCACCGCGAGATGGCGGGCGGCACTATCGAACTGGGTATCTTCTCGGGGTACACCACCGACGACGAACAGCTCATCGGCATCGTCGACCAGGTCATCACGGCCAGGCTCCTGAACGCGCTCAACATCGACGAGCCCTTCGACGGGGACGGCGAGTAGCTCAGACGAAGCGGAACGTCTCTAAGTTCTTCGGGTTGAACGTCCGCATGTTGAACTTCTGGTACAGCGCCGAAGAGAGCTGGTTGGTCGAACTCTCGTCGCCGTGGACACAGAGCACTTTCTCGGGACGTGGGTGCATCGTCTCGACGAACGTCTCCAGGCCCTGTCGGTCGGCGTGGCCCGAGAAGCCGTCGACCGTCTCGATGTCCATCTTCAGGCTCACGCGCTCGGCGCGCGGGCCGCTCTTGTCCGACATCGTTATCTCGTCCTGGCCGCGCTGAATCTGGCGACCCAGCGTCCCCTCGGCCTGGTAGCCGACGAACACCATCGTGTTGTCCGGGTCCCCGCCCAGCAGGCGGAGCCACGACATGACCGGGCCGCCGGTGACCATCCCCGAGGTGGTGAGGATGATGGCCGGTTCGTCGTCGACGATGTCCTGGCGCATCTCGTCGCCCCCGTCGACCTGCTGGAACTGCTCGGCGAGGAAGGGGTTGTCGTCGTCGTACAGTATCCGCTTTCGCAGGCTCTCGCGCAGGTACTCCGGATAGGCCGTGTGGATGGCCGTCGCCTCGCGAATCATCCCGTCCAGATACACCGGCATCGTCGGGATGTCCCCGGAGGACATCGCTTCCTCCAGGACGAGCATCAGTTCCTGTGAGCGACCGACGGCGAACGCCGGGATGAGAATCTTCCCCTCCTTCTCGTGGGCCTCGTTGATGACGCGTTTGAGGACGCGCTCGGAGTCTGCCTGATCGGTCTGGTAGTCGTTCTTGCCGCCGTATGTCGACTCCAGGATGAGCGACTCCACCCGCGGGAAGTCGTTGACCGCGCCGTCTAGCAGGCGCGTGTCCTTGTAGTGGATGTCCCCCGAGAAGGCGACGTTGTAGCGACCCTCGCCGATGTGGAAGTGACACACCGCCGAGCCGAGGATGTGACCGGCGTTGTGCATAGTGAGTTTCACGTCGGGCGCGATGTCGGTGACGTTACCGAACTCCAGCGGAATCGTGTGTTTCAGGGCGTCCCGGACCTGCTGACTCTCGTAGGGCGGGGCCCGACCCTCTTTCGCCGCGACGTCCAGATAGTCAAGCTGGAGCAGGCCCATCAGGTCACGCGTCGGCGCGGTAGTGTAGATGGGGCCGTCGTAGCCGTACTTGAACAGGATGGGGATGAGCGCCGAGTGGTCCAGGTGGGCGTGTGTCAGGACGACGGCGTCGATGGAGTTCGGGCCGGCGGCCAGCGCCTCGGGCACCTGGAGATATGGCACCTCGCCCTCGGCGCCGGGCTTGTCGCCACAGTCGATGAGGATGCGCGACTCGGGCGTCGAGAGGATGAAGGAGGCCCGGCCGACTTCGCGACAGCAGCCAAGCGTCGTCAGACGGACCCAGTCGTCGTCGGCCGTCTTGGGCCGGTTTATCTGGCGGCCGACCCGCTCCAGTATCTCGCGGCGTTCGGTGCGCTCCTGTTTCAGGAAGTTCCGGACGTTCGAGACGGTGTTGGACTCCATCGGCGGCGTCCGGACGACCTCGGGCGTCCAGCCGACGCTGGCGGATATCTGGTCCAGCGTCTCGCCGTGGCGGCCGATGACCCGGCCGGGCTTTTCGGCTTCGATGAACACCTCGCCGGTGTCCCCGTCGAAATCGAGGTTCTGGACGCCGGCGTCCTCGGGAATCGTGTCCTCGATGGTGGCCTCCGCCTTCGCCTGTGGGACCAGCGCGTCCTGCGTCGGGCGGACGTTGATGCGCTTTCGCAGCGTCTGTGCCAGGTTCCGAACGATGCCGTCCCGCGTCGCGACCTCCTTGGCCTCGGGCGTGTAGATGACCAGTTCCGGGCCCTCGAAGGAGACAGATGCGATTGTGATGTCGTCGGGCGTCTCGGTCTCGACCTGTGCTTTGATCTTCTCTAAGGTCTCGTCTGCAGTACTCATGAATGTGGGAAAGCGACGATTGGAGATTCGGCCGTCCGAAGACGAACGGCTATCGAATGTCGTTGTTGTACCGAAAGACAACCACAGATAAGAAACTTCCCCTCCGGGGGAGCCGGGCTGTCACGCGATACCACGGGCCGAGAGGCGTCCCTACCGACCGATTTTTGTGGCTGACGCCACCATCATCACACATGGGTTTTGGTAGCTACGACGAGTCCGAGCAGAAGGACCAGGACGTAGATACAGACGACAGCGACGGCGTCGCTGTCCACGAGAACGACCACGACGGCGACGTCTCGTTCGAAGTCGAGGGGTCGACGAGCGACCTCGTCGACAAGCTCGGCGAGATGAAAGACGACTGAATCGGCGCTTACGACGTGGTACCGGGGGCGACTACGCGTTCAGCGTCTCCGCGAGGTCGCCGTTGTCGTCGAGCTGTTCTAAGATGTCGCTGCCGCCGACGAACTCCCCGTCGACGAACGTCTGCGGGATGGTCTCGCGGCCGCTGTACTCCGAGAGCTTCTCGCGGTAGGCCTCCGTCGCCGTGAGGACGTTCACGGTCGCCACGTCGTCGCGGTACTGGCCGATGAGCCCCAGCGCCTTCCGGGAGTAGCCACACTGGGGCAGCATCTCGGTGCCCTTCATGAACAGCGCGACCTCGTTGTTCTCGATGGTCTCCTCGACGTTCGCGTGGGCCTCCTCCCGCGAGAGCTGCTCTGGTTCGAAACTCATGGTCACCTGTAGCGGGCCGGCAGGGAAATGCGTACCGCCGATAGGGTCACTCCGGCGTGGTGGTCGTCAGCTCGATGGCGTGTATCTCCCGGGTGAGGTGTTCGCCCAGCGCGTCGTGGACGAGTTGGTGCTGGTCGACGAGCGACTTGTCCGCGAACGCCGGCGAGACCACGTCGACAGCGTAGTGGCGGTCGTCGTCGGGGTCACGCGGCGTGGTCACCGTCGCCGTCGCGTCCGGAATCTCGCGCTCGATGATGGCAGCGACTTCGTCTGCGTCCATGTCTCCGGCAACGCCGCCGGCGAGCAAAACAGTTGGGCCCACAGGGTCGAGCATACGGGTCGCCGTCCGCCGCCGGTCAGTTGCCCGTCGGCTCGACGGCCGCCGTCCCGTCGCCGTGCAAGAACACGGAGAGACGACGGTGTGTGAACTCGAGTTTCGACCCGTCGTCCATCGACGGCAGGAGTCTGTCGAGCGCGTCCGGGTCCACCGTCTCCCCCAGCGGGTCGATGGCCGTCGGGTCGCTGTTCGTCGCCACGCTGAGGAGTCGAACGACGGCGACGCTCGGCGGCGTCTCGCTCCAGTCGAACTCCCTCGAAATTCGCTCGCCGGTCCCATCCACTCCCACGTTCACGCCGGAACTGCGATTCTCCATACGAAACTGGGGTGTAGCTGCATCTACATATAGTCCTATGAAAGTAAGCTGATAAATTTAGCAGCGAAACGTGGGATAGAACAGCTTGAAGCGCCGCCAGCTCCCTCCGGGTCCGACGCCGGGGGTAGATACCCGTGCTTGGATCAGCCGACGAGCGACTGGTGGGTCGGTTTCATACAGCGGTCCTGCACGACGCGGCGCCCGGCTTCCTCGGCGCGTGCCACCGCCTCGTCGTCGTGGATACCGAGCTGGAGCCAGATGACGGCGTCGTCGTCCCGCGCGAGCGCCGCGTCGACGATGTCGGCCACCTCCTCGCTCGGGCGGAACACGTCGACGATATCTACCTCGCCGGGGACGTCGGCAAGCGTGTCGTAGCACTCGCGGCCGAATATCTCGTCGGCGAAGGGGTTAATCGGGACGACGTCGTACCCACTGTCGAGTAGATATTTCGGAATCTCGTGGGCGTCCTTCCCGGGCGTGGTAGAGCAGCCGACGACCGCGACGCGGTCCAGCGCGAGTATCTCTCTGAGTTCGTCCTCGTCTGTGACGGGCATACGTGAGGATGGCCTCGCCCGTGCAAAGTCGTTTCGCCTGAGATGATTGAATTTGCCAGCGACACGTTGTGGCGGCGCTCGTGACTATTTACTCGAAAAATCACAACAAACATATACCCGATGCGGGCGGACGAGCTACTGACGCGTACAACAGTTGGGTCACGCACCATCACCGTATCGCGTTGTAAACATCGAGGAATCAGCTGGAATGTGTAACGGAACCGCAGAAAACCCCCGTAACGACGCTATCGACCAACTAGCGGCGCTCGGCTTGAGCGCCTACGCGGCCAGAACGTTCGTGGGGCTTCTGGAACTGGGGACGGGGACGGCCAAATCGGTGAGCGAAACCGTCGACGTCCCACGGACCAGGGTCTACGACGCTGTCGAGGAACTGTCCGACCGCGGGCTCGTGTCGGTCGAGGAGACGACGCCGAAGCGATTTTCCAGTGTCCCCGCCGAGACGGCCTGTGAGCAGTTCGAGCGGGAGTATATGGGTCGGATTGTCGAACTCCAGCGCTCGCTCGACGCCGTCGAGCGGGCCGAGGATTGCGGTGAGTGACGCCGGGTATCCACCGAGCGGTGACCGCCGACTGTCACCGCGGATTCACCCGAGTACACCACCGCCGAAATGTCAAGTGAACTGATGCAGTCGTGGGGCTGCCGGTTCTTTCATCTGGAGATTAGTTGACATGCTCGGGGAGGGCCCGGACAGATAGAGGCGACCGCGCGACGATTCCCGACGACCGCGGGGCGGTCAGTCCTCCCGGGCACTGAGAAACGCCGCGGCCCGCTCGCGACCCAGCGCGCGGAGTCCGTCCAGAAACTCCGGCCGCCGGTCGACCTTCGTCGCGTACCCCAGCGCTCGCCCCAGTTCGATTCGGTGGACGTCGATGTGGGAGAACTGCGCCGAGGGGAGCGTGCCGTCGGCGACCCACTCGTTTACCTTCTCGACGAACCGGACCTCCTGATTCAGCGAGAGATTCCCGGAGAGCTGGTTGCGGCGGTCGGTTATCTGCTCGACGCTCCGTGGTTCGCCTGCGAATGACTGCGGGTTTATCTGGACGATCCAGATTTCGTCTGGCTTGCGGTCCGGCGGTACGTCCATGAGGTCTTTTATCGGCGGGTTCTGTGAGAACAGCCCGTCCCAGTGGAGATGACCGTCTATCTCGACGGCCTCGAAGAGGTTAGGCACCGCGGCCGAGGCCAGCACCGCCTCGACGGTGACGGCCTCGTCGACGAACGTCTCGAAGACGCCGGCGTTGAGGTCGACCGTGCCGACGACGAGTTCCGGCGCCGACCGCTTGCAGTAGCCCGGGATGGCCTCGAAGTCGATGTGGCGCTCCAGAATCTCCCGGATGCGCGCTTTCCCGACCTCGGGCCCGAGCACCTGGTAGGGGCTGATTGCCGGGAGCGGGAACCCGGTGGCACCCAGCCGCGTGAGCCCGGTCACCCACTCGTTTACCAGGCGGTCCGGGCCGTCGGTCGCCGCCAGGTCGTCCCACACCCCGGTGACGATGTCGCGGGCCCGCTCGGGCCCGTCGGTGACCAGCCCGTACCACGCGGCGAGCGCGTTGAACGCGCCACCCGAGGTCCCGCTGATGCCGACGAGTTCGTACCGCTCGTCCCAGTCGTCGAGGAGGCGACAGAGCACGCCGGCGGTAAAGGCGGTGTGGCTCCCGCCGCCCTGGCAGGCGATGGCGACGCGGGTCGGTCGACCGCCGGCGGCGTCGGTAGCTGCCATCCCGTGGCACCACCGCCCGGCGTCGCAAAAGTAATCACGGGCTTCACTGACGGGTCAGGCCGGTAACAGTCCCGTTACCGCACAGCTATACGCGCCGGCGACGAACTATCCGACAACAGGTAATTCATGCCCAGCAGAACGAGCGACACGGACGACGGGGGGACCGTGGCGGACCCGGACGGGTTCGACCGGTACAGCCACGTCAGGACCGATAGCGGCGAGATAATCTACGACACCGAGCGCGACGACGCCTGGATTCAGGCCGACTGCGCGCTCCGCCTGACCGAGTGGCGGTAGGGCCGGCCTGGGACGGGTCGGGCCCGCGCCGGCGTTCGACGCAGTGTGTTTAACCGGTTGTAGCAGTTACGGCGTACCGATGAGCGACGGGGCGACGGAGAGACGGGACGCCTTCACCGAACTGGGCGACGACGTCAGAGCGGCGCTCTCCGAGCGGGGCTTTGCGACGCCGACCGAGCCACAGCGAAAGGCTATCCCCACCCTCGCCAGCGGTCGGGACGCCCTCGTCGTCGCACCGACCGGCACGGGCAAGACCGAGACGGCGATGTTGCCCGTCCTCGATTCGCTGACAGCGGCCGACGACCGCTTTGGCATCGGCGCGCTGTACATCACGCCGCTTCGCGCGCTCAACCGCGACATGCGCGAGCGCCTGGAGTGGTGGGGCGAGACGCTCGGCCTCGACGTCGACGTGCGCCACGGCGACACGACCGACTACCGGCGGAGCAAGCAGGCCAACGACCCGCCCGACGTGCTCGTCACCACGCCGGAGACGCTGCAGGCGATGCTCACCGGGTCGAAGCTGCGGGTCGCCCTGGAAGACGTCGAACACGTCGTCGTCGACGAGGTCCACGAACTCGCCGCGGCCAAACGGGGCGCCCAGCTGACGGTCGGCCTCGAACGCCTGCGCGAGGTGGCCGGCGAGTTCCAGCGCGTCGGCCTCTCGGCGACGGTCGGTGACCCCGACGCCGTCGGCCAGTTCCTCACGGGCGGGCGTCCCTGCTCGATAGTGGAAGTCGACATCGGGAGTCGCCTCGACGTGTCCGTCGTCCGCCCACGAGTCACCGACCGCGACGAACGCCTCTCCAGCGAACTCGTCACCGACGCCGAGACGGCCAGTCACGTCCGCTTCATCGACGACCTGATAACCGACCACGACTCCGTGCTGGTGTTCGTCAACACGCGCCAGACCGCCGAGGCACTGGGCTCCCGGTTCAAGGAACTCGGGACGAATCTCGGGGTCCACCACGGTTCGCTCTCGAAGGAGGCCCGAATCGAGGTCGAAGACGGGTTCAAGGCTGGCGAACTCGACGCCCTGCTCTGTACCTCCTCGATGGAACTGGGTATCGACGTGGGCCGGGTGGACCACGTCGTCCAGTACGGCAGTCCGAGACAGGTCTCGCGACTCGTCCAGCGGGTCGGCCGCGCCGGCCACCGCCGGGACCGGGTCTCCTCGGGCACCGTCGTCACGACCCACGCCGACGACACGCTCGAAGCGCTGGCTATCGCCAGACAGGCCCGCGCCGGCGAGGTCGAACCCGCTGGCATCCACGACGGGAGCCTCGACACCGTCGCCAACCAGATAGCCGGGCTGGTGATGGACACCGGGGAGATACGGGCCATGGCGGCCTACGAGATACTGACCCGCGCCTATCCGTTCCGTGACCTCGACGAGGAGCAGTTCAAGGCCGTCGTGCGCGAACTCGCCCGGAACAACGTCGTCTGGCTGGACGAGGACCGCGACCGACTGGAGAAACGCCGGGGCACGTGGCAGTACTTCTATCAGAATCTCTCGATGATTCCCGACGAGGCGACCTACGACGTGGAGGACGTGGCATCGGGCAAACAGGTCGGGACCTTAGACGAGCGGTTCGTCGTCAACTTCGCCACGCCGGGAGAGGTGTTCGTCCAGCGCGGCGAGATGTGGCGCATCACGACCATCGACGAGGAGGAAGAGACCGTCACCGTCTCGCCCATCGAGGACCCCGCCGGCGAAGTGCCCTCCTGGACGGGGTCGGAGATTCCGGTTCCGAAGGCCGTCGCACAAGAGGTCGGCGAGTTGCGGCGCGTCGCTGGCAGCCAACTACAAGATGGCGCACCCGTCGACTCGGTCGCGAGCCACGTCGCCGCCCGCTACGACGCCGACGCCGACACCGTCGCGGACGGCCTCTCGCAACTGGACGGCCACGAGGCCCCGATTCCCGACGAGACCACCGTCCTCGTCGAGTTCCACGGCCGCGAGGTCGTGGTCAACGCCTGCCAGGGCCACAAGATAAACGAGACGCTCGGCCGCGTGCTGTCGGCCCTACTGGGCCAGCGGGCCGGCTCCTCGGTGGCGATGGAGGTAGACCCCTACCGCGTCGAACTTGAGCTTCCGCGGGCCATCACCGCCGGCGACGTCATCGAAGTCTTAGAAGAGACCGACCCGGACCACCTCGCCGCGCTGGTGGAGTTGAGTCTCAAGAACGCCGACGCGCTGAAGTTCAAGCTCGCGCAGGTCGCCACGAAGTTCGGCTCGCTGAAGCGCTGGCGCGGCCGTGGCTCGACCGACTTCGGCCGCGACCGACTGCTGGCCGCCCTGGAGGACACCCCCATGTACGAGGAGGCGCTGCGGGAGGTCCGCCACGAGGACCTCGCTATCGCCGAGACGGCCGCCCTGCTGGCCGACCTCCAGTCCGGCGCCGTCGCCCTGGAGACGGTCAGCGAGCGCACGCCCGTCGGGAGCGGCGGCCGCTCCGCTGGCCGGGAACTGCTCTCGCCGGAGAACGCCGACGCCTCCGTCATCCAGACGGTGCGCGAGCGCATCCAGAGCGACCGCGTCATCCTCATGTGCCTGCACTGCAAGGAGTGGGACCGACGCCAGCAGGTCGGCCGCGTCCGCGACCAGCCGGAGTGTCCCGAGTGTGGCTCGACCCGCGTGGCCGCGCTGAACCCGTGGGCCGACGAGATGGTCACGGCGGTCCGAACCGACGAGAAGGACGACGAACAGGAGAAGATGACCGAACGGGCCTACCGCTCGGGGTCGCTCGTCCAGACCCACGGCAAGCAGGCCGTTATCGCGCTCGCGGCCCGCGGCGTCGGGCCCCACAACGCCGCCCGCATCATCAATCGCCTGCGCGAGGACGAAGACGAGTTCTACCGGGACATTCTCAGACAGGAGCGCGAATACGCGCGGACCCAGTCGTTCTGGGATTGAGCAGAGCGAAGCTCTGCGACGGTCGACAGACGACCGAAGGGAGTCTGTCGGGACTGAGCGAAGCCGCAGGCTTCGCGAAGGTCGAAGGCGCGAACGAGCGCCGGAGCGTCGCTACTCGTCGTCGTCGACCTCGATACCGGCCCGCTCGTGGAGCGGCCCCGGCTCGCCGCGTGCCTGTCGGGCCGCCCGCCCCGCGACGCGGCGAGCCAGCAGTAGCGCGAGCATCGCGGGGAGCGCGAGCGCCCCGACGACGAGGCCCACGTCGCCCGAGACCGCCGACGAGCCCGGCGACACCGCGTCGTAGCCCACCGCGAGGACCACCGCGCCGATACCGGCGACGACGAGATACAGCCCCCGCGAGAGCACCGCACTCGGGTTCGGGAGCCGCGAGAGCGCGGCCGCGGGCAGCAGCCAGCCCGCCAGCCCCAGCCCGACGAGGACGACCGGCGGGAGGTCGCCGGCGGCGATGACGGCGGCATAGACCACCAGCGGGGCGACGGCGATACCCAGTGCCAGGCCGGTCAGCACGACGGCCCAGCGGGGTGTGGTATCACGGCCGCTCTCGAAGGCGGCGGCCATCCGCTCGTCGAGCAGGTCGGCCACCTCGTCGGAGACCAACTGCTCGCCACATTCGGGACAGGTCGGGGCCGCTCGCTGGAGGGCGGCACCACAGGCCGGGCAGTCGAGCGCGTCGGCCGCGCCCGCCTTGTCGCTCGTCGCGGTGCCATCCTCGCTCCCCTCGTCCATGTCCCCCCGTTCCGGTGCCAGGGGCTTGAATCGTCGGGCCGGCCGGTCCTGGTGACCACAGTTTGGCATCTGGTAACATGACACAACTGTCCGGCGGTCGTACGCGTCCGTATGGGACAGCTCTCACTCGACGCCACGCGGCGCGACCTGCTCCGGACCGTCGGGGCCGGCGCGGCGCTTTCTGGACTTGGCGGCACCGTCGCGGCACAGACCGGGGGCGAGACAGCGCAGCGGGGGCGCACCGGGAGGCGAGTCCACGAGGTGCGAACGCTCATCTCGACGCCCCCGACGGGCGACCGGCCGGCGGACTTCTTCTACCAGCCCACCGGCCTCCGCGTCCGGCCGGGCGACGTGCTTCGGTTCGTCTTCGAGACGCCGGACCACAACGTCGTCAGCTACCACCCGGCGTTCGGGATGTACCGGCGGGTGCCGACCGGCGTCGGCCCGTTCACCTCGCCGCTGCTGGGCTGGCGACCGGAGACCATCCCGGACGACCAGGTCCAGCCGCCGTCGGAGACTGGCGGCGGCCAGGCGGCCCCCGACACGTGGCTCCTGAGTCTCGACGTCCCCGGCGTCTACGACGTGCTCTGTTCGCCCCACGAGGTCTACGGGATGGCGATGCGAGTCGTCGTCGGCGACCAGACGAGCGCGCCGTTCGAGACCGCGGACCCGTCAGCGCTGCCCGAACCGCGGGTCGGCCCGGCCGGCCTCGCCCGCGTGACGCTCACCGACCCCGCGCTGGCGCCCCGGACCATCGTCGACCGCGGGCGGGTCCGGTGGCAGGACCTGCAGGCCGTCCAGTCGACGCCGAGTGGCGGGTGAGTCGGCATCCGCCACGGCTAAATCGGGGCCACCCGTCGGCTCGCCCATGCGACTGGAGGAGTACTGGGGAATCGGCCCGAAGACGTCCGAGCTACTGACCGAGGAACTCGGCGTCGAGCGGGCCATCGCGGCCATCGAATCGGCGGACACGCGAACGCTCACCTCGGCGGGGCTCTCGCGCGGTCGGGCGACGCGTATCCTCCGCCGGGCGACCGGCGCCAAGTCGATGGACCTGCTCGCCACCCGGGACACCCGCGACGTGTACAAGGAACTGCTGGACCTCGCCGAGGAGTACGCCGTCACCGACGACGCGGCCGACCGCGTCCGCGTGTTGACGCCGCTCCCCACCCGCGGGCGGATGACCGAGCGGCTGGACGACGTGCTGGCAGCGAGAGACACGTGGGCCGACCTCGGCGAGTCCGACCGCCGGGCGGTCCTGGCCGCCTTCTCCGACCACGACGCGGGCGGCGAGCGAGCAGCCGTCGAGACGGTGCTCGCGCTGCAGGCCACCGGCGTCGACGACGGCGTCTTCGAACGGGTCGCCGCCCTCGACACCGACGCCCTGGAGGACGCCCGCGCTGCGCTGGCCGGACTGGCAGGCGAGGGCGACCGCGTCGGCGAGGGGGCCGACGACGAACTGGACAGGCTCCGCGAGCGACTCGGGCAGGTCGAGGACCTCGCCGCGTCGACGCCCGACGTGGTCGAGGCGATTCGGGACAGCGCCGGTCGGCCCGACGAGTTCCAGGACGCCCTGGTCCGGCACGTCACCGGTGAGACGGGTATCGACGGGACGCGGGTCCGGGATGCGTTGCCCGACGGCGCGACCGACGCGCGGGACTTCGTCGACGCCGCGCTCCGCGAACTGCGCCGGTCGCTGCGGACCGCCGTCGAGGAGCGAGAAGCGACCGTCGCCGACGAACTGAGCGAGGCCCTCGACGACGCGCGCCCGACCATCGACGCGGCCGTCAGCGCCGTCGGCGACCTCGCGCTCTCGGTGTCGCTCGCCCGCTTCGCGCTGGCCTACGACCTCCGGCGACCGACCTTCGTCGACCGCGACACCGTCGCCGTCAAGCGGGCGCGCAACCTCGCGCTGTCCGACGCCGACGGCGTCCAGCCCGTCACCTACGCCATCGGCGACCACACGCTCGACGTCGAACGGGCCAACGCGCCGCCAAGCGGCGACCGCGTGGCCGTCCTGACCGGGGCCAACTCCGGCGGGAAGACCACCCTGCTGGAGACGCTCTGTCAGGTACAACTGCTCGCCCAGATGGGGCTACCCGTCCCCGCCGAGGCCGCCGAGGTCGGCGTCGTCGACACCGTGGTCTTTCACCGCCGGCACGCCTCCTTCAACGCCGGGGTGCTCGAATCGACGCTGCGCTCGGTCGTCCCGCCGCTTTCGGGCGACGACCGCACGCTGATGCTCGTCGACGAGTTCGAGGCCATCACGGAGCCGGGGTCGGCCGCGAACCTGTTGCACGGCCTCGTGACGCTGACGGTCGACCGGGGCGCCCTGGGCGTGTTCGTCACGCATCTCGCCGCGGACCTGGAGCCGCTGCCCGAGGTCGCCCGGACGGACGGCATCTTCGCCGAGGGACTGGACCCGGACCTCGAACTGCGCGTCGACTACCAGCCCCGCTTTGGCACCGTGGGCAAGTCCACGCCGGAGTTTATCGTCTCCCGACTGGTCGCCAACGCCGGCGACCCCGTCGAGCGCAGCGGCTTCGAGACGCTTGCCCAGGCCGTCGGCGAGGAGGCCGTCCAGCGGACCCTCTCGGACGCGATGTGGACCGACGGCGAGTGATACTGGTGGCTGTACCAAACTGACGTACTTCGCCACCACGGGGCGGCGAATATCTTTGCGGCCACACAGCCACCAGTATGAGCCCCGGGAAGCCAAGGGTTCACGTTCCTGGGGAGCGAACTGTCGCGTGATGATACAGCGCCTCCTCCCGGCCGGCTACGCGTGGATGGTCGTGCACGGACTGCTCGCGGTCTTTCTCCCGAAGCAGGCCATCAAACTGAACGGGAAGCTCCTGCTTCGCGGCTACGAGAACCCCGGCGACCTCGAACCCAAGGACTGGTACGTCCGCTCGACCCGCATCTCCGGGCTCGGGATGCTGGTCACCGGCGTCACGGGACTGCTGGCCGGCCAGCTCGCCGAGGACGAAGACGAAGCGGGAGACGACCCCGACCGGGCCGACGAGTCCGACGAGGAGCCCGTCGAACTGGACATCTGAGCGCCCGACCTATTCTTCGACGAGGGCGACGCGTTCGACCGCGTTGACTGCCGTGATGCCGAACCCGTCGACGAGTCGCGCCGCGACACCCTCGCCCAGGTCCGTCTCGGGCGGAGCGTCGGCGGCCGCCGCCGGCAGTTCGAGGACCACGGTGACGTCGGTGTCGACGCGGATGTCCGTGTGCCCCGGGCGAACGCTCGTCACCCGTTCGACGGCTACTTCCACGACCCCGTCGATAGCGGCGAGGACACCGGCGACGCCGCTGGTGAGGTCTTCGGTCCCGCCGCGGGGAACCCGCAGGGAGACGTCGGCCGATGCCTCGACGGTGGTAGTCGCGTGGAGCGACATAGGTCGGCGGCCGGAGTCGAACCGGGCCGGTGCTCGCCAGTCGAGCCCGCCGGCGTGCTGACCACTGTGGGGTGGCCAGCGGAGAACGATACCTCGCCGCAGTGGGCGTCGGGTGACGCCGTCCCACGGGTCGGTGCCTTATGCAGCGGCCGGGAGCCGACGGATAAGCGCCACGGCAGCCCGACCCACAGGAGCGTCCCCGCCGAGGCCGGTCGTGCAACCGGCTTCGAGGACCACCCGCTCGGCGCGGGCGGCGGGTACGTCGTGGGTCGGAGTGGCGTGCGTCATCTGAGACACCGCGTCAGCGTCGCTGACGTATCCAAATCTTCACGTGGGCATATATTAAGTATATTGTATATCTGGTATCGAATACCACGGCCGGTCGGCCTGACCCGCGGCCAAACCGGACTCCGTTAGCGCCGGATTCGCTCGCCGCAGTTCGGGCAGAACGTCACCGACTCGCGGGGAATCTCCTCGCCGCAGGCGCCACACTCGTCGTCGGAGCTGCTGGCTCCCTCCGGCGAGAAGATGGCGGTGTCGTCTATCCAGCCGTCGTCCTCCTCGTCCTCCTGGGCGTCGCCCGCGACTGTCGCCGTCGCGTCGTCGCCGTCGGGAATCGGTTCGTCGGTGGTGAACACGCGGGTGTGTGAACTGTCGTCGGTCGTCACTTCGGAAGCGTCGTCGGTGTCCCCGGTCGTGTCTCCGGCGTCGTCTGTCGCCCGCTCGTCCGGCGACTCGGATTCGGACGACGCCGTGGACGCTGCGGACTGGGACGACCCGTTCGGCGACGGCGGGCCGGGCCGGGAGCTGTCGGCGACCGGCGGCATGATTGGGTAGCGCTGCTCGGCCCGCTTGACCGGGTTCGCGAGCGGGGCCTGCGCGCGGACCCGTCGGGCGACGACCGTCTGGACGACGAGATACAGTCCCGAGAGCAGCGCCGGGACGGCGACCAGCACACCGAGGGCCGTCCCCGAACCGACGCCCGCGAGGCCGAGTCCCGTCTCGACCACACTGCCGACGCCCGCGGCCGCCGCTTGCTCGCCGACCGTCCCGGGCAGTCCCGGCGCGTGGACGAGCCACGCGGCCGCGAGGGCCAGCCCACTCACTCCCGAGAGCACCGAGAACAGCGGTTTCGGGGAGACGCTGTAGACGCGGCGACCGAAGGCGATGGTCCTGACGAGCAGGTGGACGCCCGCGACGGCCATCACCGCGAGGACGGGCGGACGCGGTCCGACGGCGACGGCGACGGCGGCGACGACCAGCATCAGGACCCCCGATGGCGCGGGCAGGACACCGGGGTGGTCGATGCGGTACTGGCTCACGAGGTTCCCGTTCACGTTCGAGAGCTGCCGGTCGAGCAGCCACGCGGCGGCCGCGGCGGGCGCGAGCAACCACGCGACCGCAGCGAAGACGACCAGCCCGGTCACCGGCGTCGAACCGACGGTCGTGACGGTCGTAGCGGCGAGTCCGGGCGGGAGCGCACCGAGCGCCAGCCCGGTCCCGACCACCCACAGGCCGTAGCACAGGTAGCCGGCGAGACCGCCGGCGGCGAGCCACCACTCGGTAGCGAGCACGGCGACGGAGCGTCGCAGTTCCGCGGCAGGGGGGCGGTCCGACATTACGTGGCTGTTTCCCTGTGGGTGCTTAATTCGTGTGGCTCACGGCGCCTGTACGGAGACGGAGGCGACGCCCGAGAGTTCGAGTTCGTCGCCCGGCGCGACCGGCTCCCGGTCGCCTTTCTTCAGCGTCCGCCCGTTGAGCTGCGTGGGGTTGTCGCCCAGGTCGAGCAGGTAGAAGCTGTCGTCTTCCCGGACGAACCGCACGTGTTCGCGGTGGATCCGGACCGCCTCTTCGTCCGGTCGCCCCGCCTCGGTGAGCGCGGCGCGAATCTCGCGACCGACCGTGTCGCCGTCGTCGACGTGTATCTCGCGTCCCTCGACCGTCAGGACGAGCGACTCGGTGACCCCGGCCTCGTCGTCGCTGGCTTCGGGCGCGTCGATAGCGTCGTCTGGCTCGCCGGCGTCGCCCTCGCGGTGGGCGGCGAGGTCCTCACCGCAGTTCACACAGAAGTTGTCCGCCGGTTCGACGTCGGTCCCGCAGCCGGGACAGGCGTCGAGTTCGTCCGCGCCCGGCGTGACCCCCGAGACGTCCGCCCCACAGTCGACACAGAAGTTGGCGTCGGCGTCGAGTTCGACCCCGCAGTCCGGACAGTCGATGGTGTCGGCCGCCTCGGCGGCGTCCTCGTCGTCCCCGGCCGGTTCTGCTTCGGCAGCCGCCTCGACCGCTGCAGCCTCTCCGGTGTCCTCGACCGCCGCAGCGTCGGCGTCGACTTCGGCAACTTCCTCGGTCGCGTCGGCTTCCTCGGCGTCGGCGGACTCGTCGGCTTCCTCGGCGTCGGCGGACTCGTCGGCTTCCTCGGCGTCGGCGGACTCGTCGGCTTCCTCGGCGTCGGCGGACCCCTCTTCGACGTCGTCCTCGACCGCGCCGAACGCGTCGTCGGCTGCGTCCGCCTCGGCGTCCGCGTCGGCAGAATCGTCGAAGAGGTCGACAGGCTCCGCGTCCACGTCGTCGTCTTCGGCCGGGGAGACGAAGCCGCCGTCGTCCGACTCCGCATCCTCCGCCTCGGCGTCGTCCGCCGCCGTCGTCTCGGGTTCGGTGCTGTCCTCGGTGTACTGCCACTCACCGCACTCCGTGTTGGTACACCACCCGCCGGCTACCGTCGGGTCGAACTCGTCCCCACAGATAGGACATTCGACTGATTGCGTTGTGCTCGCGTCTGACATAGTCCTTCATGAGCGGCTTTACCGGGGAGAAATAAAACATTTCCCCCGTCAGTCTTCAGTGATGATGACAGTATCACGCTCTGAGAGGTCGACGTCGGGGTCGGCCGCCCGGACCGGGACCCCGCCGCTGGGCGTCGATGGCAGCGTCTCGTCCTCGAACAGCAACACCGAGACGTTGTCTTTCCCGCCGCGCTCGTTCGCCAGCGTGACGTAGTCGGTCGCCGCGTCGTCCAGCGAGTCCGCCGAGAGCAAGACGTCGCGTATCTCCTCGTCCGTGACGACCGCCTCGAGGACCGCCTCGGCCATCTCCGCGGAGCGGTCGGACTCGACGTACTCCTGGTAGAGCCGTGGCGCGTCGGTCTGGGCGTCGATGAGCCCGTCGCTGGTCGCCAGCACGGTGTCCTCGGCGAACAGCCGGACCGAGCGGGTGTCGACCTCGACCATCGCGCGGTCGGGGTCCTCGTGGCCCGAGCCGCCAAGCGCCCGCGTTATCTGGTTCCCGTCCGGGTGGACGTGGGCCTCGACGTCGTCTATCTCGCCCTGGTCTTCCCACTCCTCGACGACGGCGTGGTCCTTGGTGAGCCGGACGATTTCCTCGCGGGCCTCGTTGACGAGGTACGCGCGGCTGTCGCCGACCCAGCCCAGGTGGAGTCGCCCGTCGGCGAAGACCCCCGCGACCACGGTGGTGTACGACTGGGTCCCCGAGTCGCTGGCGTAGCGGATGATCTCGCGGTGGGCCTTGATAATGGCGTTCTCCAGCCCGGTCTGGATGTCCTCGGGACCGAGTGGCTCCGGGAGCACGTCCGGGCTGATGTCGATGTCGAACTCGTCGGGGTGGCTCCGCGCCGCGTGGATGGCGACCGGCGCGAGGTTCTCCGCGACGACGGTCGTCGCGATGTAGGAGGCCACGTCGCCGGCGTCGTGCCCTCCCGCGCCGTCGGCGAGCACGAAGACGCCGGCTGAACGGTTGGCCGGCATATCCGGCCGCTCCACCTCGCTCTCGTCGGCCCCGTCGGCGTCCTCGGAGGTCGGGTCGGTCGCGTCGCTGTCCCCGTTGTCGACGGTCTCACCTGCATCGTCGGCCGCAACACGCCCGGCCGCGTCGGTCTCGGCCTCGTCGATGGCCGCGGCCACGTCCGCCGGTTCTGCGCCCGCTTCGTCGTCCGTGTCGACCGCGTCTCCGTCCTCGGCCTCCGACTCGTCCCCCTCACTGTCCGGGGCCGCCTCGTCCCCCTCACTGTCCGGGGCCGCCTCGTCCGTCTCCACAGCCTCGTCGTCAGTCCGCACACGTATCCGGGGCGGGCGCGTCTGTCCCAGATAGCCCTCGCGGTGGCCCTGTTCGAAGATAGTCACCGAGAGGCTGTCCTCGTTGATTCCCTGTCCGCGCTTCCGGTCGCCGATGTCGTAGTTTGTCGTGTATCGCATTGTTACTCCGCCTCGAACGTGAGATTGACCCCGTAGGTCGGGTGGACGAGCGCGATGAAATCGCCGTCGTTGAGCTGCATCGACTCCGGCGGCTCCTCGCCGTGGCGGTCCGTGTGGTCCTCGCCTTTCTCCTTGAGTCGTTCGCGGCCGTCGCCGCTTAGCACCCACTTCCACCCTGACCCCCGCTGGACGTACGTCCCGTTGAGGCTCTTGTCGACCAGATACCACGCGTCGCCGGCCTTCTCGAACTGTATCTGGACCGACGAGATGTGGTCTCCCTGTGGGTCCTCGATGGTGATAGAGGCCGCCGGTCCGTCGGCCCCTTCGCGCCCGAGCGTGTCGCCCGGTTCGACGGGGAACTCCTGTCCCGTCTGGCTGTACCGTATCGTGGCGGTGGAGGGTGGCGTCGGGTCTCTCGCTTCGAGTACGTCCCGCAGGACGGTGGCGTTCCGGTAGCGGTGGCGGTAGTCCGACTGGGTCGCCCGCTCGACGATCTCGGCCAGGTAGTCGGCACACTCGGCCCCGAAGTCGTGCGGGTTGACGCCGTCTTTCTTCGGGACCGACCCCTTCAGCAGATAGAGGAGAATCTTCCCGATGGAGTAGACGTCCGACCACGGGCCCTGGCGGACGTCCGTCCGACTGGCCTCGGCCACCTCCCGAGGCTTGAACGGCCCGAGTATCGTCGTCCCCTGGTTCCCCGTCGAGGGGTCGCCCGTCGAATCGAACCCCGTCGCCGTGTTGAAGTCGATGAGTGTCGGGGTGCCGTCCTCGGCGAGCATCACGTTCTCGGGTTTCAGGTCCCGGTAGACGATCTCGTTTTCGTGGAGAAAACCCATCGCGTCGGCGAGTTTGATACCGACCTGCCGGACCTGGTCGTCGTCGGTCATCGGCGCGTTGTACTTCTCTATGGCCGTATCTATCTCCTCACCCTCGACCAGTTCGACCACCAGGAACGGGATGTCCCGCTCGCGGACGGTATCGTACAGGTCCATCACGTACTCGTGTCCGCCCGCGGCGGCGATGCGCTGCAGCGTCTCGGCCTCCTTCTCGAAGTACTCCTCGATGACGGACTGGTCGTTCTGTGACCCGGTGTAGTTCGGGTGTTTCACCACGACCGTTTCGCCCGTTGTCCGGTCCAGTGCCCGGTAGGCCTTGGCGAACCCGCCCTGGCCGAGAAACTCCTCGAGTTCGTAGCGGCCCGCGATTACGTCGTCCGCCTCGGGTTCCCACGGCATCGCTCAGGTCCCGTGACCGACGGTCTCGACCCGCGCGCGCGGCGCCGTCACTTCTGGATACCCTCGTCGGTGACTATCTTGGTGGCGCGGCTCTGCTCCTCCCGGCCGCCCTCCATGACTATCTGGGTCTGGCGCTCCGCGGACTTGACCGCCTCCGTCTCGGCGCCGTGGATACGGGTCATCTGCTCTATCTGGGTCTGTGCCTCGGCGACGTTGCCCTTGCCCAGTTCGGTCTGTATGACGGTCTGCTTGTGGTCGATGTCGATGGCCTCGTTGTGCTGGCCGAGTAGCTCCTCGTCGTCGGTGTACTCCACCGAGAGGGTCGCCGTCGCCGTCTCGCCGCCCGCGGTGAGCGTCACGTCCGCGAGGCCGTGTTCGCCCAGTGGCCGCGCCGGCGCGTGGACCTTCAGGACCACCCGCTGGGTCTCCCGGTCGAGCAGGTCCGGCAGTTTGACGACGGCGCTGTTTTCGTGCCACTCCGGTGTGACCTCCTGTGTCTGGGGCAGGGCGCGGTACACCTCGCTCACCTCGACGCCGTCGGCGACGTCGAGTTCGAGTTCGGCGTCGGGGGCGACGACGCTGCCGGCCTCCTCGACTGCGTCCCCGAAGAACTGCTCGATGTCGCCCGACGCCTGCAGGTGCGTCCAGTCGCCGCGGGCGACGCTGCCGAGCTTCCGGATGGTCTCGCTGCGGTAGTCCTCACCGATGCCCGCCGACTTGATGCGGATGCCGGCGCTGTCTATCTCGCGGGCGAGCGTCTCGAACTCCGGCGGGTCGTGGGTGTTGTCCTTGCCGTCCGAGAGCAACAGGACGCGCCGGGCGGTGTGCTCGTCGGCGGGCAGGTCCCGGAGCGTGTCCGCCGCGGCCTGCAGTCCCTGGTACATGTCCGTCCCGCCGCCGGCCTGTATGTCCTGGACCTTCTCGACGGCGTCCTCACGTGAGATGTCGCCCCAGCGGGTCGCTTCCAGCACGACCTCGACCTCGGTGTCGAACGCGACGATGGAGACGTAGTCGTCGTCGTTCAGCAGGCCGAAGACCCACTCGGCACCGCCGCGAGCCCGGTCCATGTTCCCGGCCTCGTACATCGACCCGCTGGAGTCGATACAGAGCGCGATATGCCGGACGGGCTCGACTTCCTGCTCGCCGGGCTCGACCTCGATTTCGGCGGTCAGCTTCGCCCCGCCAGCCGGAACGTACGGTCGGTTTACGTCGGTCACGACGTTCGCTGTCATACTGCTATGTCCATCTTGAGAGCTAGTTATAAGTTTTCCCTCCATCAACGATGAAAACTCGACCGATAGCGGGCCGGTTCGATAATCCTTAATAGGATTTGCCCTCTGAGTTAATACATGACCGTCGTCAGCGTCTCCATGCCCGAATCGCTCCTTGACCGCATCGACGAGTTTGCCGAGGAACACGGCTACACCGGCCGCAGCGAGATTATCCGCGAGGCCAGCCGGAACCTGCTGGGCGAGTTCGAGGACAAGCGACTGGAGGGCCGGGAGCTGATGGGCATCGTCACCGTCCTGTTCGACTACGACACCACCGCCGTCGAGGAGAAGATGATGCACCTGCGCCACGAACACGAGGGGCTGGTCGCCTCGAACTTCCACAGCCACGTCGGCGAACACCGGTGTATGGAGCTGTTCGTTCTGGAAGGGACGCTCGAAGAGATATCGACCTTCGTGGGCAAGATTCGCGCCACGAAGGACACGCTCAACATCGACTACTCGGTCGTCCCCGTCGACGAGTTCGGGACGCTCGCGGATATGGAGTAGCGAGGCCGACCGCAGGGAGGCCTCGGAGCGACGCGCGGAGCGAAGCGACCCGCGGAGCAGCACCGGGCTTCGGCCCCGAGGAACGGTGGAGGCAAAGCGCGGAACCGACCGCAGGGAGGTCCTTCGAGACGGCGAATCCGTCTCGCGAACCCGAAACCGGAGATTTTCGAGGTCCTCGGCGGAGCCCTATCCGACCAGCCCGGCGACCAGGTCGGCCACCGCGTCGAGTTCGTCCTCGTTGACCCCGTGGCCCATCCCCTCGTAGATGCGCTTGTCCACGTCGCCGTTCAACAGTTCGAACGCCTCGGCCGTCGCCTCGACCCGCTCCAGCGGGATGTGGGGGTCGACGTCGCTACAGCCGACGAACACCGGCGTCCGCTCGATGTCCCCCTCGTAGCTCGTCGGGTCGACCGCCTCGCCGATGAGTCCGCCCGACAGCGCCACGAGCCCGCCGTACCGACGGGGGGTCCGGGCGACGAACTCGCTGGCGAGACACGCCCCCTGGGAGAAGCCAAGCAGGAGGACGCGCTCGCGGTCGATACCGGCCTCGGCCGCTCGCTCGACGGCGTCGCCGACGGCCCTGAGTCCGGATGTTCGACCCGGCTCGTTCTGTTCGACGGGCGCGAGGAAGGAGTTGGGATACCAGGTGTTGCGAGCGGCCTGTGGCGCCAGCAGCGCGACGCCGTCGCGGTGGACCTCCTGCCCCATCCCGACGATGCTCCGGGCCGTCGCGCCCCGACCGTGGACCAGAATCATCGCCGCCTCGGCCTCGGAAAGCGGGGTGCCGGCGGTGACCAGCTCCTGACCCTGGTGTGGGCCGTCGGTCATGCGACTCCCCCGTCGGTTGCGGTGGTCGGTCGGTACCCAGTTTCGTCTGTGACACTGCGGGTCATACGCGTCACAACGCCGGCGGCCCATTTGAGTAACCGGTAACACGAACGCAACCGGTTACGAGCGCAGGCGGAGGTCGATGCCGTCCGGGTCGGTCACCCGAACCCCGTCGCCGACCGCCTCGACGGCGTAGCCGGCCCGTTCGAGTCGTTCGCGCGCGGCCGCGACCCCCGCGTCGGTCGGCAGGCGGAGTTCGACCCACTCGAGCCCGCGGCCGCTCGCCGGTGTCGACCGCCCGTTCCAGACGTTCGCGCCGACGTGGTGGTGATACCCGCCCGCCGCGAGGAAGCACGCCCCCTCGTAGGTCGTCCGGACGGACATCCCCAGCGCGTCGGCGTAGAACGCGCGGGCGGCGTCGAGGTCGGTCACCTCCAGATGGACGTGGCCAACGTCGGTTCCGAGCGGGACTATCTCGTCGCCGGCCGCCGCCCCCCGAACGCCGCCCGTGTCCAGTGGCTTCGTCGCCATGCGGACCCCTCCGTCCGGCGTCTCCTCCCACGCCGACCGCGGCCGGTCCCGATATATCTCGACGCCGTTTCCCTCGGGGTCCCGGCAGTACAGCGCCTCGCTGACGAGGTGGTCCGCGGCCCCGGACAGTTGCCACTGCTCGTCGAGACGCGCCAGCGCGTCACCCAGCGCTCCCCGCGAGGGCACTCGGAACGCCGTGTGGAAGAGGCCGGCTGCTGACCGGGGGCGCTCGGGCGCGGTCCGGTCCTCGTGGAGTTCCAACAGCGGTATCTCCCCGTCGCCCAGCACCGCCGACCCGTCGCGTCGCTCGTGGACCGCCAGCCCGACGACTCGCTCGTAGAACTCGGCCACGTCGCGCACGTCACCGACCGTCAGCGCGACGCGCCCGATGGCAGTCTCCGGCGGGAGCCCCTCGGCGTCCATACCGCCGGTCCGCGCGAGACACGCATAGCAGTTGTGCCGCCCGGACGACCGTGCCCAAACGGCTTTCCCGCCCCCACACCCACCCTCGGTATCGTATGGCCGACATCGACGCACTCGTCGACGAGTTGACCCGCGCCGAGAAACTGTCGCTCGTCCGCGGGGCTCCGGACCCCGAATCGCGCGCCACTGGCTATCTCCCCGGCGTCCCGCGCCTCGACATCCCGCCGCTCCGGCTGGTCGACGGCCCCCTCGGCATCCGCGCCGAGGGCGAGCGCGCGACGGCGTTCCCCGCCACGCTCGCCACCGCCGCGACGTTCGACCCCGGCCTCGCGCGCGAGCAGGGGGCGGCGATGGCCCGCGAAGCCCGCGCCCACGACCAGGACGTGCTGCTCGCGCCCGGCGTCAACATCGTCCGTGTCCCCCACTGTGGCCGGAACTTCGAGTATCTCTCGGAGGACCCCGTCCTGGCGAGCGACCTCGGCCGCGCGCTCGTCGCCGGCATCGAATCCGAGGACGTGATAGCGACGGTCAAGCACTTCGTCGCCAACAACCAGGAGACGGGCCGGACGACAATCAGCGCCGACGTCGACGAGCGGACCCTCCGCGAACTCTACCTCCCGCCCTTCCGCGCCGCCGTCGAGGCCGGCGTCGGCTCGGTGATGACCGGCTACAACCGCGTCAACGGCACTCACATGAGCGACCACGGACGGCTGGTCGGCGACGTGCTCAAAGACGAGTGGGGCTTTGCGGGCTTTGCCGTCTCGGACTGGTACGGCCTCGAATCGACCGTCGGTGCGGCGAACGCCGGCCTCGACGTGGAGATGCCCGGGGTCCCGGCCGGCCCCGACGACCCCGACGAGGAGTTCGAGTGGCCCGACGGCATCCCGGACGCGACCCACGCCGGCCTCTTCGGGGAGCCACTCGGCGCCGCTATCGACGAGGGGTCGGTCCCCGCCGACCGGCTGGACGACATGGTTCGACGCGTCCTCGGCCAGATGGCCCGCGTCGGCCTGCTCGACGGCCGCGACCGGCCCGGCGAACTCGACAGCGAACGCCACCGCGACATCGCGCGCGATATCGCCGCCCGCGGGACCGTCCTGCTCGACAACGACGGCGTCCTGCCGCTCGCCGACGACGCCGACGTGGCGCTCGTCGGCCCCCACGTCCACACGGCGAAACTCGGCGGCGGCGGCTCCTCCGAGACGACGCCGTTCCACTCGGTAAGTCCCGTCGACGGTCTCGAAGCGCGTGCCGACGGGACCGTGACGAGCGCGCGCGGGATTCCGGAGATAGAGAACGTCTCGCTGTTCGACCTCCTGCCGTTCGTCGACAGCGGCCACGAAGCCGACGACAGCGGCCCCGACGAGGAACCGTCGCTCGACGACGCCGTCGCGGCCGCCGAGGACGCCGATGTCGCCGTCGTCTGTGTGCGCGACGCGACCACGGAAGCCCGCGACCGCGACAGCCTCGCACTCCCCGGCCGGCAGGACGAACTCATCGAGGCCGTCGCCGCCGCCAACGACCGGACTGTCGTCGTCCTCCGGACTGGGGGCCCGGTCGAAACCCCCTGGCGCGACGACGTGGCCGCCGTCGTCGAACAGTGGTACCCCGGCCAGGCCGACGGCGCGGCCCTCGCCGAGGTGCTCTACGGCGACCGCGACCCCAGCGGGCGACTGCCCGTCACGTTCGCCCCCGAGGGGAGCTATCCGGCCAGCGACGAGCGTCGGTTCCCCGGCATCGACGACGTGGCACACTACGACGAGGGCGTCTTCGTCGGCTACCGCCACTTCGACACCGCCGACGACGGACCGACCTACCCGTTCGGCCACGGCCACTCCTACGCGACCTTCGAGTACGGCGACGCGACAGCGACCGGCGACGCCACTGTCGAGGTGCCCGTCGAGAACACCAGCGAGCGGCCGGGCCGAGAGGTCGTCCAGGCGTACGTCCGACCACCCACCGTCGAGGGAACCGACCGCCCGGAGCGAGAGTTCGCCGCCGCCGCACCGGTCCGACTCGACGCCGGGGAGTCACGCACGGTGACGCTCGACCTCGACGAACTCGCGCTCTCGCGGTACGACGGCGGCTGGACCGTCGACGGCGGTCACTACACGGTCGAGGTCGGCCGGTCAGTCGCCGACGTGCGCACGACGGCCGCTATCGAGCGATAGTTATTCGTTCGTAGGTATTTGTCGGGCAGCGTCGCCACTCTGCGTAAATACAAAAAGCCCTCCGGAGAGAGATGACTCTCTCCGGAAGGCTGAAAGTAGGTATGAATGGTGGCGGCGAATCGGATTTCCCAGAGGCTCGCGCACTCCAGTACTCACCGAAACGCTGGTGAGCTTATCTTCCGTGTTCGGGATGGGTACGGGAGG